>NZ_BRVS01000003.1 GCF_026011795.1 Arthrobacter mangrovi | reverse complement strand
TTCCAACAGACACACACCCGACAGCCAAGGAAAATTAGCCGGCCGGGCATGCACAAAATTCAAATCCAGGCTGATAAAACATCGCAGCACACCACGGGGGTGGCACACCACGACACAATCTCAACCAACAAAAAATTGGTATCAACAAACTTGGCACACTATTGAGTTCTCAAACAACAGGAGCAAACGATTACTTTGGAAAAGACGCGGTCCGTTTTCGGATCGCATTGTTTCGCTTTTCTTCGCTGCGATGTTTCTAAGTTATTCCATCCTTTTTGTTTCTGTCAAATCGGCGTTTTCCGCGATTTTACATTCACAAAAGAATGCGCCCACGACGAATTACAAAGCATTTCCGGCTTTAGCGCGGACGCATAGCCGAACCACTTTGGATTCTCAGGGGGTTTGGCCGCCTGCTCGCATTCCGTTTTCACGGCCTCGGCGGCGACTCAGAAGACATTACACGCCCTCCGAACGGTTCGCAAATCGGCGGTAAATTCGCCCAAAACCGAGGGGCCCGGCCTGCTGCCGGCCCTGATCGGACGCTGCAGCAGGCCGGGCCCGCTCATTGGTTCCCGCTGCGGGGAACAACCAGTTAGGACGCCGCGACCACCATGGCCAGAGTGCGCTTGCCTCGGCGCATGAGCAGGTACTTGCCGTGCAGGAGTTTCGCGGAGTCGATCACGGTTTCCGGATCCGTGACCTTGGCGTTGTTCACGTACGCGCCGCCTTCGGAGATCGTGCGGCGGGCCGCGGAGTTGCTGGCCGCCAGCCCCGAGGACACGAGCAGGTCGACGATGTTGAGTTCTCCGTCGCCGGCCGGGGCACTGGGCAGTTCAGCCGTGGCCGCAACGAGTGTCGCTTCGTCCAGCGCCGCGAGATCGCCCTGCCCGAAGAGAGCGGCGGAGGCCGCAATGACCTTTTCCGTTGCCTCGGCACCGTGGACGATCGAGGTCACGTCGTAGGCGAGGGCGCGCTGGGCTTCACGGGTATGCGGCCGTTCGGCTACGGCCCGCTCCAGTTCTTCGATCTCCGCCTTGCTGCGGAACGTGAATACCTTCAGCCGCTGCACGACGTCCGCATCGGCGGTGTTCAGCCAGAACTGGTACATGGCGTAGGGCGAGCACATGGCGGCATCGAGCCAGATGGCGTTGCCCTCGCTCTTGCCGAATTTCGTGCCATCCGCGTTGGTGATCAGGGGGGTGCCGACGGCATGCACGCTCTTGCCCTCGACCTTGTGGATCAGGTCGATACCGCTGGTCAGGTTGCCCCACTGGTCGGAGCCGCCCGTCTGCAGCACGCAGCCGTACTGCCGGAACAGTTCCAGGAAGTCCATGCCCTGGAGGATCTGGTAGCTGAATTCCGCATAGCTGATGCCCTCGTCCGAGTTCAGCCGGGAGGCGACGATATCCTTCTTGACCATCGTGCCGACCCTGAAGTGCTTGCCGACGTCGCGCAGGAAATCGAGCACGCTCATTGGCGCGGTCCAGTCCAGGTTGTTGACCATCCGGGCCGCGCTGGCGCCGTCGAAGTCCAGGAACCGCTGCACCTGGCCCTGCAGGTAACCGACCCATTCCGCGACGGTCTCCTTGGTGTTCATGGTGCGTTCCGCCGTCGGACGGGGATCGCCGACCAGGCCCGTGGAACCGCCCACCAGCGCCAGGGGCCTGTGGCCCGCAAGCTGCAGGCGCCGCATGGTCAGCAGCTGCACCAGGTTGCCGAGGTGCAGGCTGGGCGCCGTCGGGTCGAACCCGCAGTAATACGTGACCGGCTCCCCGGCGAGCAGCTTTTCCAGCTCGGCCTCGTCCGTCGACACCTGGACCAGGCCTCGCCACTTGAGCTCCTGCCATACACTGGCGAAGCCCGGATCATTCTTTTGGGAACTCAGAAACGTATTCGTTGACACGGGACCTAAATTATCAGCCTTCCAAGCCTGCAGGGATATCGCGTGCCGCGATGACGCGCAGCCGCTGCGTCGGCCGGGTCATGGCCACGTACAGGTCACCCACGCGGCCGGCCGCATCGTCGAGGATTTCCGCCGGTTCCAGCAGCAGTACGCCGTCGAACTCCAGGCCCTTGGCCTCCTTGGGCCCGATGACGGTGATGTCCTGGTCCAAGCCGCCGGCACCGCCGCCGACCCTGCCGTCGTAGACCCCGGCCAAGGCCCGGCGCAGGTGCGGAACGCGGTGCTCCGCGGCGATGACGGCCAGCAGGCCGCCGTCGAGAAGTTCCACCTCCTGCGGCACCGCGTCCAGCATCCGTGCGGCTAGCTCGCCGTGGTCCACCCGGTCGACGACGGGCGCCCAACGGCCTTCGCGCACGGCCTTCGGCGCCGAGACCACCTGGCCGGCGGCGTTCGCGACGCGCACCGCAGCCTCGGCAATCTGTGCGGGTGTGCGGTAGTTGACCGTCAGTTCCTCCAACCGCCAGCGGTCCTTCGCGAAGGGCTCCAGCGCCTGCTGCCACGACTGCGCACCGGCCGACGAACTCGTCTGCGCGATGTCGCCGACGATCGTGAACGACTTCAACGGGCAGCGGCGCATCAGCAGGCGCCACTGCATGGCCGAAAGCTCCTGCGCCTCGTCCACGATGATGTGCCCGAACGCCCAGGTCCGGTCGGAGGCGGCACGTTCCGCCGCCGTGAAGCGGGTCTCCTGGGCCTGGTTGTGGGCCGCAAGGTCCTCTGCGCTGACCAGCCCGTCGATGCCCGTTTCCTTCAGCATCTCGTCCACGTTCTTCAGCGACTGTTCCGCATTGGCCACGTCGCGGGCCCGGTCGTGTTCACGCTGCGCACGGTCGCGGCCGGCCGACGCGTCCATCGGGCCGAGCAGTTCCGCCGCCTCATCCAGCAGCGCAACGTCCGCCTCCGTCCAGGCGGCGTCCCGCGGCCGCTGCAGCAGGGCGCGTTCCTGCTCGGTCATTCCGGGGGCGGCGGCCTCGAGGTGGGCCGGCTTGCTGAAGAGCTCCCCGATCAGCTGCTCCGGCGTCAGCGGCATCCAGCACAGGTTCAGCGCGATCCGCACGTCGCGGGAGGTCCTGACATCTTCGGTCAGGTAGGCCCGGTCCGTGTTGTTGCCCGCTCCTGCGGACTTGTTCAACGCGTCCGTCAGCTGCTCCGTGAGCTCGCGCAGCAGGATCTTGACGAAAGTCGTCCGTGCTTCGTTGTGCGGTTTGCCGGTGGCCCGGGCCTTGTCCCGTGCGCGGATGACCTGCCGGGGCGTGAGCGTCAGCGTGGTCCCCTCGACATTGAGCTTGCGCGGGCCCGCGGGGATGCGCTGGCGGTTGGCGACGGCGCGGGCGACCACCTTGGCCATGGACGCGCGGCCCTTGAGTTCGGCGACGGCGGGATCCGCCTCGGGGACGGCGCTGATGTCGGGCATGAGCCGGCCCACCGTCGACATGACGACGCCGGTCTCACCCAGTGACGGCAGCACGCGTTCGATGTACTTCATGAAGGAATTCGACGGGCCGACCAGCAGGACGCCGGCCGACTTCAGCCGCTCGCGGTGCATGTAGAGCAAATACGCAGCCCGGTGCAGGGCCACCGCGGTCTTGCCCGTGCCCGGTCCGCCCTGGACGACGAGCACGCCCGGCATCGGGCTGCGGATGATCCGGTCCTGTTCGGCCTGGATCGTCCCGACGATGTCCGACATATGGCCGGTCCGCTTGGAATTCAGCGCGGCCAGCAAGGCGCCCTCGCCCTGCAGGCTGCTGGAGTCCGTCAGCATCGACGCGTCCAGCACGTCGTCCTCGATGGCCTTCACTTCCCGTCCCTTGAGGACGAGGTGGCGCCGGCGGCGCACGCCGTGGCGTTCGAAGGCCGTGGCCTGGTAGAAGACGCCGGCTTCCGGGGCCCGCCAGTCAACCATGAGGCGCTGCAGGTCCGCGGTGCTCAGGCCGATGCGGCCGATGTACCGCGACTCGCCGCCGTCCAGGTCGAGCCGCCCGAAAACCAGCCGGTCGTCGACGGCGTTGAGCTGTTCCAGGCGGTCCTCGTACATGGTGGCGAACGCGTCGCGCTCCGAGATGTTCTGCATGGATCCGACTGCGCCGCTGCGGCGGACACGGTCCAGCTGCTCCTGCTTTTCGGCGCGGAGTTCATCGAGCCGGCGGTACAAACCCGCCACATATTCCCGCTCATGGCCGAGTTCGGCGTGAGCTGCAACCGTTTCCTGCATTTTCCCGTTCCCCTCCTGCAAAGGCAGACCATCCATTTTACAGTGCCGCGGGTGAATTTTCCTTCAACCGCGGGCAAACCTGCGGGAACGGCAGGAAAGGGGTGCGGCTACTCGCGGACGAGGGAACGGATGCGCCGGCCCGCGAGGTTGGCCCGGCCGCGCAGGCCCGCCAGTTCCAGCACCACACCGAAGCCCGACACCTGGACCCCGGCGCGTTCGAACAGCCGCGCGGCGGCGGCCAGCGTGCCGCCGGTGGCCAGCACGTCATCCAGAATGAGCACGCGCATGCCGGGCCGGAGATCGTCCATGTGGAGCTCCAGGGTCGCGGTGCCGTATTCCAGCGTGTAGTCCTCCGCATAGACGCGGCGCGGCAGCTTGCCCTTCTTCCGGACGGTGACGACACCGCTGCCCGAGGCGTAGGCGCCGGCGGCGGCGAGCAGGAAGCCGCGGGCTTCGATGCCGGCCACCGCGTCGAACTGGCCGGCGAACGGGTCGATCAGCGCGTGCACGATGCTGCGCAGGGCCGGCCCGTCGGCGAAGACGGGAGTCAGGTCGCGGAAGACGACGCCGGGCTGGGGATAGTCCGGGACGGTTGCCGAGAGCCGTCCAATGATCGATTCAACAGGTTCAGGAGAGCGTTCTCGCACCCGTCTACCCTACCTGTCCCGGCGGGCGGGTCAGTCGGCGCTGCGGCGCCGCGGCTTCGCGGACCGGTAGGGCGAGACGGTCTTTTCGCCCTCCAGCCAGAACCGCCAGGGATAGTTCTCGGAGCCGCCCTCGCCGCTGACGCCCACCCGGGGACCGCTGCGGACATGGGCCGCCGGCGCGGGCACCGGCGGCAGGTGCAGCTCGAGTTCGCCGGGTACGAGGGCCCGGCCGTTGTCGGCCAGGGTCAGCCCCATCGCCTGCGCCAGCCGGGCCGGGCCCCGGGCCAGTTCCAGCGGGCCGCGGGCGGACGGCCGCCGCTGCTCGGCCAGCGACACCCCCTCAACGACTTCGCCCGCCCGGATCAGCACCCCGGTCGCCTGGCCGGGATGCCCGCAGACGATGTTCACGCAATGGTGCATGCCGTAGGTGAAGTAGACATAGATGTGTCCGGCCGGGCCGAACATGGCCTTGTTGCGGTTGGTCTGGCCGCGAAAGGCGTGCGACCCGGGATCGTGCTCCCCCAGGTACGCCTCCACTTCGGTGATCCGCACGGCCACGGTGCCTTCCGCCGTCGTGCGTGCCAGTCTGCCGCCCAGCAGTCCGGGCGCGACGTCGACTGCGGACCGGGCGAGCCATTGCAGCAGTGCAGCGTCCACTACTGCTGGGTGCCGCCGGTCTGCCGCCGGTAGAAGTGGGTCAGGGCCTCAAGCCGGTGCGCCGAGAGATGGACCTCGCCGCCGGAGAGCATCAGGGCCAGCGCGTCCAGCCGGTGGTGCCAGAGGGCCAGCAGCTCGGCTGCGCGCGAGGGCGCCATGAGGTTGTGCAGCAGCTTCAGCATCGTCCGGCCGTTGCTGTCCTCCAGCAGCCAGTGGACCGAGCTGTCCCGGACCTCGGGGCTCCGCCAGCTGTACTCGAGCCCCTGGCCGGCCAGCGCGTAGGTGACGTCGCCCTCCATGGTGAAGGTGCCGAAGTCCAGCCGGATACCGCCCCCTGCCTGCAGCTCGAGGCTTCCGGGCGCGAGCCAGCGGGAAAACTGCTGCTCTTCGGTCAGCGCCTGCCAGACGGTCTCGCGGTCCCCCGGGAGCAGGCGGTCGAAGCGGATGCACGGGTGTCCGGAGTCGTGGCCGAGCGTGCCCATGGTGTTCGACAGTGTGTACTCGCTCGCGTAGGCGTCGCGCAGCTGGTCCCAGCGGCGCGGCTGCGGCTGCGGGATCCGGCCGGCCGCCACCTCCTCGAGCGCGTCCAGCAGCGTGTCCCAGCCGGCGCTGCCCTCGGTCAGGAAGTCGCGGTTTTCCGCGCGGGAGCGGAACTGCAGCAGCGTGCCGCCGTTGCTGTCCAACGTACGCCATTCGATCAGCGACTCGTCGCCGAGCTCGTCCTCCCAGGTGAACTGGAGGCTCAACGGCGGATTGAGCTGCAGGACCATGCCGGTGACCGCTCCCCCGCCAACATCCAGCTCGTAGGGCTGCCCGAGTTCGAACCCCGAGATGGGCTTGCCGAGCCATTTGGCCAGCTGGTCCGGCTCGGTCAGCAGGCTCCAGATGTAGCGGCGCGGGTAGTCGAATTGCCGGTCGAAGGCCAGCACGTAGTCCGAGTCCACCCGCTCGATCCGCCCGGAAGGGACCGCCTTTTCCTCATGCGAGCTCAGCGTCGTCATCGTCACATCCTCCGCTTCGGTTGACTCGGGGCTTCGAGTCACAAACTACCCCAAAGAGCATTGTTACCGGCGGGTAACCTCGTCCTTGCGGCCGGAGGAAGCACGACGCCGGCTCCCGCCAGGGGCGCGGCGGGAACCGGAGCGCCGGGCGCTGTTCCGCGGTATCGTCAGGAGCCCTCGGCGTACCTGCGGACGGACTCCAGCTGGCTGCCGAGCTGCTCCAGCTGCCGCGCCACGGCTTCGGGTGCCGTGCCGCCCTGGGAGCTGCGGCTGCCCAGCGAGCCCTCGACGGTCAGCACCTCGCGGACCTGCGGAGTCAGGTGCTCGGAGATGCCGGCGTAGTCCTCGTCACTCAGGTCCCACAGCTCCACGCCGCGGCCCTCCGCCAGCTGCACCGCGGCGCCCGAGAGTTCGTGCGCGTCGCGGAACGGCACGCCCTGGCGGACCAGCCACTCGGCGATGTCCGTGGCGAGGGCGAATCCTTGGGGCGCCAGCGATTCCAGCCGGTCGGTGTTGAACTTCAGCGTCGCGACCATGCCCGAAACGGCGGGCAGCAGCAGCTCGAGGGTGTCGGCGGCGTCGAAGACCGGCTCCTTGTCCTCCTGCAGGTCGCGGTTGTAGGCCAGCGGCAGGCCCTTGAGCGTGGCCAGGAGGCCGGTCAGGTCCCCGATCAGCCGGCCGGCCTTGCCGCGGGCAAGCTCGGCAACATCCGGGTTCTTCTTCTGCGGCATGATCGAGGAGCCGGTGGAGTAGGCGTCGTCGAGGGTTACGAAGGAGAACTCCTTGGTCGCCCAGAAGATGACTTCCTCGGAGATGCGCGACAGGTCCACGCCGATCATGGCCGCGACCCAGGCGAATTCAGCGAAGACGTCCCGGGACGCGGTGCCGTCGATCGAGTTCCAGGTCGCGGAGTCGAAGCCCAGCTCCTCGGCGACGGCGTTCGGGTCCAGGCCCAGCGACGAGCCGGCCAGCGCACCCGAACCGTACGGCGATACCGCGGCGCGCTTGTCCCAATCCTGCAGCCGCTGCACGTCCCGCAGCAGCGCCCAGGCATGAGCCAGCAGGTGGTGGCTGAGCAGCACCGGCTGGGCGTGCTGCAGGTGGGTCCGGCCGGGCATCGCGACGCCGTGGTGTTCCTTGGCCTGTGCGACGAGCGCATCGACGGTGGCCAGTACGCCCTGGGCAATGATGCGTGCATGGTCGCGCAGGTACATCCGTCCGAGGGTGGCGATCTGGTCGTTGCGGGAACGGCCCGCCCGCAGTTTCCCGCCGAGCCGGGGGCCGGCGCGCTCGATCAGGCCGCGCTCGAGCGAGCCGTGGACGTCCTCGTCCGTCTCCGCCGCCGTGTATGCGCCCGAACGTACATCGGCGTCCAGCTGGTCCAGCGCCGCGAGCATGCCCTTCAACTCGCCCTCGTCCAGCAGGCCGGCCTGGTGCAGCACGCGGGCGTGAGCCCGGGAGCCGGCGATGTCGTAGGGGGCCAGCCTCCAGTCGAAGTGGGTGGATTTGCTGAGGGCGGCGAGCGCATCGGCGGGACCGCCGGCAAAGCGGCCTCCCCAGAGAGCTCCTTCATTCGTTCCTTGGGCAGCCATGGCTAGAATCCTTCGTCCGTAAGTACTTGTTCGCTCATCAGTAAATCAATGTCCGCGGGCCGCAGCGTGCGGCTGCGCCGACGTCGCGGCCGGTACCGCGGCCTGCTCAGGCCTCGGCCTGCTGCGGGTCCGCCAGCGCGAGGAAGCGTGCGGCCATCTCCTCGCCGCCCTGCGGGTCGCGCGTGACCAGCAGCACCGTGTCGTCGCCGGCGATGGATCCCAAGACTGCGGGAAGCACCGAGTGGTCGATCGCCAGGGCGAGGAAATTCGCCGCGCCGGGCGGGGTCCGCAGCACCACGATGTTGCCGGAGGCTTCGGCGGTGACCAGCAGTTCGGCACAGAGCTTGGCCAGCCGGGCGTCCAGCACCTCCTGGGTCACGCCCGTCTGCGGCAGCCGGCTGCCGCCTTCGCCGCGGATCGCGTAGACAAGCCCGCCGTCGACTCCGCGGACCCGGATCGCCCCGAGTTCCACCAGGTCCCGGGACAGTGTGGCCTGGGTGACCTGCACGCCGTCGTCCGCCAGCAGCGCGGCCAGCTCCGCCTGGGACCGCACCGATTCCGCCCCCAGGATGGCCTTGATCCTGGCCTGCCGGGCGGTCTTGGTGGACGGCTGCGAGGCCGGCTGCACGCTCATCGCCCGCGGGCTGCCGCGGGTTCCGTCGCGGCCAGTCCGGACGCGGCGAGCAGCCAGGCCATCAGCGCCTTCTGCGCGTGCAGCCGGTTTTCCGCCTCGTCCCAGACCACCGACTGCGGACCGTCGATGACGTCCGCGGCGATCTCGTAACCGCGGTAGGCGGGCAGGCAGTGCAGGACGACGGCGTCCGGATCCGCGAGCTTCATGGCCGCGGCGTCGACGGCGTAGCCGCGGAACAGCTCCTGCCGGGCCGCCTTTTCCTCTTCCTGCCCCATCGAAACCCAGGTGTCCGTGGCCACCACGTCCGCCCCGGCGAGGGCTTCCGCGGGGTCGGTGGTCACCGCGACCGAGCCGCCGGTTTCCGCGGCGCGCGCCCGGGCGGCCTCGATGATCCGTTCCTCGGGCAGGTAGCCCTCGGGGCCCGCGACGCGCACGTGCATGCCCGCGGTGGCGCCGGCCAGCAGGTAGGAGTTGGCCATGTTGTTGGCGGCGTCGCCGAGGTACGCCATGGTCAGCCCGGCCAGCTTGCCCTTGTGCTCGCGCACGGTCAGCAGGTCCGCCAGCAGCTGGCACGGGTGGTAGTCGTCGCTGAGCGCGTTGATGACCGGCACGCGCGAGTCTGCCGCCATCTCCTCCAGACCCGACTGCGCGTAAGTCCGCCAGACAATGGTCGAGACCATGCGGCTTAGCACCTTGGCCGAATCCGCGATCGATTCCTTGTGCCCCAGCTGCGACTCCCCCGGGTTCACGATCAGCGTGCTGCCGCCGAGCTCGGCGATGCCGGCTGCGAACGAGACGCGGGTGCGGGTCGATGTCTTGTCGAAGAAGACGGCCACGGTCTGCGGACCGGCGAGCGGCCGGTAGCCGTAGCGGTCGCGCTTCATCGCCTCGGCGAGGTCCAGCACTTCGGCCTGCTCGGCCGGGCTGAGGTCGGTGTCCACCAGGAAGTGGCGGACGACGGCGGTGTTGGGGGTGGTCACTTTTCCTCCTTGGTGGCGGCGGCATAGAGCTCCGGCAGCGCGTCGACGAAACGCTGCACCTGTTCTGCCGTCACGATGAGCGGCGGAGCCAGGCGGACGGTCGCCGGGCCCGTGGAATTGACGATGAAGCCGGCGTCCAGCGCGCGCTGCACGAGCGCCGGCGCGGCCTCGGCAGCGAGGTCGAACCCGATCAGCAGGCCTTCCCCGCGGACTTCGGTCACGAAGTCCAGCCCGGACAGCGCCTCGCGGATGGCCTGGCCGGTCTGCCGGACGTGCACCAGCAGCTGCTGCGACTCAATGGTGTGCAGGGTGGCCAGCGCCGCCGCGGTGGCCACCGGATTGCCGCCGAACGTCGTTCCGTGCTGGCCCGTGCCCAGCAGCGTGGACACGTCCGGTCCGAAGGTAATCATGGCCCCGATCGGGAAGCCGCCGCCAAGCCCTTTGGCCAGCGTCATCGCATCCGGGAGTACGCCTTCGGAGGCGAACCACTTGCCGGTGCGGCCGACGCCGGTCTGCACCTCGTCGAAAACCAGCAGCGCGCCCGCTTCGCGGGTCAGCTCGCGGGCCAGCTCCAGGTATCCGGCCGGGTAGCCGCGGACGCCGGCCTCGCCCTGGATCGGTTCGATGAACACCGCCGCCACGGTCTCGTCGACGGCCGCGCGCAGGGCGTCGGCATCCCCGGCCGGGATGTGCTCGACACCGCCGGGCAGCGGCTCGAACGGCTCCCGGTAGGCCTGCTTCCAGGTCAGGGCCAGGGCGCCCATGGTGCGCCCGTGGAAAGCATTCTCCAGGGCGAGGATCCGCCCCCGCTTGCCCCCGGCGTCGTTATTGCCGTGGCGGCGCGCGAGCTTGAAGGCTGCCTCCAGTGCCTCGGTGCCTGAATTCGCGAAGAACACCTTGGATCCGGCCGGCGCCGCGGACAGGCCCAGCAGCTTCTCCGCGAGGGCGATCTGGGACGGGCTCGTGAAGAAGTTGGACACGTGGCCGAGCGTGGCCAGCTGGCTGGAAACCACGCTGGTCAGCAGCGGGTGGGCGTGGCCCAGCGCATTGACGGCGATCCCGCCCAGCAGGTCCAGGTACTCCTTGCCGTCCGCGTCCCAGACGGTGCAGCCGCTGCCGCGCACCAGCACGCGCTGCGGCGTGCCGAAGACACCCATCAGGGACTGGTTGTAGCGGCCGAGCAGCTCCTGGTTGTGCAGGCCCTCGAAACCCGCGAGTTCCGTGGCCGACGTTCCCGCCGTGGCAGTGGGGTTCTGGCTCATTCCGCTTCTCCGTCCGGTACGATCTGGGTTCCGATGCCGGCCGTGGTGAAGACCTCCAGCAGGATCGAGTGCGCCATCCGGCCATCGACGACGGCGGCGCGTTCCACCGTGCCGTCGACGGCCTTGAGGCAGGCCTCCATTTTGGGAATCATGCCCGATTCCAGTCCCGGCAGCAGCTCGCGCAGCTCGGAGGCGGTGAGCGAGGAGATCAGCGACGACTTGTCGGGCCAGTTCGCGTACAGGCCCTCGACGTCGGTCAGGATGACCAGCCGCGAGGCCCGCAGCGCGTCGGCCACGGCCGCTGCGGCGGTGTCCGCATTCACGTTGAGCACCTGCCCGGCGTTCTCGCCGTCGCGGCCGGTTTCCGGGGCCACGGTGGAGATGACCGGGATGCGGCCGGCCTCGAGCAGGTCCAGGATGGCCGAGGGGTTTACGCCGACGACCTCACCGACCAGCCCCAGGTCCACGTCCTCGCCGTCCACCACGGTGCCGGTGCGCACGGCCTGGAGCAGGCCGCCGTCCTCGCCGGACATCCCCACGGCGTACGGCCCGTGGGCGTTGATCAGGCCCACCAACTCGCGGCCGACCTGGCCGGTGAGCACCATGCGGACCACGTCCATGGCTTCCGGGGTGGTCACCCGCAGGCCGCCCTTGAACTCCGACTCGATACCCAGCCGCTCCAGCATCGAGTTGATCTGCGGACCGCCGCCGTGCACCACGACCGGCCTGATGCCGACGTGGTGCAGGAACACGATGTCCTCGGCGAAGGCACGGCGCAGGTCGTCATTGATCATGGCGTTGCCGCCGTACTTGACCACCATGGTGGTGCCGGCGAAGCGCTGGATCCAGGGCAGCGCCTCGACCAGCGTGGCCGCCTTGTCCTGCGCGACAAGCATCGAGTTATTCGGGGATGTCATGGCTTCCTTCCGTTGCCGCGCCGGTGGCACCGGCGGTCAGCTGGAGTAGGCGGAGTTCTCGTGGACGTAGTCATGGGTCAGGTCGTTGGTCCAGATGGTCGCCGACTCCTCCCCCGCCTTTAGGTCGATAACGACGGCGACGTCGCGCCCCTCGAGGTCGACCTGGTCCCGCGGATCGCCGACTCCGCCGTTGCGGCAGACCTGGACGCCGTTCATGGTCACGTTGAGGTTTTCGGGTTCGAAGGCCGCGTCGGTCGTGCCGACCGCGGACAGCACCCGGCCCCAGTTGGGATCCTTGCCGAAAATCGCGGTCTTGAAGAGGTTCGACCGGGCCACCGCGCGGCTGACCGTCTCGGCGTCGCGCTCGGACGCCGCGTTGATGGTGGTCACGGAGATGTCGTGGCTAGCGCCCTCGGCATCGGTGATCAGCTGGCGGGCCAGCTTCGAGCAGAGCATGCCGAGGCCCCGGCTGAACTCGTCCAGGTCCGGCACGGCGCCGGACGCCCCGGAGGCCAGCAGGACCACCGTGTCGTTGGTCGACATGCAGCCGTCGGAATCGGTCCGGTCGAAGGTGACGCGCGTGGCCTCCCGCAGCGCCATTTCGAGGGCCGCCGCTTCGATCTGCGCGTCCGTGGTGATGACCACCAGCATGGTGGCCAGGCCGGGGGCCAGCATGCCCGCCCCCTTGGCCATCCCGCCGATCGTGTAGCCGGTGCCGCTGAACACGGCCTCCTTTTTGACCGTATCGGTGGTCATGATCGCCTCGGCGGCCTCCGCTCCACCTTCACCGCTGAGTGCCTTGGCCGCCGCCTCCACGCCCGGAAGCAGCTTGTCCATGGGCAGCTGCTCGCCGATCAGGCCGGTGGAGCAGACCAGCACGTCGCCGGCGGAAACGCCGAGGAGCTCGGCCGTTTTTTCGGCGGTGCGGTGCGTGTTCTGGAATCCTTCGGCGCCCGTGCAGGCATTGGCGCCGCCGGAGTTCAGGATGACCGCGTCTGCGCGGCCGTCACTGACGGCTTGGCGGGACCACTGTACGGGGGCCGCCGCGACGCGGTTGGAGGTGAAGACGGCGGCGGCGGACCGCGACGGACCGTCGTTGACCACCAGCGCGACGTCGGGCTTCCCCGAAGCCTTCAGGCCGGCGGTCACGCCGGCTGCGCGGAATCCTTGGGCTGCGGTGACGCTCACGGGGCAACTCCCTGGTGCGATAGGCCCGTGGTCTCCTCGAGACCCAGGGCGATGTTCATGGACTGGATCGCTCCGCCGGCCGTTCCCTTGGCCAGGTTGTCGATGGCGCAGCTGACGATGACACGGCCGGCGTGCTCGTCGAAGGCCAGCTGGAGGGCGACGTGGTTGGAACCCTGCACGGCTTTCGTGTGCGGCCACTGCTCCTCGGGCAGCAGATGCACAAACGGCTCGTCGGCGTAGGCCTCGGCCCAGGCGACGCGCAGCCGCTCGCCGTCGACACCGGGTTTGACCCGGGCCGTGGCGGTAGCGAGGATCCCGCGGCTCATCGGGGCCAGCGTCGGGGTGAAGGACACCTTCACCTGCTCGCCGGCCGCCGCGGAGAGGCCCTGCTCGATTTCCGGCGTGTGGCGGTGGCTGCCACCGACGCCGTAAGGGCTCATCCCGCCCATGACCTCCGAGCCCAGCAGGTGCGGCTTGGCCGACTTGCCCGCGCCCGAGGTGCCGGACGCCGCCACGATGACGACGTCGTCGGCCTCCAGCAGACCGGCGGCAAAGCCGGGCGTGAGGGCCAGCAGCGAGCTGGTCGGGTAGCAGCCGGGCACGGCGATGCGCTTGGCCTTGCGGAGCCGTTCCCGGTGGCCGGGAAGTTCGGGCAGGCCGTAGGGCCAGGTGCCGGCATGTGCGGAGCCGTAGAACTTTTCCCACGCCAGGGGGTCCTCGAGCCGGTGGTCCGCGCCGGCGTCGATGACCAGGGTGTCCTTCGGCAGCTGGGCCGCGATCTCCGCGCTGGCGCCGTGCGGCAGCGCGAGGAACACCACGTCGTGGCCGAGGAGGTTCTCCACGGTGGTTTCGACCAAAACCCGGTCGGCCAGTGTGTGCAGGTGCGGCTGCAGCCCGCCGAGCTTGCCGCCGGCGTTGCTGTGCGCCGTGATGGCCCCTATCGACACCTCAGGATGGGATGACAGGAGCCGCAGGACCTCGCCTCCGGCGTAGCCGCTGGCCCCGGATACTGCAACGGAATAAGTCATGGCGACACTCTACAGCAAAATTATTCATGGTGAGGGATATTTATGCACGTTACGATGGTGCCAAGGTGCGCCGACTGGGCTCTACGGCCTGATTCTAGCCGTCCTCCCGGCCGATCCCGCACACCGCATGGAAATCCGGTCTTTTTTGAAGGAGTGGCAGAGCGCATGGCAAAAGCAATCGTGGCGGAAGCACCCGGCGGCCCCGAGGTCCTGCAGCTGCAGGACGTCGACAAGCCCAAGCCCGGCCCCGGACAGCTGCTCGTGAAAATGGCGGCCGCCGGCGTCAACTTCATCGAGACCTACGAACGCAGCGGGATCTACAACGTCACGTTCCCCTATACGCCCGGCAGCGAAGGGGCCGGGACGGTCGAGGCAGTCGGGGACGGCGCCGCGGACTGGGCCGCCGGGGATCGCGTGGCCTTCTGCGAAGGGGCGCGTACTTACGCCGAATACTCGCTCGTCGATGCGGACAAAGCCCTGGCGGTGCCGGACGGGATCAGCGACGAGACCGCCGCTGCCATTCCCCTGCAGGGCCTGACGGCACATTACCTGGTCAATTCCAGCTTCAAGGCTGCTTCGGGGCAGACAGTCCTGACCCATGCGGGCGCAGGCGGGGTGGGCCTGATCCTGACGCAGCTGCTCAAGGCCAAGGGCGTCCGCGTGATCACCACGGTCTCTTCCGGCGAGAAGGAAGAGCTCGCGCGCGCGGCAGGCGCCGATGAAGTCCTGCGCTACGACGGCTTCCCCGAGAAGGTGCGGCAGCTGACCGGCGGCACGGGTGTCGACGCGGTATACGACGGCGTGGGCAAGGACACGTTCGACGGTTCCCTGGCCTGCCTGCGCACCAGGGGCACCCTGGTGCTGTTCGGCGGTGCCTCCGGACAGGTTCCGCCCTTCGACCTGCAGCGCCTCAACGCCGGCGGCTCGCTGTTCGTGACCAGGCCGAAGCTCAAGGACCACCTGCTCAACGCCGACGAGCGCGGGTGGCGCGCCCGGGAAATCTTCGGCGCGGTTACGGCCGGCGACCTGGACATCAGGATCGGCGCTTCCTATCCGCTGGCGGACGCCGCGCGAGCGCACGAGGACCTGCAGGGCCGGAAAACCACCGGAAAGCTGCTGCTCATTCCGTAAGGTTGCACACCTTACACCGTAAACGGGGTCATTCGTTCATATTGATAGGGGAAACTTGGCCGGGTGACTTCCTTTGCCCCCCAGTTGCCCGGCTCAACGGAGACGCCGGAGCCCCGAACCCTCATTGACATCCTCGTCGCCAGCGCCGAGGCGCATCCCGACGCCACTGCGCTCGACGACGGCCACCGCCCGCTCAGCTACAGCGAGCTGATGGATGAGGTGCGGGCAAAAGGGCGCCGGCTCCACCTTGCCGGCCTGGGCGCCGGAGACAAGATCGGCATCCGGATCGCCTCCGGCACGAGCGAACTGTACATCGCCATCCTGGCGACCCTCTACATCGGCGCGGCCTACGTCCCGGTCGACGCCGACGACCCGGACGAGCGTGCCCGGCTCGTCTTCGGCGAGGCAAAAGTCGCCGGGATCCTGACCGACGGGGACACCATCCGGGTCACGCCCGGCCGCCCCGCGCCCTTCCCCGCGGCTCGTCCTGCCGAGCCGACCGACGACGCGTGGGTCATCTTCACTTCGGGTTCGACCGGCACACCCAAGGGCGTCGCCGTGACCCACCGCTCCGCGGCGGCCTTCGTGGACGCGGAGGCGCGGATCTTCCTGCCCGCCGAGCCCTTGGGTCCGCAGGACCGGGTACTCGCAGGCCTGTCGGTCGCCTTCGACGCCTCCTGCGAGGAGATGTGGCTGGCCTGGCGCCATGGCGCGTGCCTGGTCCCCGCGCCGCGGGCCCTGGTACGCAGCGGCATGGACCTTGGCCCGTGGCTGCTCAGCCGGAACATCACCGCCGTATCCACCGTGCCCACCCTCGCGGCCCTGTGGCCGGCCGAGGCGCTCGAGAATGTCCGGCTGCTGATCTTCGGCGGCGAAGCCTGCCCTCCCGAACTGGCACGGCGCCTCGCCGTGGAGGACCGCGAGGTCTGGAACACCTATGGCCCGACCGAGGCCACGGTCGTCGCGTGCGCCGCCCCGCTCGGGGGCGGGGGGCCCGTGCGCATCGGGCTCCCCCTGGACGGCTGGGACCTGGCCGTGGTCGACGAGGCCGGGGTTCCGGTCCCCGCCGGCGGCACCGGCGAGCTCATCATCGGCGGCGTCGGCCTCGCCCGCTACCTCGACCCGGCGAAGGACGCGGAGAAGTACGCACCGATGCCGACGCTCGGCTGGGAACGCGCCTACCGCAGCGGAGACCTGGTCACCTACGACCCTGCCGGACTGCTCTTCGTGGGCCGTGCGGACGAGCAGGTCAAGCTCGGCGGACGGCGGATCGAGCTGGGCGAGGTCGACGCGGCACTGCAGGCCCTTCCCGGAGTCTCCGGCGCTGCCGCTGCCGTCAAGACGACGGCAGCCGGCAACCAACTGCTCGTGGGCTACCTCGCGACCCCGGACGGCTACGACCTGGACCGGGCGCGCGCGGTCCTGGCCGGCCAACTGCCCGCCGCGTTGGTTCCGCTCCTCGCCGTCGTGGATACGCTGCCCGTCAAAACCAGCGGCAAGGTGGACCGCAACGCGCTGCCCTGGCCACTGCCCGGTGCGCACACCGCCGACCAGGCCGGCGTCCCGGACCTCGATCCTGAGGCGGCCTGGATCGCCGATCAGTGGGAAGCGGTGCTGGGTACGCCGATCGCTTCCCTCGACGCCGACTTCTTCGCCCACGGCGGCGGGTCGCTGGCCGCGGCCCAGCTGGTCTCCGCCCTGCGGGGCAAGTATCCGACGATCGCGGTGTCCGAGATATACGCCCACCCGCGCTTCGGGGCGCTCGTCGACGCGGTGCGGCAGTCCGTCCCGGACGACCAGCCCGCTCATCCGCGCGAGCGCGACGTCCGCCGGACCACGCGCAGGGCCCAGGTCTTCCAGACGCTGATGGGCATACCTCTGGTCATGCTCATCGGCATGCGCTGGCTGACCTACCTGATGATCATCAACAATGTGCTCTCCTACACCGGGGTGTTGACCGGCGCACCGACCGTGTCCTGGTGGTGGGTGCTCGCGCTCTGGGCCGTCTTCGTCAGCCCGGTCGGCAGGATGGGCATTGCCGTGGCGGCCGCCCGGCTGCTGCTGCGCAAGGTCACCCCGGGCAACTATCCGCGCTCGGGCAAGGTCCACTTGAGGCTCTGGCTGGCGGAGCAGATCGCGGACATGGCAGGCGCCGTGTCGCTGGCCAGCGCGCCCTTCGTGCCCTACTACGCCCGGGCACTGGGGGCGCAGATCGGACGCGACGTCGACCTGCACTCCATACCGCCCGTGACCGGCATGCTGTCCGTGGGCACCGGCGCGGCCGTCGAGCCCGAGGTCGACCTGTCCGGCTGGTGGATCGACGGGGACCGCGTCCATATCGGTCGCATCCACGTCGGCGCGGGCGCCTCCGTCGGCGCCCGCAGCACCCTGATGCCCGGGGCCAGGATCGGCGCCCACGCCACGGTCGCCCCCGGTTCCGCGGTCAGCGGCAAGGTCAAGGCCGGCCTGCACTTCTCCGGGTCGCCGGCCGTCCGGAAGGGCAAGGCACGGCAGGAGTGGCCGGACGCGCCGCCGAAGTCGTCCCCGCTGTGGTCGCTGTTCTACCCGCTGGCTTCGGCGTTCCTGGCCCTCATGCCGTACGTGGCCGCCGCGGCGGCTGTCGCCGTCGTCGTACTTTTGGTTCCCTCCGAAAGCACCCTGTCGGAGGCCTTCCTGCCGCTGCTCGCGAGCGTGCCGCTGGCGGCCGCCGTCTGGTTCGCCGGCCTCATGCTGCTCGTTGCGCTGACCGTCCGGCTGCTGGGCATCGGCCTGAAGCCCGGCTTCTACCGCGTGCGCAGCCGGGTCGGCTGGCAGGTCTGGGCCACCGAACGTGTCCTGGACATGGCGCGGGATCTGCTCTTCCCCATCTACGCCAGCCTCTTCACCCCGGCGTGGCTGCGCCTGCTTGGGGCCAAAGTCGGCAGGAATGTCGAGGCCTCAACCGTCCTGCTCATTCCCAAGATGACCACCATCGGCGAGGGCGCCTTCCTGGCCGATGACACCATGGTGGCCTCCTACGAACTCGGCGGCGGCTGGATGAAGGTTGGCCCGGCCAAGATCGGCAAGCGCTCCTTCCTGGGCAATTCGGGTATGACGGGCGCCGGGCGGCGGGTTCCGAAGAACTCCCTCGTCGCGGTCCTCTCCGCAACCCCGGCCAAGGCCAAGTCCGGGTCATCCTGGCTGGGCAGCCCGCCGGTACGGCTGCACCGCACGGAGGTCGCCGCCGACGTGAGCCTGACTTACGACCCGCCTGCCAGGCTGAAACTCGCCCGATCGCTATGGGAGCTGTGCCGGTTCGTTCCGGTCATGGTCACCGTCGCCCTGGCCCTGGCCGTCCTGGCCGCCCTAGACCGGGTCGCCGGAACCTACGGCTATCTGGTGGCCGGGTTGGCCGGAGGCCTGGTCCTTGCCGCGGCCGGCGCGGTTGCCGCCGGCAGCTCGGTGCTCGCCAAATGGCTGCTCGTCGGCCGGATCCGTGCCGGAGAACACGCGCTTTGGAGCTCCTTCATCTGGCGCAACGAGGTCGTGGACACCTTCGTGGAGCTGGTGAGCGCCCCCTGGTTCGGCCGGATCATGTCCGGTTCCCCGCCCCTGGTCTGGTGGCTCCGCGGGCTGGGCGCGAAGATCGGCCACGGCGTCTGGTGCGAAAGCTACTGGCTGCCCGAGGCGGACCTCGTCGCGCTCGGGGACGGCTCGACCGTCAGCCGGGGCTGCGTGGTCCAGACGCACTTGTTCCACGATCGCGTGATGAGCATTGATACCGTGGAGCTGGCGGCCGGCGCCACCCTAGGCCCGCACGGAGTCATTCTCCCCGCCGCTTCCATTGCCGCCGGAGCAACGGTCGGCCCCGCCTCGCTGGTGATGCGCGGCGAGACCGTCCCGGCGGCCAGCTACTGGATGGGAAACCCCGTACGACCGTGGATCACCGGAGCATGAGTTCCAACGCCGGCATCCGGCCGGAGGAGGCCGCCGCAGCGCCGCCCGCGCCGCTGTGCCCGGCCCGCCCTGACCCCTACCTTCCGGGGTCGGGCAGCACGGCGTTTGCCGTCCTGCATTACGACCTTGACCTCGAAGTGAAGCTCGCCGCCAACAGGCTCTCGGGCCGGGCCCGGCTGACGGCGCGGGTCCTGGGGCCCGTCCAGCGGCTGGAACTGGACCTGGCACGCCTGACGGTATCCAAGGTCCTGGTCAACGGCCGGCGGCCGAAGAAGGTCTCGCATCGGGGCGGCAAACTCATTGTGGCGCTGGCCTCCCCGCTGGACGCCGGCGCGGACGTGGAACTGGACATCCGCTACGAGGGATCGCCCGTTCCGGTTCGCGGTTTGTGGGGCGAAGTAGGCTGGGAAGAACTGGACGACGGCGTCCTGGTCGCAGGCCAGCCCAACGGGGCCCCTTCGTGGTTCCCCTGCAACGACCGGCCCTCCGACAAGGCGACCTACCGGATCGCGGTGACCACGGACGCCGGCTACCGGGCGGTCGCCAACGGGGACCTCGTCCAGCACACCAAGAAGTCGAGCAGGGAAACCTGGGAATACCGGATGGACCAGCCGATGGCCAGCTACCTCGCCACGGTCCAGATCGGCCGGTACGGCCTCGAGGACCTGGCGGACGGCCGGGCTGAATCCGCCACCCGCAGCCGCGGCATCGTCCGGCAGCACATCGCAGTCCCCGGACCGCTCGCGGCCGACGCGCGCAGCAGCCTGGTCCGCCAGGAACACATGATGGAAACCTTCATTGACCGTTTCGGGCCCTACCCGTTCAGCCAGTACACCGTCGTCGTCACCGAAGATGAACTGGAAATACCGCTGGAGGCCCAGTCGCTGTCCGTGCTGGGGAGCAACCACCTCAGCTCTTCCTGGGAGGCCCAGCGGCTGATCGCGCACGAACTCTCGCACCAGTGGTTCGGCAACTCCCTCACGGTGGCGAGCTGGCAGGACATCTGGCTGCACGAAGGCTTCGCCTGCTACGCGGAGTGGATTTGGTCCGAAGAATCGGGCTCAATGCCTGCAGCGGCCCGCGCCAACGCCGCGTGGAAGAGGCTCGCGGCGCTTCCGCAGGACCTCCTGGTCGGCGATCCCGGCGCGGAGCTGATGTTCGACGACCGCGTCTACAAGCGCGGCGCCTTGGCCTTGGAGGCTCTCCGCCGGTCGGTGGGCGACGCCGCCTTCTACCGCTTGTTGCACCGGTGGGCCACCGAGCACCGGTACGGCTCGGTGGACACCGGCATGTTCATCGCAGTGGCGGAGGCCGAAACGAGCTTCGACGTGCGGGGGCTTTTGGACGCGTGGCTGTTCAGCCGCGGGCTGCCAGCTCTTCCCGGAAGATAATCCCCGGTTGGGACGAGCCGCCGACGGCCAGCGAGGCGGTCAGGGAGGCCGGGACCGGGATCCCGGCCTCCCTGGCGGGCAGGTCGAGGTCGAGGAGCCGGATTCCCGGCCGCTCCCCCGCGTGTCCGGGCCAGAGCATCAGCTTGGGGCTTCCGTCCGCATCCGCCACCCCGACGGAATCGGGCGCCAGCCGCAGGCCATGGCCCGTCGACTTCAGCAGCGCTTCCTTGCGGGTCCACAGTCGCGCGCGCAGCAGCCTTGGTGAGTCCGAGGACCCGACGAGCCGCCGTTCCTCCTCGGTGAAGGCCGCGGGGTCAATATTTTCCGTCTCCCCGAAGGCGTCCGAGCCGGCGTCCTCCAGGTCGACTCCCAGCAGCACCGGACGGAAAATGAGCGCCACGAGCAGCCACTGCCCGGTCCGGCTGTAGCTGAGCCGGACCGGTGAGGGAGCCCCGTCGAGCTGCAGCTGCGGCTGCCCGTGGCTGCCGTCATTTCCACGCTCGCAGTCCCGGCAGTCGAACAGCAGCTCCAGCCGCCCGCGGGCCACGTCCAGTTCCTCGGCCGCGAGGAGCAGGACCTGCTCACGCGCCCGCCGGCGGATTCCGTCGCGGCGCATCGGCTGCCCGCTTTCCTCGGCCTCCGCCTCGAGATGGACCAGCCGGATAATCACCTCGGCCTTCATACCTGCATCATTTCCTACCCCCGGTGGCGGCAGGACCTGGGCGCACCGCCCGGTCCCGCCGTCGTTGTTCTTCACTTATTACCCGTTGGAGCGACCGCTGCCAAGCGCGGACTCAGCGTTGGACCGCGCCGAACCGCTCGGCGGCCAGCGCGACGGCGGCGGCGCGCGCTTCCGAGGCCTCGTCCGCAGTCAGCGTGCGGTCATTGGCGCGGAAGCGCAGGCCGAAGGCCAGCGACTTCTTGCCGGCTTCGATTCCCGTGCCGGAGTAGACATCGAAAAGCGCGATGTCCTCCAGCAGCTCGCCCGCACCCTCGCGGAGGGTTTCCAGCACCACGCTGGCCGGGGTCTCCTGGTCCACCACGAGCGCCACGTCCTGCGTGGCCAGGGGGAACGTCGAGATGTGCTTGGCCACGATCACATCCGGGGCCGCGGCGAAGAGCAGCTCGGCGTTCAGCTCGAGCGCCACCGTGCGGGCCGGGAGGTCGCGTGCCGCCAGCAGCTTCGGATGCAGTTCGCCGGAATAGCCGACAGTCTCGCCGCTGCGCAGCGAGATCCTGGCCGTGCGGCCGGGATGGAAGGCCTGGTGCAGTCCCTGCTCGATGACCAGTTCGACGCCGAGGACATCGCCGACCAGGCGGGCCGTGTCCAGCGCGTCGGCCCAGTCCCACGGGCGCGGCGTGTGGCCGGCGCCTGCCGGCGAATCAAGCCCCATGAAGACGGCCGCGATGTGCAGCGGCTGGTCCGGAATGCCATCGTAGAGACCATCCAGCACCTCCTCGTCCGGGAGCGCGCCCAGCGGCGGGATCGAAGCCGAGCCGAGCCGCTCGCCCGGCAGGAACACCAGGCCGGCCTCGTAGAGGGCCAGGTCGCGGAAGCCGCGCGAGTGGTTGCGCCGCGCGGTCTCCAGCAGGCCCGGCAGGACGCTGGTGCGGAGGTAGCCGTGCTCGTCGCTCAGCGGATTGGCCAGCTTCAGTGCGCTGCGGCCGGTGCCGTCCGGCGAACCGAACGTGTCGTTGTCCGCCTTGGTGGCGAACGGGTAGGAAAGCACCTCGGTCAGGCCCGCGTCCGCCAGCGACTGCAGGACGCGCCGCCGCTGCTGCTGGATCCGCGTCAGCCCCCGGCCGGGCGGGGCGACGGGCAGCGTGGCGGGAATCTTGTCGTAGCCGACCAGGCGCGCAATCTCCTCGGTCAGATCCTCCTTGATGACCAGGTCCTGGCGCCAGCTGGGCACCGTCACCCGATATCCGCCGTCGTACTTCTCGACGCCGGCGCCCAGGTCCTGCAGGGAGGAGACGATCTGGTCCTCGGTGAATTCCATACCGATGCGTTCTGCCGCGTAGTGCGCCGGCAGGTCGATGACGACGGCGGCGGGTTCCTGCCCGGCGTCCGTAGCCGTGGCGTCGGCGGTGCCGCCGGCCAGCTCGGTCAGCAGGTCCACGGCCCGCTGCGCCGCCTCGTCCGCGACCTGCCAGTCGACTCCGCGCTCGAAGCGCTTCGAAGCCTCGGACGGCAGCTTGTGCCGGCGGCGGGAGCGGGCAATGCCGACTTCCTCGAAGTGGGCCGCCTCGATCAGGACGTTGACGGTGCTGTCGGAGACCTCGGTGGCGGCGCCGCCCATGACGCCGGCGATGCCGATGGCACCCGAATCATCGGTGATGAGCAGGTCTTCCGGATCCAGCTTGCGGACCTTGCCGTCCAGCGTCTCGAGGGTTTCGCCCTGGTTCGCGCGCCGCACGACGATGTCGCCCGCGAGCCGATCCAGGTCGTAGAAGTGCAGCGGCTGCCCGAGTTCGAGCATCACGTAGTTGGAAATATCGACCACCAGCGAGATGGACCGGATGCCGGCCAGGCGCAGGCGCGAGGCCATCCACGGCGGCGTCGGACGGGACGGGTCCACGCCGCGCACCGTGCGCGCCACGAACCGGTCGCAGCCGGGCTTCCCATAGATCGGGGCCTGGTCCTCGAGCCGGACCGGGTAGCCGGGACCATCCGCCGCCGCCACCGTCACGCCCGCGGCGGGATCCGTGAATTCGGTGCCGGTGGCGTGGGCATATTCGCGGGCCACCCCGCGGATGGAGAAGCAGTAGCTCCGGTCCGGGGTGACGTTGATCTCGGCTGCCTCGTCGTGCAGGCTGAGGACCTCAAGGGCGTCGCTGCCGATCTCGGGGTCCAGGCCGAGGGTGGAGAGCACGAGGATTCCGTCGTGGTCCTCCCCAATGCCGAGCTCGCGCACCGAGGCGATCATGCCGGCGGACAGGTGGCCGTAGGTCTTCCGCGGGGTGATCCGGAAGTCCCCGGGCAGCACTGCTCCGGGCAGGGTCACGACGACCTTGTCGCCCGGTTCGAAATTGTGGGCGCCGCAGACGATGCCCTGCACGCCCGAGGGGTCGATGCCCTCGCCAGTGAGGGTCTGCCCGCTGCCTTCCGGGACCACCCGGACCTGGCACCAGTTGATCGTCTTGCCGTTGGACTGCGGTTCCTTCTCTGCGGAGAGCACCTGGCCGACGACAATGGGGCCCTTCAGCTCGTCCAGCGGACGATGGACCGCCTCTTCCTCGAGGCCGACCTTGACCAGCTGGGCCATAACGTCTTCGGCCGTCGCTCCGGCCGGAACCTGGGCATACTCCCGCAGCCAGGAAAGTGGGATACGCATTACTTAGATCTCCATCCCGAAGTGTTCGCTGAATCGGACGTCGCCTTCGATCATGTCGTGCATGTCGCCGACCTCGTTGCGGAACATGAGCGTGCGCTCGATGCCCATTCCGAAGGCGAAGCCGGAGTAGACCTCGGGATCGATGCCCGCCGCGCGGAGCACGTTCGGGTGCACCATGCCGCAGCCTCCCCATTCGATCCACTGCGGGCCGCCCTTGGCGCCGGGGTGCCAGATGTCGAGCTCGGCGGAAGGCTCCGTGAACGGGAAGAAGTTCGGGCGCAGCCGGATGGAGGCTTCCGCGCCGAACATCTGTCGGGCGAAGTGCTCCAAGGTGCCGCGCAGGTCAGCCATGGACAGCCCCTTGTCGATGGCCAGGCCCTCGAACTGGTGGAACACAGGCGTGTGCGTGGCGTCAAGTTCATCGGTCCGGAAGACCTTGCCCGGGCACAGCACGTAGACCGGCAGGTCCCGCTCCAGCATGGAACGCACTTGGACCGGCGACGTGTGCGTGCGCATCAGGAGGTGGGCCTCGGGCGGCTCGACGAAGAAGGTGTCCTGCATCTCGCGGGCGGGGTGGTCCGGCTTGAAGTTCAGCGCGTCGAAGTTGAACCACTCGGACTCCACCTCGGGACCTTCGGCGATCTCCCAGCCCATCCCGACGAAGATGTCGCTGACGCGGTCCTGCAGAACGGACAGCGGGTGCCGGGCGCCGGCACGACGACGGCGGGGGGCCGCCGTAACATCAACGGCTTCCTCCACGAGGATCTGGGCGTCGCGCGCGGCTTCGAGTTCCTCGGTCCGGGCGGCGAGCGCCTTGTTCAGGCGGCCGCGTGCGGGGCCTACCAGCTTGCCGGCGGCGGCCTTGTCCGCCTTGTCCAGCTTCCCGATCTCCCGGTTGGCCAGGCTCAGCGGGGACTTCTCCCCGGTGTGGGCAATCCGCACGGCCTTGAGCTCCTCAAGGTCGGCCGCAGCGGCCATCGCCTCCATCGCCCGCTCTACAGCGGCGGCGATGGCTGCTTCATCAAGGGGGTGCGGCACGGCGGCAACCTGGGGGGACTCGGTCCCCACGGTGGTTTCAGACATGTGTGAGTACTTACCTTCGGTTCGCGTACAAGCGCCGCGACAGCGCCGATGCGGCGCAGCCGGCCCGCAATCGGGCCTGTCGTGGCTTCCCTAAGTCTAGTGGACGCCACCGACGCCCACTGAACAGGGCGACCTATGATGAACCCATGACCGCCGGGGAACGCCTGCGCCGCCTGCTCAACTGGATCAACCTGTCGACCCTGCTTGGACTCGGAACGGCCGGCCTGGCCCGCTGCTCGCTCCACGACGGCCCCCGCGGACTCATCCTCGCCCACGGCTACACCTGGCCGCTGCCAAAGGCCGCCGCCTTCACGCTCGGCAACGTCGTCCTGTTCCGGCCGGAGTCCGCCCGGCTGGCCGCCAACCCGGTGCTGCTGGGGCACGAAGCCCGGCACAGCACCCAGTACGCCCTCTGCCTCGGCCTGCCCTTCCTGCCCCTCTACCTGGCAGCGGCACTGTGGTCCCTGCTCCGGACGGGCGACCCGGCCTCCCGGAACCCCTTCGAGCGCGCGGCCGGGCTGCGCGAAGGCGGCTACCGCGAGCGCCCGCTGCGGTCCTTCCGGCCCCGCGGCTACCGCGGGCGCCGGCCACGGCCTTCGCAGCGCTGACCGCCCGCCCCTCCGGCGGCCGGCGGCTCCCCTTCCGGCGGCCGGCAGCTCCCCTTCTGGCGGCCGGCAGCTCCCCCTTCAGGCGTTGACACCGCGCACCTTGAGCAATATTCGAAACTGTGTTCGAATTGATGCATGCGTTGGGATGGACAGTCATTGGCGGCCGAAGATACCTCCGCCCTGCCGGGCCTGACCCGGCTGGCGGGGCTGGTCCGGTCGGTCCAGACACCCGAATTCGCTGGAGTAACCTTCCACGAGATCGCCTGCAAATCAGCGCTCAGCCGGGTTCCGGCCCAATCCGGCATGCCGTTCGAGTGGACCATCAACCCCACGCGCGGCTGCCTGCATCAGTGCACCTACTGCTTCGCGCGGAAGACCCACGAGTACCTGGACCTGGACGCCGGCCGGGACTTCGACACGCAGATCATCGTCAAGACGAACGTCGTCGAGGTGCTTCAAAGGGAACTCTCCCGTCCGTCCTGGCAGGGCGAGCCCGTCGCCCTGGGCACCAATTCGGATCCCTATATGCGGGCGGAAGGCCGTTACCGGCTCATGCCCGGCATCATTCGGGCCCTCGCTGACTCCGGCACTTCCTTCTCCATCCTGACCAAAGGGCCCCTGCTCAAGCGCGACCTGCCGCTGCTGCAGCAGGCCGCGGCCGGCGTGGACGTCGGGATCGGCGTCTCGCTGGCTTTCGCCGACGCCCGGATGCAGCAGCAGGTGGAACCCGGCACGCCCACGCCGAAAGCCCGGCTGGACCTCATCCGGGCGGTCGCGGACGCCGGCTTCGAATGCGGCGTGATGGCGATGCCGATCCTGCCCTGGCTGACGGACAGTGACGAGCATCTCGACCGGCTATTTTCCCAGCTGGCTGCGGCCGGCGCCTCCGGGGTGACAGCCGGTGCCCTCCATTTGCGGCCGGGAGCGCGGGAGTGGTTCCTCCAATGGCTGGCCCGGGAGTATCCATCCTTGGTCGGCCGGTACCGCGGTCTGTACAACGGCGGCTCGTATGCCTCAAAGGACTATCGCCAGTGGCTGGCCGGCAGAGTCAGGAAGTTCAAGCTCCGCCATGGACTCAGCGGCGGCGCCGCCCAGCTGCGGGTTTCAGCGACGGCGGGCCGGCGGCGCGCGGAGGTCCGGCCGGCGGCAGAGGGGGCAGAGGGGGCATTCACCGCACTGCCGGTGCACGAACCCACCCTCTTCTAGGCTGGTCAGGGGCCGCCCTCAGGGCAGGCTGCTGTGCGCTGTTCGCGCGGCCTCCACTACGGCAGAGACGATCGGCAGGTCCGCCGGGATCCACGGCAGCGCCGTCAGTTCCTGCGGCGTCAGGTCCACCCAGCGCAGTTCATCGTGGTCCTCCAGCGGGCGAGGCTCGCCGCCAATGATCCGCACGTTCCAGACGCGCATAGCGGCCGCACCGCTCAGGGGCCACCCCTGGTCGAGCGGGCCGACGACTTCAGTCCCGAGTTCGACGTCGACGCCGAGCTCCTCGCGGATCTCGCGGCGAAGGCCGTCTTCGCAGCCCTCCCCCGGTTCCACTTTCCCGCCCGGAAACTCCCACATGCCGGCCAGCTGCTCGGGTGCGCTTCGCCGGGCGGCCAGCAGCCTCGTTGGGCTCTCCAGCGAATCGAGGATGGCGGCGCCGACAATCTGCTTCAGTCGTGGTTCCACCCCACGAGTCTACGGCCGAGGCCCGCACCCGACCGACCGGAAGGTGTCCTCCGCTACAGCACGCCCCGAAGGCCGACGTCGAAGTGTTACGTTTACGGCACCGTCCGACTCATGGCCGATCCGGCTGCGCCTTTCCCTTACCCTTACCCGAAAGTCCCGTACATGCTTTCCAAAGACGACCACGCGTCCGCGCAGAACCACGCGCGTGTCCCCATCGCGGCAGCCATCATCGCCCTCGCGGCCGGCGGCTTCGGCATCGGGACCACGGAGTTCGCGATCATGGGTCTGCTGCAGAACGTGGCGGAGGGCCTGCAGATCAGCATTCCGCAAAGCGGCCAGCTGATTTCCGCCTATGCGCTGGGCGTCGTCGTCGGCGCCCCGGTTCTGGCCGCCCTCGGTGCGCGGCTTCCCCACAAGCACATGGCGCTGGGGCTGATGGCGCTGTTTACCGTGGGAAACCTGTCGTCGGTCCTTGCCCCCGACTTCGGCTCCATGCTGGCGACCCGGTTCATCTCCGGCCTGCCGCACGGTGCCTACTTTGGGGTCGCCGCCGTCATCGCGGCCTCCCTCGTCGCGCCCTCCAAGCGCCCCCGCGCGGTCGCCGCGGTCATGCTCGGCCTGGCCGTGGCCAACGTCGTGGGTGTTCCCCTGGTGACCTGGCTTGGCCAGAACTACGGCTGGCGCCTGATGTTCGTGGCCGTCGGCGTCATCGGCGCCATCACGCTGCTCCTGATCCAGCGCTTCGTCCCGTTCAGGCCCGCGCATGCGGAGGCGAGCATGCGCCGCGAACTGCGGGCGCTGAAGAGGATCCAGGTGTGGCTCGCCCTGCTGATCGGCGTGGTCGGCTTCGGCGGATTCTTTGCCGTCTACTCGTACATCAGCCCGACCATGACGGACGTCGCCGGACTGCCCGAATCCGCGCTGCCGCTCGTCGTCGGGCTGTACGGACTGGGCATGGTGGCCGGCAACATCTTGGGCGGACGGCTGGCCGAGCGCTCGGTGATGGGCAGCATCTACCAGGTGATGACAGCCATTGTGTGCGTGCTCGCCATCTTTTGGGTGGTCGCGGATTTCGCCGTCCTGGCCGTAGCCATGGTGTTCCTGATCGGCGTCGCCGGTTCCAGCCTCATCCCCGGGCTGCAGACCCGGCTCATGGACGCCTCGCCGGACGCCCAGACGCTGGCAGCCTCGCTGAACCACTCCGCGCTGAACATGGCCAATGCCCTCGGGGCCTTCCTCGGCGGAGCCGTTATTTCCGCGGGCTGGGGCTATAAGGCGCCCGCTTTGGTCGGGGCCGGCCTGGCTGTCCTCGGCCTGGCCGTGGCGGTTATTTCGGGCCTCCTCGAACGGAAAGCCAAGGCGCCGGCCCGCTCCGGTACCGATGCCGCTCTTCCGGACCGGAAGGTACCGGGCTCCAGATAGATCGTCCGGGCGGTCGGGACGGCGTCCCCCCGCCCGGCACCATCGCTCCGGCGGGCGATTCCCTGTCCCCGGTCGGCAGGGCCGAGGCCGATCTACCGCGCCTTCCTGCTGAACCCCAAGCTAGGCCCGCTGGCGCTGGGCCCGGGCGGACGCATAAAGGCAGACCGTCGCCGCGGTGCCGACGTTCAGGCTCTCGGCCTGGCCGTAGAGGGGAACCGCTACGCGGTAGTCGGCGGCGGCCAGCTCGCCTTCAGAGAGGCCCTGGGCTTCGTTGCCGAAGAGCCAGGCCGTTTCGCCTTCCAAGGCGGGGCCCGAGGATCTGCCGTTTCCGGTTGGCAGCCCTCCGCCGCGGCGAAGGGCGCTCTCATCCTGCAGCCGGTCCAGGTCGATGTCGCCGTAGCCGTCGGCCGCCAGCACGGCCACGCTCTGTTCCTTCAGCTGCTCCACGAGGTCATCGAAGTCCGCTCCGGTGACGACGGGCAGGTGGAAGAGGGAACCCACGGTCGACCGGACCGCCTTCGGATTGTAAATATCCACGCTCCCGCCGATCAGGATGACAGCATCGGCGCCAGCGGAATCGGCCGCCCGCAGGACCGTTCCCGCGTTGCCGGGGTCCTGGACCCGCACCATGACGGCAAGCAGCTTGGGACGAGCCGCGAGAACCTCCTCCAAGGGCCGGTCCACGTAGTGGCAGACGGCCAGGATGCCCTGCGGGCTGACGGTGTCCGACATGGCCGCGATGACGTCGTCGTTCGCCAGCCGCAGGTCCGCCTCCGCTGCCAGGTCACCCAATTCGGGATAGCGGTCCAGGCAGGACTCCGTAGCGTAGACCTCGGAGACGACGGGAGGCCGCCGCCCGGCCACTGCGCTGCGGTGGGCCAGGAGCGCCTCCCGCACCGCCTGGGGCCCCTCGGCAAGGAACTGCCGCCGCTTTAAACGCGCGGGACGCCCAGCCAGCTTCGCCACGTCCTTGACCCGATCTGCTCGGGGATTGGACATAACTGCTGGTGGGCGCCCGGTAGTGCTCATAGAGCGACTATAGCGTTAGTGCTGGCTGCCGCCTGATTCGCAGAATTACTCGGCGATCTTCTGGCGTGCTTCGCCGCCGGCAGGCTCGTAGCCCGCGGCCTTGGCGGCCTCGACGGTGTTGAACCAGTAGACCGGAGTGGTCTGCTCGTACCAGGTCGAACCCGGCACGTGGTACTTCTTCGACTGGTTGCCCTTGATGGCAAAGCCCTCGGGAGCGTCCTGGCCGTCGACGGCCTTCACGGCGCCGGACAGCTCGCCCTCGGCGGCAACCGGGGCGGTGGCGGCGGCGGGAGCGGCCTTCGCAGCCGGAGCAGCCTTGGCAGCCGGAGCAGCCTTTCGCTCGGCCGGAGCCGAGGTGTCGGCGGGCAGGGAGTCCTTGGCGATCTGGACCAGCGCGGCGAAGGTGGCGGCGTCGGAGACGGCCAGCTCAGCCAGCATGCGGCGGTCAACCTGGACCTCGGCGGCCTTCAGGCCCTGGATCAGGCGGTTGTAGGTCAGGCCGTTGGCGCGCGAGGCAGCGTTGATGCGCTGGATCCAGAGGCGGCGGAAGTCGCCCTTCCGCTTGCGGCGGTCGCCGTAGCTGTACACGAACGAGTGCAGCAGCTGTTCCTTGGCCTTGCGGTAGAGACGGGACCGCTGACCGCGGTAACCGGACGCGCGCTCAAGAACTACCCGGCGCTTCTTATGGGCGTTGACTGCCCGCTTCACACGTGCCACGTGCGTACTCCTTTAGGTGTTGGACGGCCGGAACAGGTCCCCGGCGTCGGAATTGCTGAAACGACTGGCAACGGCAGCTGCGGCCGGAACCTGGTCGGAAAAGGGGTGTGCTAGATGCCCAGCATCTTCTTGATGTTCTTCACATCAGCCGGTGCCACGATCTTGTCGCTCGCCAGACGGCGGGTGAGCGTGGAGGGCTTGTGCTCCAGGTAGTGGCGGCGGTTGGCCTGCTGCCGCTTGAGCTTGCCGCTGCCGGTGAGCTTAAAGCGCTTCTTGGCGCCACTGTGGGTCTTCTGCTTCGGCATAGCTGCCGTTCTCCTTACGTATCCTCAGGCCAGGGCCGTCGGTTCGTGCGGCTCCCTGCGGGAACGCGCGGTTGACATGTCTACCGGAGCCCGGGAGCTTTGTGCTCCCGGACTGCCAGATGAACCCGGTCTCTCGTCAGCTCTTGGAGCTGCCGCGACCGGAAGGTTTGGGTGCGGACGGCTTGGCCGGGCCCGGCATCGGCTTCGGCCGCGCCTGCGGCTTCGGCATCGCCGCAGGCTTCGGTGCGGCCTGGGGCTTCGGAGCCGGTGCTGCCTTGGGGGCAGGTGCGGCCTGCGGCTTCGGTGCCTGCTGGACGGGCGGCTTGGGAGCCGATTCCTGCGGCTTCGGCTCCTGCTGGACCCGGGGCTCCGCCTTGGGCTCAGGTGCCTGCTCAACCTGCGGCTCGGGCGCCTTCTCCACCTGCGGCTCGGGCGCCGCTGCGGGTGCAGCCTCGGCTGCGGAAGGCGTCTCCGCCGGCTCCGCCGCGCTCGTGGCCAGACCCTCGGGCAACAGGTCACCCAGGCTCTGCGTCATCGGCGCCTGGTTGGAGGAAACGTCGACGCGCTCCTTCTTGGCGGCGTTGGCCGCCTTCGCCTCTGCCTTCTGCGTGGCGCGGCGGGCTTCAGCCTTGGCTTCGGCCTTGTTCTTGATCGGGCCGATCACCATGACCATGTTGCGGCCGTCGATGCGGGGACTGGACTCGACGATGCCGACCTCGGCGACGTCGTCCGCGAACTTCTGCAGCAGCCGGATACCCATCTCGGGACGCTGCTGTTCGCGCCCGCGGAACTGGATCACGGCCTTGACCTTGTCACCCGCGCCGAGGAAGCGGAGGGCGTGCCCGCGCTTGGTCTCGTAGTCGTGCTTGTCGATCTTCAGCCGGAACCGGATTTCCTTCAGAACAGTGTTGGTCTGGTTCTTGCGGGCTTCACGGGCCTTGACTGCTGCTTCGTACTTGTACTTGCCAAAATCCATGAGTTTGCACACCGGAGGCTTGGCCTGCGGTGCTACCTCAACAAGATCCAGGTCCGATTCGGCGGCCAGACGCAGGGCGTCCTCGATACGGACGATCCCCACCTGTTCGCCGGCAGGACCTACCAACCGCACCTCGGGGACGCGGATCCGATCATTGATTCGTGGCTCGCTAATGTGTGGCTCCTGATTGTTGTGGTCACGGTGACCGCCCCGCAACAGGAGAAGGCCCCCTACTGCGTGCGCAATCGGAGGCCTCGGATGCCGGCGTTCGGCGCGGCCCCCAAGGGACTGCGCGCATCAATCCCCAACGGGGACTGAATACCGACCGGGAACCCGGCAGCTGTGGATAATCCATGCCGACAGGTGGGAGACGAATCCGCTTGCAGATTGATCCGTTATTCCTTCCGGAAACCCGGTGTGCCCTCGGGCACGAAAATAACAGGAATCAATTGGTCTGTGCCAAGCTTACCAGTATGAGCACCCCAGATAACAATCCTGCCCCCGATGCCGGCCACCGCCACTCGTTCGACGGCCCGGAGAATGCCGGCCAGGACCAGGAAGTCCTTGCGCAGATGCGGGACATCGCGGAAGTACCCGCAGTGGAAGTCATTACGACGGCGGCCGTCCACCTCATGAGCGCCGCGGCAGTCAAGTGCGGGCTGGCGGCGGGCGAGGACGCCGAGCAGCTGAAGGACCTTGACGAAGCCCGCAAGCTGATCACCGCGCTGGCCGGGTTCGTCACCGCCGCGGCGCCGGAAATTGGCAGCCAGCACGCCGGCCCCTTGCGCGACGGTCTGCGCTCATTGCAGCTGGCGTTCCGTGAAGCATCGGTGCTCCCCGATGCTCCTGGCCAGGGTCCCGGAGAAAAGTTCACCGGGCCGGTCAACTGAAAAGCGCATTACCTTCCACGAAAAGGCGCCGGGCACAGCTCCGGCGCCTTTTCGCTGCCCGCGGGCACGGCCCGTCAGCCGCAGCCCTTCCGGAGGGACCCAGCCGGCCTAGCAGATCCAGGTCCTTCCGCCGCCTGCGCCCTAGGTGAGAACTACACCTAGGGCCCGGCATGCCTGCCGGCCGTGTCCCGGACAAAGCTGATCTCCAGCGAATCCACCCGCTCGGCAAAGTCCTTGGACGCGCCCAGCCGGCCTTGCAGCCGCTGGGCCAGTCCCTGCAGTTCCGCCTGGCTTAGGCCGTCCCGGGCGGCCAGGACCAACCGCAGCTCCGGACCCGGTCCCCCGCCTGCAAGGATGCGCCCCGAGGCTGTCCTGGAGGCGATGCCGCTGCCGGGGGCCAAGGCGGTGCGCAGAACGTCCGGCTCTCCCCCGACCGCCTCGGCGACGAGGTCCGCCAGCGAAGGATCGGCATAGGAGGGCACCCATTCCTGCTGCCGGGCCAGCGCCCAGAGGCCCGGCCGGCGCACCACGAAAGTCACCTCGGAGCCCGGGTCCACGACCAGCAGCTGGGCCTTTTCCGCCACTGCCGACAGCGCGGCCCGGGCGGCGTAGACGGCCACGGGCCGGGCCTCGGCATGCCATGCCTCCAGGGCGGACGTCGAGGTGAACACCGGCAGCGCCCGGCGTCCGTCGGGCGCCTGCAGGGTGACCAGAGCCATGTCCGCCTGCTTGTCGGCGGCGAGACCGCCGGCTCCGGCTGCCTCCTCGCCGAGCTGCGCCACGATCGGAACGAAGACGCGGGCCGATGCCAGTGCCTGCAGCACCTGTGGTTCTCCGCCGGTGCCGTCGCCCAGCGCCGCGACCGCCTTCAGATAGCCCTGGTCGGCGCCGCCGTCGTCCTCGTTGAAATTGTGCAGCGGATTGCCCGGCCCGCTCAGGTCGCGGCCGCTCCACGGCCTGCCTGCCGAATCCGCCGCGCCGCCAGCACCGGCCAGTGCGGCGGCAATATGGCCGGGCAGCTCCCTCTTCTCGGCCAAGGCTCAGCGGCGGCCGGCGGTATCGAGTGCCTGGGGCAGCGTGAACTTGCCGGCGTAGAGCGCCTTGCCGACAATCGCTCCCTCGACGCCGTGCGGCACCAGGGTGCGCAGGGCGGCCAGGTCATCGAGGCTGGAGATGCCGCCGGAGGCAACGACCGGCTTGGCCGTGCGGGAGGCGACCTCCTTGAGCAGGTCGAGGTTGGGGCCCTGGAGCGTGCCGTCCTTGGTCACGTCAGTGACGACGTAGCGTGCGCAGCCGGCGTCTTCCAGACGGGCGAGTACGTCCCAGAGGTCGCCGCCCTCCTTGGTCCAGCCGCGGGCGGCCAGGGTGGTGCCCCGAACATCGAGTCCGACGGCAATGGCGTCGCCGTAGCGTTCGATCGCCTTGGCCGTCCACTCCGGGTTCTCCAGCGCTGCGGTCCCGAGGTTGACCCGGGCAGCACCCAGCTCCAGCGCACGGTCCAGCGATGCGTCGTCACGGATGCCGCCAGACAGTTCAACCTTGATGTTCAGTTCCCGCACCACGCGTTGCAGCAGCTCGATATTGGAGCCCCGCCCGAAGGCCGCGTCGAGGTCCACCAGATGGACCCACTCGGCGCCGTCGTTCTGCCAGGCCAGGGCCGCGTCCAGCGGATCACCGTAGCTTGTCTCGCTGCCGGCCTCGCCCTGCACGAGCCGCACGGCCTGGCCGTCGGCGACGTCCACGGCGGGCAGCAGTTCGAGAATCGGGGCATCTTGCGTCGTCATAGGGGAATCCGCTTTCTGAACTAATCGAAGGAATTACTCGGCCGGGCCGAGGGTAAGCAGGTATGCGGCCACCAGTGCCATAGCCGCCAGGAACCAGAAGCTGATGATCAGCCATTTCGGCGCCTGCTGGCCGCGGAAGGCAATGGCGCCGCCGGCCAGGAGGCCGGCCAGGCCCATCAGGACAACACTCCACATGCGCGGGTCAGCCCAAGGTCCGAAGCCAGTTTTGCAGCAGGGCGGCGCCCGCGTCCCCGGACTTCTCGGGGTGGAACTGGGTCGCGCTCAGCGGACCGTTCTCGACGGCGGCAATGAAGGGACCGCCGTGATCGGACCACGTGACCATGGGAGGAGTCATGGCCGGCTGGTTCACATCGAAGTCCCAGCGCTGGACGCCGTAGGAATGCACGAAGTAGAACCGCTCGTCTTCGATCCCGGCAAACAACTGGCTGCCTTCAGGAGGCTGGACGGTGTTCCACCCCATGTGCGGGACGACCTCGGCGGCCAGTCGCTCGACGGTGCCCGGCCATTCACCGATGCCTTCGGTCCTCACGCCGTGCTCGACGCCGGCCTCGAACATCACCTGCAGTCCGACGCAGATCCCCAGGACCGGCCGGCTGCCGGCGACGCGCCTGCCGATCCAGCGGATGGCGTCGACGGACTTGAGGCCCTCCATTACGGTGGCAAAGGCCCCGACACCGGGCACGACCAGGCCGTCGGCTTCGAGGACTGCCTTCGAATCGTGGCTGAGGGTCACCTCGGCGCCGACATGCTCGAGCGCCCGGACCGCCGACCGGATGTTGCCCGACCCGTAGTCCAGTACGGTCACCTTTGGCCCCATGATCAGAGCGCTCCCTTGGTCGACGGAATGCCCTCGACGCGCGGATCCGGCTCCACGGCGGCGCGCAGGGCGCGGGCGAAGGCCTTGAACTGTGCCTCCACGATGTGGTGCGGGTCCCGGCCGCCGAGCACCCGCATGTGCAGGCAGATCTGCGCGTGCAGCGTGATCGCCTCGAAGACGTGGCGGGTCAGCGAACCGGTGAAGTGCCCGCCGATCAGGTGGTATTCCTGGCCGGCCGGTTCACCGTCGTGGACGAGGTAGGGTCGGCCCGAGATGTCGACCACGGCATTGGCGATGGCCTCGTCCAGCGGGACGGTGGCTTCGCCGAAACGCCGGATCCCGGCCTTGTTGCCCAGCGCGCTCTTCAGGACTTCGCCGAGCGTGATGGCGACGTCCTCGACGGTGTGGTGGGCGTCGATGTGCGTGTCCCCCGAGGCCTTCACGGTCAGGTCGATCAGCGAGTGCTTCGAGAGGGCCGTGAGCATATGGTCGTAGAACGGGACGGTGGTGCTGATATCGGACTGACCCGTGCCGTCCAGGTTCAGCTCAACCAGCACCGACGACTCGCTGGTGGTGCGTTCGAGGCGTGCTGTGCGTGCAGTGGTGGCGATATCCGCGGTCATGGAATTCCTTTGTGGCAAAAGTGGTCATTGCGGGTCCGCAGGGAACCCGCACCTATCAGTCTAGAAGACCGAAGCTCAGAGCAGTTCCCGCAGCCGGTCCAGGAAGGCGGTGGTCTCGGCCTCGGTGCCGGCGGTGACCCGCAGGTGTCCGGCGATGCCGACATCGCGGATCAGCACGCCGGCATCCAGCAACCCCTGCCAGACCTTGTGCGGGTCCTTCAAACCTCCAAAGAAAACGAAGTTCGAGTCCGACGGGGCCGGCTGCAGGCCGAGCGACGTCAGCTCGTTGACGATGCGGTCCCGCTGGCTCTTGATCTCTTCGACATTGGCAAGCAGTGCGTCGGCATGGTCGAGAGCCGCCAACGCCGTCGCCTGGGTGACGGCCGAGAGGTGGTAAGGGAGCCGCACCAGCCGGAGGGCATCCGTAATCTGGGGAGCTGCCGCAAGATAGCCCACGCGGGCGCCGGCGAGGGCGAAGGCCTTGCTCATCGTCCGCGAAACGATCAGCCGTTCCCTGCCCGGCAGCAGTGTCAGTGCACTGTCCGTCCCGACATGGGCAAATTCCGCATACGCCTCATCGACGATGATGATCGCCTGGCTCGCTTCGCCTGCTTCGTAGACAGCTTCGACGACATCGAGACCGAGCGCGGTTCCGGTCGGATTGTTCGGCGAACACAGGACGACGATGTTGGCGGCGGTATCGCGGACAGCCTTGGCTGCCTGGTCGGCAGTCAGCCCGAAGTCGGCACCGCGGCGGGCAGTGACGTACTCCGTGTCCGTGCCGCTGGCCAGGAGGGGATACATCGAGTAAGTCGGTGGAAAACTCAGCAGCCGCCGGCCCGGGCCACCGAAGGCCTGCAGGATCTGCTGCAGCACCTCATTGGATCCGTTGGCGGCCCACATGTTCCCGGCGGAAAGCCCATGCCCGAGGTACTTGGCCAGTGCCTCCCGCAGCTCCGTGAACTCACGGTCCGGGTAACGGTTCAGGCCCGCCACCGCCGACTTGACGCGCGCCGCAATCGCGTCCGCAACCTCCTGGGGCAGTCCATGCGTATTCTCGTTGACGTTGAGGAGCACGGGAACGTCGAGTTGCGGAGCTCCGTATGGAGCCAGGCCGCGCAAATTGTCACGCAGGGGCAGTCGGTTGAGTAGATCCAGCTGGTCGTTCACCTGACCAGCTTAAGCTCCGGCGGGCCCGGGGCAGGAATCGGGCCTGCCGGAGCGGCTCTTATTACAGTTCCTCATCACCCAGCGGGACGAACAGCCGCTGCCCGGCACGGACGACGGAGTCCGGCAGGTTGTTCAGCTGCTGGATCTCGGCAATGACATCATGCGGGTGGCGGTCCGGCGCTGCCAGCACGGCCACATCCCAGAGTGTCTGGCCGGGGCCGACGGCAACCGCCACCGTGCGGCCGGGGCCGAGGCCGGGCCCCGAGCTCGCCAGGGCCGGTGCCGTGAAGAAGCCGATCAGGGTCAGCAGGACGGCCGCGCCAAGCATCAGGGGCAATCCGATGAGCACCAGGCGGCCGCGGCGGGTAAGCCGCAGCGCGGGCGTCGTGCCGGACAAAGCGTGCGGGGCGAGCTGAGCAGACATGAGGGGTACCTTCCCGTTCCGCGTGCGTATGAACCAATTTTTTCGAACGCATATTCGAACTGTCGGATTCCAGTTGTAGCACCTGCGATCGAATGTTGTCGAGACGCGATCGAATAAATGTTTGAGATCGTGCAATGGCTGCCCTAGGCTTGAAGAAATGGCGGCCATGCTTGAGTGCATCACCTGCCACTGACAACATTGGACCGGCCGCCGGCTAGCCCGGATGGCCGGATAGAGAACCGGGGCCAGTTCATGTCGAGGAAGAGTGCAGCTACTTCAGGTACCGCCGGCACGGGAACCGCACGCAAGCGGCCGGCCGCGTCCCCCAAGAGCCTGACGCCGCGCCAGAAGAAGATCCTCGAAAGCATCCAGCGTTCCATCAGCGCCAAGGGCTACCCGCCGTCGATGCGCGAGATCGGCGACACGGTCGGGCTCGCCAGCCTCTCCAGCGTGACGCACCAGCTCGCGCAGCTCGAGAAGCTCGGTTATATCCGCCGCGATCCCAAGCGGCCCAGGGCCATGGAGGTCCTGACGCCGCTGACGCTCGGGACAGGTGCGGTAGAGATCGAAGGCGTGGCCGAACCGGAGAAGCTCCGCAGCACCGGCGGCCTGTCGGTGTCCGAACTGGCTACGGCTTCCGACACTGCGATCGTTCCGCTGGTCGGCAGGATCGCCGCGGGCGGCCCCATCCTGGCTGACCAGGTCGTCGAGGACGTCATGCCCCTGCCCCGGCAGCTCGTGGGACACGGTGAGCTCTTCATGCTCAAGGTCTCCGGGGACTCCATGATCGATGCGGCCATCTGCGACGGGGACTGGGTCGTCGTCCGCCGCCAGCCGAGCGCCGTCAACGGCGAGATCGTCGCCGCGCTGCTGGACGACGAGGCCACCGTCAAGACCTTCCGGCAGCGGGACGGCCACACCTGGCTGCTCCCGCAGAACACCCAGTATGAACCGATCCTCGGCGACAATGCGACGATCATGGGCAAGGTCGTCTCGGTGATGCGCGCCCTCTAGCCCCCTGTCGGCGGGTCCTCAGCCCGCCAGGCGCTGCAGGATCTGGAGCGCCGTCGCCCGGTCCTTCGTGGACCAGAACGGCGGCAGCGCCCCCCTGAGGAAGCCGCCGTAGCGGGCATTGGCCAGTCTCGAATCGAGCACGGCCACCATGCCCCGGTCCCCCGCGGCACGAATGAGCCGTCCGGCGCCTTGCGCGAGCCGGACGGCGGCGTGCGTGGCCGAAATGGTCATGAAACCGTTTCCGCCCGCCTGCGACACTGCCCGTGTACGGGCGGTCATCAGCGGATCGTCCGGCCGGGGGAAGGGGATCCTGTCGATGACCACCAGGCGGCAGGCCTCTCCCGGCACGTCGACCCCCTGCCACAGCGTCATCGTCCCGAACAGGCAGGTATTCGGTTCGCTCGAGAATTGCCGGACCAGCGCGGCCATGGACGACTCGCCCTGGCAAAGGATCGTGAAGGGCAGCCGCTCGCGCATCGCGGCAGCGGCCTCCTCTGCGGCCCGCCGCGACGAGAACAGCCCGAGAGCGCCACCGTTGGAGGCGCGCAGCAACGCTTCGAGCTCATCCAATTGTTCGGAGCTTGTTCCCCGGCCCGGCTTGGGCAGGTGGGAGGCCACATACAGCACGCCCTGCTTCGGGTAGTTGAACGGGCTCCCGACGTCGGCGCTGCTGTACTCCGGCGCTCCTTCGCCCAGCAGGCCCAGCGAGCCGGCCACCGCGTCGAACGCGTTGCCGATGGCGAGCGTCGCGGACGTGAGGACGACGGTGTGGCCCTCGAACAGCCCCTCGCGCAGCCGGGAAGCCACCGACAGCGGCGCCACGTTGAGCATCGGCGGCAGGGTTTCGTCCGGAGGTCCGTAGCCGCTGCCCGGCGTAAAGCTGCTCGGACGGGTGATCCACAGGACCTCCCGGCTGTGGGCGGTGGACACTACCCGGTCGCACAGCTCAAGGATGGCTGCAAGCCGCGACCTTGCCATCTGCCGGCCGCCGTCCACTGCCCCGGAGCCATCGGGCTTGGAGTCGGACAGTGCCGTACGAGCGGCCTCGCGCAGCTGGGTCAGGGCCAGCTCCTGCTCGGGCCGGAGGCCCGCCGCCATGAGTCCGGAGGGGACCGAGTCGAACGCGGCTTCGAAGCTTTTGGCCGCAGTGTTCAGCGCGTCGACGCTGATCGCCGTGTGCTTGCGGGCGCTGGAGGCGGCAGCCGTGATCATGACTGCCGAGAGTTGGCCCGAAACCGCTCCGGTCACGCGGTCCTGCAGCTCATGGGCCTCGTCAATAACGACGAAGTCGTAGTCCGGCAGGACGGCCAGCCCTTCGAACGCGTTGATGGCCAGCATCGCATGGTTGGTGATCACCACGTCCGCCTCGGCCGCATGCGTGCGGGCGCGCTCACTGAAGCACTCCGCCGCAACCGGACAGCGCTGGGCGCCGAGGCACTCCATGGCGCTCACGGAGACCTGCCGCCAGGCCCGGTCGCTGACTCCGGGGACAATTTCGTCCCGGTCCCCCGTTTCGGTCTCCTCCGCCCAGGCCCGCAGCCGCTTGATTTCCTGTCCCAGCGCAGTGGTCGGCCCGGGGGCCGGCGCCGGATGCGGAACGGTCTCTTCGGCGAGGTCGAAGAGCGCCTCCGGAGCATCGTCCGCAGGGAATCCGCCGTCGATCTTGTGCAGGCAGAGGTAGTTGTTGCGGCCTTTGAGCAAGGCTGCGTCGACCGGCCGCGGCAGCTCATCGGCGATGGCTTCCAGCAGCCGCGGCAGGTCCCGCTTGACGATCTGGGACTGCAGAGCGAGCGTGGCGGTCGCGACGATCGCCGGCTTCTCGCTCTCCAGGGCGTGCACGATCAGCGGGATCAGGTAAGCCAGGGACTTGCCGGTTCCCGTGCCCGCCTGGACCAGCAGGTGTTCGCGCCGCCGAAAGGCCGCGTCCACGCGGCCGGCCATTTCATGCTGGCCCTGGCGGTCCTGGCCGCCCATCGCCTGCACTGCAACGTCGAGCAGGCGCAGGGCCTCCGCCTGTTCCTCAGCCACGCCGGATGAAGGCCTCGAGTTCGGCCGCCAGGCCCTCCCGGACCATGACTTCGAGCTCGGTACCCGCTTCGCCGTGGTTCATCGACAGGATCTCTGCATCAGGGCTGTGCAGCCGGCTGACGACGTCGCCCCTGTCGTAGGGAATCAGGAGCTCGAGCTTGACGGCGGGCCGGGGAATGCCGTCGCTGATGGCCTGCAGCAGTTCGGGGATGCCCTGCCCGGTCCGGGCCGAGACCACGACATGCCGCGGTTCCCGCTGCCGCAGCCGTTCGATGACGAACGGATCAGCGGCGTCAGCCTTGTTGAGCACGATGATTTCGGGAATTTTCCGCGCATCCACTTCCGTCAGCACCTCGCGGACCGCCGCGATCTGGCCTTCGGGATCGGGATGGGAAGCGTCCACGACGTGCAGGATCAGGTCCGCGTCAGCTGCTTCCTCAAGGGTCGACCGGAAGGCTTCCACAAGCTGCGTGGGCAGCGAACGGACGAATCCGACCGTATCCGCCAGCGTGTAGCCGAGCCCGTCCGAGGTTTCGGCCTTGCGGACCGTGGGGTCGAGGGTCGCGAACAGCGCGTTCTCCACGAGGACGCCGGCGTTGGTCAGCCGGTTGAGCAGCGAGGACTTGCCGGCGTTGGTGTAGCCGACAATCGCGACCGACGGCACGGCGTTGCGCTTGCGGTTGGCGCGTTTGGTCTCCCGCGCCGGCTTCATGCCCGCGATCTCGCGCCGCAGTTTGGCCATGCGCGTGCGGATGCGCCGCCGGTCCAGCTCGATCTTGGTTTCGCCGGGGCCACGGGAACCAATGCCACCGCCGGCAGCGCCGACGCGGCCGCCGGCCTGGCGGGACATGCTCTCGCCCCAGCCACGCAGGCGCGGCAGCAGGTATTCCAGCTGTGCGAGCTCGACCTGGGCCTTGCCCTCGCGGCTTTTGGCATGCTGCGCAAAAATGTCGAGGATCAGCGCGGTGCGGTCAATCACCTTGACCTTGACGATGTCTTCAAGACCGCGCCGCTGCGAGGGCGATAGTTCACTGTCGACAATCACCGTGTCAGCGCCCGTCGACATGACAATGTCCCGCAGCTCCTGCGCCTTGCCCGATCCCAGGAACGTTCCGGGGTCAGGCTTGAGCCGTCGCTGGACGACGCCGTCGAGAACTTCCGAACCCGCGGTTTCAGCCAGTGCGGCCAATTCGCGCAGGGAGTTGTCCGCGTCCGCGGCCGTCCCCTCGGTCCACAGGCCGGCCAGGACCACCCGCTCCAGCCGGAGCTGGCGGTACTCGACCTCGGTGACGTCTTCCAGTTCCGTCGACAGACCGGCCACACGCCGCAAGGCGCGCCGCTCCTGAAGGTCCTGCTGCTCGCCGTCGAACTCCGAATGCTCTTCGTCCAGGGTGGAGATGGCCTGCGCCTTGCCCCGGAAACCGCTGCCGGTCTTGGTGCGGGCTGCGGAGTCCTTGGCCAGGATCCGGTCGATGACGGCCTGGATTTCCTCCGGGGTCAGTTCCGGTTCCTCTGCCGGCTGGCCGGCGCTGCTGTTGGTCATGCTCTCCTTCGGAAGGTCTGTAGATCTATGGTAGTCCTCCGCTGCTGCGCGGGGGTGGTTTGCCTGCGGTGGTTGTTGTCGGGTCATGGGTCCTCCTGGCCGGGAAGGCGGTCCCCCAGGCGGTGATCCGGAGCCATGCAGCGAACGATGCGCGGAGGGCGCAATGAGGTGCAGGCGCAGTCGCAGCCAAAGGGACGCGCGGGAATGACAGGTTGGTTCTCGGTAGTGGTGCCTACCGGTCCCGGAGCCGGGCTCAACGGGAGCGGCGTCTGGTGCGGGCCGAAGCCGGCCTAGACGACCGCAGTCACTTGTTCGCCATGCCGTCCAGCATAACAGGCCATGCGTGCGGCTTAGGCAGGCCTAGATACAAATTCCGCCGAGGGCGCACTAGTCTGGCGGATTATGGCCACCGATCATTACTTCAGCCCCGAGCCAGGCAAGCCGGAAATACGTAAGCCGCTGACCGTCGAACTCGACGGTCAGGTCCGGCACCTCACGACGTCGAACGGCATCTTCAGCCCCGAGGGAATCGACAAAGGGACGGCTGTGCTGCTGGCCGAGGTCCCCGCCCCGCCGCCGACCGGCAATCTGCTGGATATCGGCTGCGGCTGGGGCCCGATCGCGCTGACCCTGGGCCTGAAGTCACCTGCTGCCGCGGTGACGGCGGTCGACGTCAATACCCGCTGCATCGCATTGACCAACGACAATGCACAAGCACTGGGGCTGGAGAACGTGCGGGCCTGCCTGCCCGAGGAGGTGGACCCTGAGCTGCGCTTCGACGCCATCTGGTCGAATCCGCCGATCCGGATCGGCAAGAGTGAGCTGCACGACCTGCTGATGCTGTGGCTCCCCCGCCTGGCGCCTGGGGGCAGCGCCTGGCTGGTGGTGCAGAAGAATCTCGGTTCGGACTCCCTGCAGCGCTGGCTCGCGGCCGAACTGCCGGCCTGGTTCCGGGTCAGCCGCGAAAGCACCGCCAAGGCCTTCCGGATCCTGCGGATCCGCCGAGCGGCTGCTACGCAATAACTCCCCGGGCCACGAGGGTGGCGGGCCCGCTCAGTTCGACATGCTCGCGCCCGTCATCGGCGACAAAGAAACGTACGTTCACGGTGCCGCCGGGAACGTTGATGCGCCAATCGTCCGGTGCACCCGCTCCGGCCCAGTAGCGGATGGCGACGGCGGCCGCGCAGGCGCCGGTTCCGCAGGACTGTGTCTCTCCTACGCCGCGTTCGTGCACGCGCATGGTGATGTGACCGGCGCCATTGTGGACCAGAGGTTCAGCCGGCACCACGAATTCGACGTTGGTTCCGTTGACCGGTTTGGGCTCGACCTCCGGCGCCTCGTACAGACCGGTGGCGGCGAGTTCGGCGAGCTCGGCCAGCGCGACCACGGTGTGCGGGTTGCCCATGCTGATGCTCAAGGCGGGCCGGGGCACCTCGAGGCCCGCGGCGTTGACGACGGAGTCCGTGGCCTTTGCGGCGGCCTGGTCCGGATAGATGAACTCCCACGGGCCCATATCCACGGCGTAGCCGTCTTCCGAGCGGGTAATGACCTTGACGCCTGCACGCGTGCCGATGGACAAGGACTTGCCCTCCGCGAGGTCGGCCAGGCCCTGGTCAAGCAGGAAATGCACGAAGACGCGCACACCGTTGCCGCACATTTCCGAGACCGATCCGTCCCCGTTGCGGTAGTCCATGAACCACTCGGCTTCGGGAACCGCTTCAAGCAGTTCCCGCCCCTCCGGAAGATGCTCGGAGCGGACTGCGCGGATGAGGCCGTCGCCGCCGATGCCCTGGTGGCGGTCGCACAGCACCGAAACGGCAGCAGAGTTGATCTGGTGTTCACCGTTGGGGTCGGCGACCAGCACGAAGTCGTTGCCGGTGCCATGCCCCTTGGAAAAGGCCAGGCCGGTCAGGGAACGCAGGACAGCAGAGGAAGATTCGGTCACTGTCCAAGCTTATCGACGAGTGCAAATGCGGCGTCCACCAGCGCCGGGTCCTTCCAGTCGAGCCATGCAATCCGGGGATCCGCCCGGAACCAGGTCTGCTGCCGGCGGGCGAACTTCCGAGTGGCCACGATGGTCTCCCCGATAGCCTCGTCGACGGTCAGCTCGGCATCGAGGACCCGGAGGAACTGCGAGTAGCCGAGCGCTTTGGACGCTGTTCGACCCTCCCGCAGGCCCTCTTGGTCGAGCCGGCGGACCTCGTCCAACAGGCCTCTGTCCACCATCCGGTGCACCCGGAGCGCCAGCCGTTCCTTGAGCTCCTCCCGATCGACCGTGAGCCCCAACTGGAGGGCCGGCTGCCAGTAGCGGCGCTCCGGCATGAAGGAACTGAAGGGCCGCTGCGTCAGCTCGTACACTTCGAGGGCGCGCACTACCCTGCGGGCGTCGCCCAGGCGGCCGGCAGACACCGGGTCGACTTTTTCCAGCCGGCTCCGCAGAGCGGCCAGTCCCCCGGCGGCCAGTTCCGATTCCAGCCCGGACCGGAGGACCGGATCGGTGCCGGGAAATTCGATGACGTCGAGGGCCGCCCGAACATAGAGGCCTGATCCACCGGCCAGGATCGCCCGCCGGCCGCGCCGGTGGATGTCGGCGATCACCTCGCGGGCCTCCTCCTGGAAGGTCGAAACGCTGGCTTCATCGCGGACGTCGAGGATGTCCAGCAGATGGTGCGGCACGCCCTGCCGCTCGACCGGCGTGATCTTGGCGGTACCGATGTCCATCCCGCGGTAGAACTGCATGGCATCCGCGTTCACGACTTCGCCGTCGATACGCTGCGCGAGTGCGACCGCCAGGTCCGACTTGCCCGATCCGGTGGGACCGACCACGGCGATGACAGGCGGCATGCGCTCCGGTTCGCTCACCATCCGGGGAGCGTCAGTTGCGCACGGGCAGTGCCGGCATGCCCAGCGAAACCGCCTTGCCGCCCGCCGTCGCGCCCTCCGCCGGCACGGCGCAGGAGTCGGCCTGCGACCGGTCCCACGCGTCCCCCGCGCGCGAACGGCGCACCGAGTAGTCTGCCGGCAACGGATCGGCGATCAGGTGGAAAGGCGCGGCCTCGGTCACCGTCACGGTGACCAGGTCCCCGGGGCGCGGCGCTGCCGCTCCGTCCGGCACCGAAAAATGGACCAGCCGCTGGTCCCTGGAACGCCCCGAGAGCCGGTGTGTCTCGCTGGCCTTGCGCCCCTGCTGGGCGGTAACCAGCACCTCGACCTGCGTGCCGACCTGCTTGGCGTTTTCCTCCGCGGAGATGCGGTCCTGCAGGGCGATCAGCCGCTCGTACCGCTCCTGCACCACGGACTTGGGCAGCTGTTCCGGCAGGTCCGCGGCCGGGGTGCCCGGCCGCTTGGAGTACTGGAACGTGAATGCCGTGGCGAACCGGGACTGTTCGACGACGTCGAGCGTTGCCTGGAAATCCTCCTCCGTCTCGCCCGGGAAGCCCACGATGATGTCGGTGGAAATGGCGGCGTGCGGAATGCGATCGCGGACCTTGTCCAGGATGCCCAGGAACTTTCCGGACCGGTAGGAGCGGCGCATATCCTTGAGGACTTTGTCCGAGCCGGACTGCAGCGGCATGTGGAGTTGGGGCATGACGTTGGGCGTTTCGGCCATCGCCTCGATGACATCGTCGGTAAAGGCCGCCGGGTGCGGGCTCGTGAAGCGGACGCGCTCAAGGCCGGCGATGTTCCCGCATGCGCGGAGCAGTTTTGCGAAGGCTCCCCGGTCGCCGAATTCCACACCGTACGAGTTCACGTTCTGGCCCAGAAGGGTCACTTCAATGGCGCCGTCGTCCACCAGGGCCTGGACCTCGGCCAGGATGTCCCCCGGTCGCCGGTCCCGCTCCTTGCCCCGAAGCGACGGGACGATGCAGAAGGTGCAGGTGTTGTTGCAGCCGACGGAGATGGATACCCAGCCCGAATACACGGCGTCGCGCTTGGTGGGCAGAGTGGAGGGAAAGACATCGAGCGACTCGAGGATCTCCAGCTGCGCTTCGTTGTTGTGGCGCGCGCGCTCAAGAAGTGCGGGCAGCGAGCCCACGTTGTGGGTGCCGAAGACGACGTCGACCCACGGTGCTTTCCGCAGGATGGTTTCGCGGTCCTTCTGCGCCAGGCAGCCGCCCACCGCAATCTGCATGCCGGGACGGCGCTCCTTCACCGGCGCCAGCTGTCCCAGGTTGCCGTACAGCTTGTTGTCGGCGTTTTCCCGCACCGCACACGTGTTGAAGACGACGACATCAGCCTGCCCGTCCGTCGCCTCGACCAAGCCGGCGTTTTCCAGAAGCCCGGCCAGGCGCTCGGAATCGTGCACGTTCATCTGGCAGCCGAAGGTGCGCACCTGATAGGTGCGCCGTTCGGCACTCGAAACAACCGGATCGGGGGCAGGGAAGGTCACGCTCACTTCTTAAGGGTAAGACCTTCCCCGCCGGCCGCCACAATCCATGGTGGCGGCACAGCGACGGCCTGCCCGCCGGCCGGGAGGACTACACTCGGCGCGCGGTCGAAAGCCATCGCTGTCCGCGGGCCCTCAGTCTTCCTGCAGGGCGTCCAGTTCCTCGGAGACGACCCTGAAGGCGACGGCGGGAGGGTAGCCCTTCCTGGCCAGCATGGATGCCAGCCGCCGCGTGTGCTTGTCCCTGACCTGCCGCTCGCCCAAGTCCCAGTCAGGCCGGATCTTCCGGCGGACAAGGTCCCGGGCGCTGTCCAGCTCGTCGTCCGGGCTGAGCTGCTCAAGTGCTTCCTCGGCCAGCTCCGGCGCGATGCCCTTGTCCGCCAGTTCGCGCTTCAGTGCCCCGCGCGCCAGGGATTTGGTCTGGAACCGGCTCCGGACCCACATCCGGGCGAACTCGGCATCGTCGATCAACTGGAGGTCCTCGAAGCGATCCAGGACAGCCACGGCAACCTCTGCCGGGACGTTCCGTTCGGCCAGTTTGTCAGCCAGTTGCCGGCGGCTCCGCGGCCCCATGGTCAATTGCCTGAGGATGATGGACCGCGCGACGTCGCCGGGGTCGGCCTCGGGGGTCAGATCTGCCGGGGAGTCGGGAGTCGGCTCCTGTCCTCCCCGGCGGCCTCGGCCCTGCACGCGGCTCAGAGGCCGTCCACGGCCTTGAGCTTCGGTTCCTTGGCCGCCCCTTCGGATCCCTCGTCCGGCTTGTCGATGCCGAGCTTCAGCCGGATGCGCCGCTCGATCTCGTCCGCCAGGTCCGGATTGTCCCTCAGGAACTTCCTGGAATTCTCCTTGCCCTGGCCCAGCTGGTCGCCGTCATACGTGAACCAGGCGCCGGACTTCTTGCAGATGCCGTGTTCGACGCCCATGTCGATCAGGCCGGATTCGCGGGAGATGCCCTGGCCGTACATGATGTCGAACTCGGCCTGCTTGAAGGGCGGAGCCATCTTGTTCTTGACGATCTTGGCGCGGGTGCGGTTGCCGATCGGGTTGGAACCTTCTTTGAGGGTCTCAATCCGGCGCACGTCGATGCGGACCGAGGCATAGAACTTCAAGGCCTTGCCGCCGGTGGTCGTTTCCGGGCTGCCGAAGAAGACACCGATCTTCTCGCGGAGCTGGTTGATGAAGATCGCCGTCGTTTTGCTTTGGCTCAGGCGGCCGGTGATCTTCCGGAGGGCCTGGCTCATCAGGCGGGCCTGGAGGCCGACGTGGCTGTCACCCATTTCGCCTTCGATCTCGGCCCGCGGCACCAGGGCAGCCACCGAGTCGATCACGATGATGTCCAGCGAGCCCGAGCCGATGAGCATGTCCATGATTTCGAGGGCCTGCTCGCCGGTGTCCGGCTGGGACACCAGCAAGGCATCCGTGTCCACGCCCAGCTTCTTGGCGTACTCGGGATCCAGCGCGTGCTCGGCGTCAATGAAGGCAGCGATGCCACCGTTGCGCTGGGCGTTTGCGACAGCGTGCAGCGCCACGGTGGTCTTACCCGACGACTCAGGACCGTAGATCTCGACAACGCGGCCCCGCGGCAGGCCTCCGATGCCGAGCGCGACGTCAAGGGCGATGGAGCTGGTGGAAATCGTTTCGATCGGGGCACGTGTCTCGTCGCCGAGACGCATCACGGAGCCCTTGCCGAACTGCTTGTCGATCTGCGCGAGTGCTGCTTCCAAAGCCTTCTCGCGGTCCGGTGCTGCGGCCATTATTCACCTCGGTTTCTTCTGGCCCTGAGGGCCGTGTTCTTCGCTCGCTTCGACCGTATCGCCCCGCTCCGACAGAATGGCCAGCCGCCGTGCGGCTGTGGACAATTCCTCGATGCGGCGCCGGTTCCCGGCGCTGTGTAGGAGCATAGCCGCCCCGGGATCCAGATTCGAACATATCTGCGAATATTGTCGGGCGTGTCTGCTTTTCAGCGCGATGGCTTGATGTCGCGGCCCAGGCGCCGCGCGGGTGGAACTTCCTGCATCTCGCAGACGGCTAGCCAGACGGTTTTCGGCGGGACGCCGGCCGAGAGGGCCTCGGCGGCGGTACGGCCACCGAGCATAGTGAGGACCAGGTCCGAGGCCAGGACCCTCGAATAGCCGGAGCCGAATTCCTCGTCCATGAGCCGCCAGAAATCACTAAGTCGCACGCTGATATCTTCTCACGGCCGCCGTCCGGCCGCAGTCGCCGGCGGCTCACTACAATAGCGTCATGACCGGACAGGATTCCGCGCGGCAGGATGAGGACTTCGAGAGCGCCATCGACTCGCTCGAGCAGCAGCTGAGCATGCTCTGGCGCCGCGCACGCGCCAACTCCCACCGCGTGGCGCGCGAAGTGCATCCCGACATGGAACCGGCCGCCTACGGACTGCTGACAGTGCTCCAGCGCGAGCAGTCGATGCGCTTGACCGACCTGGCAGCCAGCATCGGCGTCGGCAAGCCCTCGGTCAGCCGCCAGGTGGCCATGCTGGAGCAGCTCGGCCTGGTCAGCAAGGAAACCGATCCCTCGGACGGCCGCGCCCAGTCCATTTCGCTGACGGAACTGGGCCTGCAGAAACTGAAATCGGCACAGGCAGCCAGGAGGTCCGCCTTCGTCTCCCGGCTCGAGGATTGGTCCGTCAAGGACCTCAATTCCCTGGCCGGGCTCCTGGACCGGCTGAACCGCTCCTAGTCCGGCCGGACCGAAACAGCGCCGGTGCCGAGCGCGGGCCCGCCGCGGCGGAGCCGGTAGCCCGGGGCGGCAGGCCCAAGCACGGGCACAGGCATGTGAAGAGCTAAAGGATCCCGGTGCCGGAGCGCGGAAAAGCCGGGCATAAGGTGCCCGGCTTTTCCCGGCCTACGGCCGGATGGCCTCAGGAGCGTGCCGAGGCGAGCCCCCTGCTGAGGTCTTCAGGCAGCTCGTCCGGAATCTCGGCAACGAATTCACGCGAAAGCTCCTGCGGGACGGTGTCCGGAATGACAACGCCTTCAGCCTCCGCAACCCGGTCACTGACCTCGCGCAGCATCAGGGACAGCGGTACGTCCAGAGCCGAGCAGATGGAGGACAGCAGCTCCGAGGAGGCCTCCTTCTGGCCGCGCTCAACTTCACTCAGGTATCCAAGGGAAACACGAGCGCTGTGTGAAACTTCACGCAGGGTGCGGCCCTGACGCTGGCGTACGTCACGCAGGACGTCGCCGATTTCGTGGCGTAGCACTACCATCTTGCGCTCCTTCTTTTCCCGTTGCGTCTCGTCGGACAGACCCACATCACGCCAACGGACAACCCCGTTCACGGATACGGGTTGCTTGACCATTTGTATCGCCTTACTCCCTCTGTGTACGCGGGTTCTACCGCGTTTTCTAAAGCTTATGGCAACAACCTTGGAAGTTGCTGCCACCTTGGATAACTATCTGGAACATTAATTTGTTCCCCGGCCTCCTCGCCCGGAGCCGGTGCGCACCATCGAACCGGTGTTAGTCCGCCGAGGCGGCGGCCGATTCGACGGCCTCCAGCAGCGCGGACAGGGCGGCATCCGTTGCCTGCTCCCGGATTTCTGCCCGGCCACCTGCAAAGGAGAAGGCCTCGGCGCGGGATCCCGCGGCGGTGGCGACGCCGACGAAGACCGTGCCTACGGGTTTGCCGCCGTGCGGTTCGGGCCCGGCGGCACCGGTCGTGGCCACAGCGATATCCGCCTCCAGGCGGCGGCGCACTCCCTCGGCCATCTCGCGCGCCACCTGCGGATCGACGGCCCCGTTGCGCTCCAGTAGCGAGGCGTCCACACCGAGCAGGCCGGACTTCACGCGGTTCTGGTAGGAGACCACTGCTCCTTGGAGGGCACCGGAAGCACCGGGGACGGCCGCCAGCGCTGCCGACACCATGCCCGCCGTGAGCGATTCAGCCGACGAGATGGTCAGGCCCTTCGCCACCGCCGCCAGGATGACCTGCTCGGCAAGGTTGTGCCGGTCCACGACTCAGTTCCTCCGTCCGGCCGCACGCAGGCGCAGGGCCTTGATCACATAGTCGGCACCGGTAACGACCGTGACCGCGACCGCGACGAGCATCACGATATTGGCGACGACGACGGCCCAGTCCCCCAGCCACGTCCCCAGGGGCAGCAGGTAAAGGAAAATCGCCAGTGTCTGGAGCACAGTCTTGAGCTTTCCCCCGCGCGAGGCCGGCATGACGCCGTACCTGATGACGACGAAACGCAGCAGGGTGATGCCGATTTCGCGGACGAGGATCACCACCGTGATCCACCACGGAAGCTCGCCCAGGACGGAGAGCAGGATCAGCGCCGAGCCGATCAGCAGTTTGTCCGCGATCGGATCGGCAATCTTGCCGAAGTTGGTGATCAGCCCGCGGCTCCGGGCCAGGTCCCCGTCGAGCTTGTCCGTGTAGATGGCGACCGCGAAAACGAGGACGGCGAGCCAGCGCAGGAGGCCGTCATTGCCGTTATCAGCCAGCATGAACCAGATGAAGAACGGCACCAGCACGATCCGGATGGTGGTGAGGACGTTGGCGATATTGAGGGTCGGTACCGGGCTGGCAGGCGAATCAGTCACGTCCCCACACTACCTAACCCGCTAACGTCCAGTGAGGCTCCAGGCGTCCTCGCCACCCGACTCGCCGTCGTCGTCGTAATAGTCCACCGCCTGCGGGCGGGCATCCAGGTCCTCGGCCACGAGGTCCCGGGGACCGTCAAAGCCGTGGTTGGCGTTGGCGTTGTCCGCCAGGGCGGCGGTGCGCGGATCGGCCGCCGCCGAGGCGGCCGGGTCCGCCGGGGGCGGCCCGTCGCCCCGGATGGCGGCCAGCGTGGCGGCCAGGTCATCCGGCTGGACCAGCACGTCGCGCGCCTTCGAGCCCTCGGAGGGGCCCACCACTCCCCTGGACTCCAGCAGGTCCATCAGCCGGCCCGCCTTGGCGAAGCCGACGCGCAGCTTGCGCTGGAGCATGGAGGTCGAGCCGAACTGCGTCGTGACCACGAGCTCCGTGGCCTGGAGCAGCACGTCGAGGTCGTCCCCGATGTCGTCATCGATCTGCTTCTTCGGCGCCTCGACGGCGACGTCCTCGCGGTAGTCGGCCTTCAGCTGGCTCTTGACGTGCTCCACGACTTCGTGGATCTCGGACTCCGAGACCCACGCGCCCTGGACACGCATCGGCTTGGAGGCGCCCATCGGCAGGAAGAGCGCGTCGCCCTGCCCGATCAGCTTCTCGGCGCCGGGCTGGTCCAGCACGACGCGCGAGTCGGTGACGGACGACGTGGCGAACGCCATGCGGGACGGAACGTTGGCCTTGATCAGGCCCGTGACCACGTCCACCGAGGGGCGCTGGGTCGCCAGTACCAGGTGGATGCCGGCGGCGCGAGCCAGCTGGGTGATGCGCACGATCGAGTCTTCGACGTCCCGCGGGGCGACCATCATCAGGTCCGCGAGCTCGTCCACGATCACCAGCAGGTACGGATAGGGCTTGATGACGCGCTGCGAGCCCTCCGGCGGGACCACCTTGCCGTTCCGCACGGCTTTGTTGAAGTCGTCGATGTGCTTGTAGCCGAAGTTCGCCAGGTCGTCGTAGCGGGTGTCCATCTCGCGGACCACCCATTGCAGGGCTTCGGCCGCCTTCTTCGGGCTCGTGATGATCGGCGTGATCAGGTGCGGGACGCCTTCATAGGCGGTGAGTTCCACGCGTTTGGGGTCCACCATCACCATGCGCACCTCGTCCGGCGTCGCACGCATCAGGATCGAAGTGATCATCGAGTTCACGAACGAGGACTTACCGGCACCGGTGGCACCGGCGACCAGCATGTGCGGCATCTTGGCCAGGTTGGCCACAACAAAGCCGCCCTCGACGTCCTTGCCGACGCCCATGACCATCGGGTGCTCCGTCTTGCGCGCGTTGTTCGAGCGCAGCACGTCTCCGAGCGAGACGGTCTCCCGGTCCGTGTTCGGGATCTCGATGCCGATCGCCGACTTGCCCGGGATGGGGCTGAGGATGCGCACGTCCGAGCTGGCGACGGCGTAGGAGATGTTCTTGGAGAGCGCGGTGACGCGCTCGACCTTGGTTCCCGGGGAAAGCTCGATCTCGTAGCGGGTGACCGTCGGGCCTCGGGAGAAGCCGGTCACCTTCGCGTCCACCTTGAACTGGTCCAGGGTTTCGGTCAGGGCATTGACGACGGCGTCGTTCGCCTCGGACCGTTCCTTCGACGGCGGTCCGGGCGGAAGGAAGTCCGACGGCGGCAGCGTGTAGGTCACGTCGCCCGAGAGCTGCAGCTGCTCCGTGCGCTGCGGAATCGGGGTCGTGGGAGGCTGCGGCTGCACCGGGTTGGCAGGCACCGGCGGCACGGCGGGCGCCGCCTGCGGCAGTACCGGAAGGGCTTCGGTGGCGCCCTCCGGCAGCAGGCCTTGCTCCCGCTTGAGCTGTTCTGCCGCCAGTTCGGACTGCGTGGGGCGCCGGACTCCGGGCGGCACCTTGGGTGTCGCCGGGACGGTCGGCACCGGGCCGGTCTCCGGCCCGTCATCGATTACCGGCGTTTCGAACGCTTCGTCCCCGTAGAAGCCCCCGTCGTCGTAATCCCCCTTCTCTTCGGCCTCGGCCGGCTTCCCGCGCGCGAACACGCGTTTGCGCTGCTTCTTCTGCTTGGGCCGCCCGGGCTCCTCGCCGTACAGGTAGCTCTGGTCATGCTCGTCCCCGCGCTGGGGCCGGTCCGCCGGCTCCTGTCCCATCAGCTTCTCGTAGACGGCGCGCAGCCGGGCCGGGATATGCCGGAAGGGGGTCGCCGTGACGATCAGGAGGCTAACGAAGGCCAGCAGCGAGTAGACGGCGACGGGAAGGATCCAGGTGATGGTCGCCAGCGGCGAGGAGATGAGGAAACCCACCATCCCCCCGGCGGCCCACAGCGCGTCCAGGCCGTCCGAGAGTGCGGGCCGGCCGCCGATGACGTGGGCAAGGCCGGTGCCCGACAGCGTCATCAGGGTCAGCCCGATGGCGATGCGGTTGTTGCCGGCGACATCCTCCGGGCTGCGCATCAGCCGGACCGAGAAGACCAGGAGGAACATCGGCAGCAGCAGGGCCATCCAGCCGAAGGTGCCCCCGAAGACAGCATGGACTACGTCGGCGAAACCGCCCTTGAGCGCCCACCATTCGACGGCGGCGATCAAGACCGCCAGCAGCAGCATGAAGAAGCCCGTGCCGTCGCGGCGGAGTTCCTTGTCGGGAAGCACGTTCGGGCCGAGCTTACGCACGCCGGCAGCCACGAGATGGGCTACGCCCATCCACGCGCCCCGGACCATCCGCAGCGGCAGCGGCAGCGGGTCCTCGGCCGGCAGCTCGATTGCCTTGGTCTTGGCGGTGGAACGCCCGGACGATGAGCGCGCAGTACTGCCCGAGGTCTTGCCGCGCGACTGCTGGGTGCCTTTTTTGGCAGGGGAAGTTCGAGTCGCCATACCGGCAAGACTACCTGCCGAGGCCGTCCGGCGTCGGGATTGACCTACCGGTCAGGGCATGGGTGTCAGCCGGATCACGCCCCGCCGCAGCGCTCAGGCTTCCAGCACCACCGGGACGATCATCGGCCGGCGCCGGTGCCGCTTGTTGACCCAGCTGCCGATGACCCGCCGGACCACCTGCTGCAGCTGGTACGTGGTGTGGTCCTTGCTGCTGACAACGGCTTCCTCGAGCGAGGCAATGATCTGCGGCTTGATGTTGTCGAAGACCGAGTCGTCCTCGGCGAACCCGCGGGCGTGGATTTCCGGACCGGACACGATCTTTCCGGTGCTCCGGTTGACCACGCAGATCACCGAGATGAATCCCTCTTCGCCCAGGATCCGCCGGTCTTTGAGGTCCGCGTCGGTGATCTCGCCGACGCTGGAGCCGTCCACGTAGACGAAGCCGCACTCGATCTGGCCGACGATCCTTGCCCTGCCGTCCGCAAGGTCCACGACCGTGCCGTCGTCCCCGAGCAGCACGTTCTCCGCCGGGATTCCGGTGGCCCGGGCCAGCTTGCCGTTGGCGATCAGGTGCCGGGTCTCGCCGTGGACCGGCATGGCGTTGCGCGGCTTCAGGATGTTGTAGCAGTACAGCAGCTCGCCGGCGGCCGCGTGGCCGGAGACGTGGACCTTGGCATTGCCCTTGTGGATGACGTCCGCCCCGAGCTTGAGCAGCCCGTTGATCACCCGGAACACGGCGTTCTCGTTGCCGGGGATCAGCGATGAGGCGAGGATGACCGTGTCCCCCGCGCCGACCTGGATCCGGTGGTCCCCGTTGGCCATCCGGGACAGCGCCGCCATGGGTTCCCCCTGCGAGCCCGTGGACATCAGGACCACCCGGTCGTCCGGCAGTTCCTCGACGTTCTTCAGGTCCACGATCGTGCCGGCGGGAACGTTCAGGTAGCCCAGCTTCTCCGCGATCGCCATGTTCCGGACCATCGACCGGCCCACGAAGGCGACATGCCGGTTGTGGGCGGCCGCGGCGTCGAGCACTTGCTGCACGCGGTGGATGTGCGAGGAGAAGGAAGCAACGATGATGCGCTTCTCGACCTGGCCGAAGAGCCTCTCCAGGACCGGCCCGATCTCCTTCTCCGCGGTGGTGAAGCCCGGGACGTCGGCGTTGGTGGAGTCCGCCATGAACAGGTCGACGCCCTCTTCGCCCAGCCGGGCGAACGCGCGCAGGTCCGTGATGCGGCCGTCGAGCGGCAGCTGGTCCATCTTGAAGTCGCCGGTGTGCAGCACGTTGCCGGCCGCTGTCCGGATGAACACGGCCAGCGCGTCCGGAATCGAGTGGTTGACCGCAACGAATTCGCACCCGAACGGGCCGAACTGCTCGACCTGGCCTTCGGTAACCGTGATCGTGTACGGCCTGATCCGGTGCTCGGCGAGCTTCGCCTCGACCAGCGCCAGCGTCAGCTGCGAGCCGATCAGCGGCAGGTCCTCGCGCAGCCGCAGCAGGTAGGGCACGGCGCCGATGTGGTCCTCGTGGCCATGCGTCAGCACCACTCCGACGATGTCATCGAGCCGGTCCTCGATGTAGGAGAAGTCCGGCAGGATGAGGTCGACGCCGGGCTGGTATTCCTCGGGGAACAGGACCCCGCAATCCACAATCAGCAGCTTCGAATCGATTTCGAACACGGCCATGTTCCGGCCGATCTCTCCGAGGCCCCCCAGCGGGACGATCCGCAGGGTGCCGTCGGCGAGCTCCGGCGGGGTGCGCAGCTGTGAAATTGTGGATTCGCTCATGCTGTTGGTCAGGCCTCCAGGTTCCAGCCGGCCTCTTCGAGGTCTGCGCGGATCGGTGCGATCTCGGCATCGGTCGGCTCCACCAGGGGCAGGCGGACCACCGAGTTGGACAGTACGGACTGCCACTTGAGGATCAGTTTGGCCGCGACGGCGCCCTGGATGTGGGACATCACCGCGCGCTGCACGGGGTCCAGTTCGAAGTGCAGGCGGCGTGCGGTGGCGAGGTCGCCGGCCAGCATGGCGTCGACGAGCGCCCGGTACTTGGCGGTGGCCACGTGCGCGGTCACGGACACGACGCCGACGGCACCGGCCGCCATCAGCGGCAGGGTTAGTCCGTCGTCGCCGGAGTAGACGTCCAGGTCAGTGTTGGCCAGCACCCGGGTGGTCTCCTGGTAGTCCGCCTTGGCGTCCTTCAGGGCCACGATCCGCGGGTGCTCCGCGAGCCGGTAGAGGGTCTCGGTTGCGATCGCGATCCCGGCCCGGCCCGGAATGTCGTAGACCATGACGGGAAGGTCCGTGGCGTCCGCGACGGCTTCGACGTGGGCGCGCACGCCGGCCTGGCTCGGCTTGTTGTAGTACGGCGCGGTGACCAGCAGCCCGTCCACGCCCAGGTCCGCCGCCTGCTTGGAGAGCCGCACGGAGTGCCGTGTGTCGTTGGTGGTGGAGCCGGCGATGACCTTCGCGCGGCCGCCGACGGCCTCCTGGACCGTCTTGAACATGCCCAGGTTCTCTTCGTCCGTCAGGGTGGAGGTCTCCCCCGTGGTGCCGGTGACGACCAGGCCGTCGCAGCCGTCGTCGACAAGCTTTTCCGCGAGTTCCCCGGCCTTGCGGTAGTCCACCTCACCGTCCTCGGTGAAGGGGGTAACCATGGCGGTCACAAGGGTTCCGAAAGTGTATTCGCGGGCAGTGGACTCAGACATACAGGAAACGTTACCGTGCCGGCCTGCGTTTCCAGCAACGGCGGCCGGGAGTTTCGCGTCACGACGACGCGGATCATGCGCCTGCCGGCAGCCGTCGACGAGGTGCCTCCGCCGGAGCAGCCCGGCGGGACTGCTGTGAGATTATCGGACCATGGCATCCACACAGACCGGCCGCCGCCTCGCCGGCATCGACGCGGCGCGCGGCTTGGCGCTGCTGGGCATGATGGCCACCCACATCTACCCCCTCTGGACGCAGGGGGCGGATCCGCAGCCGAACTTCACCGGGCTGGTGCTCTCCGGCCGTTCGTCCGCGTTGTTCGCGGTGCTGGCCGGCGTAGGGCTCGCCCTGCTCTCCGGCGGCAGCAAACCGCACCACGGGCGCGCCCTGCTCGCCGACCGCGGGGGCATCGCGGTGCGGGCCGCGCTGATCGCCGCCGTCGGCCTGATGCTCGGCACGCTGGAGGTCAACATCGCCGTCATCCTGGTGCACTACGCCGTGCTCTTCTTGTGCGCCCTGCCGTTCCTGCAGCTGAGGCTGCCGGTACTGGCCGCATGGGCCGCGGGCTGGCTGGTGCTCTCCCCTGTCGCCGCCTACCTGGTGCGCGGCGGACTTGGGGCTGCGCTGGAGCCTTCAAGCCTGGGGCACAATCCGAATGTGCTGGACCTCTTCACGCCAGTGACGTTCCTGGCCGACATCTTCGTCACCGGGTTCTATCCGGTGCTGCAGTGGCTCGGCTACATCCTGGTCGGACTCGTCATCGGCCGGCTCGAGATCCGCAGGACGGTAGTGCAGTTGTGGCTGCTGGCCGGCGGGCTGGCGGCCGCCGCCCTGGGCAAGGCCGGTTCCGCCTTCGTGATGGGGCAGCTCGGCGGCTTCGCGGGGCTGGCATCCACGGAAGCAGCGGAGCGGCCGGACTTCGGGCTGATCTACCAGGTCAACCTCGGCTGGGTCGACATGGACGACTCCTGGTGGTGGCTCGGGGTGGCGGGGCCGCACTCGGGCACCACCTTCGACCTGCTGCATACCTCCGGCACGGCGGCGGCGGTCCTGGCCGTCTGCCTGCTGCTGACCAGCCGCAGGCCGAGGCTGCTGCTGCCGCTCTCGGGCGCGGGGGCGATGACGCTCTCGCTGTACGCCGCGCACGTGTGGGTCATGAGCATCGTGCCGGACGGAGCCGCAGCCCCGTCCGACCACGTGCTCTACTGGGGCCAGGTCATCGTCGCGCTGTCGGTCGGCATGGCATTCAGTGTCTTGTCCCTCCGGGGGCCCCTGGAGCTGGTAACGTCCTCCGCCTCGCGCCTGACCCGGAATTCCCTGCGCGGCAACCGCCAGCTCCGCTAGGCCTTTCGGCCGGATTCTCCTGCGGCCGAGGGCCGGATCAGCCCTGCCGGCTGAGCGAGATCGCGTGCCGCATCGATTCGCGGGCGCGCTTGCGGTCCCGGGCGGCATCGTAGGCGCAGGAAAGCCGGAACCAGCTGCGCCAGTCTTCCGGCGCAGCCTCCGCCTCCGCCTTGTACTTCTCGAACTCTGCGTCCGCCGCTTCCTGCACGATCCGCCCGCCCGGGGTGCGCGGCAGGTTGTCCGGCGGCAGCCCTCCTTCGGCCTCCAGCACCTTCGCCAGCCGGGACATCCTGGCCCCGAAGAGCACTTCCCGGATCAGTGCCCAGGCGCCGACGAGCGGGAGGATCAGCAGGGCGGCGCCGATCGCCTTGGCGATGAGCTGCGGGTCCTGCAGAAGCAGCCACGCCCGGTGCACGGTCAGCGACATGTAGGCCAGCAGCAGCAGGATGATGACGGAGACCCAGATCTTCTCCCCGTGCCGCGCATACCAGGAGACGGTGTGCTCCGTTCCGCCTGCCGGCTCAGTCATTGAGGTCAAGGTAGCCGTCCAGCCCGTAGGTCAGGCCCGGATGAGCCGCCACCTGGCGGACACCGAGCAGGACCCCCGGCATGAAGGAGGCGCGGTCGAAGGAATCGTGCCGGATGGTCAACTGCTCGCCCGGCCCGCCCAGCAGCACTTCCTGGTGCGCGACCAGGCCGCGGAGCCGGACGCTGTGCACCTTGACGCCGTCGACATCCGCACCCCGGGCCCCTTCCAGCGACTTGGTGGTGGCGTCCGGGCTGGCCGGCACGCCGGCCTGCGCGCGGGCTGCCGACACCAGCTGCGCGGTCCGGACGGCCGTGCCCGACGGCGCGTCCACCTTGTCCGGATGGTGCAGTTCGATGATCTCGACCGACTCGAAGTAGCGGGAGGCCTTCGCCGCGAACGCCGAGGCCAGCACGGAACCGAGGGCGAAATTCGGTGCAATCAGCACGCCGGTCTGCGGGGTCTCCTCCAGCAGCGCGGCCAAGGACCGGCGCTTGGCCTCGTCCCACCCGGTGGTGCCGACGACGGCGTGCATGCCGTGCTCGACGGCAAAACGCACGTTCTCCTCGGTGCTGTCCGGCGTGGTGAGGTCGACGACGATATCCGCTCGCGCCTCCACCAGGGCCTGCAGGCTGTCCGAACGGCCCAGGGCCGCCACGAGCTTCATGTCTTCCGCGGCGTCAACGGCTTTGACCGCCTCCGCGCCCATCCGTCCGCCGGCGCCCAGCACGGCCACCGCCCATTGTTCAGTCATGGTTTCCAGCCTATCGTTACTGGCCGATGCCCACCCATTCGGTGCTGCCGTCGGCGAAGCGCTGTTCCTTCCAGACCGGCACCCGTTCCTTCACGGTGTCCACCAGCTCGGCCGCGGCCGCGAAAGCCGCCGCACGGTGGGCCGACGCGACGGCGGCCACCAGCGCCGCATCCCCGATCTCCAGCGCCCCGGTGCGGTGTGCCACCCAGATGCGCACGCCGTCGTACTTCTGCGCGACCTCAGCGGCGACGTCGGCCATGACCCGCCCGGCGGACGGATGGGACGAGTACCCCAGCGCCGCCACCGCCTGGCCGCCGTCGTGGTTGCGGACCACGCCGCTGAACGTAACCACGGCTCCGCACTCGGCGGACTCCGCTGCCGCCATCGCAACGGCGACGTCGAGCGGCTCCGCGGTGACCTCCGCGTGCAGGACCTCGCTACTGACCATCAGGACCTCCGGTGTTGTTGTGCGGGGGCGGCGGGATGCCCGGCGTCGCGCTGCCCCGCAAGCTGTGTGCAAATGTGTTTTAGTATCGGTGCGAGGACCTCCAGCCCGTCCCGCACGCCGCCGGCCGATCCCGGCAGATTGACGATGAATGTCCGGCCCGAGACCCCGGCCAGCCCGCGGCTGAGCACCGCCAGCGGCGTCTTGGCCGCGCCGGCCGCGCGCAGCGCCTCGGCGACACCGGGAAGCTGCTTCTGGAGGAATCCCGCAGTCATTTCCGGGGTCAGGTCGTCCGCCGTGATCCCCGTGCCGCCGCTGGTGATGATTACGCCGGGCGCCTCCTCGAGCAAGGCGGCCAGCGCATCCCGGACCGGGGCGCCGTCAGGCACGACGCGGACCGGCAGCGGGGCGAACCCCTGTTCCTGCAGCCATTGGCTGATAACCGGTCCCGTGCGGTCAGGGTAGGAACCGGCCGCCGCGCGATTGGAGGCGATAACGACGCCGGCAGAGCGGTTCACCGGGCGGGGAGCCTTGAGGTCGGGTACTGCGGGCAGCGGCGCGGCAGCGTCTGCCGCGCTCACAGTGACCAGTCCCCGCTCTTGCCGCCGGACTTGGCCAGCACCCTGACGTCCCCGATGACGGCGTGCTTGTCTACGGCCTTGATCATGTCGTACAGGCTGAGGGCCGCGACCGAGGCGGCCGTGAGGGCCTCCATTTCGACGCCGGTCACGCCGCGGGTCCGCACGGTCGCCTCGATCCGCACGTCGCGTTCGCCGGGATGGAAATCCACGGTGACCTTGCTCAGGGGCAGCGGGTGGCAGAGCGGGATCAGCGAGGGAGTCTGCTTCGCGGCCATAATGCCGGCAACCCTGCTCACGGCGAGGGCGTCCCCCTTGGGCAGCCCGCCGGAGACGAGCAGCCCGACCACGTCCGGCCGCATGCTCAGCACGGCCTGGGCGGTCGCTTCGCGCGTGGTTTCCGGCTTGGCGCTGACGTCCACCATGTGGGCGGAGCCGTCCTCGCGGACATGGGTCAGCGCGGCAGTTGTTTCGGAGTCCTTCATAGCAGCCATATTTCCACGTTTTCGCCGGCTGCGGCCGCGGTCGTGTCCGCGGGCAGGTGCACCAGCGCGTTCGCCTGCGCCAGCGCGTGCAGCAGGTGGGAGCCCGCGCCGCCCACGAGGCTGACCGCGGCGCCGTCGTAATAGCCCCGCCGGACCTGGTGCTTGCCCTCCGGGGATTCCACGGCCTCGGCCAGCGGCACGCGCAGCGAGGGCCGGGGTGCCGGCGCGCCCAGCACTTCGCCCAGCGCCGGCCGCAGGAACATCTCGAAGGAGATGAGGGAGCTGACGGGGTTGCCCGGAAAGCCGAGGAAGGCGACCGAGTCCACGGTGCCGATGGCCTGCGGGCCGCCCGGCTGCATCGCGACGGATTCGAACCGCACGTCCTCGGCGGCCAGCGCCTGCTTGACGACTTCGAAGGCGCCCTTGCTGATCCCGCCGGATGTGACCAGCAACTGCGGGCGGTGCTGCCGCAGGTCCTCGCGCAGCCGTGCCCCGAACGCCTCCGGCGAGTCGGCGAGGATCCGGCTGCCGGCCACGTCAGCGCCGGCCTGCGCCAGTGATGCGGCCAGCAGGGTGTTGTTCGCGTCGAAGATCTGTCCGGGCGCAGGGACCGTACCGGGCGGAACCACCTCGTCTCCGGTGCTGAGCAGCAGGACGCGGGGCCGCGGCAGCACCGGAACCCGGTCCAGGCCGAGCGCGGCCAGCAGGCCCAGCTGCGGGGCATCGAGCCGGGTGCCGCGGCGCAGTGCCAGGGTTCCGGCGGCGATGTCGCTACCGGCCGGCCGGACGAACTGCCCGGCCGGGACGCGGGCCGGCAGGGTGACGGTCTGTCCCGCGCGGAACGGCCTGAAGCCGTCCGGACGGGCCTGTTCAATGGGGACGACGGCGTCCGCTCCGGGAGGCAGCATCGCCCCGGTCATGACGGGGAGGGCCGCCCCGGGCGGCAGCGGCGGGGCCGGGTGGCCCGCGGCAACGGTCTCCCCGACCGGGAATTCAGTGCCGGCGTGCGTGGCCGAGCTGGCCACGGCGTATCCGTCCATTTGCGAATTGTCGAACGGCGGCAGGCTCACGGGCGCGGTGATGTCCCGGGCGAGCGGGCGGCCGATGGCTTGCAGCAGCCCCACGGTCTCCGCGTCGCCCGCGAGGTCTGCCAGCGCTGTGCGGAGCAGCTCAGTGACCGCGTTCCGGTGCTCGGCTACCGATCTTGGCACCGCGCCTCCCTTCCCTCTGGTGCCATCCTAGGGCACCGCCTCCGCCGCCCGGGACCGGTCCGTCAGGCGGCGCTGCGTGCCGGGTAGACGGCCACCTCGCTGGCCTTGACTGCGAAAAAGACCCGGCGCCCGGGATGAAGGTCCAGCTCCGCCGCCGCGGCGGGGGTGACCTCGGCGGCCAGCCGGCCGGCGCGGACCACCAGATGTCCGGCAGCGGGTTCCAGCTCGTCGACGACAGCTGCGACGACGTTCCGCGGGCTGCCGTGGGGACGTTCGGTGAAGACGCTGACGGCCGCCGGGCTGAAAGCCGCGACGGCTGGCTCGCCATCGAGCAGTTCGGGTGCCCGGTTGCCGAAGACCGTGGTTCCGGCCGGGATCGGGGGTTGCTGCGCCGCCGCACCGAGTCCGCCGACAGCGGCGCGGCCGCTGATGAGGTTCAGGCCGGCCAGCCCCGCGGCGAAACCGCTGCGCGGCCTGGCGAGCAGCTGCCGCGGTGTCCCTTCCTCCGCCACTCGGCCGGCTTCCAGCACCACGATCCGGTCTGCCAGGTGCAGCGCGTCCAGGATGTCGTGCGTAACAATGAGGGCACGCCGGCCGTCCAGCACGCGCCGCAGCATCCGCCGGATCACCGGCGCCACGGCGACGTCGAGGGCGGCCAGCGGTTCGTCCAGGAGCAGCAGCGACGGTTCGGCGGCCAGGGCGCGGGCGATGGCCACCCGCTGTGCCTGCCCGCCGGACAGCGCGGACGGCCGGCGCTCCGCCAGTTCGGCGGCCTCGGCCTCCGCCAGCCAGCGTCGGGCGTGGTCCCTGGCTTCCCGCCGGGATGCGCCGCTGCTGCGCGGCCCGAAGGCCACGTTCTCCAGCACGGTGAGCTGCGGAAACAGCAGCGCCTCCTGCGAGAGCAGGGCCACCGAGCGCCGGTGCGGCGGCACCCAGTGGCCGGGACCGAACAACCTGCGCCCCTGCAGCACGGCCTCGCCGCGGTCCGCACGCAGCAGGCCGGCAGCCAGCCCCAGCACGCTGGACTTGCCGGCGCCGTTGGCTCCCATCAGCGCCACCGTTTCGCCGTCCCCGATCCGCAGTCCCACGTCCAGGCCGCGGTCCGCCAGGCCGGCGTCCATCGTGAAGGTCATGCCCGGCCGTCCCGGCCTCGGGTACCACGGCCGTAGGTCAGGGCCACGATCACGACGGCGGTCGCCATCAGCAGCATGGACAAAGCCATGGCCGCCTCCGGGTCCGTCTCGTGCTGCAGGTAGATCTCCAGCGGCAGCGTCCGGGTCACCCCGGCGAGGCTGCCGGCGAAGGTCAGGGTGGCTCCGAACTCGCCCAGCGCCCGGGCAAAGCAGAGGATCGTCCCGGACAACAGCGACGGCAGCAGCAGGGGCACGGTCACGCGCCGCAGGACGATGCCCGGCGCGGCGCCCAGGGTGGCGGCCACGCCCTCGAACCTGGTACCCGCCGTGCGCAGCGCCGCCTCGACGCTGAGCACCAGGAAGGGCATCGCCACGAACGTCTGCGCCAGCACCACCGCCGTGGTCGAGAACGCGATCTGGACTCCCAGGACTTCGAAGGCCTCACCCAGCAGGCCGCGGCGCCCGAACGTGTAGAGCAGCGCCATACCGCCCACGACGGGCGGCAGGACCAGCGGCACCAGCACAAGTGCCCGCAGCAGCTTCAGGCCGCGGAACCGGGCACGGGCCAGCACCAGGGCCATCGGCGTGCCCAGCAGGACGCAAATCAGGGTGCTCACGGCCGCCGTGCGCAGGCTTAGGCCCAGGGCGGCCAGCGCGCCGCTGCTGGTGACCAGCGCCGGGAAGTCGGCCCAGTTGGTGCGCAGCGCCACCGCGAGCAGCGGCAGCACGATCAACAGCGCGCCCGCAGCGGCGCAGGCGAAGACCCAGCCGGGCAGGCCGAGGGCTATGGACCGGCGGCCGCCCGCACGCCTCAATCGGGCCGGGCGTTGTTCCTCGGCGAGTTCGCGGGTCATGGCTTCCCGAACCCGGCCCGCGCCAGCACCTCGCGGCCCTCCCTGCCTGCGACGTACTGCACGAAGTCCTCGGCCAGCGCCGAGCGGTCCGACCCCCCGCCACCCTTCGTCGCAGCGATCGGGTAAATCACCGCCGCCCGGTCCGCATGGTCGACCGGGATCGACTCGACCTCTCGGCCCGCGCGTACGGCGTCGGTGCGGTACACGAGGCCGGCATCTGCCTCGCCGGCACGTACCTTCGCCAGCACCGCCGTCACGGAACTCTCCTCGCTGACCGGCCGGATGGTGACCGAGTTGGCCGCGGCCAGCCGCCGCGCGGCAGCCCCGCACGGGACCTGCTCGGCGCACATGACTACGGCAACGCCGTCGTTGCCAAGATCCGGGAGTCCCCCGATACCAGCCGGGTTGCCCGCCGGCACCACCAGTGCCGGGACATTCGACGCGAAGTCCCGGGGGCCGCCGTAGAGCTCCCCCGCGTCCTGCACACGCTGCATCGTCGCCGTGTCCGCCGCCGCGAAGACGTCGGCGGGAGCCCCTTCGAGGATCTGCGTCGCCAGCTCGGAAGAGCCCGCGAAATTCAACCGGACGGAGGTGCCAGGTTCGGCCGCCTCGAAGGAACGGGCAAGTTCGGTGAACGGCTCGGCAAGCGACGCGGCGGCGTAGACCGTCAGCACTGTGCCGCCGGATGTCCCGGCGGGGGGCTGGTCCGGGGTGTCCGCGCAGCCGGACAGCAGCAGCGGGCCCGCGGCCGCGGCCGCCAGCACCGCCGTACGGAGGGAGCGGCGGGGCCGCCGGCCATCGGGCCGCCCCGGTCCGCCAACCCGCACCAAGCCGCCGCTCCGCCGCCGCAGGTTCCGCGCCCTCACGCCCGCTGCCTCTGCCCCGGGGCGGACGGCGTCTGCACAATCACGTTCGTCGCTTTGATGACGGCGGTGGCAACCGACCCGGGTTCCAGTCCGAGCTCCCGCACCGCCTCCGTGCTCATCAGCGACACCACGCGGTGGGGGCCGCACTGCAGCTCCACCTGCGCCATGACCTTGTCCATGACAACCGAGGTGACCAGCCCGACGAACCGGTTGCGCGCCGAGCTCCCCGCCGCGGCCGTGTCCGCAGGAAGCCCTGCCTGCTTCTTCGCCAGGGCCGCCAGCTCCGTTCCCTCGACCACGGTCCGCCCGGAGGCATCGCGCGCCCCCGACAGGGTTCCCCCGTCGATCCAGCGCCGAACCGTGTCATCGCTGACGCCCAGAAAACGCGCGGCGTCGGAAACTCGTATTTGCGTCACAGAAGCCATCCTAGAGCCGCAGATGCGTCAGCAACAGAGGCGCCGGATCCGCCGCCAACACGAGCACCGCCGTCGTCCCCTGCAACGGCGCCGCAGCTGACGTACCCTCGATACATGAGCGTTGAGTTGGGCATGCCCCGGGTCCCAGGGAGGTCCCCTGAACCGCGCCCGCCGGGTACCGGTCCGGGCCTTGTCGACAGGTTCGGGCGCCGCGCAACAGACCTGCGGATCTCGCTGACCGACAAGTGCAACCTGCGCTGCACGTACTGTATGCCTGCGGAGGGTCTCGACTGGCTGCCGAAGGAGCAGGTGCTCGCCGACAGCGAGATCGTCCGGCTGGTGCGGATCGGCGTCGAACACCTCGGCGTCCGCGAACTGCGCCTCACCGGCGGCGAACCCCTGGTCCGCGCGGGCCTGGCAGACATCATCGGGGCAGTCCGCGCCAACCATCCGGACCTGCCGGTCTCGCTGACCACCAACGGCCTCGGCCTGGACAAAAAAGCGCGCGGGCTCAAGGCCGCCGGGCTAACCCGCATCAACGTATCCATGGACTCGCTGCACCCCGAAACCTTCGCCCGACTGACCCGCCGTCCCTTCCTGGACCGCGTGCTCAACGGCATCGACGCCGCCCGCGACGCCGGGCTCGGGCCGATCAAGATCAACGCCGTCCTGATGCGCGGCATCAACGACCAGGAGGCCCCGGGCCTGCTGGACTGGGCCGTCACGCGCGGCTACGAACTGCGCTTCATCGAACAGATGCCCCTGGACGCGGACCACGGCTGGACCCGGCAGGACATGATCACCGCGGCCGAGATCCGCGGGCTCCTCGAGCGTGCCTTCATCCTGGGCCCCGACCCCCGGCAGCGCGACGGCGCACCGGCGGAACGCTGGGAAGTACGACGGCGGAACTCGCCGGAGGAGGTCATCGGCACGGTGGGTATCATCGCCTCGGTGACGGAGCCGTTCTGCGCGGACTGCAGGCGCACCAGGATCACCGCCGAGGGCAAGGTCCGGTCCTGCCTCTTCTCGCACGAGGAAACAGACCTGCGGGACCTGCTCCGCAGCGGCGCAGGAGACGAAGCGGTCGCCGAGCGCTGGCGCGCGGCCATGTGGGCCAAACCGCGGGCGCACGGCATGGACCATACGGGCCTGGACAGCGCCGACTACGTCCAGCCCGACCGCAGCATGAGCGCGATAGGCGGCTAAATGATCATCAGGTATTTCGGCGCCGCGCAGGCGGCAGCCGGCACCGGCGAGGAGACCCTCGACCTGCCGAACGGCAGCACCCTCGGAGAGCTCCTGCGGCTGCTGGCTGAGCGCCATGCCGCCCCGGCCAGCTCCGGCGCGCCGGAGCTGGCCGCGGTCATCAACCGCAGCAGCTTCCTGGTCAATGAACTGGCCGCCCGCGACCGGGCGATGAAGCTCATTGACGCCGATACGATCGACATCCTCCCGCCCTTCGCCGGCGGGTAAGGATAACGGGACCTCAGAGCCCGAAGTCCGCCGGACTGTCGAACGGCCCGACCACGGTGATGGTGCGGGGAGCGGCGGCCAGCTCGGCCGCCAGCGCCTGCACCTCGGCCGCGGTGACGGACTGGATGCGGGCCAGCGTCTCGTCGGCGTCGAGGAACTCGCCGGTCACGAGTTCTGCCCGGCCAAGCCGGGACATCCGGGAACCGCTGTCCTCGAGCGCCAGGACGATGCCGCCCGAGAGCTGTCCGACGGCCTTGCGCAGTTCCTCGTCGGTGATGCCCGTGGCGGCGAGCTTGTCCAGCTCGGCACCTAGCAGCCCGATGACCTGCTTGGTCTTGGACGGCGAGCAGCCCGCGTACATCCCGAAGTACCCGGCGTCCGCATAGGCGCCGGCGAAGGAGTAGGTGGCGTAGACGAGTCCCCGCTTCTCGCGGATCTCCTGGAACAGCCGGGAAGACATGCCGCCGCCGAGCACTGCGTTGAGCACGCTCATGGCGAACCGCCGTGGGTCCGTCGCGACGATGGACTGGCAGCCCATCACGATGTTGACCTGCTCGACTGGGCGCCGGTGGACGTGGATGCCGGAGATGGAGTCGATCGGGGCCGGTTCCGTGGGGCGCCGCTCGACCGGTTGCGCAGTTGGGTCCAGGACCCAGCCCGCACGCTCCAGGGCCTGCAGGACCAGCGCGCACACCTCGTCATGATCCAGCCCGCCGGCAGCCGTGACCACCAGTTCGTCGGGACGGTAATACCGCTCGTAGTGCTCCCAGACCGCCTGCCGCGGCACGGCCATGATCGCTTCGGGGCTTCCGCCGATCGGCCGGCCAAGCTCGTGGCCAGCCAGCACGGCCTCCACGAACTTCTCGTGGCAGACGTCTGAGGGATCGTCATTGTCCATGGCGATCTCCTCGAGGATGACGTGCCGCTCCTGCTCGAGCTCGTCCTTGTCGAGGACCGCCGACGTCACCATGTCCGCGATGACGTCGATGGCCATGGGCAGGTCCGTGTCCAGCACCCGCGCGTAGTAGCAGGTGTTTTCCTTCGCGGTGGCCGCGTTGGATTCGCCGCCGACCTCGTCGAAGGCCGAGGCGATGTCCAGCGCAGTGCGGTTCCGGGTGCCCTTGAACAGCAGATGCTCGAGGAAGTGGGTCGACCCGAAGTGGCCCTCGGCCTCGTCCCTGGAGCCGACGCCGACCCAGAACCCGAGGGTTGCCGAACGCATTCCGGGCATGGCTTCGGTCAGGACCCGGACACCGCCGGGCAGCACGGAACGGCGGACGATGGCGTTGTCCTGGCTGCTTTGCCGGATTTCCAGGGGCATAGCGGAACTCCCCGCCGCCGAGCCTTGCTCTGCAGCGGGGAGTTCCCGGTCAAATGCTTCAGGCATTTAGTCGTCGGAGCCTTCCGCAGCTTCCTCGGTGTGCTCGCGCCCGCCCTCTGCCTCGGCGGATTCCTCGGCCACGACCGGGGACAGGGAGAGCTTGCCGCGGTCGTCGATCTTGGTGATCTCGACCTGGACCTTCTGGCCCACGGAGACGACGTCTTCGACGTTGTCCACGCGCTTGCCGCCGGCGAGCTTGCGCAGCTCGGAGATGTGCAGCAGGCCGTCCTTGCCCGGAGTCAGGGAGACGAAGGCACCGAAGGTGGTGGTCTTCACGACCGTGCCCAGGTACCGCTCGCCGACCTCGGGGATCTGCGGGTTGGCGATGGCGTTGACCGCCGCGCGGGCAGCCTCGGCCGAGGAGCCGTCCGTGGCGCCGATCAGCACCGTGCCGTCGTCCTCGATGGAGATGTCCGCACCGGTGTCTTCCTGGATCTGGTTGATCATCTTGCCCTTGGGGCCGATGACCTCGCCGATCTTGTCCACCGGGATCTTCACGGAGATGATCCGCGGAGCGAACTCGGAGAGCTCATCCGGGGTATCGATTGCCGCGTTGATTACGCCGAGGATGTGCAGCCGTGCCTCGCGGGCCTGCTTCAGCGCCGCCGCGAGGACCGAGGCGGGGATGCCGTCCAGCTTGGTGTCGAGCTGGATGGCGGTCACGAACTCGGACGTTCCGGCAACCTTGAAGTCCATGTCGCCGTAGGCGTCTTCGGCACCCAGGATGTCCGTCAGCGCGGCGTAACGGGTCTCGCCGTCGACCTGGTCGGAAACCAGGCCCATGGCGATGCCGGCAACCGGCGCCTTCAGCGGCACGCCCGCGTTGAGCATCGACAGCGTCGACGCGCAGACCGAGCCCATCGAGGTGGAGCCGTTGGAGCCCAGCGCCTCGGAGACCTGGCGGATCGCGTACGGGAACTCTTCGCGGGAGGGCAGCACCGGAACCAGGGCGCGCTCGGCGAGGGCGCCGTGGCCGATTTCGCGGCGCTTGGGCGAACCCACGCGACCGGTCTCGCCCGTGGAGAACGGCGGGAAGTTGTAGTGGTGCAGGTAGCGCTTGTGCGTGACCGGGGACAGCGAGTCGATCTGCTGTTCCATCTTGAGCATGTTCAGCGTGGTCACGCCCATGATCTGGGTTTCGCCGCGCTCGAAGATAGCGGAACCGTGCACCCGCGGGAGCACCTCGACCTCCGCGGTCAGCTTGCGGATGTCCGTCAGGCCGCGGCCGTCGATGCGGACCTGCTCCTTCAGGATGCGCTGGCGCACGACCTGCTTGGTAACGGAGTTGAACGCGGCGCTGATCTCACGCTCGCGGCCGGCGAAAGCGGAGTCCTCGGAGCCGGCAAGCTGTGCCAGGACCTCGGCCTTGAATTCATCGGCGGCGTCGTTGCGGGCCTGCTTGTCGGCGATGGAGAAGATCTCCGCCAGCTTGCCGGCGGCAGCGGACTCGACGGCGGCGTAAGCGTCATCCTCGTAGTCCTTGAAGACCGGGAACTCGACGGTCGGCTTCGCGGCACGGGCCGCGAGGTCCGACTGGGCCTCGCACAGGGCACGGATGAACGGCTTGGCAGCCTCCAGGCCCTCTGCCACGACCTCTTCGGTCGGCGCGGTGGCACCCTCGTCCTTGATCAGGTTCCAGGCGTTGTCGGTAGCCTCTGCCTCGACCATCATGATGGCAACGTCGTCGCCGTTGGCATCGGAGACCACGCGTCCGGCAACAACCATGCTGAAAACGGCGCGTTCGAGCTCCGAGTGCTTCGGGAAAGCGACCCACTGGTCCTCGATCAGGGCAACGCGGACGCCGCCGATCGGGCCGGAGAACGGCAGGCCGCTCAGCTGGGTGGACATGGACGAAGCGTTGATGGCAACGACGTCGTAGAGCACGTCCGGGTTGATGGACAGGACCGTCACGACGATCTGCACCTCGTTGCGCAGGCCCTTGACGAAGGCCGGGCGCAACGGGCGGTCCATCAGGCGGCAGGCCAGGATGGCTTCCGTGGACGGACGCCCCTCGCGGCGGAAGAACGAACCGGGGATGCGGCCGGCAGCGTACATGCGCTCCTCGACATCCACGGTCAGCGGGAAGAAGTCGAAGCCTTCGCGCGGGGACTTGCCGGCGGTCGTCGCCGACAGCAGGGCGGTGTCTTCGTCGATGTAGACCATCGCGGAGCCGGCGGCCTGCTGCGCAAGGCGGCCGGTTTCGAACCGGACGACGCGCTGGCCGAAGCGGCCGTTGTCGATAACGGCTTCGGAGAACTGGATTTCGGGACCCTCCAAGAGAGCCACCTCCGTTTCTTTCGGTGGCGGAGGAAACCGGCACCGCCGCCAGGCTTGCCTGCCGGCCTTGGTGGTCGGCGCCTGGTTGCGGCCTTTGGGCCGGATCAACACCCGGTCTTCGATCGAGACGCCCGGGGCGGCGCTGCGTTGCAGCTGCCTCCCGGAGGTCACTACCGAGGACCGCGAATGCTGACGATGCCGGTCAACTCCTGTTGATGTAATTTCGGTGGTGCAAACAAAAGGCGGCTCCCCCAGGTGCGCTCAGCAGATCCGAGAGAGCCGCCTTCGTTGTCAGACTAGCGGCGCAGGCCGAGACGCTCAATGAGCGAACGGTAGCGGGCGATGTCGGTGTCGTGCAGGTAGGCAAGCATGCGCCGGCGGCGACCGACCAGGGCCATCAGGCCGCGGCGGGTGTGGTGGTCATGCTTGTGCATCTTCAGGTGTTCCGTCAGGTCCGAGATGCGGCGGGACAGAACAGCGATCTGTACCTCGGGAGAACCCGTGTCGCCCTCGTGGGTGGCGTATTCCTTGATGATTTCCTGCTTGATAGCGGCGTCCAATGCCACAGTAACTCCTAGAAGTTGTGCCGTGAGGCCCGAATCAGCACTTCGCTGCCGGGGGCTCCGCGAACCCTGCAGCGGACTGGCCGGCAGGCACGGATAAAATCCAGCCGCCACGGACCGCAGCCGGATTCGCGCTCCAGTCTACCCGGCGCGTACTTACTCTGTCGAAAGCAGGGCCCGGCACTGGGCCACATCGAGCTGCATCTGGGTCACCAGCGCCTCCGCCCCGGTGTACGCCACCATCCCCCGGAGCCGCTGCACGAATTCCACCACGACCTGCTGGCCGTAGAGGTCGAAGTCCGCCGTCCGCTCGACGGGCCGGTCAATCACGTGGGCCTCGACGCGGCGGCTGGCACCGACGAACGTCGGATTGGAGCCGACGGAAATGGCCGCGGGCCACCGCGTCCCGGCCTGGTCGATCAGCCACCCGGCGTACACGCCGTCGGCCGGAACCAGTCCGCTCGCGTCGGTGGAGAGATTCGCGGTCGGGAAACCTAGCTCGCGCCCGCGGGCATCCCCGTGCACGACTTCGCCGCGCACCCGGTGCAGGCGGCCCAGGATCTGCGCGGCGGTGGCGACGTCGCCCTCGATCAGTGCCTCCCGCACCCAGGACGAGGAGCAGCGCCGGTCCCCGTTCAGCACGTCCGGCGCGTCCGGCTGGTCCGAGCCGTACTCCTCGATGACGTCCACTGCGAAGCCGAACTGCTCGCCGAGTTCCTGCATGGTCACCAAGTCCCCCGAATTGTCCTTGCCGAAGCGGACATCGTGGCCGATGACGACGGCGCAGGCGCCGAGCGCTTCCACGAACACCTTGCGGACGAACTCTTCCGGCGTGTCGGCGGCCAGCTCCAGCGTGTAGGTCATCATCAGCAGGCCGTCGATGCCGGTTTCTTCCAGCGCGGCGACCCGGTCAGCCAGGCCCATGATCTGCGGCGGGGCGGACTCGGGCCGGTGCACCTGGGCAGGATGCGGGTCGAAGGAGATGGCTACCGCACTGGCGCTGTGCCGCGCGGCGGTCTCCACCAGGGTGGTGAGCACCTGCTGGTGGCCGCGGTGGACGCCGTCGAAGTTGCCCAGGGTTACCACTGAGGGACCAAAGCCGGACGGTACTTCGGCCAGGTCTTTCCAGTAGTGCACAGTTTCTCCTCGCGTTGTTCGGCTTCGGCGGCGGCTGCCGGCCCGCGCAGGCGCGGACGGGAAGACCTCATCCATTATGCAGACGGCGGCACTGTTACCGCATTCCGGGCCGGCCCGGGCGGTGCCTCCACAGCCACCATAGCCCCAGCAGCGGCAGGAGCAGCGGGACGTAGCCGTAGCCCTTGCCGAAGCCGGACCACACCGTGTCGTCCGGCAGCAGCGCGGCGTCGAACACGCTGAGCAGGCCGACCGCGAGCACCCCCAGCAGTTCCACGCTGATGGCGGCCACGGAAGTCCAGAACCAGCGCAGGCCCTTCTTGGCCAGGGCGACGGCGGCGAGGATGTAGACGGCGGCGGCGAACGCTGACAGCAGGTACGCCGCGGGGGCCGCGGAGAACTTGGTGGCGATCTGGTAGGCCGCCCGCGCCGTGGCGGAGACGGCGAAGATCCCGTAGACGGCGATGATCAGCCGCCCCGGGCCGCTGGCGCGCTGTTCGGCGCGCACAGCACCGCCGGCCTGTTCCTGCTCGGATTCCCGGCCGGCCGGACTGGTTGAGCTCATGGTTCCTGACTTCGCTTTCATAGTGCCGTCCCCGCCATGTCCCAGATCTGTTCCATCCGGACCAGCATCACGGCGATGGTGAGTCCGACGGCGCCCAGGACCAGGTTGCTCCAGCGGCTTCGTTCCAGCATGGACCACCAGAACGCCGCGACCGGGACCAGGAGGGCCGTGATCCAGTAGCCCCAGAACTCCCAGGCCTCCCCGGCGACCGGCTCTCCCCCGAGCTGCCGGAAGACCGCGGCCACGCCGTAGACGAGCAGGAAGAGTTCGACGGCGGCCACTGCCAGGATCGTGATATCATTCGGCGGCTGCCGGATGATCGCAGCGACGATGCAGATAAGCGCCGACACCAGGCAGATCACTACGCCGGTGATGAAGAATCCGTCGACTGCCACTACCGCCCGGCCTCGTCGTTACCCGGTGCGAACACCAGCAGCGGCTTCGCGTCGGAACCCTTGTTGTCCAGCAGTGCCACGAGCCGCCCGTCCGGCGCGAACGCCGCAACCGGTCCTGCCTCGGTGCTGGCGGAGATGCGGCGCCCGTGAGAGAGGTCGGCCGCCTCGGCCGGCTCCAACTCGCGCGCCGGGAAGAGCGCGCGGGCCGCGTCGTCGAGTTCCAGCAGCTGCAGCTCCTCGGCCAGCTCTTCCAACGTCGCGGCAGCGTCGATCCCGTACGGACCAACCTGGGTCCGCCGGAGCGCCGTCAGGTGCCCGCCAACCCCCAAGGCATCGCCCAGGTCCCTGGCCAGCGCGCGGATGTAGGTGCCGGAGGAGCATTCCACTGTGGCGTCGATGTCCAGGAGCTTGCCGCCCCGTTCGCGCCGGATGTCGTGGATGTCGAAGCGGTGCACCGTGACCGGCCTGGCGGGCAGATCCACCTCGGCGCCGGCCCGTACCCTCGCATAGGACCGCTGGCCGTTGACCTTGATCGCGGAGACGCTGCTGGGCACCTGCTCGATGTCCCCGGTCAGGTTGGCGACGGCGGCGCGGATCGCGTCCTCGGTGACGGCAGCGGCGATGGTCTCGTTCGTGACGTCGCCCTCGGCGTCGTCGGTCACCGTTGACTGGCCCAGCCGAATGGTTGCGGTGTAGGTCTTCCGGGTGCCCACGATGTAGGTCAGGAGCCGCGTGGCGCGGTTGATCCCCACAACCAGGACGCCGGTAGCCATCGGGTCCAGCGTGCCGGCGTGTCCCACCTTCCGGGTACCCGCCAGCCGCCGCATGCGGCCGACCACGTCATGGCTGGTCCACCCCTGCGGCTTGTCCACGATAATCAGTCCTGAACGGAGCGGCCCGGAATTCACGCCTTCCAGTATATGGGCGTCCGGAAGCTGCGAATGACGCCGCCGTCTCAGTACTCGGTCTTCGCGTCCAGTTGTTCCCAGCTGCGGAAGGGCTCCTGGGACGTCGGGACCGTGATCTGGGAGACCGGCATCAGCGCTTCCTGGCCCCGTCCCATGATGTAGTCGTAGAAGGCGGCGTCGTCGAAGCCCGCCCGCGCCGCGTCGTGGCGGTCGGCTGCGAAATAGACCCGGTCCAGCCGGGACCACAACGCGGCGGAGAGGCAGAGCGGGCAGGGCTCGCAGCTGCTGTACAGCGAGGCGCCGTCCAGGTTGAACGTCCCCAGCTCCTGGCAGGCGCGCCGGATGGCGACGACCTCGGCATGCGCGGTCGGGTCGTTGTTTGCAGTGACCCGGTTGGTGCCTTCGAAGACCCTGCCGTCCGCAGCGACGACGATGGCGCCGAAGGGGCCGCCCTGCGCGTCGACGTTCCTGACCGCCAGTTCCACGGCATGGGTCAGGTATTCGGCGATCTTGTCGTCCATGGCACCACCTTGTTTCGAGGACACTGCTTCGGTCGTTGACAGCTCCCGTTGCCGGGAATAGCTCGACCCTACTGCACCATCGTGTGCCGGACCCCGCGCCGTCATCAAAACCGTCGTTAAAGGAGACTGCCCGGAACCGTGGAGGGCACGCATGGCATGCTCTGGTCCACAGTTCCGGGCGGTACCGGAGTCTCCCTCCGGCGGGGGCAGGTGCTGCACGGCCCCCTCGGCCAGGTCAGCTCGACGGAATCAGCGGGTGCCGTCGCGCTCGTCGGGATCGTCCGCGAAGTCTTCCTCGTCGTCGTCCTCTTCATCCTTGCGATAGGGATCGGAGTCGCCGGCAAAGCTCGCGCCCTCGGCGAGGGCGGCCACCTCGGCGTCCCGGGCCTTGGCCGTGCGCAGGAGTTCCTCCAGGTTGCTGGCGTTGACCGGGATCTCGTCCGGCACGAATTCCAGGGTCGGCGTCAGCCGGGCCGTGATGTTCTTGCCGACCTCCGAGCGGAGGATGCCCTTGGCCGACTCGAGGGCCTTGCGTGTGTCGCTCTGCTGCGCCTCGTCCCCGAAGACGGTGTAGTACAGCGTGGCGTGCTGCAGGTCGTTGGTGACGCGGGCGTCGGTGATGGTGACGAAGCCGAGCCGCGGATCCTTCACCCTGCGGTCCAGCGCCTGTGCTACGACGACCTTGATCCGGTCAGCCAGCTTGGCTGCGCGGGCTGGATCAGCCATGGGTCCCCTCCTCATGTCGGGTGGTTAAGGGGCGGACGCCTGGCCGGCTGTGCGGCCGGTCCAGGCGCCCGCCCGGGAGAACTGACTAGACGCGCGGCTTCTCGCGCATCTCGTAGGTCTCGATGATGTCGCCTTCCTTGAGGTCGTTGAACGACCCCAGGCCGATACCGCACTCGAAGCCCTCGCGGACCTCGGTCGCATCGTCCTTGAACCGCTTGAGCGACTCAACGGTGAGGTTCTCGCCGATGACGTTGCCGTCGCGGGAGACGCGCGCCTTGGAGTTACGGCGGATCGTGCCCGAGCGGACAATCGAGCCGGCGATGTTGCCGAACTTGGAGGAGCGGAAGATCTCGCGGATCTCGGCGGTGCCGAGCTGCGCTTCCTCGTACTCCGGCTTCAGCATGCCCTTCAGCGCCAGTTCGATGTCATCGATTGCGGCGTAGATGACCGAGTAGAAGCGCATGTCGACGCCTTCGCGGTCGGCCAGTTCGGCCACGCGCTCGGCCGGCTTGACGTTGAAGCCGATGATGATCGCGTTGTCCACGGTCGCCAGGTTGACGTCGTTCTGCGTGATCGCACCGACACCGCGGTGGATAACGCGCAGCTGGACATCTTCGCCGACGTCAATCTTGAGCAGCGAGTCCTCCAGCGCTTCGACCGCACCGGACACGTCGCCCTTGAGGATGAGGTTGAGGGTGTCAACCTTGCCCTCGGCCACGGCCTTGTCGAAGTCCTCGAGGCTGATGCGCTTGCGGCGCTTGGCCAGTGCGGCGTTGCGGTCCGCAGCTTCGCGCTTCTCGGCGATCTGGCGGGCAGTGCGCTCGTCGTCGGTCACCAGGAAGGTGTCGCCGGCGCGGGGCACCGTGGACAGGCCGAGGACCTGCACCGGACGGGACGGCGCGGCTGCCTCGACCTGGTCGCCGTTCTCGTCGAACATGGCACGCACGCGGCCATGCGCAATGCCGGCCACGATCGTGTCGCCCACCTTCAGCGTTCCGGACTGGACCAGCACGGTCGCGACTGCGCCGCGGCCCTTGTCCAGGTTCGCTTCGATGGCGATGCCGCGGGCGTCCTTGTTCGGGTTGGCCCGCAGGTCCAGCGCCGCGTCCGCGGTCAGCAGGACTGCCGAGAGCAGGTCGTCGATGTTGAGGTTCTGGCGTGCCGAGACGTCGACGAACATCGTGTCGCCGCCGTACTCCTCGGGTACCAGGCCGTACTCGGTCAGCTGGCCGCGGATCTTGTCCGGGTTCGCGCCTTCCTTATCGATCTTGTTCACGGCCACCACGATCGGCACCCCGGCGGCCTGCGCGTGGTTGAGCGCCTCCACGGTCTGCGGCATGACGCCGTCGTCCGCGGCGACCACCAGGATGGCGATGTCGGTGACCTTCGCACCGCGGGCACGCATGGCGGTGAACGCCTCGTGGCCCGGGGTATCGATGAAGGTGATCCGGCGCTGCCGGCCGTCGTGGTCGAAACCGATCTGGTAGGCACCGATGTGCTGGGTGATGCCGCCGTGTTCGCCCTCGACAACGTTCGAGTGCCGGATGGCGTCCAGCAGGCGGGTCTTACCGTGGTCCACGTGGCCCATGACGGTCACGACCGCCGGACGCTTCTCCAGGTCCGCGTCGCCCTCGGCCTCGAGTTCGGCCTCGAGGTCGATGTCGAACGAATCGAGCAGCTCGCGCTCCTCGTCCTCGGGGGAAACAACCTGGATCTTGTAGCCCAGCTCCGCGCCGAGGACCTCGAAGGTCGCCTCGTCCAGGGACTGGGTGGCCGTGGCCATCTCACCCAGGTGGAAGAGCACGGTCACCAGTGCGGCCGGGTTCGCCTCGATCTTGTCGGCAAAATCCGTGATGGAGGAGCCGCGGCGCAGGCGGACAACCGTGTTGCCATCGCCGCGGGGAACGCTCACGCCGCCCAGCGACGGTGCGCTCATCTGCTCCAGTTCCTGGCGCTTCGCGCGCTTCGACTTGCGCTGCTTGCCGCGGCCGGCGCCCCCCTTGCCGAAGGCGCCCTGCGTGCCGCCGCGTCCGCGGCCGCCCTTGCCGAAGCCGCCGCCGGCCGGAGCGCCACCCGGGGCACCGCCCGGACGGCCGGGAGCGCCCGGACGACCGGGACCGCCGGAGCGGCCGGCAGGTGCCGGGCGCTCGGTGCGGTTAGGCATCATGCCCGGCGTCGGACGCGCGCCACCGGGACCGCCGCCGGGCCGCGGGGCACCGGGACGGGGTGCGCCCGGACGGGGCGCTCCCGGACGGGGTGCGCCGGGACGCGGTGCGCCCGGACGCGGACCGCCCTGGCCCGCTGCGGGACGGGGACCACCCTGGCCGGCAGCCGGACGGGGTGCGCCGTCGCGGCCGCCCCGGGGCATGCCCTGGGAGGTAGCGAAGGGGTTGTTGCCCGGACGCGGAGCACGATCGGAATCGCGGTCGCGGCCGCCCCGGGGCATGCCCTGGGACGTGGCAAACGGATTGTTGCCCGGGCGCGGACCGGAAGGCCGCGGGGCGCCGGGGCGCGGGGCGGCGGAACCGGGCTTGGGAGCAGCCGGGGTTTCGGCAGGGGCCGGAGCGGACGCTTCAGCCGGAGCCGACGGTGCGGCCTGGGCGGCAGGTGCCTGCGGTTCGGCAGGTACCGAGGGAGCGGACGGTGCCGCAGGTTCGGCCTGCTGGGAAGCCGCCGGGGCCTGCGGAGCCGGCGAGGGCTTGGCGCCCGGCCGCGGCGACGGGGCGGCACCGGGCTTGGGCCCGGGAGCCGGGCGTCCGGCAGGCGCCTGCCGGCCGGCGGGCGCGGCTGCGCCCTTTGCACCGGCGGCCGGGTAGGCATCACGAAGCTTCTTGACTACGGGTGCCTCGATAGTCGACGAGGCGGACCGGACGAATTCGCCCAGTTCCTGCAGTTTGGCAACTGCATCTTTAGAGGTAATACCGAGCTCTTTCGCGAGCTCGTGTACGCGGACCTTGGCCACATTTCTCCTGTCTCGGTCCGCACCGAGCCAGGTACGAACCGTCTATTTCTTGCTGCGGTCTCCCGCACCGCACGTGGGGTGCTGCGGAGAACGACCGTGAGCAGTGCACAACAGATGAGTCATCGTTGGGCACTCATCGCTTGGCACTCATCGGGTTTCCATCAGTTTTCTGACCCGCTTTCAGGTTGGACGGTTGTTCGCGCGCTGAAGTAGCTTTCGACGGCGCGGCTATCAACTTTACCCCTAAAGGCTCGGTTGAAGGCACGCCGCTTCAAAGCCAAGGCCATGCACGCGGAATCCGGGTGCAACCAGGCACCCCTCCCGGGCGAGCGGCGGCGGAGATCGACGACGACGGCACCAAGGCCGTCCGGCGCGATGGCCAAACGCAGCAGGCCGGGCTGGTCATCCTGCTTCCGGCAGCCAATGCAGGTACGCTGCGGCGGCTTCCGGGGAGACCGGACCGTATTCATTCTAGCGCTTTCGGCAAGCCGGCCACGAACCGGGCCGGTCGGATCGGGCAGGGAGGCTATTGGACGGCCACCGCATCCGAGACGATGTCGATCCGCCAGCCGGTCAGCTTGGCCGCGAGGCGGGCGTTCTGGCCCTCCTTGCCGATGGCCAGCGACAGCTGGTAGTCCGGCACCACCACGCGGGCCGAGCGGGCGTCCGTATCCGTGATCGTGACGGAGGTGACGCGCGACGGCGACAGCGCGTTGCCGATGAAGGTCGCCGGGTCCTCGCTGAAGTCCACGATGTCGATCTTTTCGTCGTGCAGCTCGGTCATGACCGCGCGCACCCGCGAACCCATCTCCCCGATGCAGGCGCCCTTGGCGTTCAGGCCCGGCACGTTCGCCTTGACGGCGATCTTGGTCCGGTGTCCGGCCTCGCGCGCCAGCGCCACGATCTCGACGCTGTGGTCCGCGATCTCCGGAACCTCGAGTTCGAAAAGCTTGCGGACCAGCCCCGGATGCGAGCGGGAAAGGGTGATCGACGGGCCCTTCAGGCCGCGGTGGACATCCACGACGTAGGCCCGGAGCCGCGCGCCGTGCGGATAGCTCTCCCCCGGCACCTGCTCGGGCGGCGGGAGCAGCGCCTCGACCGTGCCCAGGTCCACCTGCACCATGTTCGGGTTGTGCCCCTGCTGGATGACGCCGGAGACCAGCTCGCCTTCCTTGCCGCGGAAAACACCGAGCACGTTGTCATCCTCGGCGTCGCGGAGGCGCTGCAGGATGATCTGCCGGGCGGTCGATGCCGCGATGCGGCCGAAGCCGTTGGGCGTGTCGTCGAACTCGCCGACGACCTCGCCGTCCTCGTCAACCTCGGCGGCCCAGATGGTCACGTGCCCGCTCTTGCGGTCCAGTTCGGCCCGGGCCTTCTCGATGGAGCCGGGCGTCTTGTGGTACGCCACCAGCAGCGCCTGCTCGATCGTTGGAATGAGCAGATCCAAGGGGATTTCGCGTTCGCGTTCCAGCAGCCGCAGGGCGCTCATGTCGATATCCATGTCAGTCTTCCTCATTCTCAAGTTCGCCGCGCCGCTCAGCCGCGGCCAGTTCTTCGTCCAGCTGGGTGAATTCTATTTCCACTTTCCCGCTGCGGATATTGCCGAAGGCCAGCTCCACGGGTTCGCCTTCCTTGGGCTTCATTCCCTTCCGGACGGCCAGCTGCGGCCGGAGGGTGACGCCATCTTCCCGGACCTCCAGCAGGCGCCCGGTCACGTCCTCGCCGTCGATCACCTTGGCGCGTACCAGCCGGCCGAGGTTCCGCCGCCAGTGCCGCGGTTCGGTCAGCGGCCGGCTCACACCCGGCGATGACACTTCAAGATCGTACGCGTCGCCGGTGTCGTGCGGATCCTCGTCCAGGATCTTCGACAGCACCTGCGACAGCTCGGCGATGGTGTCCAGTCCCACACCGCCCACCCGGTCCTCAGGCAGGTCCACGACGACGTGCACGGTGCGCTGGGTGCCCGCGGTGCGCACCTCGACATCCTCCAGGTAGAGCTCCTTGGCGGCCACGGCCGGCGCTACGAGTTCCTTCAGGCGATCCGCCTCTGCATGGGTGCCGGTTGGATTCCCCGGCTGGAACCCGCCGGTGCGATCGGGCCGATCGGCCATTGCTGCCTCCCGCTAGATGATGTTGTAGCTACTAGCCTAGCGACTTTCCCGGACAGTCGTTGACGCCCGCCCCGGCGCGGCATGGCATCATCGACTGTTGTGGAACCGTCTCCTGCACCGTCCGCCGCCGCGAAGTCCGGGCGGTTCCTGCGCCGCACGCTCCTGCTGCTGCTGGCCGGCGCCCTGGTCATCGGCCTGGGCACCGTGGTCGCCCCGGTCGACGAAGGCCCGCCGCCCCTGAGCACCGCGGACCAGCTGCGCGTGGACGCGGAGGACAGCCTGCTGGATGCCGCCGACCGCCTCGAGGCACTGGCCGCACGGGAGGAAGGAAACAACGACGGCGGATCGCGGCTGGCGTCCCGGCTCGCCGGAGACCTGCGCCGCCAGGCGGCGATGTTCCCGCTGGTCACCACCTGGCCGTCCGGCTCCCCCGCGGCGCAGGACGGTTCGGGCGAGGCCCGGCCCTCCGCAGGGACGGCGCCGTCCGCGGGCGGCGAGCATTCCGCCATCGCATCCGGCACGGCCGCGAGCCAACCCGAGCCGGATCCGCAGCAGGCACTTGACACGCTGTCCGCCGCGTACAAGCTCCTGCTCGACGGCTCGCAGGCTGCCGAACCGGGGCTGGCACGACTGCTCGCCTCCGTCGGTGCCTCCGTTTACAGCCAGGCCGTCGCCCTGCACGGCGCCTTCCCTCAGACCCGGAGTCCCGCACCGTGGACGCCTCCCTCGGCGGCCGCAGCGGAATGCACGCCCGCTGCCGGCGGAGCCTCCTCGTCTTCCCCGGTCCCGGAGCCTCAGCCCGCGGACACCACCTCCCCCGGCACCCAGGGGAGCAACGAAGCGCGGGCCGTGGCCGGCGTCGTCGTCACCGAATACCGCACCATCTTCATCTACGAGGCCGCGCTGCCCAGGCTCTCGGGAAAGGATCGCGCTGCCGCCGAGGAACGCTACGCGGCGCACCGCGCGCTGGCGGGCCGGTGGGAGGACCTCGCCGCCTCGGCCTGCCTGGCGCTGCCGGAGCGCGCGGCCGCGTACCCGTTCCCTGCGGATCCGGCTGCGCAGCCGCTCGAGGCTCTGGCCGCAGCCGAACGGGACACGGCCTCCGCACTGGCCGACGCCGTCGCCTTCGACCGGTCCCTCCGCGGAGCGGCGGCCGCCGACCTTGCCGCGGCGGCTGTCCGGCTCGCCGAGGCCGGAGGCCGGCCGCCGCTCACTCCGGGGCTGGACGAGGACGGCGGCGAAGGCTGAGCCGCTGCGCGGCCGGGCGGCAGACGCCGGGCCGCAGCCAACGGGACAGCCCGGCGTCGGAGCTACCGGCTACCGGCTACCGGCCCGGCATGTTCTCCTGCACCACGTCGTAGCCGAGCTTGATGATCAGCGCGGCCACGACGAGCAGGAACACAACCCGGATGAACCGGCTGCCCTTGGTGATCGCCATCCGGGCGCCGACATAGCCGCCGGCCATATTGGCCGCCCCGAGCACCAGGCCGAGGCCCCATAGCAGGGCGCCGCTGGGCAGGAAGAACATCAGGGCGCCGGCGTTGGTCGCCATGTTGACGATCTTGGCCTTGGCGCTGGCGGCCAGGAAGTTGTAGCCGAGCATGGCCACCATCGCGATGATCAGGAACGAGCCGGTTCCCGGGCCGATCAGGCCGTCATAGAAGCCGATGACGAGCCCGATCCCGGCGGCGGCGCCAAAGTGCCGCACGCCGCTGTAGCGCAGCTTCGTGAGGGTTCCGGCGGTGGGTCGGAGCGCCGTGAAGACGGCAACGACGACCAGGGCGGCGATGATGATCGGCTTGAAGACCTCCGCCGGCAGCACGGTGGCGACGATGGCGCCGCCGAAGCTGCCCGCCAGCGCCACGCCGGCCATCGGCAGCGCCGTCTTCAGGTCGGGGTGGGCCCGGCGGTAGTACGTCACGGCGCTGGTCGTGGTGCCGAAGATGGAGCCCATCTTGTTCGTGGCCAGCGCCTGGACCGGGCTGATGCCGGGCACCAGCAGCAGGGCGGGAAGCTGGACCAGCCCTCCGCCGCCGACCACGGCATCCACCCAGCCCGCCGCGAAACCGGCGACGACCACCAGGAGGATCGTCGCCAGCTCGAGCTCTTCGAGCCCGGAGGTCACTTGCCGGCAAGCGCCGCCACGTGGGCGACCGCGTCCTCCAGGGCAATGTTCTGCGCCTCGCCGGTGGCGCGGTCCTTCACCTCGACGACGCCGTCAGCCAGGCCGCGCCCGACGACCACGATCGTCGGCACGCCGATCAGTTCGGCGTCGCCGAACTTCACGCCCGGGGAGACCTTGGGCCGGTCGTCGTAGATGACCTCGAGGCCGGCGGCTTCGAATTCGTCAGCGAGCTCGGCGGCAGCCTCGAAGATTTCCGTTCCCTTGCCCGTGGCCACGAGGTGCACGTCCGCCGGTGCGACGTTCCGTGGCCAGACCAGCCCCCTGCCGTCATGGTTGGACTCGGCCAGTGCGGCCACGGCGCGGGTGACGCCGACACCGTAGGAGCCCATGGTCACGGTGGTGAGCTTGCCGTTGGAGTCGAGGACCTGCAGTCCGAGCGCCTCCGCGTACTTCCGGCCGAGCTGGAAGATGTGCCCCATTTCGATGCCGCGCGCGGCCTCGAGCGGACCGGAGCCGTCCGGGGCGGGGTCGCCCGCGCGCACCTCGACGGACTCGATCACGCCGTCCCAGCCGAAGTCGCGCCCGGCGACGAGGCCGAACACGTGCTTGCCGTCGAGGTTGGCGCCGGTGATCCAGCTGCTTCCGGAGACCACGCGCGGATCCACCAGGAACAGCAGGCCGGTCTTGCCCTCGGTGCCCAGCACCGCGGCGTCGAGGCTCTCCCCCGGCCCGATGTAGCCCTTGACCAGGCCCGGGTGCTTCTTCAGGTCGTCTTCGGTGGCCGGCTCGATGCCCACTTCGCCGCCGACCGGCAGGAAGCCTGCGATGTTGGCTTCCACGCGCTTGAGGTCGACTGCGCGGTCGCCCGGGACGCCGATCACCAGGATCCGGCGTTCCCCGGTCGGCAGCGTGGCGGCCAGCACCACGTTCTTGAGCGTGTCGGCGGCGGTCCACGGCCGGTCGGCCCGCGGCGCGATCTGGTTGGCGGCGGCCACCAGGGTCTCGATGGTCGGCGTGTCCGGCGTGTCCTTGACCTCGGCCGCGGGTGCTTCGCTGAAGTCGATGGCCGGCGGAACCACGGTGGTAACCGCCTCGACGTTGGCGGCATATCCGCCGGCGGAGCGGACGAACGTGTCCTCGCCGACGTCGGTCGGATGCAGGAATTCCTCGCTCTTGGAGCCGCCCATGGCGCCCGCGGTCGCCTTGACCGGGACGACTTCCAGTCCCAGCCGGTCGAAGATGCGCAGGTACGCGGCCCGGTGCGCCGCATAGCTCGCGTCCAGTCCGGCGTCGTCGATGTCGAAGGAGTAGGAGTCCTTCATGATGAATTCGCGGCCGCGCAGCAGGCCTGCCCGCGGGCGGGCCTCGTCGCGGTACTTCGTCTGGATCTGGTACAGGCAGACCGGCAGGTCCTTGTAGGACGAGTACAGGTCCTTGACCAGCAGCGTGAACATTTCCTCGTGCGTGGGCGCCAGCAGGTAGTCCGCGTCCTTGCGGTCCTTCAGCCGGAAAAGCCCCTCGCCGTACTCGGTCCAGCGGTTCGTCGCCTCGTACGGTTCGCGCGGCAGCAGCGCCGGGAAATGGACTTCCTGCGCGCCGATCGAGTTCATCTCCTCGCGCACGATCGCCTCGACCTTGCCCAGGACCTTCAGGCCCAGCGGCAGCCAGGAGTAGATGCCCGGAGCGGCCCGGCGGATGTAGCCCGCGCGGACCAGCAGCTTGTGGCTGGCGACCTCTGCGTCAACCGGGTCTTCGCGCAAAGTGCGCAGGAACAGAGTGGAAAGTCGCAGGACCACGCTTGGAATCCGTTTCTGGGTCTGGGAGGAAGAATCAGTTACCCATCCTACGGTTCCTCGGCCCGCAGGCGTGAACCGGGCGGCCGCCGGCTGTCCGTCCGCTGCCCGGACGTCAGAACAGCACGGTCGCGAAGGTGCCGACCTGGGTGAAGCCGACCCGCTCGTACGCCAGGATCGCCCGGTGGTTGTAGTCGTTGACGTAGAGGCTCGCCACCGGTGCGAACCTGCGGGAAAGTTCGACGACGGCGGCCAGCGCCGGCGCGGCCAGTCCCCGGCCGCGGTACTTGGGATTCATCCACACGCCCTGCAGCTGCACGGCGGCGGAAGAGACGTTGCCCAGCTCGGCCTTGAAGACCACCTCGCCGTTGCTGTCGCGCTGGATGAGCGAATGCCCCTTGCCGATCAGGCTGCGCACGCGCTGGCGGTAGTGCTGGCCGCCGCCGGACATCGGCGAGTAGCCGACTTCCTCTTCGAACATGGCGACGCAGGCCGGCAGCAGCACGTCCAGGTCCTCCGGCTCGGAAAACCTGACGTCCGGCGAAGCGGGGACGGCCGGTTCGCCGCGCAGTTCCATCAGCGGCTGCCGCGGGCGGACGTCGAAGGGCCGGCTCGCGGTCTGCTGGTAAGACGACCAGATGCCCATCACGGCCTCGGCCGGACCGAAGATCGACGAAGTGCGCCGGTTCGCCGCGGCGAGGAAGCTGCCGAGGCGGGCGCCTTCCTCCGCGCTCAGCCCGGTGGGGACGACGTTGACCCCGGCCCAGCACGCCCCGGTCAATCCTTCGGGGGTGAAATAGCCGAGGATCTCGGCGCCCGAGCCGGTCGGTCCCGCGGTCTTGGCGGCCTCGAGGTGGGCAGCAAGGAACACGTTGCCCACCGGATCCCGGTTGACCACGTCCCACAGGGCGGACGTGTCCTCATCGGCCAGGACCCGGATGCCGGCCTCGGCGGGCGCCTCCTGTGCGGCGCCCGCCGTGCGGTCCCGCTGCCTGCTAGCTGACGGTAACCACGGGGCTACCCTGGACAGCATCTTCGCCATCGGCGTCCCCCATTTCCTCGGCAATTCTCATTGCTTCTTCGATGAGTGTCTCAACAATCCGGTCTTCGGGCACGGTCTTGATGACTTCGCCCTTCACGAAGATCTGGCCCTTGCCGTTGCCGGAGGCCACGCCGAGGTCCGCTTCCCGGGCTTCGCCCGGACCGTTGACGACGCAGCCCATGACGGCCACGCGCAGCGGAACCTCCATCCCTTCCAGCCCGGCGGTCACCTCGTCCGCCAAGGTGTAGACGTCCACCTGGGCCCGCCCGCAGGAGGGGCACGAGACGATCTCGAGCTTCCGCTCGCGCAGGTTCAGCGACTGCAGGATCTGCAGGCCGACCTTGATCTCCTCCACCGGCGGCGCCGACAGCGAGACGCGGATGGTATCCCCGATGCCCTTGGACAGCAGGGCGCCGAAAGCGGTGGCGGACTTGATAGTGCCCTGGAAGGCCGGCCCGGCCTCGGTCACGCCCAGGTGCAGCGGCCAGTCCCCGCGCTCGGCCAGCAGCTCGTAGGCGCGGACCATGACCACCGGGTCATTGTGCTTGACGGAAATCTTGAAGTCGTGGAAGTCGTGCTCCTCGAAGAGCGACGCCTCCCACACGGCGGATTCGACGAGGGCCTCGGGAGTGGCCTTGCCGTACTTCTGCAGCAGCCGGGGATCCAGCGAGCCGGCGTTGACGCCGATCCGGATGGAGGTGCCGGCCGCCTTGGCCGCCTCCGCGATCTCCTTGACCTGGTCATCGAACTTGCGGATGTTGCCGGGATTCACGCGGACGGCCGCACAGCCGGCGTCGATCGCGGCGAACACGTACTTGGGCTGGAAGTGGATGTCCGCGATGACCGGGATCTGGGACTTCTTCGCGATGATGGGCAGTGCCTCGGCGTCGTCGGCGCTCGGGCAGGCGACACGGACCATGTCGCAGCCCGCGGCGGTGAGCTCGGCGATCTGCTGCAGCGTCGCGTTGATGTCCGTCGTGGGAGTGGTGGTCATGGACTGGACGCTGACGGGCGAATCCGACCCTACTCCGACCGAGCCGACTTTGATCTGGCGGGTCTTGCGCCGCGGAGCCAAAACGGGCGGCGGCGCCGCCGGCATACCTAGGTTGACCGAAGTCAATGCATCCTCCATGAGCCTTGGGGCAGTTGCTGATCAGGTTTCATTATCCTCCTCGCGGCGCGGCCTTTCGATTGCGCGCCGTGTGGGAAACCTCATGCGTAGTCGGCGAACGCTCCCGTGACCGGCTGCCACTCGGTGACCTTCAGTGCCGAAACCAGGTTCTGCACGTTGAACGGGTCCTGCTTCAGCTCCTGCAGGAGGCCGGCCTCGTCCGGGGCGGTGAAGATCAGCAGGGCGCCGGCGCCATCCGCATAGGGCCCGGAGGCCAGCAGCCGGCCGGCGGCGACGAAGCCGTTAAGCCATTCGCGGTGTGCCGGACGGTGCTCGTCGCGTGCGGCTTCCGAGTCGGCGGCGTAGACATACTCCACAGCAAAAACAGTCATGGTGGACACCTTACCGCCCCGGGGACCACCGGATTAATCACTGGTAGGACACGAACCACGGCGCCGGACTGACGCCGCGATACGTCCGCTCCGGCGTGAAAGCGGGCATGTCCTCGTCGTAGAAGTTCTTCCACCCCATCCACGTACCCTGCGGCAGGTCCTGCCGCAGGGTACGCCAGGTGTCCATCTTCTGTTCCGGGGTGCCGTGGCCGTCCGCATGGACGACGACGGCGAGTTCCTCGTGCGACATGTCCAGGTCTTCGCGGTTGCTGATCATGCGCGGCTGGAACTGGTGCAGGATCAGCACCTTCTGCGGCAGGTTGTTCCGGCGGATGAGGCCGGCCAGCCAGGCCGACACTTCGTTGATCTCCGCCGCCGGCACCGAGCCGATCTGTTCCATGTGCCGCTGCCCCGGCTGAAGCCGCCACTCCGGATCCAGGGCCAGGCCGACGTGCGGCAGCTTCAGCAGTTCTTCATACCGCTTGGCCTGGGTCAGGAAATCCGTGGTTCCCGGCTGCAGGTCCAGCACCACGTAGACGCCCGCCTCGCCGGCCGCGTCCACCCAGCGGCGCAGTTCGGACACATCCGACTCCGCCGAGTAGTCGCCGTCCGCCCCGGCCGCGTCGGTGGCGACGGTCGCGATGATCTCGAAGGCCGGCTGCACCGGCTGGTCGCTGTACGGCTGGTACTGCTTCGCGAGTTCCTTGGCCCGCTCGATGGACGCCTGCACGTCCTGCTCCCCCAGAGCGCCGAGTGCAGCACCGGACGGATGGCCGTAGAGCGCCACCATGCGCCGGCTCGGGAACGCGAGTAGCCCTCCGCCGGGGAGTTCCGGCGCAGTGAGGGCCGCCTCGGTGCGGGCGGCGAACATCTCGGCGTCCCCGAAGGCCGCACCCAGACCGATCACGTTGTTGTCCGGTGCCGCCCGCAGGAAGTCGATGGTCTTCGGGTCTTCGCGCGGGTCCGCCGCCGGGTCCTGCTGCACGCGGGCACCGGCAGCGCGCGCGACCGCGACCGCCGCCGGCAGCTCCTCTTCCGCTTCGGGAGCAAGCAGCACGGAGCCGGGCGCCGTTCCGCCCGCCCCGGCGGGACGCGACGCCGGGTCGTCCGGTCCGAGGAGTCCGATTCCGGGCAGCAGCGCGGACCACCCGGCCTCCGGCGCTGCCGAGGAGGCCGCGGGCCGGGAAGTTCCGTCGGACCGCTGACCTTGGGCCGCTCCCCCGCTGGCACCGGGCGAGGCGCCCGGCGCCGCCGCCGTCGTGCTCGGTTCGGGCGTGCCGAAGACCTTGGCGCTGCGCACCCCCAGCCGCTCGAGCTCGGCCATCAGTCCGTCTGCCGCCAGCAGGAGCGGCACGCCCAGCCTGACCGCCTCCGTGACGGCCTGCTTGACGGCCGCGGGGTCCTCGGGCGGCGCGAGCACCGCGAGGGGGCTGGACTCGAAGAGGGCGCGGCTGGCCGCGAAAGCCGCCTCGGCGTCGGTACCGGCAATCAGCTGGGGCGCCGCTCCCGCGGGCTTCAGGACAACGCGGGCCTGCTCGTGCCGGGCCGACTCGCCCGGGGAAGCACCGACCTCCGCCGCGGAACAGCCGCCGAGGGCCAGCGCCGCCGCGGCCGCGGCCGCCGCCAGCACCCGGGCACGATGCCGGTGCCCGCCCGAGGGCTCGCGCCCCGGCCGCCTGTCCGCCATGGCTCTCCTCCCCGCCGTCGCCAGTACTGCCAGCCTAGGCCGGTCGCGAAGCATTGGAGAGGCAGCCTCGGTCCCCCGGGCGTGTCCGGGGGGCAGCCGCGGGCGCTAGCCGAAAATGTTCACCGGTTTGACGATGTCCGCGTAGATCAGCAGCGCGCCCATGCCCAGCATGAGGATCGCGACCGCGTACGTCAGCGGCAGCAGCCGGGCGATGTCCACCGGGCCCGGGTCGGGGCGGCGGAAGAGCCTCGCCACGCCGCGGCGCACGGCCTCCCAGAGGGCACCGGCGATGTGCCCGCCGTCCAGCGGCAGCAGCGGGATCAGGTTGAAGACGAACAGGGCCAGGTTGACCGAGCCGACGAGCCCGATCAGCGACGCCGCCCGTGCCTCCATCGGGATTTCGTCCATCGCCGTGATTTCGCCGGCGATCCGGCCCACGCCCACCACGCTCATCGGGCCGTTGGGATCGCGCGGGGCATCGCTGAACGCGGCCTCAGCGACGTCCGCCAGCCGCTGCGGGAGGTGGAGTACGACGCCGGTAATCGCCTGCAGGTTTTCGCCCACCGCGGGCAGCACCTCCGTGACGGGCTGCGGGGCCAGTTCCGTGGTGGAACCCATGCCGACGAAGCCGGCCTGCTCCACGACCGGGTCGCCGCTGGCATCCAGCACCGGCTGGTTGTCCTCGCCCAGCACGGGGCGCTCGGTCAGGATCGGGGTGATGGTGGTGCGGATGGTCTGTCCGCCGCGTTCGAGCACGATCGGGGTCTGCTGGCCGGCGGCGTCGCGGATCCAGCGGGTGAGCTCGTACCAGTCGGTCACCGGCTTGCCGTCGAATTCGGTGACGGTGTCCCCCGGCCGGATGCCGGCGGCGGTGGCAGGCGCCTCGGGGTCGGAGGGCAGGCAGTCCGTCTGGCCGGTCTCGGCCTGCTGGCTGGCAGGGACCACGCACTTGTTGACCTGCGCGATCGTGGTGCTCGGCTGGGCCGTGCCGAAGCCGACCATCACAATGCCGAGCAGTACGACGCCGATCAGCAGGTTCATGAACGGGCCGCCGAGCATGATGATGATCCGCTTGTACACGGGCAGCTTGTAGAAGAGCCGGTTCTCGTCCCCCGGCTGCAGCCGCTCGGCGTCGGCCGTCCGGGCGTCCTCCGCCAACTGCTGGAACAGCCCCGTGCTGGACCTGCGCACCCTGCCGTCGCCGCCCTTCGCGGGCGGATACATGCCGATCATGGAGACATAGCCGCCGGCGGGGACCGCCTTGAGGCCGTACTCCGTCTCCCCCTTGCGCCGGGAGAACAGGGTCTTGCCGAAGCCCACCATGTACTGGGTGACGCGCACGCCGAACAGCTTGGCCGGCACGAGGTGGCCGACCTCGTGCAGCGCGATGGACACGGCGATGCCGACGGCCACGAAGAGCACGCCGAGGACAAAAAGAAGTACGGTCACAACATTCCTAAACGCTCGCGTGCGGTTTTCCGTGCCCACTGTTCCGCGGCCAGCACCGATTCGACGGTCAGCTCCGCGGCGGGTGCGTGCTGCTCCAGCACCGCCGCGATCGTTTCCACGATGGCCGGGAAGCCGATCCGGCCCTCGTGGAAGGCATGCACGGCCTCTTCATTGGCGGCGTTGTACACGGCCATTCCCGTGTCCGACGCGGCGCTGGCCTCCTTGGCCAGCCGCACCGCCGGGAACACGTCCTCGTCCAGCGGCTCGAACGTCCAGCTCGTGGCCTTCGACCAGTCGCAGGCCGCGGCGGCGCCGGGAACACGGTCCGGCCAGCCCATGCCGAGCGCAATCGGCAGCCGCATGTCCGGCGGCGAGGCCTGGGCGATGGTGGAGCCGTCGGTGAACTGCACCATCGAGTGCACCACCGACTGCGGGTGGACCACGACGTCGATCCGCTTCAGCGGCACATCGAAGAGCAGATGCGCCTCGATCACCTCGAGCGCCTTGTTGACCATGCTCGCGGAGTTCGTGGTGACCATGCGGCCCATGTCCCACGTGGGATGGGCCAGCGCCTGCGCGGGCGTTACGCCGGCCAGCTGCCGCCGGGTGAAGCCGCGGAACGGGCCGCCGGAGGCGGTCACGATCAGCCGGTCCACCTCGCTGGCGGCCCCCGCGCGCAGTGCCTGGGCCAGCGCCGAATGCTCGGAATCCACCGGCACGATCTGACCCGGCCCGGCGGCGGCCTTCACCAGCGGGCCGCCGGCAATCAGCGACTCCTTGTTCGCCAGCGCGAGCACGTGCCCGGCTTCGAGCGCGGCCAGGGTGGGCGCCAGCCCGATGGAGCCGGTGATGCCATTGAGCACGACGTCGGCGTCCTCCCACGCTGCGGTCCTCGCCGCCGCGTCCGGGCCGGCAAAAAGCTGCGGCGCGTAGCCTGCGAGCGCGGCGTCCTCCGCGGCGGCCTTGATCGCCGTCGACAATTCCTCCACCGTCCCGGAAGCGATGCCCACGGCCTGGGCGCGGGTATGGACCGCCTGCCGCGCGACCAGCTCCAGCTGTCCGCCGCCGGCGGCGAGCGCGGTCACTTCGAAACGCTCCGGCGCGGCGTCGACGACGTCGATGGCCTGGGTGCCGATGGAGCCCGTGGAGCCGAGCAGCACGACCTTCCGTCGGGTCGGCGGGGCAGCGTCTCGGCTCTGGTCGCGGAACTCCATAGCTTCCAGTATCCCGCACCGGCCGCGCTGCCTATCCCTCGGCCGGCCCCGGAGCCGTTGCCGCTGCCTCGAGCGCGTTGCGGTGACCTTCCTCCGTCCACATCAGGCAGCTTCGGCTGGCCGTGGCAACGACGACGCCGTGCTGGTTCCGCCCAGTATGCGCCATCGTGACGATCCCCTGGCCTGGCCGCGAGGATGAGAGACGCTTGTCTGTCACGACCGTCTCCGTGTAGAGCGTGTCCCCGTGGAAGAGCGGATGCGGGAACGTCACGTCGGTCAGCCCCAGCTGCGCCACGATCGTGCCCTGGGTCAGTTGGGTGACCGACTGCCCGACCAGGGTGGCCAGCGTGAACATGGAATTCACCAGCCGCTGGCCGAATGGCTGGGTTTCGGACCAGGCCGCGTCCAGGTGGAGCGCCTGCGTGTTCATGGTGGCTGTGGTGAACAGCACGTTGTCCGTCTCGGTCACCGTCCGGCCCGGCCGGTGGACATAGGTCGCACCCACCTCGATCTCCTCGAAGTACAGGCCGCGCTGGACGACGGTCCTGTTCATACGTCGTCCACCTCGTGCTCCTCGATCTTCAACTCCGCTCCCGTCGCGGCGACCACCTCGTCCACCGGGACGCCGGGCGAGACTTCGCGCAGCACCAGGCCTCCGTCCGTGACATCGATGACCGCCAGGTCCGTGATGATCCGGTCCACGCAGCCCCTGCCGGTCACCGGAAGCGTGCACTCGGCCAGGATCTTGGGGCTGCCGTTGCGGTCCACGTGCTCCATCATGACGATCAACCGCTTGGCGCCGAAGACCAGGTCCATCGCGCCGCCCATGCCCTTGACCATCTTGCCCGGGACCATCCAGTTGGCCAGGTCTCCGTTTTCGGCGACCTGCATGGCTCCGAGCACGGCCACGTCCACATGCCCGCCCCGGATCATGCCGAAGGAGGTGGCGGAGTCGAAGATTGCCGCGCCCTTGTTCAGGGTCACGGTCTCCTTGCCTGCGTTGATCAGGTCCGGATCCACCATGTCGTCGGCAGGATACGGTCCCACGCCAAGAATCCCGTTTTCGGAGTGCAGCACCACCTCCACCCCGGCGGGAATGTAGTTGGGTATCAGCGTGGGCATCCCGATACCCAGGTTCACGTACTGCCCGTTCCTCAGTTCCCGGGCCGCGCGGGCCGCCAGTTCGGTGCGGGAGAGCGCCATGTCAGTTCCCCTCTCCGCCTGTTCCCGCCGGCTGCGCGGCGGCGACGGTACGCTTTTCGATCCGCTTCTCCACATTGCCGGCGACGACAACGCGCTGGACGAAGATGCCCGGCGTGTGGATCTGCTGCGGATCCAGCTCCCCCGGTTCCACCAGCTCTTCCACCTCCGCGATGGTGGTCCGGCCGGCCATCGCGCAGAGCGGGTTGAAGTTCATCGCCGTCACGTGGAAGACCAGGTTCCCTAGCCGGTCGCCCCGCCAGGCGTGCACCAGTCCGAAATCCGGGCGCAGCGACTCCTCGAGCACGTAGTCCTCGCCGCCGAAACTGCGCACCTCCTTGGGCTCCGACGCGATCGCGACGTTCCCCTCGGCGTCGTACTTCTGCGGCAGCCCGCCCTCGCTGACCTGGGTGCCTACGCCCGCCGGCGTGTAGAAGGCCGGAATTCCCGCGCCGCCCGCACGCAGCTTCTCGGCGAGGGTGCCCTGCGGAGTGAGGACCACCTCCAGCTCTCCGGCCAGGTACTGCCGCGCGAACTCCTTGTTCTCGCCCACGTAGGAGCTGATGGTGCGGCGGATGCGCCCGTCCTTCAGCAGCACTCCGAGGCCCCAGTCGTCCACCCCGCAGTTGTTGCTGATGGTTTCAAGGTCCGTGGTGCCGGCGTCGTGCACGGCCTGGATCAGCGCCACGGGGATGCCGCACAGCCCGAACCCGCCGACCGCCAGCGAGGCCCCGTTGCGGATGTCCGCCACGGCCTCGGCGGCGCTGGCTACAACCTTGTTGATCACTGCAGTCCTCCTTCGGGCCTTCGGCCGGCCACTCGGTTACAGGCCCAGCCCCCGGGCAATCAGCATCAGCTGCACCTCCGTGGTCCCCTCCCCGACTTCCAGGATCTTCGAGTCCCTGTAGTGCCGGGCCACGCGGAATTCGTTGATGAACCCGAAGCCGCCGAAGATCTGCGTGGCATCCCGGGCATTGTCCATCGCTGCTTCGCCTGACACCATCTTGGCAATCGCGGACTGGGTTTTGAAGGGCTTGCCAGCCAGCATCCGGGCCGCCGCATCGTAATAGGCCAGCCTCGCGGTGTGCGCGCGGGCCTGCATCCGGGCGATCTTGAACTGGATGGCCTGGTAATGGCCGATGTTGTGGCCGAACGCCTGCCGCTGCTTGGCGTAGGTCAGCGCCTCGTCCACGCAGCCCTGCGCCGCGCCGGTGGCCAGGGCGGCGATGGCAATCCGTCCCTCGTCCAGGATCTGGAGGAAATTGGCATAGCCGCGCCCGCGCTGCCCGAGCAGGTTGGCCTCCGGCACCCGCACGTCGTCGAGGGTGAGCGGGTGCGTGTCCGAGGCGTTCCAGCCGACCTTGTTGTAGGCCTTCTCCGCGGTGAAACCGGGCGTATCCGTGGGCACCAGGATGGTGGAGATCTCCTTGCCGGCGCTCCCGTCCGCCCGCTGTACGGCGCCCGTGACCGCCGTGACCGTGACCAGCCGGCTGATCCGCGTCCCGGAGTTGGTGATGAATTCCTTGCGGCCGTTCACCACCCACTGGCCTTCCTCCAGCCGCGCCGTGGTCTTGGTGCCGCCCGCGTCCGAGCCTGCCTCCGGTTCGGTCAGCCCGAAGCCGGCGAGGGCGTCGCCGCTGGTGAGCATGGGCAGCCACTGCCGGCGTTGCTCCTCCGTGCCGAAGCGGTAGACCGGCATGGCCCCGAGCGAGACGCCCGCCTCAAGCGTGATGGCCACGGACTGGTCCACCCGCCCGAGCTGTTCCAGCGCGAGGGCGAGGGCGAAGTAGTCCCCGCCCATGCCGCCGTACTCTTCGGGGAATGGCAGGCCGAACAGTCCCAGCTCGCCCATCTGCTTCACGATTTCGTACGGGAACGAGTGCTCCTCGTCATGCTTCACGGAGGCAGGGGCCACCACCTCGTCGGCGAATTCGTGCACGGTGTCCACCAGGTCCTGGTAGTCCTCGCTCAGGGAGAAATCAGGCATCGCTTGGCCTCTTTCTGTACGGGCCCGTCCGCCGCCGGACCGGAAACGGCCGCCGGCGCCCCGGGCCGGCGCCCCGGGCACCGCGTCCGCGGGAACGCCGGGCTGGTAATGTCCACCCGGGAAGGCAGAGTCCACATCGACGCCGTTCTTCCTCCGGGGGCCGCGGAAACGGCCCGGGGCTGGCCTCGGCCAGCCGTTTTGGTTAGTGTGGATTAACTGAAATTCAGCGTAATGTCCATCACATCAAATGTCCAGCACCACAGCTGGCAGGAGGAAATGCCGTGTCCGTCAACGCCGCCGCCGACGCCGGACGGGTCACCGGACGCAGCCAAGCCAAGGCTTCCCGCCGCGCGGCCCTGCTGGCCGCCGCCGCCCGGCTTTTCGCCGAACGGGGCTTCAACGGAGTCTCCATCGAAGACCTCGGCGCTGCGGCGGGCGTCAGCGGGCCGGCCGTCTACCGGCATTTCAGCAGCAAGCACGCGGTCCTGTCCGCCCTGCTGACCGGGGTCAGCCAGGACCTGCTGGACGGCGGGCGTGCCGTCGTCGACAGTTCCCCCGACCCCGAGGACGCCCTGCGCGGGCTGATCGAATTCCATGTCGACTTCGCCCTGAGCAATCCGGACGTCATCCGCGTGCACGACCGGGACCTGGACAGCCTCCCGCCGGAGGAATCGGCCCATGTGCGGGACCTGCAGCGCCAGTATGTCGAGGTTTGGGTGGCCGTGCTGTCCCAGATGCTCCCCGCCCAGGACACTCCGCGGCTGCGGATGCGCGCGCACGCCGCGTTCGGACTGATCAACTCCACGCCGCACTCGCTGCACCGGGGCAAGCGCCAGCGGGACAAGGGCTGGCGCCGAAACCTGCTGGAACAAATGGCATGGGCAGCACTGAAAGCCGAGTAGTCTGTTGAGACCACCTAGACCCGAAAGGTTCCAAAATGATTGAGCTGCGCCCCGTGGAGCCGGCGGACCTGGACAAGTTCTTCGAGTACCAGCGGGACCCGGATGCCAACCACATGGCCGCATTCTCCGCCAAGGACCCTTCCGACCGAGGCGTCTTCAACCACCACTGGCAGAACATCCTCAACGATGAGCAGATTGTTGTCCGCACCGTCACTGCCGACGGCGAGGTCGTCGGCAGTGTCCTTGCCTATCCGTCCGAGGGCTACCCGGAACTCAGCTTCTGGACCGCCAAGTCGCACTGGGGCCGCGGCATCACCTCCGCGGCGGTAGAGAAGTTCCTGGCCGAGTTCACCGCCCGCCCGATCCGTGCCCGCGCTGTCAAGGACAACCTTGGCTCCATCAAGGTGCTCGAAAAGGCCGGGTTCAAGCCGGTCGGCGAGTCCAAGGGGTTCGCCAACGCCCGCGCAGCCGTGGTGACCGAGGAGATCCTCGAGCTGGTCTGATCAGACCATCGCCAGCAGAACGGCGGGGTCGCTGATGATCGCGCCGACATCGGACAGGAACCGTGCCGCCTGCTCCCCGTCCACCAACCGGTGGTCGAAGGACAGGCTCAGCGTCATCACTTGGCGCAGTTCAATTCCGCCGCGGTACTCCCACGGCCGCCGCTGCACTGCGCCGGTGGCGAGGATCGCCGTCTCTCCCGGGTTGAGGATGGGCGTGCCGGCGTCGATGCCGAAAACGCCGATGTTGGTCAGCGAGATGGTGCCGCCGGAGAGTTCGGCGGGCGCCGTCCTGCCCGCGCGCGCCCGGCTGGCGAGTTCCGCCAGCGCGCCGGCAAGCGCCACCAGGTCCAGGGCCTGCGCATCCTTGATGTTCGGGACCAGCAGACCGCGCGGCGTCGCGGCGGCGATGCCCAGGTTGACGTAGTTCTGCTGCACGATTTCCTGGTGCTCCTCGTCCCATCGTGCATTCAGCAGCGGGTGGCGGTCCAGCGCGATGCAGAGGGCCTTCGCCGTCAAGGTCAATGGGGTCAGCTTGGTTCCCGCGAAAGCGCGCTGCCCGCGGAGCCGGTCCAGCAGGTCCAGGCCTGCCGTTGCGTCGACCGTCAGGAAAGACGTGGCATGCGGAGCCGTGAAGGCGCTGGCCACCATCGCCGCGGCCATCTGCCTGCGCACGCCCTTGACCGGCAGGCGGCTTTCACGCTCGGCGGCGCCGCCGAGCCAACGCCCGTCGGCAGCCGCAGGCGCCCCTGCGGGCGGCATGGCAGGCGGCATGGCGGCACCGGCACGGAAGCCTTCGACGTCCGCACGCGTGATCAGCCCGTCCCGCCCTGTGCCGCGGACGAGCGCTAAGTCGACTCCGAGCTCCCTGGCCAGCTTGCGCACCGGCGGCGTCGAACGCGGCCGTTCCTTCACCTCCGGCTCCGTCCCGCCGGCGGGGACGGGCGGGCCCGCAAACGGCGGAGCTGTGGGGGCTGCACCGGGCGGCGGCGGATCGAAAGTACGACGGCGGCGCGCCGGTTTCCCGGTTCCCTCGGTTTGGGCGCCGTACCCGACCAGGACTGCCTCGCGGGCCGAGGCGGACACCGGCGCAGCCGCGGGTTCGCCCGCCGCTCCATGCCCGGCCCGTCCGCCAGGTGCCTCTCCTGCCTCTGCCGGGCCGGTGTTCGCCTCGCCGGCCACCTCGAAGGAGACGATCGGTTCGCCCACGTTGACCGTCGTTCCGGGAGCCTCATGCAGGATCTTGACCACGCCGGCGAACGGCGAGGGCAGCTCCACGACGGCCTTGGCCGTCTCCACCTCGCCCAGGATCTGGTTGAGTTCGACCTTGTCCCCCTCGGCCACCCGCCAGCTCACGATCTCCGACTCGGTCAGGCCCTCGCCCAGGTCCGGCAGCTTGAAGACGCGGACCGCCATCAGTATCCCTCCCCGCCGCCGAGCGAATTCCGGCGGTCCAGCACCCGGTCCACGCCGTCGAGGATGCGGTCCAGGTTGGGGAGATGGTGCTGCTCCATCTTGGCCGGCGGGTACGGGATGTCGAAGCCGGTGATCCGCTCCGGTGCGTGCTCCAGGTGGTAGAAGCAGCGCTCGGTGATGGAAGCGGCCAGTTCGGCGCCCAGGCCGCCGGTCCGGGCCGCCTCATGGGCCACGACCAGCCGGCCGGTCTTGCGCACCGAGGCCTCCACCGTGCCGAAGTCGATGGGCGACAGCGAGCGCAGGTCGATCACCTCGAGGGAGATTCCGTCCCCGCGGGCCGCTTCCGCCGCCTCCCGGGCCACCTGCACCAGCGGACCGTAGGTGACGAGCGTTGCGTCGTCCCCGGAAACCTCCACCCTGGCCTGCTCCATCGGATAGCCGTCCAGCCCGGCCTCCTCGTCCACTTCTCCCTTGGTGTGGTAGCGGCGCTTGGGCTCGAAGAAGAGCACCGGGTCATCGCAGGCAATGGCCTGCTGGATCATGAGGAACGCATCCTGCGGGTTCGACACTGAGACCACGCGCAGGCCCGGGGTGTGCAGAAAGTACGCTTCCGGTGATTCCGAATGATGCTCCGCCGCCCCGATTCCGCCGCCGAACGGAACCCGGATGGTCAGTGGCATCTTGACCCTCCCCCGGGTGCGGTAATGCAGCTTGGCCACCTGGCTCACAATCTGGTTGAACGCCGGATAGATGAACCCGTCAAACTGGATTTCGCACACCGGGCGGTATCCGCGGTAGGCCATGCCGACGGCCGTACCCAGAATTGCGGATTCCGCCAGTGGGGCATCGATGACCCGGTGGGCACCGAAGTCTTTTTGCAGCTCGTCCGTGATCCGGAAGACGCCGCCCAGCATCCCGATGTCCTCGCCGATGAGGACCACCTTCGAATCCCGCTCCATCGCGCGGCGCAGGCCGGAGTTGATCGCCCGCCCGAAGGTCATGGTGCTCATGACGCGCCTCCCGGAGCCGCCTCGAAGGATGCCAGGTACCGCTGGTAGTCCCGGCGCTGGCCGGCGAGGACCGCGTGGGGCGTGGCGTAGACGTTGTCGAACACCTCGAGCTCGCCGGGCTCGGGCATGCTGACGCAGGCCTCGCGCAGCTCGCCGGCCGCCCGGTCCGCCGCCGCCCGGACCCGTTCCGAGACCTCCGCCCCGAGGAGCCCCTCGGCTTCCAGCAGCCGGCCGAGCCGGTCGATGGGATCGCGCCCCTTCCAGTCCTCAAGCTCATTGGGATCCCGGTAGCGCGAAGGATCATCCGCCGTCGTGTGCGGCCCCATCCGGTAGGTCACCGCCTCGATGAACGTGGGACCGCCGCCGCCCCGGGCCCGGTCCAGGGCCTGGCGGGTCACCGCAAGGCAGGCCAGCACATCGTTGCCGTCCACCCGGACGCTCGGGATGCCGAAACCGGGAGCACGGTCCGCAATGTCCCGCTGCGCCTGCAGCCGCACGGGCTCGGAGATGGCCCACTGGTTGTTCTGGCAGAAAAAGATGACGGGAGCCTGGAAGCTGGCGGCAAACACCATCGCCTCGTTGGAGTCCCCTTGGCTCGTTGCGCCGTCGCCGAAGTACGAGACCGCCACCGAGTCGGCGCCGTCGAACTTGGTGGCCATCGCATAGCCGGTTGCGTGCAGCGTCTGCGCGCCGATGATGACCTGCGGCGTGGCCATGTTGACCGCGTACGGATCCCAGCCGGAGGGGGCGTTGCCGCGCCAGACCCGGAGCATGTCCGCATAGCCCACGCCCCGGCAGTAGGCCACGCCGTTTTCGCGGTAGCTGGAGAAGACGAAGTCGTCCTTGCGCAGGGCGCGGCCGGAGCCGATCTGCGCCGCCTCCTGCCCGAGCAGCGGCGGCCACAGCGCCAGCTCCCCCTGCCGCTGCAGGGCGGTGGCTTCCTGGTCGAGCCGGCGCACTACGACCATGTCCTCGTAGAGGCCCTGCAGCGCCGCGCCGTCGACGTCCTCGATCCATTCGTCGAAGCCGGAGCCGGCGGTCCGGCTGCCGTCCGGCGCGAGAAGCTGGATGAGGTCTTCCTGTGGAACCGGGCCCATGGCATGTAGGGACACTGCTGCACGCGCTCCTTCGCTCGTGGTCCGGCCGCCCCGGTGTTCTTGTGGATGTCCGGACCGGCGTAGGGCCTTCCGACGCCCTTGTCGGAAGGTATTTGTGACGATACTCACAGGAGGCATCAAGCGCAATCTCCATCGCCGTGTCTGCGCATAATGCTCTGTCGGAGCAGGTTTGATCGTGCTAACGTTTCGCACTATGCGGCCCCTGGACGGCACTGACATCCGGTTGCTGACGGCCCTGTCGGGGGACGCCCGCAGCACTGTCGTCGCGCTCGCGCAGCAACTGGGACTCTCCCGCAACACCGTGCAGGCGCGGCTTGCCCAGCTCGAGGCCGGGGACGTGTTCCTGACGTTCGAGCGCCGGATCAGTCCGGCCGCTTTGGGCTACCCGCTGATGGCGTTCATCCACATCCATGTGCAGCAGCGCAAACTGGAGCAGATCACCGCGGAGCTGGCGCTGATTCCCGAGCTACTGGAGGCCTACGGCGTCACCGGCAATGCGGACATCCTCGCCCAGGTGGTATCGAGGAGCGCGGAGGACCTGTTCCGGATCAACAGCCAGGTGCTGGCCATCGACGGCGTGGAGCGCACGGACACGTCCCTGGCCATGCATGAGCTCGTTCCGTTCCGCGTCGGCCCGCTGCTGCGCCGGGCCGAGGACCCTTCGGCCGGCTGACTGCTGCGCAGCCGGGCGGTTCGGGAGTAGGCTCGGGGCACGGCGGCCCGCGCACCAGGTGCAAGCCGGGAGTACGACGGCGGTCCGGGCCCAAGGTGCGAAGGAGTCAGTGCCATGCAGATCGGCGTTCCCCGCGAAGTCAAGAACAACGAGTTCCGGGTGGCGATCACCCCGGCCGGCGTCAACGAACTGATCCTGTCCGGCCACTCGGTGACCGTGGAAACCGGGGCCGGCCTCGGCTCCGCGATCACCGACGAGGACTACACGGCCGCCGGAGCCCGCATCGCCGCCTCCGCGGACGAGACCTGGTCGGAGTCGGAACTCGTCCTGAAGGTGAAGGAACCCGTGGCGGAGGAGTACCACCGGCTCCGCCCGGATCTGACCCTCTTCACGTACCTGCACCTGGCCGCGGACGCCCAGCTGACGGCGCAGCTGTGCGAACAGCGGGTGACCGCAGTGGCCTATGAGACCGTGCAGCTGCCGGACCGCACGCTCCCGCTGCTGGCGCCGATGTCCGAGGTCGCCGGGCGGCTGGCGCCCCAGGTCGGAGCACAGACCCTGCTCAAGCCCCAGGGCGGCCGCGGCGTGCTCATGGGCGGCGTGCCGGGCACGCACGCCGCCAACGTCGTCGTGATCGGCGCGGGCGTGGCCGGGGCCAACGCCGTCTCGATGGCGGTCGGCATGCGGGCGAACGTGACCGTGCTGGACACGAACGTGCGCCGGCTCCAGCAGCTCGACGACCTCTACCAGGGGCGGGTCAACACCATCGCGAGCAATGCCTGGGAGCTGGAGACGGCGGTGCTGCAGGCGGACCTGGTGATCGGCGCCGTCCTGGTCCCCGGGGCGAAGGCGCCGAAGCTCATCACCAACGATCTCGTCTCGCGCATGCGGCCGGGCGCCGTGCTCGTCGACATCTCGATCGACCAGGGCGGCTGCTTCGAAGACTCCCGCCCGACCACGCATGCGGATCCGACGTTCGCAGTGCATGACACCGTGTTCTACTGTGTCGCCAACATGCCCGGCGCCGTTCCGCGGACGTCGACCTACGGCTTGACCAACGCCACGCTGCCCTACGTCAGGGCGATCGCCGAGGAAGGCGTGGACGCCGCGGCCCGGCGGCTGCCCGAACTGCTGCCCGGCGTCAACACCCGGGACGGCCACATCGTCTCCGAACCGGTCAAGCTCGCCCACCCGCAGCTCGCCTGACCCCGCAAGCCCTTCCGCAGCTGCCGGGACGACGGCGGGCGGGCCCGGAATGCTCCGGACCCGCCCGTGGTCATTCTGCTCTGGCCGCCGGAACGCCCGGCGGCCCGGTGAGGCCTAGTGTTCGACCGCCTTCTCGGCGCCTACGCCGGTGAGCGAACGGACCTCCATCTCGGCCTGCTTCGCCGGGTCCTCGACCGTCTTGTCCAGCACCGTGCCGAGCCATCCGAGGAAGAACGCCAGCGGGATGGACACGATGCCCGGGTTCTTCAGCGGGAACCAAGCGAAGTCGGCGCCGGGGATCATGGACGTTTCGGCTCCGGAAACCACCGGGGAGAAGGCGATCAGGACGACGGCGGCGGCGAGGCCTCCGTACATCGACCACACGGCGCCCCGGGTGGAGAACTTCTTCCAGAACAGGGAGTAGATGATCGTCGGCAGGTTCGCCGAGGCCGCGACCGCGAAGGCCAGCGCCACGAGGAAGGCCACGTTCTGTCCCTGGGCGCCGATGCCGCCGAGGATGGACAGGACGCCGATGACCACGACGGTGCGGCGGGCGACCTTGACCTCGCCGTCCGCGTCGACCTTGCCCTTGCGGACCACATTGGCGTAGATGTCGTGGGCGAAGGACGCCGCGGCCGTGATGGTCAGGCCGGCGACGACGGCCAGGATGGTGGCGAACGCGACGGCGGAGATCACGCCCAGCAGCAGCGGGCCGCCGAGGTGGAACGCCAGCAGCGGGGCCGCGGAGTTCACGCCTCCCGGGGCCGCATTGATGGCGTCCGGTCCGATCAGCGCGCCGGCGCCGTAGCCGAGCACCAGGGTGAACAGGTAGAACGCGCCGATCAGCCAGATGGCCCAGACCACCGAGCGGCGGGCCTCCTTCGCCGTCGGAACGGTGTAGAAGCGCATCAGTACGTGGGGCAGGGCCGCGGTGCCAAGCACCAACGCCAGGGCCAGCGAGATGAAGTCGAACTTGGACGTTTCGCTCACGCCGTACTGGAGCCCCGGGTTGAGGATCTCGGGATTGCCTGCCGTCGCGGCGGCGTCGCCGAGCAGCGCCGAGAGGTTGAAGCCGTACAGGGCCAGCACCCAGACGGTCATGACGAAAGCGCCGGCGATCAGCAGGCAGGCCTTGATGATCTGCACCCAGGTGGTGCCCTTCATGCCGCCCACCAGGACGTACAGGATCATCAGCGCGCCGACGACGGTGATGACGATGGACTGGCCGAGCCGGTCGTCGATGCCGAGCAGCAGCGAGACCAGCGCGCCCGCGCCCGCCATCTGCGCCAGGAGGTAGAAGAAGCAGACGGCCAGCGTCGTCGTCGCCGCAGCGATCCGCACCGGGCGTTGCTTCAACCGGAAGGACAGCACGTCCGCCATGGTGAATTTGCCGGTATTGCGCAGCAGTTCGGCCACCAGCAGCAGCGCCACCAGCCACGCCACCAGGAAGCCGATCGAGTAGAGGAAGCCGTCGTAGCCGTTGATGGCGATGGCCCCGACGATGCCGAGGAAGGAGGCGGCGGAGAGGTAGTCGCCGGCGATGGCGGTGCCGTTCTGGGAGCCGGTGAAGGATCGGCCGGCGGCGTAGTAGTCCGCCGCTGTCTTGTTGTTACGGCTGGCCCGGAGCACGATCACCATGGTGATGGCTACGAACAGGCCGAAGATCGTCATGTTCAGCCACGGCTCGCCCACCTGCGTGGTTTCCTGCGTGACGGTGGTGAGCGGAAGCATCACTTGGTCCCTCCTGCCGGGGGCTGCTCGGCGGACTCCAGGTCATGCCGGATACCGGCGGCAATGGGGTCCAGCTTCTTGTTGGCGTAGCTGACGTACCACATGGTGATCGCGACGGTGCTCACGAACTGGAGCAGGCCCAGAACCAGGCCGACGTTGATGTTGCCCACGAGCTTGATGGACATGAAGTCGTGCGCGTAATCGGCCAGCAGCACGTACAGGAAGTACCACAGCAGGAATGCGATGGCCATTGGGAAGACGAAACTGCGGTGGCGGTGCCGGAGCTCCTTGAACTCGGGCCGCTGCTGGACTTCCTGGAAGTCCACGGTGGCCGTCGGGTCGGCCTCCGGGCTGGGATGTTGTCCCATGTCTGCCTCCTTGTGAGGGTGTGTGACTGGGATCACTCTGCTACGTGGCCATGCCCGCTGTCCCGCCCTGCGCGCTGCTGATCGCCGAACGGCGACTGCGCTGCGCCGAATGGCGGCCTGATGCGCCGAACTGCCGTTAGGGTGAAGGCATGGTCAGCCCGGCGGTCGATATTGCCCTCATCGCGGCGATCGCCATTATTACCGTGGCGGTCGTCTCACTGGTGGGCTTCAAGCTCAGCCGGTCCAGCCGGGAACTGGGTTCCGAGGCGGAACTGGCCACGTACAACACGCTGCACACCGCGGGGCTCGCGGGGCCGCACCTGCGCAGGGGGCTGACGCCGGAGGGTGCGGCCAAGGCCGCGGGCTATCTTCGCGGGATGCTGGACAGCAGCCGGCTGGTGATCACCGACGAGGCCGGCGTGCTGGCGTGGGACCCGCAGACGGAGGACCATGACGCGGACGCCATGGTGCTGGCGGGCAAGGTGCTGGAGTCCGGGCGGACCCAGGTCTACCGCCGTCCGCCGGGAACTCCAGCGGACGGCGCGGCGGAGGGACTCGCGGCGGAGGCGGTCTTCTCCCCCATCCGGGTCCAGGAGCGCGTAGTGGGAACCATCGGTGCCTACAGCGCCCAGGTGAAGCCGTCGCTGGTCCGCGCCACGAACGAGGTGGCAGCCTGGGTCGCCACGCAGATCGAACTGGCCGAACTCGATGCTTCCCGGACCCTGTTGATGGAGGCCGAGGTCCGGGCCCTGCGCGCGCAGATCAGCCCGCACTTCATCTACAACTCGCTCAACGCGATCGCCTCCTACATCCTCACGGATCCGGTCCGCGCCCGCGAACTGGTGATCGAGTTCGCCGACTTCACCCGCTACTCCTTTCGCCGCCACGGGGACTTCACCACGGTCGCGGAGGAGCTCCGGTCGATCGACCGCTACCTGCTGCTCGAGCGGGCACGGTTCGGCGAGCGGCTCAAGGTCAGCCTGCAGATCGGCCCCGAGGTGCTGAGCACCGTCATTCCGTTCCTGTCCCTGCAGCCGCTGGTCGAGAATGCCGTCCGCCACGGGCTGGAGGCCCGGGAAGGTCCCGGCCATATCACCATCACCGGACGGGACGACGGCGAGTATGCGGTCCTGGGCATCGAGGACGACGGCGTGGGCATGGACCCGGAACGGCTGCGCCAGATGCTGGCCGGGCACACGGCCGGGGACCACGTGGGCCTGCGCAACGTCGATTCCCGGCTGCGCCAGGTCTACGGCGACGACCATGGCCTGGTCATCGAGACCGCGCCGGGGGCCGGGACGCTGATCACGATGCGGATCCCCAAGTTCCAGCCCGGCCACGAGGTGTGAGCGGGCCGGCGCCCATGGCCGGCCAGGACGCCGTACAGCCCGGGCCAGTGCAAACTTCCCGGGCCGCGGGACTCAGTAGACTGTCCCGTATGGTCAACGTTGTCATCGCCGACGATGAAGTCCCCGCCGTCGAAGCCCTCGCCTACCTCCTCGCCCGGGATCCCCGGATCGGGAGGATCCACAAGGCGACCAGCGGGGCGGAAGCACTCCGGGCGCTTCAGGACCACGACGTTGACGCGATGTTCCTGGACATCCACATGCCGGCCCTGACCGGCCTGGACATCGCCAGGGTGATTTCGCGCTTCAGCCGGCCTCCCGCCGTCGTCTTTGTCACGGCTGACGAAGACCAGGCCCTGGAGGCCTTCAACCTGGCCGCGGTGGACTACCTGCTGAAGCCGGTGCGCGCCGAGCGGCTCGCCGAATCGGTCCGGCGGGTGTGCGAGCTGATGGAAGACGGCGCGGCCCAACCGGAAGTGATCACGGTGGACCAGGGCGGCATCACGAAGATGATCAGGCGGGACGAGATCAAGTTCGTCCAGGCCCAGGGCGACTACGCCCGGCTGCACACCGCCGAGGGCAGCTACCTGATCCGGGTGCCGCTGAACGACCTGGAGCGCCAGTGGGCCGATGCCGGCTACCTGCGGATCCACCGCTCCTACCTGGTGTCGGTCGGCGCGATCCAGCAGATGCGCACCACCGGCGGACGGGCCAGCGTGCTGGTCGACGGCGCCGAGCTCCCGGTCAGCCGGCGCAGCCTGCCTGCGGTCCGCGACCGGCTGGAGGCGAACCGCGTCAGGCCCGGCGGATGAGCCAGGAGCCGCAACGCCGGCCGCCGGCTCGGATCCGTGTCACCGCTCCCCGCACCCGCGCGGCCGCCGCCAGGAGCCGCTACAGTGTCTCGCGCGAGCTGGCGGAGCAATCCGAACTGGGCGAAATGTTCATCCGCTCGCTGATGCGTTCCCAGCTCCGGCTCGCCCTGGTCGTGGCCGGAGGGTTCGGGCTGATCCTGCTCGGCGTGCCCGTGCTGATGCTGCTCTTCCCCAGCATCAACGGAATGAGCGTCTTCACGGTGCCGCTGCCGTGGCTGCTGCTCGGCGCGGGTGTCTACCCCGTCATCCTCGTCTGCGCGGTCCTCTACACCCGGGCGGCGGCGCGCAACGAGGACCGCTTCCGGCGGCTGGTCGACGACGACCGCAGCTCCCGGCCGGCCTGGTCGGCGGAGCCCGAATGACCCCGGCGGTTCTCGTCGGACTCGGTGCCGTCTGCGTGGCCACGGTGCTGATCAGTGTCTACGGGCTGCGGATTTCCAGGACCACCGGGGACTTCTACGTCGCGTCCAGGACGGTGCGTCCTTGGTGGAACGCGTCGGCGATCGGCGGCGAATACCTGTCCGCCGCCAGCTTCCTTGGCGTCGCCGGGCTCATCCTCGTTTCGGGAATCGATGCGCTCTGGTTCCCGATCGGCTACACGGCCGGCTACCTGATGCTGCTGCTGTTCGTCGCCGCGCCCCTGCGCCGCTCGGGCGCCTACACCCTCCCGGACTTCGCCGCGGCACGGCTCGACTCGCGTCCGGCGCGCCGGGTGACCAGCGTCCTGGTGGTCACTATTGGCTGGCTGTACATCGTGCCTCAGCTGCACGGCGCCGCCCTGACCGTACGCATCACCACCGGGCTCCCCGCGTGGGTGGGCGCCGCCGTCGTTGTTGTGGTGGTCGTGCTGACGGTGATGGCCGGCGGGATGCGCTCCATCACCTTCGTCCAGGCCTTCCAGTACTGGCTGAAGCTGACGGCGCTTGCGGTGCCGGCCGTCTTCGCGCTGCTCACGCTCGGCGCGCAGGGGGCTCCCATCACCGACGGCGGGGCTGCCTTCCACCCGGACCTGGACGTCACCGACGCGGCCTCGCTCTACCGCAACGTTTCGCTGATCATCGCGCTGCTGTTCGGCACCCTCGGGCTGCCGCACGTCCTGGTTCGCTTCTACACCAACCCGGACGGGACCGCCGCGCGGCGGACCACGGTCATCGTGCTGGGGCTGCTCGCGCTCTTCTACCTCTTCCCCACCATCTTCGGGGTGCTCGGGCGGATCTACACGCCCGATCTTGCGACGGGCGGCCAGGCCGACGCCACGGTGCTGCTCCTCCCGCAGCGGGTGCTCGGTTCGGCCGGCGGCGACCTGCTGGCCGCGCTGGTCACCGGCGGCGCGTTCGCCGCGTTCCTGTCGACGACCTCGGGACTGGTGGTCTCGCTGGCCGGCGTGGTCAGCCAGGACCTCTTCCGCGGCAGCGTCAAGGGATTCCGCGTCGCCGCCGTCCTGTCCGCTGCCGTTCCCCTGGTGGTCGCCCTGGCCACCGATTCAAGAGCGCTGGCCGGCAGCATCGGAACGGTCTTCGCGTTTACGGCCTCCACCATCTGCCCGATGCTGCTGCTGGGCATCTGGTGGCGCGGCCTGACGGCGGCCGGCGCCATCGCCGGTATGGCCGCCGGCGCCGCGGTCTGCGGTTCGGCGATCGTCGCCGCGGCGGTCGGCGGCGAGGGGCTCGGTCCGTTCGCGGAACTGCTGGCCCAGCCCGCCGCCTGGAGCGTGCCGCTCGCGTTCACCGTCATGGTCGTGGTCTCGAAGCTGACGGCTTCGCACCGGCCCGCGACCGTCAGCCGCGTCATGGCGCGGCTGCACGCGCCGGAACGGGCGGAAACCGGGTGGCGCCCGGCGGGGCCGCCGGCCTAGTCGATCGCCGCCATCAGTTCGACCGCGCGGTCCAGGAAGGCGTCCACCTGGGCCTCTTCGTAGCCCTCTTCGCCCTTGGCCTCGCGGAATACCGCCCGGCGGACCACGTCAACGCTCAACTGCTGGTCCCTCTCCAGGTAACCCAGCAGCTCTTCGCACAGGGCGTCCACGTCTTCGATGTTGTAGCTCGGTGCGTTGCGCTTGGTCGGCCGGCGGAACCGTTCGCCGGGCTCACGATGCAGCCGGGCGCGCAGCACGGCGGAAACCCGGCCGATCTGTCCCAGCCAGGCCTCCTCGCCCTCGGCGTCGATCAGGGCGTCGCGCTCACGCTGGGCGAAGACGTCCTCCAGCCGGTCCAGGGCCGCGTCGACGGCGCCGGGGTCATATCCGCCGCGTGCCGGTTCGAAGGTCATTGCCCGGACGTCGCGGCTGGTGATCCGGCCGCCGTCGGCTTCGTGGGAGTTGAAGTGCTCCCGGGCGCGGGCCAGGAACTGATCCACCTGGCGGACGTTGTAGCCGAGTTCGCGGCGTCCCACCCGTTCGAAGGGCGCCGGTTCCCTGTCCGCATCACTTGCTAGTCGCGCCATGGTCAGCTGGAGCATCCCCCTTCAAGAGCGGCTTCAGTCGCCGCGGTCCACGCTTCGTCCGGCCCTGCTGCCGGACGAATCAGATAATAGTTTAAGCGGTCATGCCGCCTGCGTATGCCGCCCGGCAATACGGCGCACCCGGTGCCCGGCACAAGGCTTCACATGATGGCGCCGGGCGCCAGCAGCACGGCCAGCACGTAGGCCACCGGCGAGGCGAAGACAATCGAATCCAGCCGGTCCATCACGCCGCCGTGACCGGGCAGGATGTTGCTCATGTCCTTGATGCCCAGTTCCCGCTTGACCATGGACTCCGCCAAGTCGCCGGCCGTGGAGGCGGCGACCGTTGCGATGGCCAGCACGAGCCCGAACCACCATTGCAGGTCCAGGATGAAGACCGAGCAGAGCACGCCCACCGCGACGGCGCCGCCCACCGATCCGGCGAATCCCTCCCAGGACTTCTTCGGGCTGATCTTCGGAGCCATGGGGTGCTTCCCGAACAGCACGCCGACGAGGTAGCCGAACGTGTCGTTAGCCACGACAAGCAGCAGCATGGTGGCGACCTTGAGCGCTCCGTCCGGCTCGTCGAGGAGCAGCAGGGCGAAGCTGATGAACAGCGGCACCCAGCAGAGGATGAACACCCCCGACATGATCCGCCGCACCGCGTCCCGGGCCGTATCCAGGCACTGGTAGACCATGATGGCCACCACCGTCCCGACCAGCGCGAAGGCCTGCGCCTCCGGCCCGCCGTAGTACGCGGCGAAGGGCATGGCTACCGCCCCGGCAAACAGCGGGGGCTTGGGCACGAGGATATCCTTGACGGCCAGCGCCCGGGAGACCTCCCACACGCCGATGACGCAGAAACCCCCGACCAGTGCAACGAAGGCATCCGGCAGGAAGAACAATCCGACCAGGACCGTGACCAGCAGCGTCAAGCCGACGGCGATGGCGGCGGGAAGGTTGCGGCCGGCGCGCGACGGCTGCCCGGTAGCCCGCTTCCGGCGGCGCCGGGCCGCCTGCACGCCGGAACCAGCCTCGGGAGCCGGCGGACCGCCAGCCCGGGTTGAAGGCTGGTCCGTATCCATCAGACTTCGAGCAGCTCTGCTTCTTTGCGCTTGAGCAGCTCGTCCACATTGTCGGTGTGGGACTTCGTCTTGGCGTCCAGGTCCTTCTCGGCGCGGGAGCCCTCGTCCTCCCCGATGTCGCCGTCCTTGACCAGCTTGCCGATCGTGTCCATCGCCCGGCGGCGGATGTTGCGGATCGAGACCTTCGCGTCCTCGGCCTTGCCACGCACCACCTTGACGTACTCCTTGCGGCGCTCTTCGGTCAGTTCCGGCAGGACGACCCGGATGACGTTGCCGTCGTTGGCCGGGTTGGCACCGATGTCGGAGTCGCGCAGCGCCTTCTCGATGTCGTTCAGCGCCGACTTGTCGTACGGCGTGATGAGCAGGGTGCGGGCTTCCGGATTCTGGAAGGACGCGAGCTGCTGCAGCGGCGTCGGAGTGCCGTAGTAGTCCACGGTGACCTTGGAGAACAGTGCCGGGTTCGCGCGGCCCGTCCGGACGGTCGCGAAGTCTTCCTTGGCCACTTCCACGGCCTTGTCCATCTTCTCGACAGCCTCGTGCAATGTTTCCTGAATCACGGTCTCTCCTTCGACAATCTGTGTCCGCCTCGCGGCGGCAGGGGCTCTGCTATCCATCCTAGGCCATGCTCCGCGGCCCTTCGGCTAAGCGGAAACCGCGGTACCGATCTTCTCGCCGAGGATGGCACGCGTGACGTTGCCTTCGCCCTCCATGCCGAAGACGACCATGGACAGCTTGTAATCCTTGCAGAGGCTGAAAGCGGTCTGGTCCATGACCCGGATGTTCCGCCGCATGGCGTCGTCGTAGGTCAGCGTGTCGAGCTTCTGCGCCTGCGGGTCCTTCTTCGGGTCGGCCGTGTAGACCCCGTCCACCCCGTTCTTCGCCATGAGTACGACGTCGGCATGCACTTCCAGCGCGCGCTGGGCTGCGACGGTGTCGGTGGAGAAATAAGGCAGACCGGCGCCGGCGCCGAAGATCACGACCCGGCCCTTCTCCATGTGGCGGATGGCGCGGCGCGGAATGTAGGCCTCGGCTACCTGGCCCATGGTGATGGCGCTCTGGACGCGGGTGTCCACGCCCGCCTGCTCCAGGAAGTCCTGGAGGGCCAGGCAGTTCATCACGGTGCCGAGCATGCCCATGTAGTCGGCGCGGGACCGGTCCATGCCGGACTGGGAGAGCTCCGCACCGCGGAAGAAGTTCCCGCCGCCGACGACGATGGCGACTTCGACCTCACCGACGGTCGCCGCGATCTGCTTGGCGATCCCCCGCACGGTATCGGGATCGACGCCGAGCTTGCCGCCGCCGAAGACCTCACCGGAGAGCTTGAGAAGGACCCGCCGCCTCTTGGGAAGAACGTCTGCGTGCTTGGTTTCGGTTACGGTCTGGGATTCCATCGTGCCTCCCGGGCGTGCTTTGGTTCGACAGTTGTAGCTGGGTTCGTTGACGGTTTCGGGCAGGAAAAAGGGGCGGCCACCGCTGGTGACCACCCCCTCCTCGCTGGTCGGATCAGTGCCTGTCGGCGCCGGATCCTCTAGATGCTATCCGCGATGCTATCAGGCACCCACGCGGAAACGCGCGAAAGCGGTTGCGTTGGCGCCGGCCTGCTCGAGGACCTTGCCAACGGAGACCTTCGGGTCCTTGGCGAACGGCTGGTCGAGCAGCACGATCTCCTTGAAGAAGCCGTTCAGCCGGCCTTCGACGATCTTCGGCAGCGCGGCCTCGGGCTTGTTCTCGGCGCGTGCGGTCTCGTCGGCGATGCGGCGCTCGTTCTCGACGGTCTCGGCCGGAACTTCCTCGCGGGTGAGGTAGGTCGGAGCGAAGGCAGCGGTGTGGACGGCCACGTCGTGGGCGGCCGCCACAGCCGCGTCACCCTCGGCGTCGACGGCGAACAGCACGCCGACCTGGGCCGGGAGGTCCTTGGACGTCTTGTGCAGGTAGGCATCGACGGTCTTGCCCTCGACGCGGGCCAGGCGGCGGACAACGACCTTCTCGCCCAGCACGGCGCCCTCTTCGACGACGACCTCGTTCAGCGGCTTGCCGTCCACCTGGGCGGCCAGCAGCGATTCCAGGTCCGAAGCGCCGGAATCGACGGCGACGGACAGGACCTTGTCGGCGAGGTCGATGAACTTGGCGGACTTGGCCACAAAGTCGGTCTCGCAGTTGACCTCGACCATGACGCCGACGGTTCCGTCGATGACCTTGGCAGCTACCAGGCCCTCGGCGGTGGAACGGCCTTCGCGCTTGGTTGCGCCCTTCAGGCCCTTGATACGGATAAGCTCCACGGCCTTGTCGGCATCGCCGTTGGCCTCGTCGAGAGCCTTCTTCACATCCATCATGCCGGCGCCGGTGCGCTCGCGCAGAGCCTTGATATCAGCAGCGGTGTAATTCGCCATTTGGACTCCAGTCCCTCCGTAGTAAGTACTAATGCTGTTCCGCCGCTGCGGCTGGCCGGGTACCGGCCAGCCGCAGCAGTGGAGACCCGGCAGGCCGCGAACGGAGTGCCGGGGAGATCGGATTTACTTTTCGGTCTCGCCCTCGGCCGGGGCTTCGGCGGATGCTTCGGCCGAAGCGGCCTCGGCAGCCGGAGCCTCCGCAGCCGGAGCCTCGGCGGAAGCGGAACCCTCGAGCAGCTCGCGTTCCCACTCGGCCAGCGGCTCTTCGGTGCCGCCGGCAGCAGCGCCGCCGCCCGCAGCACGGTTGTTGCGCGCGATCAGGCCCTCGGCAACGGCGTCGGCCACGACGCGGGTCAGCAGGTTTACGGAGCGGATGGCGTCGTCGTTGCCCGGGATCGGGAAGTCGACCTCATCCGGGTCGCAGTTGGTGTCGAGGATGGCCACCACGGGGATGTTCAGCTTCTTGGCCTCGTCAACGGCCAGGTGCTCCTTCTTGGTGTCCACGATCCAGACCACGGACGGAGCCTTGGTCAGGTTGCGGATGCCGCCCAAGGTGGTTTCCAGCTTGGTCTTCTCGCGCTGCAGCAGCAGGAGTTCCTTCTTGGTGTGGCTGGAACCGGCTACATCTTCGAAGTCGATCTCTTCGAGCTCCTTCAGGCGCTGGATGCGCTTGGAGACCGTGGAGAAGTTGGTGAGCATGCCGCCCAGCCAGCGCTGGTTGACGTACGGCTGGCCAACGCGGGTGGCCTGCTCGGCGATGGCTTCCTGCGCCTGCTTCTTGGTGCCGACGAACAGCACGGTGCCGCCGTGGGCCACGGTGGCCTTGACGAACTCGTAGGCGCGGTCGATGTAGGACAGCGACTGCTGCAGGTCGATGATGTAGATGCCGTTGCGCTCGGTGAAGATGAAGCGCTTCATCTTCGGGTTCCAGCGACGGGTCTGGTGGCCAAAATGAACGCCGCTGTCGAGCAGCTGGCGCATGGTAACGACTGGCATGTCGTCACTCCTTCCGGCAGTATCCGCGCGCGTCGCGCAGGCCATACTGCCTATAGACGGTTGTCAGCCCGCAGCCCGGTTGGGCGGGGCTCCTGGCACCGGCCAGCCCTGGTCAACGAGGATCAGGGCGCACGTCCGGACCGGCCGAGCCGGACCGCCTGGACATACCCCGATCGGGGAGAATCCCCGGCGGGTAACAGATGCGCGTAGTCAGTTCGTTCTTCATCTCAGATCCGCACTTCGTTTGGACATGACTCATGGAGACAGGAAACTGCTCCGCCTAGTGTACTACAGCGCGAGGGCACCAACTTACGGAGAGCCCGGCCGGACCGCAGCCTCCGGACCTCTCCGCACTCCCCCTGCACAGGCCTGCCAGAGGTGACGCCCGCCCACATTCCGGCACACGCCATGCCCGCCCGGACAGCCCGGCCGGCAGGATCGGAGCATGGCGATTCATGCAATGGCAATGCGGGCGGCCGCGCCCCTCCTGGCCGCGGCCCTGGTACTACCGATGCCAGCTGCCGGGACCGGAGCCGCAGCCGCCGGCTTCGCACCCGACTGGGACTGGCCGGCGGATCCTGCCCCCGAGGTCCTGGGCACTTTCGACCCACCGCCGGAGCCGTGGCTCAGCGGCCACCGCGGAGTGGACCTGGCCGGGGCGGACGGAAGCGACGTGCTGGCTCCCGAGGCAGGCCGGGTCAGCTTCGTCGGCACTGTCGTCGACCGCGGAGTCGTCACTATCGACCACGGCGGCGGACTGCGCAGCAGCTTCGAGCCCGTGGAGAGCGGCCTGCGCAAGGGTGATTCGGTGGCGGCGGGGGACATCCTAGGCACCATAGCCGGAACCACCCATTGCTCCCCCGGCTGCTTCCACTGGGGTGTCAGGCTGGGCGAGGAGTACGTCAACCCGCTGCAGTTCGTCATCGACCTGCGCCCCTCCGTACTCCTCCCCCGCCCCGGGCAGGGTAGCTAGCCGGGCCTAAACGAAGGCGGGAATGCCGGTGACGGAGCGGCCGACGACCAGGCTGTTGATCTCGTGCGTTCCCTCGTAGGAGTAGATGGCTTCCGCATCGGCGAAGATCTTGGCCATCTCATAGTCGGTGACAATGCCGTTGCCGCCCAGGATGCTGCGCCCCAACGCTACGCTTTCCCGCATGCGCGCCGTCGTGAATGCTTTGGCGAGGGCGGACTGTTCGTCGCGCGCGGCCCCGGCATCCTCCAGCCGCGCCAGCTGCACCATCATCCCCATGGACGCGACGGCATTGCCGAGGATCTGCACAAGCTGGTCCTGCACGAGCTGGAAGGATGCCAGCGGCCTGCCGAACTGCTGGCGCTCCAGCGAGTAGCGGCGGGCCACATCGAAGGCTGCCAGCTGCTGTCCGACCGCCTGCCACGCGACAGCAAGCCGGGTGACCTTCAGCACCTTGTTGGTGTCCTTGAAGCTGTTGGCGCCCTTCAGGTGGAACTCATCCGGAACGGCAACATTGTCCAGGAGGATATCGGCGTTCTGCACGGTACGCAGGCTGATCTTGTTCTCGATCCTGGTCGCGGAAAAGCCCGGAAGCGTGGTGTCGACGAGGAAGCCCTTGACCTGGTCATCCTGGACGTCGCGGGCGTAGATGACCACCCAGTCGGAGAAGGTGGCGTTGCCGATCCACCGCTTGGCCCCGTTGAGGATCCATTGGCCGCCGTCGCGCCTGGCCGTGGTGCGGGTGCCGCCGGCAACGTCGGATCCGCCCAGAGGCTCGGTCAGGCCGAAGGCCCCGATCTTCTTGAGCGCGTAGATGTCCGGCAGCCAGGCCTGCTTCTGCTCCTCCGACGCCAGCGCTTCGATGGAGCCGGTGAACAAACCGTCGTGGACCCCCATGAAGGTCGCGATGGAGGTGTCGGCCCGGGTGAACTCGGCGTGGATCATGCCGGCCAGCAGATTGGAGTAGCCCTGCCGCCGGACCGGCGAGACAACGTCCAGTTCAGCCAGTTTGGGAATGATTTCCATCGGAAACTCGGCCCTGTTCCAGCAGTCCACTGCAATTGGCCGGACCTCCTTGTCCAGCCATCCGCGCACCTCTTGGAGCCGCTCGCGTTCGGCCGGCTCCAGCTGCCGCTCGAAGCCGAAGAAGTCTCCGTCGGAATAAGGAAGGTTGTTCAGATCGATCGGGGGTCGCCCCATTGCTGCTCCTTTGCCGCTCGCCGGCGCGACTGCCGCCGCACCACTATGTTACTCATGAGTAACATAGTCGATGAGCGGCTGCAGGGCAATGAAGGCCCGGAACCGGGGAGGCAGCGGAGGGAAAAAGAGAACGCCCAGCCGGTTCCCCCGAATCCGGGACCGACTAGGCGTTCTGCTGTAGGGCGACTGGGACTTGAACCCAGGACCAAAGGATTATGAGTCCTCTGCTCTGACCGGCTGAGCTACCGCCCCCTGCCAGCTGCAGGCCGCACACGGACCGCGTCCGGCGCACAAGCCAACGTAGACATACTAGTGGCTCCCAACTCCCGGATGCACTTCGCCCCGCGGCGGACGCCGAATCAGGGCCTGAAGTCCTCCGCTGAAGCACCCCGGTAGAGCCTCTCGAAAGTATCCATCGTCTTGTCGATCGCGTGTCGGGCGGCCTTGGCGTGGCTGGCCTCCCCCATCGCTTCGAGCTCCGCCTCGGACTGCCCGAGGACCAGTTCCAGTTTCGCCGCCAGGTCCGTCGCATCACGGGGCGCGAACAGGTAGCCGTTCACGCCGTCGTCCACCAGGTGCGGCAGCGCCATGGCGTTGGCCAGGAGCACGGGCTTACTGGCAGACATCGCTTCCAGCGAGACCAGCGACTGCAGTTCCGCCGTGCCGGGCTGGCAGAAGACCGTGGCACGCAGGTACGCGCGGCGCAGTTCGTCATCATCGACGTAGCCGAGGAACTTCACCCGTCCGCCGAGGTCCAGTTCGGAGACCTTGGCCTCGAGCTGGGGCCGCACCTCGCCGTCGCCAACGATCTCGGCGTGCACGTTGAGGGCCGGGTCCGTCTTGGCCAGCGCCTCGATCAATACATCCACGTGCTTCTCCTGGGCCAGGCGGCCGACGAAGAGCACCGTGGGATGCTCCGGCCTGTCGATGACCTCCCCGTCCGCGGGCTCGTAATGCGCAGAGTCGATTCCGTTGGACAGCGGCAGCACGCTTTCCAGGCGCGCGTGGTCCTTCATCGCCTTGGCCGCCAGCGGCGTCGGCGTGGTCACCACGGCGGCCCTGCCCATGATCTTGCCCATGTCGCGCCAGGAATTCCGCGCGACGATATCGAGGAACCACTGCGGGAATGGCAGGAACGGTTCCAGGTTCTCCGGCATGAAGTGGTTGGTGGCGATCGTTCGGATGCCGCGCCGGACCGACTCCGCGATGGTGGCCTGGCCGATCATGTAGTGGCACTGGATGTGCACGACGTCGGGCTGCACGTCATCGAAAATCCGCCGGATCTCCGACTTGATCTCCCAGGGGAAGCAGATTCGCCAGCTCTCGTGCGTGGGAACCGAGTGCGACCGCAGCCGGTGGACGCGGGCCTCCTGCCGTTCCTCGAGGTAGCTGGCGCCCTTGCCCGGACGGGCCGCGATCACATGGACATCGTGGCCCCTCCGCGTCATGGCCTGTGCCAGCCGAAGGCCGAAAACCGCGGCACCATTGACGTCCGGCAGGTAGGTATCGGCCGCGATGAGGATCTTCAGCGGCCGCTGCCCCTTGCCGTTGTCCGCCTCTTGCAGAACTCCCTGCTGGTCAATCGCAATGCTGTTCATATGCTCTGTTCGTACCTAGGGTTTCCTCGTGGCGGCGGACTGTGCCCGCCGTCGTGCTTCTTCCTGCTTCTGCAGGACGTCAGGATGGTGGCGGGATAGAACGATGACCCCCACAATAGCAACCAACCCCATGCCAACCATGGCAATTGCGATCACGGGTTCGACGTCGGGTCGCAGTTCGCCGAGCACGAAAATGCCGATGGCGATACCGACGAGCGGGTCGATGACGGTAAGCCCGGCGATCACCAGGTCCGGCGGCCCGCTCGAATAGGCGCTCTGGACGAACCAGGAACCGAGGCCTGCAGCGGCGGCGATGGCGATGACGCTGAAGACCGGGACATTGGCTAGGAAGCCGCCGTCCGGATTGAACAGGTTCAGGCCGATGATCCGGACCAGCACGGCCACGAAACCGAACAGCATGCCCGCGCCCAGGATGTAGGTGAACGCGTTCAGGCGACGCCTGAATGTCAGCTGCAGTGTGAGGAACACGGCAACGACGACGGCGAGCAGAAGTACCGTCGACAGCTCCTCTGCGGGGGTGACCGGATGGTTTTCGCCCGTGACGTTCACGGCCAGCAGCACGAAACCCGCGCTGCCGGCAACGCAGGCGGTGATGGCCACGACGGTGATCCGGTTGAGCCGGATCCCCTGGTCCTTGGAGTTGATGATCGTCGTAATGACCAGCGCGATGGCGCCTATGGGCTGGACCACGGTGAGCGGCGCGCTCACCAGTGCGAAGACGTTCAGGCCCATGCCGACGCCCAGCATCAATAGTCCGAGGACCCACCGCGGATTGCGGAGCATGCGCAGGAGGCCGCCCACCGTCAGCGACAGCCCTCCGGTGTTCGCCTGGACGGCGCTCGCCTGGCGCTGCGTTCCCAGCGCCAGGAAGAAGGCGCCGCATAGGGCGCTGAGGATGGCTAGCCAGACCATGCGGTCCTGACTGCGGCCGGCGCTCCCGCGGGGCGCCCGGTTCCGGGGTCACTCATGTGCCCGGGCTTCCGGAACATCGTCGCCCAGGGTCGGCCGCAGCGTGCGGTGCTTGAGCCGCGCGGCGCGCATGTACCCCCACCAGGCGACCAGGTGCCCCAGGCAGCCCAGCACCAGCAGGACGTAGGCGAGGACCTGCAGCCATTCATGCCCGGGTTCCAGGGCCCGGTGGAGCAACAGCAGCGGCGTCCCGGCCAGGAGCAGCGCCGTCCGGATCTTGCCGATGTACGTCACGGGCAGGTCCGGGATTCCCCGGAACAGCACCAGCGCGTAGACCAGCAGGATCGCATCGGGTATCACGAGGACGAGCAGCAGCCACAGCGGCGCAATGCCTGTGGCGAAGAACGTCACGGCGACGACGATCATCGCCAGCCGGTCCGCCAGCGGATCCAGCCATTTGCCCACGCTTGAGATCTGGTCGAAACGCCGGGCGATGTACCCGTCCACCCAGTCGGTCGATCCCAGGACTGCCAGCACGATCGTCGCCTCGAGGTAGTCCCCCCGGACCACCAGCCAGACGAACAATGGCACCGCCAGGAAGCGCAGGACCGTGATCAGGTTGGGGACGGTCCAGAAGGTGTGGAGTTCGCGGTATTCGTGGTCTTCGCGTGTCCCGGCCCCGATGATCCTCATGCTGCCCCTCCCCTCCCGGCATGCTGCCTGTCCTGCAAGGGCAGGCCAGGCGGGTTCCCCGACTGTGATGCAGCTACTTGCGCAGCAGGCGCCGCAGCAGGACCGCGAACGTGGCCAGCGAGGCGGCCAGGGCGGCCAGCGGCTTCCACCGCTCCTGCAGGTCGTAGCCCGCACCGGCGGAACCGCTGCCGGCGCTGCGCTTGACGGCGGCAATCCGCAGCTCCGCTGCGTGCCTGGCGCGGGAAGCGGCCGAGGCTGCGTCCGACTTGATCCTCTCGGACTGCGGCTTGACGTCCAGTTTCTGGCCCAGTCCGTCACGGATCCGGGCCAAATGTTCGCGGCGTTCGCCTGCGCGGGCCCGCAGCTCCTCCAGCGAGGGAGCCGGCTCCTTCGGGACCTGCGCCTCCTCCTTCTCCTTCCTGGGCTCTTCCTTCGGCTCGGGCTTCTGGTCCAGAGTCGACGGATCGAAGCTGCGCCCTTCCTTCAGCACGCCGATGTCGTGCTTGATGCCGCGGATCGCATTCTCGGGCAGTAGCGGCAGTTCCTTCTTGACCCGCAGGGCCCCGATGAGTCCCAGGATGCCGCCGACGATCAGGAAAAAGGCGGCGAACAGCAGCGCGGACAACCACGGGGCGATGGCTTCGCCCAGGCCGAGAATCGCGGCAACGAGCAGGGAAACCGCCATGGCCGCCAGCAGGAGCAGGGCCCCGGCGAGCAGGCCGGCGGCAACCCCTACCTTGACGCCCTTGGCCCTAAGCTCGGCAACGGCCAGTGAGACTTCATCACTCAGCTGGCGGGGCAGCAGGCGGCCCGCCACTTGGACAAGTCCCACCAGCGACGACCTGTCGGCGACCGCAATGGTCCTGTTGTTGTCTACGCGAGTCATGGACCCTGCCTCCATTGCTAGATCGGTAGTGCTCGTGATGCCTGTGTCTAAAATTATCATTCGGCGCAGCCGGAACCGGTCAGCCGAAGGAAGTACGTCTGCGCCCCCAATCCGTCCATTGCAGCAGGTCACGGGGCCGAAAGCCATGACCAAAGCTGTCCCGGGCGCTATGCTGGCGGGCAATTGCCCAGCGCAGAGCCTCCGGGGGAAACGAATGACCGCACAATTGCAGTTTCCGGACGAGTTTGTTTGGGGCGCGGCCACTGCGGCCTACCAGATCGAGGGCGCGGCGGCAGAGGACGGCAGGCGCGACTCCATCTGGGACACTTTCTGCCGTTTGCCGGGGGCCGTTGCCGGCTCCGACTCAGGGAGCACCGCCTGCGATCATTACCATCGCTACGCGGAAGACATCGCCCTGATGCGCCGGATGGGCCTCGGAGCCTACCGCTTCTCAACGTCGTGGGCCCGGATCCGTCCCGACGGCGGACCGGTCAATCCCCGGGGCGTGGACTTCTATTCCCGGCTCGTCGACGGACTGCTCGAGGCCGGCATCACGCCCTGGCTGACGCTCTATCACTGGGACCTTCCCCAGGCCTTGGAGGACAGCGGGGGCTGGGCCAGCAGGGACACGTCGTATGCCTTTGCGGAGTACGCGCTGAGCGTGCACGACCGGCTGGGCGATCGGGTCCGGATGTGGACCACCTTGAACGAACCGTGGTGTTCGGCCTTCCTCGGCTACTGCTCCGGCGTCCATGCCCCGGGCCGGCAGTCGAGGCCGGATGCCCTGGCCGCCATGCACCACCTCCTGCTGGGCCACGGACTGGCGGCGGCCGCGCTGCGCGAACGGGATCCCGAGGCCCAACTGGGGCTGACGCTCAACCTGACGGTCCCGGACCCGGCGGATCCCGCGGACCCGGTCGACCGGGACGCCGCGCGGCGCATCGACGGGCAGTTCAACCGGGCCTTCCTCGATCCGGTGTTCCGCCAGTCGTACCCCTCTGACTTCCTCGCCGACGTCGCAGCGTACGGGCTGGAACGGCATGTCCGCCCGGGAGACCTCGAATTGATCGGCACCCCTATCGACTTCCTGGGCGTCAACTACTATCACGGTGAAGCCGTGACCGGGCATCAGGCCACCGACCGGCTGCTCGCCCACGGCGCTCCTGTGGAGCGGCCGGCGGCCTCGCCGTACCCGGCCGCCGACGAAGTCTCAGTGGTGCCGCGGGGATTTCCGACGACGGCGATGGGCTGGGAGGTCCAGCCGGAGGGATTGTTCCGGCTGCTGATGCGTCTGCAGGACGAGTATGCGGGCCCCGCCGGAACGGCGCTTTATGTCACGGAAAACGGCGCCGCCTACGACGACCGTGTCTCTGCGGACGGTTCAATCCAGGACCTGGACAGGCTGGAATTCGTCCGGGCCCACGTGGCCGAGTGCCACCGGGCCATCCGGGCGGGAGCCGATCTGCGGGGCTACTTTGCATGGTCGCTGCTGGACAATTTCGAATGGGCGTGGGGCTACGCCCAGCGCTTCGGCCTTGTCCGTGTGGACTACGACACCCTCATCCGGACCATCAAGGCCAGCGGGGAGTGGTTCGGCCGGACAGCTGCCGCCAATAGCGTTGCCGACGGCACGTAGTCCTGGAAGTCCTCCCTCGCCGCCAAACAGATTGGCTGCCACCAGACAAAAGAGCCCGTCCTGACGAATCAGGACGGGCTCTTTATCTTTTGCTCCCCCGACTGGACTCGAACCAGTAACCCTTCGATTAACAGTCGAATGCTCTGCCAATTGAGCTACGGGGGAAAGCAGCAGAGACAACCTTACAAGGCTTTTTCCCGGAAATGAAATCCTGTCGAGCGGTAGAAAACCGCCGTGCAGGACCCCTTTTTTCCGAACCTCTCGGGCTCCCTCGGGCCTCAACGAGTTTACTAAAGAGCTGCGGGAAACACCAAATCGGCTCCCGCGGCCGTCGGCTACTCGCTGCGCAGCGCCCGTCGCTGCATCTCCAGCTCCATCAGTTCGCGGTTCAGGCGCTGGAACGCCTCGGGGTCCGCCGCAGGATCGGTGCGCTGCAATTGGCCCATCTTGTCCGCCTTGAGCTGCGTGATCTGGACGTCGAAGAGCCGGTTCAGGATGCCCCGGCAGTAGAGCCGGACAGCATCGTCGTTATGGGCCGGCAGCGGCGTGACGGCAAGTTCGGAGACCAGCCCCCTAAGTTCCTCGGGGACCGCCTGCCGCACGCTCTCGACCCACTGCGAGGGCGTCGCCCCGGCAAAACCGGCTGCACGGATGGCCTCGTGCACCAGGGCATGCGCCGGGGCTCGGAAGTTTGCTTCCGTGAAGTGCTGCCACTGCTCGGCGTCGAGCAGTCCCGGCTGCTGCAGTGCGACGATCAAGGCGTCGCGTTCCATTCGTACCGAGGGATCCCGCAGGTCGGGCAGGCTGACTGCCGGCTCCGACGGGGCAGCCTCTTCCGGATACCCGGCGCCCGGGGTCGCGTAGCCGGCCTCACCCGGATACCCGGCTTCCCCCGGATACTGGGAATGCTGCTGCTCGCCGCGCTCGACCGCACGGTCATGGCCGCCGTACCGGCCACCGTCACCCTGGCCGCCGTACCGGCCACCGTCACCCTGACCCCCGTACCGGCCGCCGTCACCCTGACCCCCGTACCGGCCGCCGTCACCCTGACCGCCATACCGGCCGCGGTCACCCTGGCCGCCATACCCGGGGCCGTCGGGACGGCCCGGGCCGCCCGAGTAACCCCGCGGCCGGCCTCGGTCCTGGTGCTGGCTCCCTCCGTGCTGTCCGTCCCCGCGGTAGTGCTGGCCCGGGCCGGAATGCTGCCGCGCGGGTTGGCGCTGCTGGGCACCGGGACGTTGCGTGCCACCGGAGGCCACCGTGTCCTGCTGGTCCTTGGCCCGCTTGCCCGCCGCGGCAACCGCCCGCAGCACGTCCTCGACTTCAGTTCCGAGCCAGCCGGCGAGCTCGCGCGAGTAGGCGGGCCGCATCGCCGGGTCCCGGATCTGCGCCACTACGGGTGCGGCCGCGCGCAAGGCCTGGACGCGGCCTTCCACGGTGTTGAGGTCGAACCGCTTCAAGGTCGCCTTGATGGCGAATTCGAACAATGGCCGGCGGGAGGAGATCAGTTCCCTGACCGCCGGTTCGCCGCGGGTCATCCGCAGGTCGCAGGGGTCCGCGCCGGTCGGCTCGACGGCCACGAACGTCTGGGCGATGAACCGCTGGTCTTCCTCGAATGCGCGCAGGGCCGCCTTCTGTCCGGCCTCGTCGCCGTCGAACGTGAAGACGACCTCTCCCCCGCTGCCATCGTCGGACAGCAGGCGCCGGGCAATCTTGATGTGGTCGGCGCCGAAGGCCGTGCCGCAGGTGGCCACCGCGGTGGTGATGCCGGCCAGATGGCAGGCCATGACGTCCGTGTACCCCTCGACGACGACCAGCTGCCGGTTCCGCGCGATGTCGCGCTTGGCCAGGTCGATGCCGTAGAGGACCTGGGACTTCTTGTACAGCGTGGTCTCGGGAGTGTTCAGGTATTTCGGGCCCTGGTCGTCCTCGAACAGCTTGCGCGCGCCGAAACCGATGGTGTCCCCGGAGATGTCACGGATGGGCCAGATCAGCCGGCCGCGGAAGCGGTCGTAGATTCCCCTGTTTCCCTCGGAAAACATGCCCGTGAGCTTGAGCTCGTCCTGGCTGAAGCCGCGGCCGGTCAGGTGCTTGAGCAGCCCGTCCCACCCCTGCGGGGCGTATCCCACTCCGAAGTGCTCGGCCGCCGCCTGGTCGAAGCCCCGCCCCTCGAGGAACTGCCGGCCGGCGGCGCCGCCCGGCGTGAGAAGCTGTGCGCGGAAGAATTCCGCGGCGATCTTGTGCGCGTCAAGCAGCCGCTGCCGTTTGCCGACGTCTTCGCGGCGCGGCCCGGTCCCGCCGTCTTCGTAGCGCAGCGTGTAGTTGATCCGGTGCGCGAGTTTCTCCACCGTCTCGCTGAAGGTGGTGTGGTCCATCTTCTGCACGAAGGAGATGACGTCTCCGCCTTCACCGCAGCCGAAGCAGTGGTAGGTGCCCACCTGCGGCCGGACATGGAACGACGGCGAACGTTCGTCGTGGAAGGGGCACAGGCCCTTGAAGGAGCCGATGCCGGCGGACTTGAGCGTGACGTAGCCGTCGACGATCTCCTTGATATCCGTGCGCTGGCGGACCTCGTCAATGTCTTCGCGTTTGATCAGTCCGGCCATGAGAATAGTTTAGGCAACCCGGCCAAATCCGAGGTCCGCCGCCCCGGCCCGTGTAGGACAGGTCACGGCACAGGCACGGCCGAGCAGGAACGCCGGGGCAGGCACCGCCCCTTTAGAGCAGGGTGCGGTGCGATCCCATGAGCCTCTCGTGCAGCGCGATCGCGGAAACGTCGGTGAGGGACGCGATCTGGTCGATGACCACGCGAAGGCGCGCACCGTCGTCGGCCGCGGCCTGCCAGTCCGCCGCGAAGGCCTGCTCCAGGTGGCGGGCCCCCGTGGCGTGCAGTTCGTGGACCAGGTCCGTCAGGATTTCCTGCTGGCGCTCGTAGATCGGCTGGCGAAGGTCCGCGGTCATGACGAACGTGGTCGCCAGGCCCTTCATGACGGCGATTTCCAGCACTGTCTCCTGCGGGACCACCAGTTCGGCGGCATAGCGGGTCAGGGGGTCCGGCCCGTAAATCGCGCGCGTGGCTTCCAGCGCGCTGGAACAGAACCGGCCAATGAGCTGGCTGGTCATGTCCTTCAGCGCCGCCATGGACCTGCGGCTGCCGTCCGCTTCCGGCACCCAGACGCCGGACTCCTGGAGCCTGCTCAGCGCGGCGTCCACTTCCGCAGGGTCTGTGTGCGGCAGGTACCACTGCCGGGTGTAGCCGATGACGCGGCTGCGGTGGTCGGCGGTATCCATCCACTTGAGCTGGACGCGGCCGGCGACGATGGCGTCCTCGACGTCGTGTACCGAATAGGAGATGTCGTCCGCAAGGTCCATCACCTGGGCCTCGATGCAGGACCGACGCTCGGGCGCTCCCTCGCGCAGCCACTGGAAGACCGGCAGGTCATCCTCGTAGGCACCGAACTTGCTGGTGCGCTTGCCATGGATCACCGGGGCATCCGCCGCGGACCAGGGGTACTTGCTGGCGGCGTCCAGGCTGGCGCGGGTCAGGTTCAGGCCCGCGGGGGTGCCGTCCGGACGGACGACCTTCGGCTCCAGCCGGGTCAGCAGGCGCAGGGTCTGGGCGTTGCCTTCGAAGCCGCCGACCGCGTGGGCCGCCGCGTTGAGCGCGGCTTCGCCGTTGTGGCCGAACGGCGGATGGCCGAGGTCATGGGCGAGGCACGCGGTGTCCACGACGTCCGGATCGCAGCCCAGGCTGCGTCCCAGCTCCCGGCCGACCTGGGCGACCTCGAGGCTGTGGGTCAGGCGTGTCCGGACGAAGTCGTCCGTGGACGGCGAAACGACCTGCGTCTTGGCACCGAGCCTGCGGAGCGCGGAGGAATGCAGCACGCGGGCGCGGTCCCGCTCGAAGTGCGTGCGGTAGGTGCTCTTGGCGGGCTCCGCGACCCAGCGTTCCTGGTCCGTCTCTGTGTAGCCCGGCATCAGCGGGGCCGGCGTCAGCGCCACCTGCTCAGCCACCGGAAACATCCAGTTCGGCCGCGGCGATCATGGCCCGGTGGTTCTCGTCCAGCTCCCGGCTGTTCAGCCAGCCGTCCGGCAGGGCCGGCCGTTTAGGCGTACCGGCCCGCCCGCGCGGCCCTTCGGCGTCCGCGCCGGGGTACGGCGCGGACGGATCCAGCTGGTCCAGCAGGCCGCGCAGGACCTCGAGCGTGGGCACGGCGGCCAGGGCAGCCCGCAGTTCGCCGCCGACCTGGTAGCCCTTGAAATACCAGGCCACGTGCTTGCGGATGTCGCGCAGGGCCTTGCCCTCGTCCTCGAAGTAGTCGACCAGCAGTTCGGCGTGCCGGTAGAAGCTGTCCGCCACCTCCTTCAGCCCGGGCCGGAAGCGCCGGTCCGTCCCCTCGAACGCGGCCTGCAGATCGCCGAAGAGCCAGGGCCGCCCCTGGCAGCCGCGGCCGACGACGATGCCGTCCACGCCGGTCTGGCGCACCATCCGCACGGCGTCCTCCGCGCTCCAGATGTCCCCGTTGCCGAGGACGGGGATGTCCGGCAGGGCTTCCCGGAGCCGGGCAATCGAGTCCCAGTCCGCCGTGCCCGAGTAGAACTGGCTGGTGGTGCGGCCGTGCAGTGCCACGGCGGCGACACCGGCGTCGCGCGCGATCCTGCCGGCATCGATATATGTCAGGTGGTCCTCGTCGATGCCCTTGCGCATCTTGATGGTCAGCGGGATGTTGCCGCGGCCGGCTTCCCGGGTGGCCGCCTGGACGATCGCGGTGAACAGTTCCGTCTTCCACGGCAGCGCCGAGCCGCCGCCCCGGCGGGTGACCTTGGGCACCGGGCAGCCGAAGTTGAGGTCGATGTGGTCCGCCCGCTCCTCCTCGACCAGCATCCGCACGGCGGCTCCGACCGTCTTGGGATCGACGCCGTACAGCTGGACCGACCGGACCTTCTCATCCTCGTCATGCGAGATGATCCGCATCGATTCGCGGTTGCGCTCCACCAGTGCCCGGGAGGTGACCATTTCGGCCACGTAAAGGCCGCCGCCGTACTCGCGGCAGAGCCGGCGGAAGGCCTTGTTGGTGATGCCGGCCATGGGAGCCAGGACCACCGGGGTGTCGATGGTCAGCGGCCCGAGCTTCAGCGGAGGGAGCTCCAGTCGGGTGGCGGAGGCGGGTACAGCGGTAACAGTCACCTGCCTATTCTCTCAAATCCGGGCAAATCCATGCGCCTACCTGTGGACGGCGCCGCAGGCGCGGCCTCAATCCCGCTCGGCGCGCCGCCGGGCCCTGCGGCTCAGCGGTTGTTCCGCGGGCTTGCCCGCCGGCACCGGAACCGGGGCGCCGCCGTCGTCCGCCCCGCCGGGAAGGGAGGCACCGGCGCCGTCGCCGCCCGGATACCGTACCGCGGTGCCGTGCCCCGGGGGCGAAGAAACCATCGCCGGTTCGCCTCCCGCCACGTCCACCGTGACGTCCGAGGCGCGGCGGATGCCGGTGGCCTTGACTACCAGGACGGCGATCAGCGTGGTCATCGGGATGGCCAGCACCAGGCCAATGGAGCCGACCAGGGTCCGGACGATCTCTTCGGCCAGTTCCCCGCTGGAGAGTGTGTCGAACAGGGGCCGCTCGTAGAGCGAGACAAGGATGAGCACCGGAAGTGCGGCACCGGCATACGCGAACGCGATCGTGTACACGGTGGAGGCGATATGGTCGCGGCCCACGCGCATGGCCCCGGTAAACAGCCGGCGCGCGGAAGCCTGCGGAGCCAGTTCGTACATTTCCCAGACGGCCGAGGACTGCGTGATGGTCACGTCGTTGAGCACGCCGAGGCCCGAGATGATCAGTCCGCACATGATGACCCCGGAGAGCGAGATCGTGTCGGCCATGTTGACCAGCTGGTAGGTGTCCTCATCCCCCACGCCGGTCAGGTAGGCGGCGTCCGTGGCCCAGCCGGCCATCAGGGCCGTCACGCCCAGGCCGAACATGGTGCCGAGCAGGGCCGTGGAGGTCCGCGCCGAAAAGCCGTGGGCGAAGTAGAGGACCCCGACCATGATCACCACCGAGCCGATCAGCCCCAGCAGCAGCGGCGGCTTGCCCTCGACCAGGCCGGGCAGGACGAACTGCGCCAGCACCACGAACGCGCCGGCCAGGCCCAGGATCGCCCGGAAGCCGCGCCAGCGCGCCACCGCCACGACGACGACGGCGTACAGCACGGCGAGCAGCACCATCGGCACGCTGCGGACAAAGTCGACAAAGATCAGCGTGTTCGGCTGGTCCGGCATGATCCGGCTGAGGTCCAGGTAGCGGATGGTATCCCCGGCCTCCACGCCGCGGGACTGCGCGATTTCCGGGGTGATTTCGACCGGCTGGAGCGTGCCTCCCGACGTCGGCTCGGTGTAGGCCACCATGCACTGCTGGCCTTCGCCGCCGGCGTCGATCGCGGACTGCGAGGACGGACAGGTCTCGGTTTCCACGCGCTGCACCGTGCCGGTCTCGAAGGAGACGCCCGGGGCCGTGGCGTACGGGTCCACCACGGTCACGCCGGAGCGGTCCCCCGACGGCCACAGGGCGATCATGCCGACCAGGGTCAGGACGGTGACCGGCAGCAGGATGGCCGCGAGCAGCAGGTTGGCCTTGCGCCGGGCAGCCAGCGTCCCCGGATCCGGAGGGGCCGCCGCGTCATGCGTGTGGGGGTGCCCGTGTCCCACGCCTTAGTCGCTGACGATGGCGGTTGCCGGGCCGGTCCTGGCCGCCGTGCCCGCCGCCAGCAGCGGCTCGAGCACGGCGACGACGGCGGTCATCGAGTCATCGACCTCCACCTGCACGGGGTACTGGTGGACCAGCATCGCGAGCAGGCTGCGTACGGCCTGCTCGGCCTCCGCCGGAGCCAGTGACGTGTCATAGCCCAGCAGCACGTCGGCCGGGGCATCGGTCCGCTGCTGCGTATAGCTGACGGCGAATGCGCTGATGGTGCCGCCCTGGTCCTTCGGCGCGCTCCGCAGCACCACCGCTCCGGATGCGCCGGCCGCGTCGTTGAGCAGGATCTGCTGGGCGCGGCCCAGGGTCATGTCCGCCCGGTCCCACACGTGCACGGAATTGTAGAAGTCCGTGACCGCCGTCGTCAGTTCCACCGAACCGGTGGCAGCTTCTTCCAGGCGCGGGCCTCCCTCCGCGGCCAGGTCCGGCAGCGGCAGGGCGCCGGGCTGGACCGTGACCACCCGCGAGGTCTGGATCGGGCTGAGCCCGGCGGCGGCGGCGAAACCGGCGCCGGAGCTCTCCGGCACCACCTTCGCGCGCAGCCTTTTCACGCCCGACGGCGAGTGTTCGGCTTCCCCGCGCAGCATGCCCAGGAGCGTGGACCCCACCCCGGCGCGGCGGTGGTCCTTGGCCACTTCGACGTAGGCCCAGAGCCGCTCCGGGTGCAGGCTCGTCTCGTAGACCACGCCCGCGGCGACCGGAACCCCCTGGTCCTCGGCCACGATGCAGCGGGACCAGGGCGCGTCGGAGGAGGGGCGCAGGATCGCGCGGAAGTGCTCCACCTGGGCGGTTTCCGGGTCGCCCCAGATTTCCAGCAGGGCGAGGTCGTCGCCGTCGCGCCATTGCCGGTAGTTCAGCTCTGCCATGTTGCTCCTAGGAAGTTGCGTCGCTTCGGCGCTGCAGGTCAGGCCCCGACGAGGCGGCCGGCCAGGTAGCTTTCCACCTTGTCCAGGCTGACCCGGTCCTGCGACATCGTGTCCCGCTCGCGGATGGTCACGGCCTGGTCCTCGAGCGTGTCGAAGTCCACCGTGATGCAGAACGGCGTGCCGATCTCGTCCTGCCGGCGGTAGCGGCGGCCGATCGCGCCGGCGTCGTCGAACTCGATGTTCCAGTTCCGGCGCAGCTGCGCGCCGAGTTCCTTCGCCTTGGGCGAGAGGTCCTCGTTGCGGCTCAGCGGCAGGACCGCGGCCTTGACCGGCGCCAGCCGGGGGTCGAGCTTCAGCACGGTGCGCTTGTCCACACCGCCCTTGGCATTCGGGGCCTCGTCCTCGGCGTAGGCATCGACGAGGAAGGCCATGAAGGAGCGGGTCAGGCCGGCCGCCGGCTCGATCACGTACGGGGTGTAGCGCTCGTTCGTGGCCTGGTTGAAGTAGCTCAGGTCCGTGCCGGAGTGCTTGGAGTGGGTGCTCAGGTCGAAGTCCGTGCGGTTGGCGATGCCTTCCAGCTCGCCCCATTCCGAGCCCTGGAAACCGAAGCGGTATTCGATGTCCGTGGTGCCCTTGGAGTAGTGGCTGAGCTTGTCCAGCGGGTGCTCGAAGAGGCGCAGGTTCTCCGGGTTGATGCCCAGGTCGGTGTACCACTGCAGGCGGGTTTCGATCCAGTACTTGTGCCACTCGTCATCGGTGCCGGGCTCGACGAAGAACTCCATCTCCATCTGCTCGAACTCGCGGGTGCGGAAGATGAAGTTGCCGGGGGTGATTTCGTTCCGGAAGCTCTTGCCGATCTGGCCGATGCCGAACGGGGGCTTCCGCCGCGACGTGGTGAGCACGTTGTTGAAGTTCACGAAAATGCCCTGCGCGGTTTCCGGGCGAAGGTAGTGCAGGCCTTCTTCGCTGGCCACGGGTCCCAGGAAGGTCTTGAGCAGGCCGGAGAATTCCTGCGGTTCGGTCCATTCGCCCTTGGTGCCGCAGTTGGCGCAGGCGATGTCCTTCAGGCCGTTCTCGGCCGGCCGGCCCTTCTTCTCCTCGTACTCTTCCTCGAGGTGGTCGGCGCGGTAGCGCTTGTGGCAGCTCAGGCACTCCACCAGCGGGTCGGAAAAGACCTCGACGTGGCCGGAGGCCTCCCAGACCTGGCGGGGCAGGATGACGGAGGAATCGAGGCCGACGACGTCCTCGCGGCCGCGGACCACGGACTGCCACCACTGCCGCTTGATGTTCTCCTTGAGCTCGACGCCCAGGGGGCCGTAGTCCCAGGCCGAGCGGGATCCGCCGTAGATCTCGCCGGCTTGGAAGACAAAGCCGCGGCGCTTGGCCAGCGAGATGATCGGATCGAGCTTGGATTTGGCAGCTGCCATCAGGTGGTTCTCCAGTCTCTGCAAGGGCCGCTGGGTGCGGTCCGTGGCGTGTGGTTGGTGCGAAGCGAAACTACAACGTTAGCCTACCGAAACGGCGGCACGGCGCAGGTATGGCGGCCGCAGGATGACGAGCCGGGTGCGTCCGGACGGGCAGCCTACCCGGGGAAGGGCACGACGGCGCCGCGGCCGGTGACGCGGCGGGCCAGGCTCTCCATGGTCAGCCGGTCGCTGTCGATCCCGGCGTGGCTGCGCGCATCACTCAGGCTGTCCGCGGATCCGCGCAACCGGGGCGACCAGACAGCCTCGGCCAACGTCCCGCCGGCGAAGAGTGCCGAAAGTTCCGGGTCGGCCGCGACATTCTCCTCAAGGCCGAGCAGCGGGGTATCCGGCTGCTCTTCCAGGGCGTGGTGGATCAGGTACAGCAGCGACTTGTTGTAGAACCTGACTCCCCGGACTTCGCAGACGTCGTCGAGGGCCCGCTGCCGGCCGAGGCTGAACTGCGACAGGCCCCTGATCCGGTCCCCTAGCAGCGGCAGCAGCCCGGTCTTGAAGTCCTCAGTGGCCAGGGCCGGGTCCAGCAACGCCAGGGAATCGAAGGCCCCGACGCCCTCTTCGAAGGCCGCCCGCAGGAAGCCGGACTGGAAGATGGCACCGGCGCTGTGGCCGACTGCATGCAGCCCGATGGCCCCGGTGTGTGCCCGGTTGAAGGCCGCGAGCCGGCGGGCGACGTGGCGGGCACCTCCTTCGCCGGTCAGGCTGCCGGCCGTGGCCCCGGCCCGGGCGGCGTTGGCCTTGATGTCCGCCCAGACCGCCGGGCCGCCGGCGTGCCGGGCCAGCCATTCAACGAATGCGTCGGCGGCTTCCGCCAGCGGCGGCAGCGCCCGCGGCATGAGGGCAGGCACCGCGGCGGCGGCTCCCTCGCTGCCGGCCCTCATCAGGCTCAGTGCCGGAAACAGCCGGTACCGCTGGGCGCCGCGGCGGATCCGGTCGGCCAGGACCTGCAGCAGGCCGGTCTCCCAGACGAAGTAGACCGGGTAGACCCCGTTGGCCAGCCACCACTGCAGTTGCCGGGCCGCAGCCTCCAGGCCGGTCCGCTCATCCACCAGCCCGCCGTGCGCCCAGAACAGCACGGGGACCGGCCCCGGCCGCCCGGACATGAACCGGGGCAGGTGCTCCTCGAAGATCCGGTCCACGTCCGCGGCCGTGGTCGAGACCAGGCCGCCCGGAGACAGTTGGCCGCTGGCCAGGTTTACCAGGTGCGGCCGCAGCCCGTCGAAGTCGGCCACGGCTTCGCTCACCGCTGCCCCTTCCGCCGCCGCAGGACGGCGAAGGAGTTGCGGGGCCAGGGCAGGGTGGCGAGCACCACCGCAGCCAGGGTCAGCAGCGTACCCAGGACGGTCGCCGTCGTAATAATGGTCCCGGGTGCGGGAAAGAGCACGTCCAGCAGCAGCGAACCGAGCACCTGTCCGGCAATCATGCCGAGGCCGGTGAGCAGGACGCCGAGGGACCGGACCAGCACGGTGGCGAAGTTGATGAAGAGGCAGCCGATGGGACCGCCGAGGTAGTACCACCACTCGGCCGGCAGCGGATTGCCCGGGCCGGCCACGGCGACCTTGACCAGCCACGCGATGTACAGCAGCACGGTTCCGACGATGAAGTTGACCATCGTGGCCGGGAATGGCGAGCCGTAGTGCGCGGACTGGGTGCCGTTGAAGGCCTGCTGGAAGCTTTGCAGGAACCCGGCCACCAGCGGCAGCAGCACGAGGGCGAGCAGGCCGGCCTGATCCGTGCCGGCGGAAAACTTCGGCGAAACGGCCCAGGCGACGGCGGCCACGGTGAGCAGGGCGCTGAGGACGCGGAGGGGTGTGATGCTCTTTTTTCCCGCCGGTCCAAGGCCGAGCCGGTCCACGAGCAGGCCGCTGACGGACTGTCCGGTGACGGCGGCGACGGTGAAGAGCGCGATGCCGATGAGCGCGACGGTGACGCCCTGGCTCAGCACCAGGATGGCTCCGCTGGCTCCGGCCAGCAGGTACCACCACGGAAACTTCCTGGCCCGGATGGCCGGCAGCACGCGGCGCATCCCGGAGCGCGCGCCGGGCGCGAGGACGCAGATCAGGACCATCAGCACCAGTCCCGTGCTGAAGCTGACGACGGCGGCCGCCAGTCCGTCGTCGAGCCTCGCCCCGAGCGCACCATTGATCCGCCCCTGGACCGGCATCGACAACCCCGCGAACAGGGACAGGGGCAGGCCGACGGCAAGGGGCATCTTGGGGTTCATCGGCACACATTCACCCTATCGCCCGGCGCGTGGCTCCCCGGGAGTGCGCGACACGGCATGATGGAACCATGGCTGCCGACGATATTGACGGAATTGAAGATGTCCACATTCGAGACGAGATGATCCGCCTGGGCCAGCTGCTGAAGCTGGCCAACCTGGCCGAGGACGGCCTGCAGGCCAAGGAGTTCATCGAGGACGCCCAGGTCCAGGTGAACGGCGAGACCGAGACCCGCCGCGGCCGGCAGCTCCACCCCGGAGACACGGTGAGCTTCGGCGGGCGAACGGTGCGCGTCGCCCGCGGCTGACGGAACATTAACGACGGCGAGGGGACGTCTTGAGCCGTCCCCTCGCCTGTGTCCTGCGGCTACTTGGCGTTGAGCACCTTGTAGGTCAGGAACTCCTTGACGTGTGCCAGCTCCTGGGCGTTGATCCCGTGGCCGGTGCCAGCGTAGAGCACCTTGGTCAGGTTGACGTTCTCATTGAGCCAGGCGTGCGTGTACTCGATCTTGTCCGGCGTGATGACCTGGTCTGCCTGGTCGCGGCCCCAGAACACGGCGGGCTTGAGCGACTTGACCGCTTCGTCCTGGAAGAAGGCGTCGCCGTCGGCGGGGACGACGAAGCCGGACAGCCCGACGACGGCGGCGATCTCGTCCGGGCGGTGGCGCATGACGGAGGTAGCCACGGCCATGCCCATGGAGAAGCCGAGCACCGAGACGCTGGAATGCTGGTCCTTGACGGAGTCGAGCCAGCCCCACACGTCCGCCACGGCGCTGGTCACCTTGTCCACGGAGAAGTCGGGCTCATGCATCAGCGGGAACCAGCTGAAGCCCGGACCCAGCGCAACCGGCGCGCGCACGGCGGCAACGGTAAACTCTTCTGGAAGGCCGGGAACCAGGCCCATGAGGTCCTGTTCGTTGGAGAGGTAGCCGTGGAAGAGCACGAGCAGCGGCGTGCCGGCGCGCTCGGCCTCCGGCTTGGACCAGACAACGACGGGCTTGTAAGTAGTTTCGGTCATGCCGCCATCATCCCACAGAACTACTTGAAGCTTCAAGTTAGCTCGCGGGGCGTCCCCGCCCTTCCGCGGCGGGGCTAATGCGCTCCCTCGGCCGCTTCGATATGGGCGGTCAGCTCGGCCAGGAATTCGGCCGGATACTCAAGGTGCGGCGAATGCCCGCAGTTGGGCAGCACTACCTCCCGCGAACTGCCGCCGGCGGCCGCATACTCCTCCAGCAGGGCGCGGGTCTGAGTGACCATTGGCTGCGGCGGCGCCACGTCTTCGCCGGGCCAGCCCGGGATGATGCCGGCTTTGCCCAGCTGGTTGACATCGAAGAACGACGCGTCCGAGACAATGGCATCCGCGTCTCCGCGGATCCACAGGACGGGCGGCTTCTCCGCCAGTCCGGCGAGGGCGCCGACATTGAAGTACCCGGGCGCCATCGCATTCGCTATGCCCCGCTTGCCCGCCGCGAAGCCCGGCCAGTTGTCCGAGGGCACCGAGTCGCCCGGGTAATGGTCATCGCCGGTTCGGGTGCTGAGCATCGAGTCCACCCAAACACCCTCGAGCGGGGAGCTAAAGCCCGCGTGCACGTAGGCCGAGCGGTAGACGTTCAGCGGCGACGTCGGCGCCTCGGCGCTCCGGTCGCCGGCACGCAGCCGGGCCACAAAATCCGGGTTTACTCCCCCGCCCCCGCACCCGGCGTCGTCGTCGGTGAGCCGCCGGCCCTCGGGGCCTGCCGTGCCGCCGAACCCGTACGGAGGGACCGGCGCCTGCAGCGTGATCGAGCGCGCCGGGTGCTCCAGTGCGTACTGCATCACGACGCCGCCGCCCATGCTCCAGCCGACCAGGTGAACCGAGGCCAGCCCCAGGGCCTCCCGGGTGGCGGCGAGGTCATCGCTGAAGTCGCCGAGTCCCCTGGTGGCATCGACGGGCGCCGGGTCGGTCTCCCCGAATCCGCGCAGGTCGACCGCGATGACCCGGTAGTTCGCCGGCAGCCGGAGCATCAGCTCCTGCCAGAAGAGCGCCGACGAGACGTTGCCGTGGACCAGGAGCACCGGTATTCCCCCGGGACTGTCCCCTTGCCGTTCCAGCACGTTGACGGCCAGCCGGTCCGTGGGCAGTAGGCGGGCAGTGATGCCGTCGAGCAGCGTCATGGTTCCTCCCGAGGGCTTGGCGGCGGCCCCCGTCGGCCCCCGTGGACCCCCACATTAGCGCCGCTCCCGCCCGGGGCGCCAGCATTTTCCTGAAAGGCGATTCAGGTATTTGGCCAACCGTTTCGGTGGCAAAGTCCGCAGGCCGGAGAGACCATGGTGCTTGTGACCAACCTGAGCCGTGCCGAACGATTGTCTTCTCCGGACTCCGCTGCCGACCATCCGTGGAGCCGCTTCGTCGCGATCGGCGATTCCTTTACCGAAGGCATCGGCGATCCCGACCCCGGCAGCCCCGGCGGCCACCGCGGCTGGGCGGACCGGGTGGCAGAGGAACTCAGCCGCGGCCACGCCGACTTCGCCTACGCCAACCTGGCCATCCGCGGCCGGCTGCTGCAGCAGATCATCGACGAGCAGCTGCAGCCGGCGCTGGACCTGTCGCCTGACCTGATTTCCATCTGTGCCGGCGGCAACGACGTCATCCGGCGCAGCGGGGACCCGGATGCGCTGGCCGAGAAAATGGACGTCGCCATTGCCAAGCTGGCCGACTCGGGGGCCACGATCGTGCTCTTCACAGCCCCGGATATCGGCGACACGCCCGTCATCGGCAGCGTCCGCGGCAAGGCCGCCATCTACAACGAGAACCTGCGCACCGTGGCCGCCCGGCACGACGCGATCATCGCCGATATGTGGGCGCTGCGCCAGCTCAAGGATGCGCGGATGTGGGCGCCGGACCGGCTGCATTTCTCCCCGCTGGGCCATCACACGGTGGCAGCGATGGTGCTCGACGCCCTGAATGTCCGGCACACGCTGCACCCCGAAATCCCGAAGCCGCTGCCGCCGAAGCACTGGCGGACGGCCCGGGCCGAGGACCTGGTCTGGGCGCGGCAGCATCTGGTCCCCTGGGTGCTGCGCCGGCTGCGGCACCGGTCCTCCGGCGACGGCATCTCGCCGAAGCGTCCGACGGCGGGCCCCATTTTCGGCCCGGGCATGCCGCCGGGCGCGGCCGAGTAGCGCCGGATGCCGGGGCCGCTGACCTCCGCTGCGATTCCGCGCCGGCGGCTGCTGGCCCAGCGGCTCTGGGGCCCCGGAGCCGCGGACGCACCCGCCGCGGTGAAGGCCCTGCTGGCTGTCCAGGCCCAGGAGTACGCATACGCGCGCTGGTCCCTGGCCCAGCGGTGCGCCGGTCCGGGGAAGGACGACGCGGGGGCCGTCGACTCGGCCATCGAGGACGGAACCATCCTGCGCACTCATGTACTTCGACCGACCTGGCACTTCGTGCACCGAGGGGACCTGCGCTGGCTGATGATGCTTTCCGCCCCGCGGCTGCGGGCCGTCAACAAGTCGCGGGACGGCCAGCTGGGGATCGACGCCGAAACGGTGCGCCGCAGCAACGAGGTGGTTGGCGCCGTCGTCGCGGGCGGCCGGCACGGTACCCGGGAGGACCTCGCCGGCGCCTTGGAACGGGCCGGACTCCTGCCGGACACCGGAGAGAAACTCATGGGCTCCCCGCTGCGCAACCAGCGGCTGGCCCATCTGGTCTACCACGCGGAGCTGGACGAGGTGCTGGTCAGCGGCGTGCCACGGCCGGCCTCCGGCGGCACGGTGCGGCAGACCTATGCCGCCTTCGACGAGCGTGTGCCCCGGCTGCCCTGCGGCTTCGACCGGGACGCGGCGCTCGCGATGCTGGTCCGCCGCTACTTTTCCGGCCACGGCCCGGCCATTGTCAAGGACTGCGCGCTGTGGTCCGGCCTGACGCAGTCGGACGTCCGGCGCGGACTCGCGGTTGCGGCCAGCTGCACTGACGGTGCCGCCGCTGTTGAGTCTGCCGCGGTCGACGGCCACGAATTCCTCTGGTTCGACGGCGGCGGACCACCCGCGCGGGGTCCGCGCAGTCCCCGGGTCGACCTGATCCAGTGCTACGACGAATACGTCATGGGCTACACCCCGACCCGTAACTATCTCGGCGGCGCTGCTCCGGCCCCGGCCAACGCGAAGGTGCCCAGCCACGTTGTGCTTTTGGACGGGCGGATGATCGGGAACTGGCAGCACGCGCTCAAGCCGGGCGCCGCCGTCGTCAATCTCCTGCTGCACCGGACGCTGGAGGATGGCGAAGAGCAGGCGCTGCACAGTGCGCTGGAACGCTACCGGACGTTCCTCGCCCGGCCGCTGAGCGCGAACATCTCCGTGCGCGCCCCCGCGAGATAGCGGCCTCCGATGCCGGCTCGGCCGGCGGTGGCGCGAACCTAGCCGCGCGGGAAGAAGCTGGCGCTGAGTTCGTCGTGCAGCTGGTGGATGTCCGTCAGGAAGCCATCATGGCCGGTCGGCACCTGGATCATGTGGACCTTCACGGGGTTGGGCAGGGCCGCGGCGAGCTGCCGCGACTGCTCCGGGAAGTACAGCCGGTCCGAGTCGACTGCGGCGACCAGGAACTCGGAATCCACTCCGGCCAGCGCCTCGGCGACCGAACCGCGTCCGCGGGCCACGTCATGGCTCATCAGGGCCTCCGTCATGTGGATGTAGCTGTTCGCGTCGAAGCGGCCGGCCAGCTTGGTGGCCTGGTGGTCCAGGTAGCTTTCCACAGCATAGCGGCCGCGGCCGGCGGCGGTGACGCTGCCGAAGGGCTGCTCCGTGCCCTGGGCGTTGCGGCCGAAGCGGTACTCGAACTCCGGCTCGGAGCGGTAGTTGATGTGCGCGATCCGGCGGGCAATGCCGAGGCCGTCCACCGGGGCCTGGCCCTCGTAGTAGTCGCCGCCGTTGAAGTTCGGGTCGAGCCGGATGGCCAGGACCTGTGCCTGGGCGAAGGCGATCTGCTCGGCCGTGCTGGCGGCGCCGCAGGCAATCACGGCGCAGCGGGCCGTGCGCTCGGGATAAGTCGCGGCCCATTCAAGCGCCCGCGCCCCGCCCATGGAGCCGCCGAGGACGGCGTGCCAGCGGCGGATGCCGAGCAGGTCCGCGAGCCGGGCCTCGGCATGGACCGAATCACGGATGGTGACCATCGGAAAGCGGGAGCCCCAGGGACGCCCGTCGGGAGCCGGCGAGGCCGGGCCGGTGGACCCGTAGCAGCCGCCAACCATGTTGGCGGCCACCACGAAGTATTTGTCCGTATCGATGGTGGCCCCTGGGCCCACCAGCGGATCCCACCAGCCCGGCTCGTCGGAATCTCCACGGGCAACATGCGTGCTGCCGGTCAGGGCATGCTGGATGAGCACGGCGTTGGAGGCATCCTCGTTCAGGGTGCCCCAGGTCTCATAGCCGAGGACAACCTCCGGCAGGTAGCCGCCGGTCTCGAATTCCAGGGCTCCGATGGATGCGTGGCGCAAGATGCCGTCCGCTGCCGTGTTCAGCACTTCCTGTGGTTGCAATGTTGTCAAAGTGATGCCTGTGGTTCCTTCATCTCAAAGCGCCTAGGCTGCGCCCTTGGCCGCGCGGAAACCGGCTTCCAGGTCCGCGATGATATCGTCGATGTGTTCAATGCCGACGGCGAGCCGGACGAGGCCCGGAGTGACGCCGGCGGCGACCTGGGCCTCGGGCGACAGCTGCGCGTGCGTGGTAGACGCCGGGTGGATCACCAGCGAGCGTACGTCGCCGACGTTGGCCACATGCGAGTGGAGTTCCAGTCCGTCGACGAAGCGCTTGCCGGCTTCGAGCCCGCCGGCGATCTCGAAGGCAATGATGGCCCCGGTTCCCTTCGGGCCGTACTTGCGGCCGCGCTCATACCACGGGCTGGAAGGCAGCCCCGCGTACGCAACGGACTCGACGGCGTCGTTCTTTTCCAGCCAGTGCGCCACCTGCTGCGCGTTGGAAACGTGCCGCTCCACGCGCAGGCTCAGGGTCTCGAGGCCCTGGGCGATGAGGAAGGCGTTGAACGGCGCCACGGAGGAGCCCAGGTCGCGCAGCAGCTGGACGCGGGCCTTGAGGATGTAGGCCAGGTTTGCGCCAAGCGCGCCGCCGACGCCGAGGTCGCGGGCGAAGACCAGGCCGTTGTAGCTCTCGTCCGGGGTGTTGAAGCCCGGGAACCTGTCCGGATCCGTGGCGAAGTCGAAGTTGCCCGAGTCCACGACGACGCCGGCGATGGCGCTGCCGTGGCCGCCCAGGTACTTGGTGGCGGAGTGCACCACGATGTCCGCGCCCCATTCGATCGGGCGGATCAGGTACGGGGTGGCCAGGGTGTTGTCGACGATCAGCGGCACGCCGGCCTCGTGGGCGACGGCGCTGACGCCCTCGATGTCCAGGACATCCTGGCGCGGGTTCGAGACGACCTCGCCGAAGAAGGCCTTGGTGTTCGGCTGCACGGCCGCGCGCCACTGGTCCAGATCGTCCGGGTCAGCTACGAAGGTCACCTGCACGCCGAACTTCCGCAGGGTGTTCTGGAGCAGGTTGTAGGTGCCGCCGTAGAGGCTCGGGCTCGCGACGATGTGGTCCCCGGCCTCGGCCAGGTTCAGGATGGAGAACGTGGACGCGGCCTGGCCGGAGGAGAGCAGGAGCGCGCCAACGCCGCCTTCGAGGCTGGCGATGCGGGTTTCGACGGCTTCCTGCGTGGGATTGCCGATCCGGGTGTAGATAGGCGCCAGCTCCTGCAGCGCGAAGCGGTCGGCCGCGCTGTCGGTGCTGGGGAAGACGAACGACGTGGTCTGGTAGATCGGCAGCGCCCGGGCTCCGGTTGCCGCATCCGGCTCCTGGCCGGCGTGGATCTGACGGGTTTCGAATGACCAGTTGTTGGACATAACTGCAACTCCCTCGCTGATATGAAGGGGTCAGCACTGCGCCCGCCGGTGGCGTGGCTGCAGGTTGCGACCCGCGCTTGCTTCACGCCTGATGGCGGAAACCAGGTCTTCACCCGGGGCACCCCACCGCGGTTGGAGGGTTGCCGGCCAGCAAGCCGGGGCTCGATGCTGGCGCTCATGACCTGTATCAAGGTTCGGCGAAGGCCTTCGGATCGGCAAGTATGTGACGGTGTGTGAATGTCCCTTAGGTCACCCTAAGTCGAGAGGCACATCACAAAATGTCAAGATGAGTTATGCGTTTCGACCACGTTTCCTATGCATGTGAACCCGATGGCCTGGCTGCCACCACCGAGCGTATTGCCTCGGCCCTGGGCATCGAGGCAGTCAAGGGCGGGGTGCACCCCCGCTTCGGTACCCGGAACATGATTTTCCCCCTGACGGACCACCACTATCTCGAGGTCGTCGAGGTCCTGGCGCACCCGGCGTCGGACAAGGCACCCTTCGGACAGGCGGTGCGCGCCCGGTCCGAGGCCGGCGGCGGCTGGATGGGCTGGTGCGTCGAAGTTGACGACCTGGCGCCCTTCGAGGAGCGGCTGGGCCGCAATGCCGTCCCGGGCAACCGCAAGTTCCCGGACGGCCGTGAGCTGACCTGGCAGCAGATCGGCATCAAGGGCCTGATCGCGGACCCGCAGGTGCCGTACATGCTGCGTTGGGACGAAGGCACCGAGGACCTGCACCCCTCCAAGGCCTACGAGGCGACCGCCAAGCTGATCGGCCTGACGATCGCCGGCTCGTCGGCCCGCGTGGCGGACTGGCTGGGCACCCCGGTCGACGCGCTCCTGGACGATGTCAAGGTCGCGTGGACGGCGCCGAACGGCACGCCGGGCATCATGTCCGTGCGGTTCGAGACGCCCAACGGCATCGTCGAACTCTAGCAACGGCGTCGTCGGGGATCTGACTACCGGCCCCCCGCGCCCTCATACCCGGCGCCCCGCGCCCCTCTATGCAGGAGGCTCCGTTTTGGTTGCCTTGCTCCGCTTCGAGTTGGAGCGAGGCGACCAAAGCGGAGCTTTTGCTTTCCGGCCTACACAGCTGCGTCGAGATGCCATGGGATCCACAACGCGTTCATGACCATGCCCGGACGATGTTGCCTGGCGGCAGTCTGTGAACATGCGGCTCATCTACACGCGGGACATCGAGATTGCGGGCCAGGACCGGCATGCTTTGGCGGCAAGAGTTGGAAGCGGAGAGCTCATCAGGCTGCGCCGCGGCGTGTATGCCGAGGCGGCGCCCTTTGAACAGCTGCCGCGGTGGGAGCAACAGCGGATCCGCATCGACGCTGTCATCGGGACCAGCAGGAGGGACCGGGCCCTGATCCGACAATCCGCCGCCGCGATTTGGGGCATCCCGGTTATCCGCCAGCCGGTCGACGATCCGCAAGGCAGCAGAGTCGGAATCCTGGACTTCTATTGGCCGCTGCAAAACCTGGCGGGCGAGTTCGATGGAGCGGTCAAATACTCCCGGGACGCATACCTGAAGGGCAACGCCCCGGCAGGCGCGGTTGTCCGGGAGAAAAGGCGCGAGGACCGCATCAGAGCAACCGGGATCCAGGTTTCCCGCTGGATGTGGGATGACATCTGGCAGTCGGATTCCACCGAGCCGGCCTGTTTGGTGTCCATCCTTCACCGAGCAGGCCTACGGCAGGATCGCTGGAGCAATTACTGGACCAACATGTAGCGACGTCTTCGTCCGCGGCCTCCCGCTGCTCCGATTTGGGCTGTTGCTCCGTTTTGGCTGCGTGGCTCCCGCTCGAGCTGGAGCCATGCAGCCAAAACGGAGCGGGTTGGGCGGGGCGAGTCGGGTGCGCGAGTGCGGGGTAGGCGGGTGCGGGGTCGGTGGGCAGGGTCGGTGGGCGGGTGCGGGGTCGGTGGGCAGGGTCGGGGTGGGCGAGGAGGGGTGGTCAGGTGCCGATGCCGATGGCGGGGCCGAGGAGGGCGTAGCCGACGAAGCCTGCGATGTCGAGGAGGGCGTGGGCGACGACGAGCGGCATGACGCGCCGGGTGCGGGTGTAGGCGTATCCGAAGATGAGGCCCATCAGGAAGTTGCCGACGCCGGGCCCGATCCCCTGGTAGAGGTGGTAGCTGCCGCGGATCGCGGCGCTGGTGAGGATGACGGTCCAGGTCCCCCAGCCGAGCCTGGCCAGCCGGTCGAACAGGTAGCCGACCATGACGACTTCCTCCAGGACAGCGTGGCGGAGGGCGGAGAGGACGAGCACGGGAACCGTCCACCAGTACTGGTCGAGGGCGGCCGGGACCACCGCCGTCGTTATTCCCAGGGCCCGTCCGGCAGCGTAGACGCCTAAAGTGCCGGCGCCGATCAGGGCGGCCAGTCCGAAGCCGAGGCCGAAGTCGATGCCCGGCCGGGAGAACGTGAAGCCGATCTTCCGGAAGGCGGTCTTGCCGGGCGAGGTCATCAGGAGCACCACGAGCGCCACCGGCATGAGGGCGAAGAAGATGCCGAGCAACTGGTAGAGCAGGTCGAAGAACTCGCGCTCGTTGAGCACCGGGTTCAGGGACGTGGTCTGCGAGGCCAGCGGGCCGCGGGTCATTTTGTCGGCCAGGTTCACGATGGAGTAGACGGCGGACTGGCCCAGCGATAGGCCGAGCACGATCAGGACCTCGTACCTGTAGTACTTGCGGGTGCGGGGCATCGCCTCGGTCGTCACGGTCTCGCTCTGCATGGGTCTATCTTGCCAAGCCGGCGGCCATGGGGCGTGCACGCGGCGCAGGCCGTGCGTTGAGGCACGTGCGGCGATCCGTCCGGGCACCTGGACAGCGCTCATTCCGGGCGCCGGCCGGGTGTTGGGCCCCTTGCGGCCTGCGTGGCCCGCGTCCACACTGGAGCAACGGCACGCGAGCGTCCAGGGAGGACCGGCATGATCGACCTAGTTCCGGCAGCGCGCGAAGTTGCCATGTTGGCCGTCGGCATCCAGGACCGGCAGCTGCACGCTGCGACGCCGTGCGAAGGAAAGACCGTCGGGGACCTGCTGGACCATTTCATGGGTCTCACCGTCGCCTTCCGCGATGCGGCGACGAAGGCTTCCCTGGACGCCGGCTACGATGACCGGCTGCAGGGCACACCAACGGACATGTGGGGCTCCGCCGAGCGGCTGGATCCGGATTGGCGCCGGCTGCTGCCGCTCCGGCTGGATGAGCTGGCGGCGGCATGGGCCGATCCCGCGTCGTGGGAGGGCATGGCGCGGGCCGGCGGCGTCACCTTGCCCGCCAATGTGATGGGGCTGGTCGCCCTGGACGAGCTGGTCCTCCACGGGTGGGACCTCTCCCGCGGCACGGACCAGCCGTTCAGCTGCGATCCGGCCAGCCTGAAGGCCGTCCACGGTTTCGCCTTGCAGTCGGCGGAGGATCCCGCCGCCCGGGAGGGCCTCTTCGGGCCGGTGATCGAGGTGCCGGAGGATGCGCGGCTGCTGGACCGTACCCTGGGCCTGGCAGGCCGCGACCCGGGCTGGACGCCGTAGCCGCCGGGCCGGACGGGGCCTCAGACAGCCCGTTCGCCCGCCCGCCACACGGCCGCGGTCATCGGCATGCCCGGCCGGTAGGCCAGGTGGGTCGCGGACGGGGCGTTGAGCAGGTGGAGGTCGGCGCGGTGTCCGACGGCGATCGATCCCACCGCCCGCAGCCCGTCCTCGTCCGGGCCAACGTGCCGGCCCAGCGCGAGTGCGCCGCCGTAGGTTGCCGCACGGACGGCCTCCTGCACGCTCAACCCCATCTGCAGCACGGCCGTGGCCACGCAGTAGTTCATCGAGCTGGTGTACGAGGTGCCGGGATTGCAGTTGGAGGCCAGCGCGACTTCGACGCCGGCATCGAGCAGGCGCCGGCCCGGGGCCAGCGGCTGGCGGGTCGACAGGTCGCAGGCCGGCAGGCACGTGGCGACGGTGCCGCGCTGCCCCGTCCCGCCGCGTGTGTCCCAGCCGGACCACGTGCCCGCGAGCGCGTCCACGTCGTCGTCGTTAAGGTAATTGACGTGGTCGACGCTGGCAGCGCCGAACTCCACCGCCAGCCGGACCCCGGGCCCCTCGCCCAACTGGTTGCCGTGCACCCGCAGGCCCAGCCCGGCGTCCCGGCAGGCCGCGAGCACCCGGCGCGACTGCGCCTCGGTGAACGCGCCGCGCTCGCAGAAGACGTCCGCCCACTGCACGTAGGGCCGCACCGCCGCCAGCATGCCGCCGCAGACCAGGTCCGTGTACTCGTCCGCGTCCATGCCGGCAGGCACCAGATGGGCGCCCAGGTAGGTCACCTGGTCCGCCACGGTGGAGGCGATCCGGGCGCTGCGGGCCTCCTGCTCGATGGAGAGCCCGTAGCCCGTCTTGGTCTCCAGGTAAGTGGTGCCACCGGCGACGGCCTCCGCGGCGCGGCCGAGCAGCAGCCGGGTCAGGTCGTAGTCGCTGGCGCCGCGGGTGGCGGCGACCGTCACCGCGATCCCGCCGGCGGCGTAGTCCTGCCCCGCCATCCGCGCCTCGAATTCGGCCGTCCGGTCCCCGGCAAAGACCAAGTGCGTGTGCGAGTCCACCCAGCCAGGCAGCACGGCGCGGCCCTCGGCGTCGAACCGCGCGTCCGCGTCCGGGGCGCCCGCGGCGGGGCCGAGCCAGCTGATCCGCTCCCCCTCCATCACGACGGCGGCATCGCGCAGCACGCCCTCCGTGCCCCGGGCGGGATCCACGGTGGCAAGCTCCCCGATGTTGGTGATCAGCGTCGAAGGCCCGGTCATGCCGAAACGCCGTCCGCCGCGGAGACCGAAGGCTCGCCGTGGCGGCCGACGGCGCGTGCGCCCGCGGCGTCCACCCGCTCGATCGCCGCGGCGAGGAGGCGTGCGGGGTCGCCCAGCGTGGCGTGTATGCCGTGGCGCGCGGCCAGGCGCCCGCTCACGACGACGGCGGTGACGTCCTGCGCGGTGGCGGTGAGGGCCAGCTGGTCGGGCCGGGAGCCGACGGTGCGCACGCTGGCAGGGTCCACCGCCATCAGGTCGGCGTAGCTGCCCGGCCGGAAGCCCGCGGATTTCCGTCCGAGTGACAAGGCGCCGCTGTCCGTGGCCGACTGGTGGAGGTCCTCGGGCCGGAACCAGCCGCGCTGGCCCGAGCGCAGCCGTTCGCCGTGTTCCAGCGCGCGCATCTCCAGCCAGGGGTCGACGACGGCGTGCTGGTCCGTGCCGAGGGCGATCCGGGCGCCCGCGTCGCGCAGCTTCGCGGCGGGGCCGATCCCGTCCGCCAGGTCCGCCTCGGTCGTCGGGCACATCACGATGGTGGCGTGGGCGCGGCCGAGCAGCGCGATGTCCGCCTCGGTCAGGTGCGTAGCGTGCACGGCGCTGAGCCGGTCGGTGAGCAGTCCGTGCCGGTGCAGCAGGGCCGTCGGCGTCATGCCGGTGGCCTGCTGGCACGCCTGGTTCTCGGCGGGCTGCTCGGACAGGTGGATGTGCAGCGGCAGGTCCGCCGGAAGCTGTTCGGCGATGTCCGGCAGCGCCTCGGACGGCACCCCGCGGACGGAGTGCAGGGCCGCGCCGACGGTGACCTGGTCCGGCCCGAACTTCCGCGCCACCGTCTCGCGCAGCGACTGCAGCCGGGTCAGCCATGCCTGCGCATCGGCGTCCCCGAACCTGGCCTGCTCGGGCGCCAGCGGCTGGCCGATGCCGCCGGCCAGGTAGCAGGTGTCGAGGAGCGTCAGCCGGATCCGCGCGTTCACCGCCGCACGGGCCAGCGCGAGCTCCATGGCATGTTCGCCGCCGGAGTCCGGGCCGTAGGGCGTGCCGTCCGGCCGGTGGTGGACGTAGTGGAATTCCGCCACGCTGGTGAAGCCGGCGACGACCATCTCGGCGAAGACCGCCGTGGCCAGCTGCTCGTAGACCTCGGGCGTCAGCGCGCCGGCGGCCTTGTACATCTGCTCGCGCCAGCTCCAGAAGCTGCCCACGCCCATGTCGTGGGTGCGGCCGCGCAGCACCCGATGGAAGGCGTGCGAGTGCGCATTCGCCGCCGCCGGGAACACCACTCCGGACAGCCGGACGTCGGCCGGCTCCGGCTGCGCGCCGGTCCTCATCCGGGTCACGATCCCGCCCTCGTCGACTTCCAGCCGGACCCCCTGGAGCACACCGCGCCCGCGGATCCAGCCGGCCTCGCACCAGACGCCGCTCACAGCAGGGCCTCCAGCACGTCCGCGAGCGCCTCGGCGCCGGCATCGGCGTCCGCGTCCTCCACGTGTTCCTCGGGGGAATGCGAGATGCCGGTCGGGTTGCGGACAAAGACCATGGCCGACGGCGCAAAGCCCGCCAGCACGCCGGCATCGTGTCCCGCCCCGGTGGCCAGCACGGGGGCGCCGGGCAGGGCGTTGCCGACCTGCCGCTGCAGTGCCGCGTCGAACTGCACCGTCCCGCTGAAGGACTCCTCGGTGAGCGTCGCCGTGCAGCCCTCGAAAGCGGCGATTTTCTGCGCCTTGCCGTGGATGGCCTCCACCAGGCCGGCCGTCACCTCGTCGTCGGGATGCCGGACGTCCAGCCAGAGGTCCACGCGGGAGGCGATGACGTTGGTCCCGCCCGGCACCGGCTGGAGCCGCCCCACCGTGGCCCGCGCGTCCCGGCGGCCGGCGGCGACCTGCCGCACGGCCAGCACGATCTGCGCCGCGGCGACCATGGGATCCTGCCGGTCCTCCATCAGGGTGGTGCCGGCGTGGTTGCCCTGGCCGTGCACGCTCAGCTTCCAGCGGCCGTGGCCAAGGATGGAACTTCCGACGGCGACGGCGGGCCCGTCCTCTCCGAGGCCGCGGCCCTGCTCGACGTGCAGTTCGATGAAGTCCCCGATCCGCCCGAGCGCCTCCTCGTCCCGGCCCAGCAGCCGGGGATCCAGCCCGTTGCGGCGGGCCACGTCGGCCAGGGTATTGCCGTCGTCGTCGCTCAGGTTCCTCGCCCTGTCCGCGTCGATGGCGCCGGTGAGCAGCCGTGAGCCGAGGCAGGCGACGCCGAACCTGGAGCCCTCCTCCTCGGGAAAGACCGCCACGGCCAGCGACCGGTTCGGCTCCACGCCGCGTGCCTTGAGCACGTCCACGGCCACCAGCGCCGAGGCGACGCCCAGCGGCCCGTCGAAGGCCCCGCCGCCCGGGACCGAATCCAGGTGGCTGCCGGTGACCAGGGCGCCCCGCTGGGGTTCGCCCCACCAGGCCCAGAGGATGCCGTTACGGTCGGTGTCGACCGCCAGCCCGCGGCGTCCGGCCTGCTCGCTGAACCACGCGCGCAGGTCCAGTTCGGCCGCGGAGTAGACCGGCCGGGTATAGCCCCCGCGCACAGGGTCGCGTCCGACGTCGGCAATGGAGTCCAGCAACGATGTCACGGTGTCCATGGGCACTACCCTACTCACCCATCGGGATGCGCACCCCGCGCTCGGCGGCAACCTCCGCGGCGCGCTCGTAGCCGGCGTCGACGTGGCGGATGACGCCCATGCCGGGGTCGTTGGTGAGCAGGCGCTCCAGCTTCTGCGCGGCGAGCTCGGTGCCGTCGGCCACGGAGACCTGCCCGGCGTGGATGGAGCGGCCGATGCCCACGCCGCCGCCGTGGTGGATGGAGACCCAGGTGGCGCCGGAAGACGTGTTGACCAGCGCGTTGAGCAGCGGCCAGTCCGCGATCGCGTCCGAGCCGTCCGCCATGGCCTCTGTTTCCCGGTACGGACTGGCGACCGACCCGGAATCCAGATGGTCCCGACCGATCACGATCGGCGCCGAGACCTTGCCTTCGGCCACAAGCCGGTTGAAGAGCAGGCCCGCCTTGTGCCGCTCGCCGTAGCCGAGCCAGCAGATGCGTGCGGGCAGGCCCTCGAACTCGACGTGTTCGGCGGCGGCGTCGATCCAGCGGTGCAGGTGCTCGTTGTCCGGGAAGAGCTCCTTGATCGCCTGGTCCGTGACCCGGATGTCCTCGGGGTCGCCGGAGAGCGCCACCCAGCGGAACGGGCCCAGGCCCTCGCAGAACAGCGGGCGGATGTAGGCCGGCACGAAGCCGGGGAACTCGAAGGCCCGTTCGTAGCCGCCCTTGCGGGCCTCATCGCGGATCGAGTTGCCGTAGTCGAACACCTCGGCGCCGGCGTCCTGGAACTCCACCATCGCCTGCACGTGCCGGGCCATCGACGCCTGCGCCTTCTTGGTGAAGCCGGCCGGGTCCGCCTCGGCCTCGGCGCGCCAGTCCTCGAACGCGATGTCTTCGGGCAGGTAGCTCAGCGGGTCGTGGGCGGACGTCTGGTCCGTCACGATGTCGACGGTCAGCTCGCCCGCCCGGTGCCGGCGCAGCAGCTCGGGGAAGACCCCGGCGGCGTTGCCCACGTAGCCCACGGAGAGCGGACGCTTCTCCTCCTTGGCCTTCAAAACCTTTGCGACGGCGGCGTCAAGGTCCGTCTCCACCTCGTCCAGGTAGCGCTTGCCGGCCCGGCGGCGCAGCCGCGACTCGTCGACGTCGACGATTAGGCAGGCTCCGCCGTTGAGCGTCACGGCGAGCGGCTGCGCCCCGCCCATGCCGCCGCAGCCGCCGGTCAGGGTCAGCGTGCCGGCGAGCGTCGAGCCGAACTTCTTCGCTGCCACGGCGGCGAAGGTTTCGAAGGTGCCCTGCAGGATGCCCTGGGTACCGATGTAAATCCAGGAGCCGGCGGTCATCTGGCCGTACATCATCAGGCCCTCGGCCTCGAGCCGGCGGAACTCCGGCCAGTTGGCCCAGTCCCCCACCAGGTTCGAGTTGGCGATCAGCACCCGCGGGGCCCACTCGTGGGTGCGCAGCACGCCGACCGGCTTGCCGGACTGGACCAGCAGGGTCTCGTCCTTCTCCAGGGTTTCGAGGGTGCGGATGATCGCGTCGTAGGCTTCCCAGCTGCGCGCGGCACGGCCGGTGCCGCCGTACACGACCAGGTCCTCCGGCCGCTCGGCGACCTCGGGATCGAGGTTGTTCATCAGCATCCGCAACGGCGCCTCGGTCTGCCAGCTCTTGGCGGTCAGGGCCGTGCCGCGGGGCGCGCGGATGGAGCGGGAGGAATCGTGCCGGGTGAACGTCATGGTGTCGAACTCTTTCTGTCCGTCGGGGCTGTCAGGAGGCGAACGGTGCGGTGGCGGCGGCCGGATCGACCACCGTGGGGTTGGCGAAGAGGCGGCCGGCTTCCGCGGCGACGAGTTCGCCGAGCGACCGGGCTGCCTCCTCGGTGGTCCGGTAGCTGGGTGCGACGATGCTCAGGGCTGCCACGACTTTGGATCCGGCCAGGACCGGCGCGGCCACCGCGGTGATGTCCGGCTCCACCCCGTTGGCCACGATGGCGAACGACCCCGGCTCCACGCCGCCCGCCAGGGCCTGGCCGGCGGCGCTGCCGTCCAGCGGGAAGGTGCGGCCCACCCAGTTGACGTGCCGGACCGTGTGCGTGCCCTCTTCGATGGCCAGGTACAGGCCGTGGGCGGGTCCGGTGGCAACGCTCAGATAGGCCGATTCGCCGGTCCGCTCCACCAGGGCCCGCAGCGAGGCCCGGCTCGTCGCCACCAGCGACTCGTGGCTCAGGGCCTGCACGCCCAGCTGCACCATCCGGAAACCCGGCCGGTAGAGCCCGTCCCCTCGCTTCGCCACGAACCCGCTGGCCTCGAGGGTGCGCAGCAGCCGCAGCGCCGTGCTGGCCGACAGATCGACTTCCTTGGCAGCATCGGCGAGCTTGACGCCGTCGCGCTCGCAGACCACGCGCAGCAGGCCGAGGGCGCGGTCTGCTGCGCGGGTGGTGGCATCGGGCCCGTTGGCGGCGGCCATGGTCACGCTCCGGATTCTCGTGGATTTCGTTGCACTCAGTAAAACACCCATTTCATTGTCCGGCAATACTTCAGGTCGAAAAGCATTGACGCGGGACCGCTCCCTCTGTACCTTTCAGTTAGCAGTTCGACGTTTTACAGAACGAAATACCCCTACCGCCCTACGGCACATCGGGAGAACACATGTTGACACAGCCCCCGGCCTCCAAGTCCCTCCGCCGCCGAGCCGCCAGGACCACGGCGGCCGCCGCAGCAGCCGCAGCCGCCCTGGTATTGGCGGGCTGCGGCGGAGGCAGTCCGTCCTCCGGCGATTCGGCTCCCGCGGAGGGCGGCGAAGGCGCCGGGAACCTGGAACAGGTCAGCGTCGGGCTCATCCCCATCACCGACGTCGCCCCCGTCTACCTGGGCATCCAGGAGGGCTACTTCGAGGAGGAAGGGATCGACCTCGAGGTCCAGCTGGCGCAGGGCGGGGCCGCCATCGTGCCGGCGGTCATGACCGGCGAGTACCAGTTCGGCTACTCGAACGCCGTCTCGCTGCTGGTCGCCCAGGACAAGGGGCTTCCGGTGTCCGTCGTCTCCAACGGCTCCAGTTCCACGAACGAAGCCGGGGCCGACGTCACGGAGGTCGCCGCCATGCCGGACAGCGGCATCAAGGACGCCGCGGACCTGGCCGGAAAGACCGTGGCCGTCAATGCCCTCAACAACTTCGCCGATGTCACCATCCGCAACTCGATGGAGAAGGCCGGCGCCGATCCGCAGAGCGTCGACTTCGTCGAGATGCCCTACCCGAACATGCCTGCCGCCCTTGAGCGCGGCGACGTGGACGCCGCCTGGACCACCGAGCCGTTCCGCACGCAGATCCTGGACGCCGGCGGCACGATCGTCGCCAGCCCGATGACCGACCTGGCGGACAACTTCGATTCCGCCTTCTACTTCGCCTCGCGCCAGACCCTGCAGGAGAATCCGGAACTCGTGGACCGCTTCCGGCGGGCGCTGGCCAAGTCCTTCGAGTTCGCCGCCGCCAATGACGACGAGGTCCGCACCGTCATCCAGGACTACGCGAAGATCACACCCGAGCTGGCCGGCGAGGTGGAGATGTCCAAGTGGCACAAGGACGTCAACATGGACGCCCTCGAGAAGCTGGGCACCGCCGCCCGGACGTACGGCGTCCTCGAAAAGGAGCCCGACTACCAGGCCCTGATCGCCGACTAATTACCCGACCCGGGACGCGCACCCCTTCCCCTGCCCGCAGCATCCGAAAGGCACCATGACCACGCCCGCTACCCCTCCGGCCCCCGCCACCCTCCCGGCTCCGGCCGCCGTCACAATCTCCACCGGTCCGCTCTCCCCCGCCGACGTGGTCTCCGTCGCCCGCCACGGGGCCCGGGTCGAGCTCAGCGACGCTTCGCTGGCGGCGATGGCGGCCTCGCGCGCCGTGATCGAGGCCCTGGTCACGGACGACAAGCCGCACTACGGGGTCTCCACAGGCTTCGGTGCGCTCGCCACGCGGCAGATCCCCATCGAGCAGCGGACCCAGCTCCAGCGCAGCCTGATCCGCAGCCACGCCGCCAGCTCCGGCGCCGAGGTGGACCGGGAAGTGGTCCGCGGGCTGATGCTCAACCGGCTGGCCACCATGGCGACCGGCCGCACCGGGGTGCGTCCCGCCGTCGCGCAGGCCTATGCCGGCATCCTCAACGCCGGGATCACGCCCGTGATCGGCGAATATGGTTCGCTGGGCTGTTCCGGTGACCTCGCGCCGCTGGCCCACTGCGCCCTCGCCCTGATGGGTGAAGGCCAGGTGCGCATGCACGACGGCGGTCTGGTGCCGGCCGCGGAGGCGCTGGCGGCCGCTGGACTTGAGCCGGTGGAACTGCGGGAAAAAGAAGGCCTCGCGCTGATCAACGGCACGGACGGCATGCTCGGCATGCTGCTCATGGCGGCGGACGACCTGCACCGGCTGCTGAAGACCGCGGACCTCGCAGCGGCGATGAGCATCGAGGGCCTGCTCGGCACCGACGACGTGCTGGCCGAGGACCTGCACGCGCTGCGCCCGCACCCGGGGCAGATCAGCGCGGCGTCGAACATGCGCCGGATCCTGGCCGGCTCGGACCTGATCGCGCGGCAGAAGGAAGCCGGCGGCGAGGGGCACCGCTTCACCAGGGTCCAGGATGCTTACTCCCTGCGCTGCGCCCCGCAGGTACACGGCGCCGCCCGCTCCACCCTGGCGCACGCCGAGTCCGTCGCCGGCTACGAACTGGCCTCGGCGATCGACAACCCCGTGGTCACCGTGGACGGCCGCGTGGAGTCGAACGGCAACTTCCACGGCGCCCCGGTCGGCTACGTGCTGGACTTCCTGGCCATCGCGGTGGCGGACCTGGCTTCCATGAGCGAACGCCGCACCGACCGCTTCCTGGATGCCGCGCGCAGCCACGGGCTGAACGCCTTCCTGGCCGGCGACCCCGGCGTGGACTCCGGCCACATGATCGCGCAGTACACCCAGGCCGGCATCGTCTCCGAGCTCAAGCGGCTGGCCAACCCCGCCTCGGCCGATTCCATCCCGTCCTCGGCGATGCAGGAGGACCACGTCTCCATGGGCTGGGCCGCCGGGCTGAAGCTGCGTCGGGCGGTGGACGGGCTCACCCGCGTGCTGGCGGTCGAGCTGCTGACCTCGGCCCGGGCCCTGGACATGCGCGACGGCGGCGTCGACACCTCCCGCAGTGCGACCGCCATCACCGCGGCCCGGCGCCGGATCCGCAAGGTCGTCGAGGGGCCGGGTCCGGACCGCTACCTGGCCCCGGAGATCGAAGCCGTCCGTGCACTTGTCTCGGCCGGGACGATCCTGGAGGCGGTCGAGCAGGAGCTGGATTCGCCGCTAGACTGATTCCCGTCTCCGGCCGGCAGCCCTAGCGCCGGCCGTCGCTGCGCGGGAGGGGCGCTTCGTGGAACCAGAGAAGTCCGAGCCGGCCGCAGAGGGCGGGCAGAGTCCCAGCCGCCGCACGCTGCTGCGGCGCGCCGTTCCCATCATCGCCGTCGGCCTGGGCGCCGGGACGGCAGGCGCGGCCGCGACCCACGCCGCCACGGGCGCCCCGGGGATCCCGGGCGGCGGGCTGGCCGCAGCCCCGTCGGACGAAGACATCGCCCGGCTGGTCGCCGACCCGTCCTCGGCCACCCACCGCGCCCTCGCGGAACTCCTCCGGCCGGCCGCCTCGGACAGCCGGGCCGCCGGCCTCCCCGCCCCGGACAACGGCCGCGCCGATCCGCGCAAGGCAGGCGCCGACGTCGTGCTCCTGGTCGGCCAGTCCAACATGCAGGGTGCCGGGCTGCCATACGATCCCGCGCTCGACATCGGGTTCGACGGCGTCGAACAGTTCGCCGGCTCGGGGCCGCACGCGGGCAAGGTGCTCCCGGCCGAGGACTCGCTCTTCCACGTCACCCAGTACCTGTTCGGCGGATCGCCTGCCGTCGGGCCGGGGATGGAGTTCGGCCGCCAGCTCTGGCTCCACCAGGAGGCGGACCGCAAAGTCCTGCTCGTGCCGGCCGCCCGCGGCGGGACCGGCTTCACGGGCAACGCGGACTACAGCTGGGACCCGGATAACAAGGCCGCGGCGGTCAACCTCGCCCGCCGCGCCGCCGACGCCTGCGCCCGCGCGCTGGCGCTGAACCCGGCCCACCGGCTCGCGGCGATCCTCTGGCACCAGGGCGAGGCGGACGCCATGGCCGGGGCGGACGAGCGGTGGTACCGGCGGAAGCTGCTGCAGCTAGTCGACCTGTTCCGGGCGGAGTTCGGACCGGTGCCGTTCCTGGCCGGCGGGATGGTGCCGGAGTGGGTCGCGGGCAGCCCGTCGGCGCGCGGCATCGACCGCGTGCACCGCTCGATCGCCTCGGAACGGCCGCTGGCGGCCTTCGTCGAGGGGCCGCAGGGAGCCGCGACGGCCGGCGACATCATCCACTACGACGCCGCCGGTGCGCGCGAACTGGGCCTGCGCTACTTCCGCGCCTACGGCAAGCTGACCGGCGGCCTCAGCTAGCGGGACTCAACGCAGCCGCAGGTGCTTCACCGAGGACCAGGACGGATCCATTTCGGCGCCCACGCCGACCTGCCCCTCCGGCCAGTCCACGCTGCCGGCCTCCAGCTGCCACGCGGCCGCGGTGGCGGAGTCCACGTAGAAATGCAGGGTCCGGCTGCCGGGCGTGGTCTCCGTCGCCACCAGCCTGCCGTCGGCGCCCAGGCCGGCGGAGAGCGCTTCCTCCAGCTCCTGCAGCCGCTGCGCCGAGGTGCCTCCGGGCTGGCCGCCGCCGAGTTCCGTCTGGTAGGCCAGCCTGATGGCCACGTGCTGGTCGAAGTCAGGCCAGAAGGCGGGAACCAGCGGAACCTGGACGACGGCGGTGATCGGCTCCCCGTCCGCGGCCACCCCGTGCAGTTCCTCCCAGATGGGCTGCCCGTGCTCGTCCAGGGCGCCTGCACGCAGCCGGTCGACGACCTCGCGCAGGCCGGTGAGCGGGATGTCCTCCGGGTGGGGCTGCAGCACCGGTTCGATGATGCCGATCCAGGCCGCGGCGTCGGCCTGCCCGATGGCATGGTCCAGCATTACTGAGACCGGCAGCATCCGCTTGTCCTCGGGCAGTTGGGCGAGGTTGGGGTGGTAGACCGCGATGTCGGCGGAGTAGCGGTTGAGCAACAGCCGCACCCGGAAGTCTTCGGCCGCGAAGTCCTGGCCGGAGATGCCCAGCGTGAGCTCCTCGAAGTCCGCCGCCGCCTGCCGCCGGTCCGAGTATTCCCAGTGCAGGTCCGGGGCCGGGGCCGCCTTCAGCACGCGCCGCGCGAGCGCGGCCTGCGCCGGCTGCTCGGCGAAGATGACCAGTTCGTGCTCGGCCACCGTGCCGGCGCCCAGTTCCCAGGCCAGGCCCCGGCTGATCCGCGAGATCCGCTGGTTCAGCCGCTTGACGTAGGCGTCGGCGAACACCTCGCCGCCGCTGCAGATTTTCTCCGCAGCCTCGGACTCCCACCACTGCCAGAACGCCCGCACCATCGCGTCCTGCGACGGCCGCCGCTTCCTGAGCCGGTGCCGCAGTCCCATCAGCCCCCGCCTAACGCCGCGCGGGCGGCAACGAAGGCAGCGACGCACTGCTCGACGTCGTCCCTGCTATGCGCGGCAGACAGCTGGACGCGGATCCGGGCCGTGTCGCGGGGCACAACGGGGAAGCTGAAGGCCGTGACGTAGACGCCGCGCCGCAGCATCTCCTCGGCGGTCCTCGCGGCGAGCACGGCGTCGCCGAACATGACCGGGACGATCGGGTGCTCGCCCGGCAGCAGGTCGAACCCCTCCTCGGCCATCCGGCTCCGGAACAGCGCTGCATTCTTCCGCAGCCGGCCGCGCAGCTCCCCGGAGCCGGCAACCAGGTCGAGGGCCCGCAGCGTGGCGGCGACGATCGCCGGGGCCACGGAATTCGAGAACAGGTAGGGCCGGGCGCGCTGGCGCAGCATCGCGACGATCTCGGCGCGGCCGGACACGTACCCCCCGGAGGCGCCGCCGAGCGCCTTGCCGAACGTGCCGGTGTAGATGTCCACCCGGTCCGCGACGCCGGCATGCTCCGGCGTTCCCGCGCCGGTCTCCCCCATGAACCCGACGGCGTGCGAATCGTCCACCATCACGAGGGCGTCGTACTGCTCGGCCAGGTCGCAGATGGCGCCCAGCGGGGACAGGTAGCCGTCCATGGAGAAGACGCCGTCGGTGACGATGATCCGCCGCCTGGCCCCGCCGCCGTCGTTCATTTCCGCGGTTTCCCGCAGCCGCGCCTCCAGCTCCGCCATGTCCCGGTTGGCGTAGCGGTACCGCTGCGCCTTCGAGAGCCGGATCCCGTCGATGATCGATGCGTGGTTCAGCGCGTCGGAGATGATGGCGTCCTCCGGGCCGAAGAGCGCCTCGAAAACGCCGCCGTTGGCGTCGAAGCAGGAGGAGAACAGGATGGTGTCCTCGGTGCCGAGGAACTGCGAGACCCGCCGCTCCAGCTCGAGGTGCTTGTCCTGCGTGCCGCAGATGAAGCGCACGCTGGCCATGCCGAAGCCGCGCTCGTCCAGCGCCGTCTTCGCGGCCGCGATCAGCTCCGGGTGGTCGGCCAGGCCCAGGTAGTTGTTGGCGCAGAAGTTCAGCACCGGCGCCGGCGGCGAGTCAGGGCTGCCGGCCGTGATGTGGCTCGACTGCGGGGATGTGATCGGCCGCTCCGCCTTGAACAGCCCGGCGTCCCGGATCCCCTGCAGTTCGGCGGCGAGCTGCTCCTTCATGGCTGCGTACATTGGTCCTCCCTCAGATCCGGGTCCAGTCCAGGACGACTTTGCCGCCGCTGCCTTCGCGCGCGATCTCGAAGCCCGCGGCCCAGCCGGAAGCCGGCAGCACATCGGTGATGACCCCGGAGACCGCCTCATGCAGCTGCGGGTTGGACTGGAGCATGGCGCTCATCGCGTACCAGGTCTCGAACATTTCCCGTCCGTAGATGCCCTTGAGCGTGAGCATGTGCGTGACCACCTTGCCCCAATCGACGGCGATCTCCTCGGCGGGCAGGCCGAGCAGCGCAATCCGTCCCCCGTGCGTCATATTGTCGATCATCTCGCGCAGCGCCGACGCGCGGCCACTCATTTCCAGGCCGATATCGAACCCCTCGGCCAGGTGCAGCTGCGCCTGGGCCTCGTCCAGGTGCATGCGGCTGACGTCCACGGCCATGTCCGCGCCCATCCGCTTGGCCAGCTCCAGCCGCGAGGCGGAGACGTCGGTTATGGCGATCTTGCGGGCCCCTGCGTGGCGGGCCACTGCCACGGCCATCAGGCCGATGGGCCCGGCCCCGGTGATCAGCACGTCCTCGCCGACCAGCGGAAAGCTCAGCGCGGTGTGGACCGCGTTGCCGAACGGGTCGAAGATCGCCCCCAGTTCCGGCGTGATCGACTCGTCGTGGTGGACCCAGGCGTTGGTGTCGGGGATGACGACGTACTCGGCGAACGCTCCGTCCCGCTGGACGCCGACACTGACGGTGCGGATGCACATCTGCCGCCGGCCGGCCCGGCAGTTCCGGCAGGTCCCGCAGACGATGTGGCCCTCGCCTGAGACCCGGTCCCCGACCTTGATGTCCTGCACCAGCGGCCCGGCCTCCACCACCTCGCCGTAGAACTCGTGGCCGGGAACCAGCGGCGTGGGCACATTCGCTTGCGCCCAGGGGTCCCACGCCTGGATGTGCAGGTCGGTACCGCAGATGCCTGTGGTCATGACGCGGATCTTCACGTCCCGGTCACCCGGCACCGGCTCGGGCCGGTCGACGAGCTCGAAGCCTGGCTGCGGACCGGACTTGAACAACGCTTTCACGCAATTTCCTCCCGGGAGGTCGGGCCGTGAGGCTGGTCACCCTGTACCCACTCTACGTAAAGACGGCGCCCGCGCGCCCCCTCCAGGCGGGGCGGAAGCGGCGGCTGGGCTAGGGTGGAGCCATTCTTCGACGCTGAGGGAGCCCACATGGCGGAAGTACTGGAGTACACGGCAGCGGCGGCCTGCCGCGAGGACCCGTATTCGGACGCGAACCTGGCGGACCCGTACCCGCTGTTCGACCGGATGCGGGCGGCGGGGCCCGCTGTCTACCTGGAGAAGTACGGCGTCCTCGCGTTCACCCGCTACGCCGAGTGCCGCGACATCCTGGCCGACCCCGCGACGTTCATCAGCGGCGCCGGCGTGGGTCCGCGGAACCTGCACCGGGAGCCCTCCTGGAAGCCGCAGGGCATCCTGGACTCCGACCCGCCGGTGCACACCCGGCTGCGGAAGGCGATGGCCTCGGTCATCTCGCCGAAGGGCGTCCGCGCGCTTCGGGCCGGGTTCGAGGCCTACGCCGCGGAACTGCTGCCGGAACTGCTGGCCCGCGGCACGATCGACGGGGTCAAGGACCTGGCCGAGGCCTTTCCGCTGCGGGTCTTCGGCGACGCCGTCGGCATTCCGCGGGAGGGGCGGGCCGAGAACCTGATCAGCCAGGGCGCGATGAGTTTCAGCTACTTCGGGCCCGAGGACGAACGCCAGCGCCGCTTCGTGGAGCGGGGCGCCGGCACCTTCGAATGGGTGATGGACCGCACCGCCCGCGACAACCTGGCGCCGGGCGGGCTGGGCGCCCGGCTGTGGGAGCTCGCCGACGCCGGCGGCATCGGCGCGGACGAGGCGCCGCTGCTGGTCCGCGCCCTCCTCTCCGCCGGGCTGGACACCACGGTCATCGGGATCGGCAACGCCCTGAGGCTGCTGGCCTGGCACCCGGAGGAATGGGCCCGCATCCGCGGGAATCCCCGCCTTGCCAAGTTCGCGATCGACGAGGTGCTCCGCTTCGAATCGCCGTTCCAGTCCTTTTTCCGCACCACCGCGGCGGACACCGTGTTCCGCGGGATCAGCATCCCCGGCGGCACCAAGATCCTGCTCTTCCTCGGCGCCGCCAACCGGGATCCGGCGCAGTTCGGCCCGGACGCGGACCGCTTCCGCGTCGAGCGCGACGCCTCGGGCATGATCGCGTTCGGTACCGGGATCCACCGCTGCGTCGGGCAGCCGGTCACGCGGCTCGAAATGGAAGTGGTACTGGACTGGCTGTGCGCGCACGTCGAACGGCTCGAGCCGGCCGGCGAACCGGTCCCCTACCTGCACAGCACCCTGAAGGGCTGGGAGTCGCTGCCGCTGCGCCTGGTTCCGGCCTGAGCGTCATCTCCAGGCCGCCGGGCAGGAGCGTTCGACGCCGGCGGCCCCTGCCCCGGGCTTGCTGCCTTCCGCGGTGCACGGCCGACGACGGCCGGCGGCCTTGCCATCGCAGGTAGACTGTGATGCGTGCCACTTTGACGATGGTGCGGGGGAACTGTGTGAGTGGAGCAATGGTGCGTTCTCAACTGCAATCCGGAGCGCGGCCTGCGCAGCGGCAGGCCTACGCCGCCCATGAAGTGCTGGACCAGGCCGCCGGCGGCAGCGCCCGCCGGCTGGTCCGCTATGACGGGGCCGAGGCCGGCGCCTTGTTGAACGGCGTCCGCGAGGTGGTCCGCGATTCCTGGCAGCGTTCGCTGTCGTTCGCCGACCCGGATTCCGCGCTGGCCCGGATGGACCTGGCCGAGGACGATTTCCGGGAGTACCGGCTGAACCACCCGATGGCCGGCATCATGCCGGTCGTCCAAAAGCTCCTGGTCGAACCCAGCCACGAATCGGGCATGCTGGTGGCCGTCGGCGACGAGCACGGGCGGCTGCTCTGGGTGGATGGCGACGCGTCACTGAAGCGCCAGGCCGAGGCTATGCGCTTCGTCGCAGGCGCCGACTGGTCCGAGCGCACCGTCGGCACCAGCGCTCCCGGCACGGCCCTGGCCGTGGGCCGCGGCGTCCAGATTTCCGGGGCCGAGCACTTCAGCCGGATCGTCCACCCGTGGAGCTGTACCGCCGTGCCGGTGCGCGATCCGGACACCGGCGCGGTCATCGGCGTCGTGGACATCACCGGCCGGGAGCAGGCCGTCGCCGCCCACACCCTGTCGCTGGTGCAGGCCACCGTCGCCGCCGCCGAGGCACAATTGCGGATTCACCGGCTCGAGCAGCGAGCGCGTCCCCGCCGCCCCGAACCCCGGCCCGCACGCACCGCCGCCGGCACCGGCACCGGCACTCTCCGGCAGCGGCGGCCCGCACCCACCCTGCAGCTGACCGGACGTGACCAGGGCCTGCTGGACATCGGCGGCCGCGCCATCGAACTGACGCTCCGGCACACCGAGATCCTGGCCCTGCTGGCGCTCCATCCGGCCGGGCTGAGCGCCGGAGAGCTGGCGGCGCTGCTCTACCCGGATGCCAGCAGCATCACCCTGCGGGCGGAAATGGTGCGGCTGCGCAAGGTCCTCGGCGCCGCGGATCCGCGGGTCATTCCGCAGTCCCGGCCCTACCGGCTGCCGGACCCGCCGCTCCTCGACGCGCGGCAGGTGCTCGACCACCTGCGGCGCGGCGCGCACCGGCTGGCCCTCAACCACTACCGCGGCACGGTGCTGCCGGCGTCCGAGGCGCCGGGCATCGTCCGCCTCCGCCGGGAGGTGAGCGCCAACCTGCGCGAGGCGGTGCTCAGCGACGCGTCGCCGGACACCCTCCTGCGCTACCTCGAACTCCCGGAAGCCGAGTACGACGCCGAGGGGTGGGGGGCCGCGCTCCGCCTCCTTCCGCCCCGGTCGCCCAGGCGGTCCGCCGTCGTCGCACACCTGCAGCGGATCGAAGCCGAGCTCGCCTGACCGCAGCACCGGAACGCGTGATAGGTTCCTGCAGTGGCTACTCCCGTACGCCCCTGGCCGGCCATGTGGTCACTGGTCATCGGCTTCTTTATGATCCTCGTCGATACCACCATCGTGTCCGTCGCCAATCCCGCCATCATGCGCGGCCTGTCGACCGACATCAATTCGGTGATCTGGGTGACCAGCGCCTACCTGCTCGCCTACGCCGTCCCCCTGCTGATCACCGGGCGGCTCGGCGACCGGCTCGGCCCGAAGAACCTGTACCTGACCGGCCTGGTCATGTTCACGCTGGCCTCGGCTTGGTGCGGTTTCGCCAGCGACATCCGGATGCTGATCGTCGCCCGCGTCTTCCAGGGACTCGGCGCCTCGATCATGACACCGCAGACCATGGCGGTCATCACCCGGATCTTCCCGCCGGACCGCCGCGGCGCGGCCATGGGCCTGTGGGGCGCGGTGGCAGGCCTGGCCGCGCTCACGGGTCCGATCGTCGGCGGCCTGCTCGTCGACTCGCTGGGCTGGGAATGGATCTTCTTCGTCAACGTGCCCGTGGGTTTCCTGGCCTTCGTGATGGCCTGGCGCTTCGTACCGTCCCTTCCCCGGCACGCCCACCAATTTGACGTGCTCGGCGTGCTGCTCAGCGCCGCAGGCATGTTCCTGCTGGTGTTCGGCATCCAGCAGGGCGAGACCTACGACTGGGGAACCATCGCCGGACCGATCACGGTCTGGACCCTAATCGCCGGCGGGCTGGTCATCCTGGCCCTCTTCGTGTTCTGGCAGTCCCGCAACCGCAGGGAGCCGCTGCTGCCGCTGAAGATTTTCCGCGACCGGAACTTCTCGCTGGCCAACGGCGGCATCAGCACCGTCGGGTTCGCGGTCACGAGCATGTCACTGCCGCTGATCTTCTTCTACCAGAGCGTCCTCGGCCTCACGCCGACCCAGTCCGCGCTGATGCTCGCGCCCACCGCGATCATCTCAGCCGGGCTGGCTCCCGTGGTCGGCCGGCTGATCGACCGGTTCAACCCCAAGTACTTCGCTACCACGGGCCTCCTGCTGATGGCGGGCGGACTCACCTGGTACGCGTTCCTGCTGGCCCCGCAGACCGCCATCTGGCTGCTCCTGCTCCCCGCCGCGGTGCTGGGCCTGGCCAACGCCTGCATCTGGGGCCCGCTCTCCACCACGGCGACCCGGAACCTGAAGCCGGCCCTGGCCGGTGCCGGCTCCGGCGTCTACAACACCACCCGCCAGATCGGCGCCGTGCTCGGTAGTGCCTCCATCGCCGCCCTCATGCAGGCCCGGCTCAGCGCTGAACTGCCCGGCGCGGCCTCCGGTGTCCCAGCCGAGGGCGGTTCCGCCGTCCTGCCGGATGCCCTGCATGACGGGTTCGCCGCGGCGATGGGCCAGTCCCTGCTGCTGCCTGCGGCTGTCGCGGTCGCCGGCGCGCTCATTACCGTCTTCTTCGCCAAGCCCCAGCCGGTCTCCGGCTGGGACCAGGAAGAAGCGACCGGCCCCGCCCAAGCCGTGCGGCCGCCGTCGTCCCCCAGTGCCGCGCACCCGGCGCCGTCCGCGTCGCCCGTATCCGTGCGGCCGCCGTCGTCCCCCGATGCCGGCAGCGGACGGGCGGCCAGGCGGCGCTGACGTCAGTGGTTGCAACGTCTGTGCAACGTTGCCCGTCCTAGGCTGTCTGCTACGAGTCCGAGGTCAACGATGCCCGGCTCGAGACTGCTGAAGGAGTAGCAATGACTGTTTACGCACAGCCCGGTCAGGACGGTTCGCCGGTCAGCTTCAAGCCCCGCTACGAGAACTGGATCGGCGGAGAATGGGTGGCCCCGGTCAAGGGCCAGTACTTCGAGAACATCTCCCCCGTGACCGGAAAGCCGTTCTGCGAGGTCGCCCGCGGCACCGCAGAGGACATCGACCTCGCCCTGGATGCCGCGCACAAGGCGGCGCCGGCCTGGGGCAAGACCTCGGTGGCCGAGCGCGCGGCAGTGCTGAACCGGATCGCCGACCGGATCGAGGAGAACCTCGAGCTGCTCGCCGTCGCCGAGACCTGGGACAACGGCAAGGCCGTCCGCGAGACCCTCGCGGCGGACATCCCGCTGGCCGCCGACCACTTCCGCTACTTTGCCTCCGCCGTCCGGGCGCAGGAGGGCCGCCTGTCCCAGCTGGACGACGACACCACCGCCTACCACTACCACGAGCCGCTCGGCGTCGTCGGCCAGATCATCCCCTGGAACTTCCCCATCCTGATGGCCGTCTGGAAGCTGGCCCCGGCGCTGGCGGCCGGCAACGCCGTCGTCCTCAAGCCCGCGGAACAGACCCCGGCGTCCATCCTGGTACTGATGGAACTCATCGCCGACATCCTGCCGGCCGGCGTGGTCAACGTGGTCAACGGCTTCGGCGTGGAGGCCGGCAAGCCGCTGGCGTCCAGCCCGCGGATCCGCAAGATCGCGTTCACCGGCGAGACCACCACCGGCCGGCTGATCAGCCAGTACGCCTCGCAGAACCTCATTCCGGTCACGCTGGAGCTCGGCGGCAAGAGCCCCAACATCTTCTTCTCCGACGTCGCGGCCGAGAACGACGCGTTCTACGACAAGGCACTGGAGGGCTTCGCGCTCTTCGCCTTCAACCAGGGCGAGGTCTGCACCTGCCCGTCGCGTGCGCTGGTGCAGGACTCGATCTACGACTCCTTCATGGCGGACGCCTTGGCGCGCACGGGCAGGATCATCCAAGGCAACCCGCTGGATACCGACACACAGATCGGCGCCCAGGCCTCGAACGACCAGCTGGAGAAGATCCTCAGCTACATGGACATCGGCAAGCAGGAGGGCGCCAAGGTCCTGATCGGCGGCGAGCGCAACATCCTCGACGGCGACCTGGCCGAGGGCTACTACGTGAAGCCGACGGTCTTCGAAGGCACCAACAACATGCGCATCTTCCAGGAGGAGATCTTCGGGCCGGTCGTCTCGGTGACCCGGTTCGGCGACTACGCGGAGGCCATGGAAATCGCCAACGACACGCTCTACGGCCTCGGCGCCGGCGTGTGGAGCCGCAACGGCAACGTCGCCTACCGCGCGGGCCGCGAGATCCAGGCCGGCCGGGTGTGGGTGAACAACTACCACGCCTACCCGGCGGGCGCGGCGTTCGGCGGCTACAAGTCCTCGGGCATCGGCCGCGAGAACCACGCGATGATGCTGGACCACTACCAGCAGACCAAGAACCTGCTGGTGAGCTACAACGAGAACAAGCTCGGCTTCTTCTAGGATCGGAGGCACCGGGATGGAGCCCAATACCGACGCCGGCCTGCAGGCCGCCGCGGTCATCCCCGGCGAGGACTTCTCACGGGTCTCGCTGACTCCGGCCGCGGTGGCACTGCTGGAGAAGCTCCGGGACCGCCACGGGCCGCTGATGTTCCACCAGTCCGGCGGCTGCTGCGACGGCTCCTCGCCGATGTGCTACCCGGCCGGGGACTTCATCACGGCCGAGGCCGACGTGCTGCTGGGGACCTTCGGGATGCCCGGCGGCGACAGCCTGGATTTCTGGATGTCGCGCGAGCAGTTCGAGTACTGGAAGCACACCCATCTGACCGTGGACGTGGTGGACGGACGCGGCAGCGGCTTCTCCGTGGAGGCGCCGGAGGGCAAGCGGTTCCTCATCCGCTCCGCGCTGATCGACAACCGGGGCTGAACCGGGACGCCGTGAGGGCGGCCGGGCCGAAAGGTCCGGCCGCCCTTTTTGACGCGTACCGCCGGCTTGGTGCCCTCGCTTCGCTGGGCGCAGCCCACAGCCGCCCGAGGGCGCGTTCGGCGCGCACCGCCGTCGTCGTTCCCCCAATCCCGGGGCGCACCGCCGTCGTCGTTCCCCCAATCCCGGCGCGCACCGCCGTCGTCGGTCCCGCAATCCCGGGGCGCACCGCCGTCGTTGTTTTCACCATCTCAGGTGTGCACCGAGCCGTGGATTCCATCGATTCGCGGGGCGCTGGCGACGGCGGCTGTGCACCTTTTGCTGTGCTGCTTTTGGTGCTTTTATGTTAGGGGGGCCCTAAACCCGAGACATCGGAGCACGACGTGGCCGGTCAGCTGTTCAGGATTTTTCGTTCCGCTCGCCGCCACGATCCGCCGGACATGGGTAGACGTTTCAACCCCGTCCCGGTACCAGGGAAGGCCCGGCCATGACCGGCTGGAGCGAGGAAAACACCGCCGGTTCCGCCGGCGAAGGCGCGGTGACCCTGCTGGAAGGGACGTCCTTCTGTATCTCCTTCGCCAACGGCGACATCAATTCCGAACGGCCGCACGGCTTCTTCTACCGCGACACCCGGTTCATTTCTGACTGGCTGCTGACCATCAACGAGCGGCCGGTCGAGGCGCTGGAGGCCATTGTCTTCGAGCCGTACCGGGCGGTGTTCATCGGCCGCGCGCAACGCACTGATGGCCTGGCCGACAGCCATCTGCTGGTGGAACGGCGCAGGAGCATCAACGTGGGCGTCCACGAGGAAGTAACGGTCTCCAACTACTCGCGGGAGCCGGCAGCCTGCAAGCTCGCGCTGACGGTGGGAGCGGACTTCGCGGACCTGTTCGAGGTGAAGGCCGGGCTGACCCAGGTGGCCCATGCCCAAGGTGCGGAGCTGCTCGGTGACAAGCTGGTGGTGGAATCCAAGGGCCTGCCAATGCAGGCACGCACCGTTGTGGCCGCGCAGGATGCCCGCGTCGACGGCAACCGGATCAGCTACGACATGGTGATCCCGGCCCAGCAGAGCTGGACAGCCTCGATCTCGGCGCTCCCAGGCATGGACGCCAGCAGTCCTGTCGAAGAGCTCGCCATTCCCCATCAGCAGGTGCATTCATCGCTACCGCAAGAGCGGCTGATGGAATGGCGCCGGAACTCCCCGCTGGCCCGTTTCGACAATCCGGACTTCGAGAAGGTTCTCGAGCAGAGCCAGTCGGACCTGGGGTCGCTGCGGATTTTCGACCCCGACCATCCCGGCCGTGTGGTGGTCGCCGCAGGATCACCCTGGTTCATGGCGCTCTTCGGCCGCGACTCGCTGCTGACCTCGTTCATGAGCCTGCCGCTGGACCCGTCCTTGGCACTCGGGACGCTGCAGACCCTCGCCGAACGCCAGGGCACGGAGGTGGATCCCCGCAGCGAGGAGCAGCCGGGCAAGATCCTGCACGAGGTACGCTTCGGCGCGAGCGTTGGCAGGCTGCTCGGCGGGGACAGCGCCTACTACGGTTCCATTGACGCGACACCCCTATTCGTCACGCTGGCGGGCGAACTGACCCGCTGGGGCTTCTGGTCCGAGGTCCAGGCTTCCCTCATGCCCGCGGTCGACCGTGCCTTGGACTGGATCATGGAGTACGGCGACGCCGACGGCGACGGCTTCGTGGAGTATGCAAGGGCCACCGAGAAGGGCCTGCTGAACCAAGGCTGGAAGGACTCTTGGGACGGCATCAATTTTGCCGACGGCAGCCTGGCCCAGGCACCCATCGCACTCTGCGAGGTGCAGGGCTACGTCTACGCCGCCTACATCAGCCGCGCCCTCATGGCACAGGCCGCCGGGGACCTCCAGCTTGCCGCCGACTGGGGAGCCCGTGCCGCGGCGCTAAAGAAGGAGTTCAACGAGCGGTTCTGGCTGGAAGACCGCGGCTACTTCGCCATCGCCTTGGACCGGGACAAGCGCCCGGTCGACTCCTGCGCGTCCAATATGGGGCACTGCCTGTGGAGCGGCATCGTGGATAGCGAGAAGGCGCCGCAGGTGGCCAAGCGGCTGCTGTCCCCGGAGATGTTCTCCGGTTGGGGCGTGCGCACGCTGGCGACCGACATGGGCGCCTACAACCCCGCCAGCTACCACAACGGCTCGGTCTGGCCGCACGACAACGCGTTGGTCGCTGCCGGGCTGATGCGCTATGGCTTCCTGGACGAAGCCCTCCAGATCACGCGCGGGCTCTTCGCAGCAGCGAACATTTTCGGCGGACGGCTGCCGGAACTGTTCTGCGGCCTGGACCGGCGGACCTATCCGATGCCTGTTCCGTACCCGACCTCCTGCTCGCCGCAGGCATGGGCGGCGGCCGCTCCGGTGCACCTGATGCGGGTCATGCTCAGGTTCGACCCGTGCATGACGCACAACGGCGTATGGCTCGCGCCGACCGTTCCCGAGGAGATCGGAGACCTGAAGGTCTCGAACGTCCCCCTGGCCGGCGCCCGCATCTCGATCTCGGTTGCCGGCGGACAAACCGAGGTGGAGGGCGTCCCCGATTCCATCGAACTTCACTACGCGCCGCGAAAACCGCTGGCAGACCTGCTGGACGTCCACGCCGCAGGCCAGGCCGGCCTTTAGGCAGGAGCAACACCATGCGTATAGGTATCGTCGCCCCACCATGGCTCCGGGTTCCGCCCTCCGGCTACGGAGGCATCGAATCCGTGGTCGACTCCCTGGCGCGGGAGTTCGCCGCTGCCGGACATGATGTCCTCCTGGCAGCCGCCGAGGGCAGCATGTGCCCCGTCGACCAGGTTCCCGGCATTCCCGCCCGGCAGCTCACCGGTTTGGGGACCAGCATCGACGAACTGGCACAATCGGTGCTGGCCCACGAAGCGCTTTCCGGCGTGGACATCATCCACGACCACACCCTCGCCGGCCCCTTGTCGCGCCACCGACCGCCCGGCATCCCACTGGTCACCACTGCGCATGGTCCCCTGGCCGGAGCGTTCCGCACCCTCTACCGGGCCATCGCCATGCACGCGCCGCTGATCGCCATCGCGCGGCACCAGGCGGTCGCGGCTCCCGAGGTGCGGATCCGCCAAGTCATCCACCACGGCATCGACGCCGCCGCGGTCCCGGTTGGCAGCGGCGACGGGGGCTACGCCTGCTTCCTCGGCCGCATGCATCCGGACAAAGGCCTGCACCAGGCCATCGAGATAGCCCGCGAAGCCGACGTGCCATTGCGGATCGCCGCCCGCGTGCAGGGCGACTGCGAGTGCGAGTACTTCGAATCGGTCATCAAGCCGTTGCTGCAGCCGCCGGTCGAATTCCTCGGCGAGCTGACGACACGCGAGAAATACGAGCTGCTCGGCGGAGCAGTGGCACTGCTGAACCCCATCCAGTGGCCGGAGCCGTTCGGAATGGTGATGATCGAGGCGATGGCGGCCGGGACACCTGTCGTCGCCACGCTGCGGGGCTCCGCGCCCGAAATCATCGAAGACGGCAGCACCGGTTTCCTCCGGAGCGGCAACCGGCAGCTCGCCACCGCTCTGCAGCAGGCGGAGACTTTGGACCGGGCCCGGTGCCGCAAGGTGACCGAGACGTACTTCAGCGCGGAGCGTATGGCTGAAGAACATTTGCGGCTGTTTGCCGAAGTGATCGACCACCAGCCCGGCCGCCGCGGCAGCCCCGTCCCGGCTCGCTGAAAGCCGCCCCCTTCCGCTGCGGTTGAAGGTATCCCGTCCCTGCAACGGGGGCCCGGCGCGGCCCCGTTCGCGGAGCCTGTCGCCGGCTCAGTCAGCGAGAACCTGGTCCAGCGCCTCTTCTCCGATTGCCCGGATCACCTCATTGTCCTCCGAGGCGTCCAGCATTGCGGTGGCCATCGACAGCGCCCAGCCGCGGGCGCGGATCCACGTCGCTTCGTCGACGGCGGCCACCGAGCCGATCCGCGGCGTGTCGATCCGCGCCGAGCCGATCCGCGACGTGTCGACTTGAGGCGAGCCGATCCACTGGGTGTCGATCCGCGCCGCGCCGAGACTGTCCCTGAAGTCGCGCCTGCCGGCCTCGTCGAAGACCAGCCAGGCCGCCGCGAGATCCGTGGCCGGGTCCCCCGCGGCCAGGTCGCCGAAATCGATCACCGCCGCGAGCCGGCCGTCGCGCAGGATCAGGTTCTCCGGGTGCAGGTCCCCATGCAGCCACAGAGGCTCCCCGGTCCACGGCGGGGCCGCGCTGAGCTGCTGCCAAAGCCGGCCAGCCTCCGCCGCGTGCGGAACCAGCCCGCCCGCGAGCCGTCGGCGCACCTGCGGATCCCGCGCCGGCAGCGGCACGCCGCGAACGGGATTGCGCGGCGCCTCGGGCGGGGCCGGACGGTGGAAGGCGGCCACGAACTCCGCCAGCCCGCCCGCCGCCCCGCGACGCTGACCCGCGGCGACGCGTGCCGCCGTCGTACCTTCGATCCACGGGACCACGGACCACGGCCAGGGGAAGAACGACGACGGGACGCCGCACCGTAGCGGAGCCGGCGTCGCGACGGCCAGTCCCGCTGCCAGTTCCGGCAGCCAGCGCTGTTCATGGCGCAGCAACGGCACTGCCGCTTCCCGGCGCGGCAACCGCACCGCGAGGTCTATGCCGAGGCGGAACACGGCGTTGTCCCAGCCGTTCGCCGCCAGCCGCACCGGCAGCCCGGCAAGGGCCGGAGCCTGCTCGGCGAGCAGCCGGCGTACCAGCGGGGCGTCGATCTCGAGGTCGGCTGCGGGCATCAGGGCCATGCTCCCCATTAAACCCGCCGGTTAACGCAAACCGCTCCGGTTTGGTTCTTCCGCTCCGCCTCGAAGCGGAGCAGGGAATCCAAACCGGAGCGGGAGCCCAAATCGGAGCGGCGGCCAAGCCTGACCGCGCATTCCAGACCGGAGCCGTGACCCGAACCGGAGCGCCGATTCCAAACCGGAGCGGCGGCCAAGCCTGACCGCGCATTCCGAACCGGAGCCGTGGCCCGAACCGGAGCGCCGATTCCAAACCGAAGCGGCGGCCTGGAGCACCGGCGCAGCGGATCCGGGTTGCTTAGCCCTGGACGCCGAGGCGTTCGAAGATCAGCTCGCGGACCCGGCCGGCGTCGGCCTGGCCGCGGGTGGCCTTCATGACGCCGCCGACGATGGCGCCGGCCGCCTGTACCTTGCCGCCGCGGATCTTCTCCGCCACGTCGGGCTGAGCGGCGAGGGCCGCGTCGATGGCCTCAAGGAGGGGGCCGTCGTCGGACACCACGGCCAGGCCGCGCTTGGCGATGACCTCCTCGGGCGTGCCCTCGCCGGCGAGGACGCCGTCGAGCACCTGGCGGGCCAGCTTGTCGTTGATCTTGCCTGCCTGGACGAGCTTGTCCAGCTCGACGACCAGTTCCGGGGTGACGCCCACGTCCACCGGATCCACTTCGGCTTCCTTCGCGCGGCGGGAGATTTCGCCCATCCACCACTTGCGGGCGACGGCGGCGGACGCGCCGGCGGCGATGGTCTCCTCGATCGCGTCCATCACTCCGGCGTTGAGCACGTCGCGGAACTCGGCGTCGGAGTAACCCCAGGCGGCCTTGAGCTTCTTGCGCCGCTCAGCCGGCGGCTCGGGCAGCCGGCTGCGCAGCTCCTCGATCCACTCCGGGGTGGTGACGACGGGGACGAGGTCCGGCTCCGGGAAGTAGCGGTAGTCGTCCGCGTCCGACTTGGGCCGGCCCGAGGTGGTGGTGCGCGTGTCCTCATGCCAGTGCCGGGTTTCCTGCGTGACCTTGGCGCCAGAGTCGAGGACCGCGGCGTGCCGCTGGATTTCGAAGCGGACAGCGCGCTCGACCGACCGCAGCGAGTTCACGTTCTTGGTCTCCGAGCGGGTGCCGAACGTGCTGGTGCCCTTCGGCATCAGCGAGACGTTGGCGTCGCAGCGGACATTGCCGCGCTCCATGCGTGCATCGGACACGCCGAGATTCTTCACGATCTCCCGGATGGCGGCGACGTACGCCTTGGCCAGCTCGGGTGCGCGGGAGCCCGCCCCAACGATCGGCTTGGTAACGATCTCGACGAGCGGCACGCCGGCGCGGTTGTAGTCCACCAGCGAGTACTCGGCGCCCTGGATGCGGCCGGTTGCGCCGCCCATATGGGTGAGCTTGCCGGCGTCCTCTTCCATGTGCGCCCGCTCGATCTCGACGCGGAACACTTCGCCGTCCTCGAGTTCGATGTCCAGGTAGCCGTCGTAGCAGATCGGGTCCTCGTACTGCGAGGTCTGGAAGTTCTTCGGAGTGTCCGGGTAGAAGTAGTTCTTCCGGGCGAAGAAGCAGGATTCGGCGATCTTGCAGTTCAGGGCCAGGCCGATCATGATCGAGTATTCGACCGCGGCTTTGTTGACCACCGGTAGCACGCCCGGCAAGCCGAGGTCCACCGGGGAAATGGCGGTGTTCGGCTCATCGCCGAAGATGTTCGGGGCTGCGGAGAACATCTTGGTCTTGGTGTTGAGCTCCACGTGGACCTCGAAACCAAGCACCGGGTCGTACTTCTCCATGGCCTCATCGAAGGACAGGATTTCGTCCGTAACAGCGGTCATTAGTTGGCTCCTGACATGGTTTCGGCGGTGCTGGCGCTCAGGTCGGGGACCTGGGCCAGCAGCGGCCCGCCCCACTTCTCCTCCAGCAGCGATTCGAGCACGTGGCCCACCCGGTACAGCCGGGCGTCCTCCCGCGCCGGGGCGAGGAACTGGATGCCCACCGGCAGTCCGTCCGCCAGGCCGCCGGGCACGGAGATACCGGGCACGCCGGCCAGGTTCGCCGGGATGGTCGCGACGTCGTTCAGGTACATGGCCAGCGGATCGTCGAGCTTCTCCCCTAGTTTGAAGGCCGTGGTCGGAGCCGTCGGAGAGATCAGGACGTCCGCCTGCGCGAAGGCGGCGTCGAAGTCGCGCTGCACGAGCGTGCGGACCTTCTGGGCCGAACCGTAGTAGGCGTCGTAGTAGCCGGCCGAGAGGGCGTAGGTGCCCAGGATGATGCGGCGCTTGACCTCGTCGCCGAAACCGGCAGCACGGGTCGCGCCCATGACCCGCTCGATCGTCAGCGGGCCGTCCGTCGGCAGCACCCGCTGCCCGTACCGCACGCCGTCGAACTTGGCCAGGTTGGAGGACGCCTCGCTCGGCATGATCAGGTAGTAGGCACCCAGCGCGTACCGGAAGTTCGGGCAGGAAACCTCGACGATCTCCGCCCCCGCGCCGCGCAGCAGCTCAAGGGACTCGTCGAAGCGCTCCTGGACACCGGCGTCGTACCCCTCGCCCTGAAGCTCGCGGACCACGCCGATCCGCAGCCCGCGCACGTCGCCGTTCCGCGCGGCCTCGGCGAGGGCGCCCACGGGATCGGTCAGGGACGTCGAGTCGTGCGGATCGTGGCCGCCGATAACCTCATGCAGCAGCGCCGAGTCCAGCACCGTGCGGGAGACCGGGCCGATCTGGTCCAGCGAGGAGGCCATGGCGATGGCGCCATAGCGGGAGACTCCGCCATAGGTCGGCTTGACGCCGACCGAGCCGGTCACCGACGCCGGCTGCCGGATGGAGCCGCCGGTATCGGTGCCCAGCGCCAGCGGAGCTTCGAATGCCGCGACGGCAGCCGCGGACCCGCCGCCCGAGCCGCCCGGGATCCGGTCCAGGTCCCACGGGTTGCGGGTCGGTCCGTAGGCGGAGTGCTCAGTGGAGGAGCCCATCGCGAACTCGTCCAGGTTGGTCTTGCCCAGCATCGGCATCTTCGCCGCGCGGATCTTCTTGATCACCGTCGCGTCGTACGGGCTCATCCAGCCCTCGAGGATCTTCGAACCTGCCGTGGTCGGCTGGCCGACGGTGACGATCAGGTCCTTGATGGCGATCGGCACGCCGGCCAGCACCGGCAGGTCCTCGCCCGCGGCACGGGCCTTGTCCACGTCGGCCGCGACGGCCAGCGCTTCCTCGGTGTTGACGTGCAGGAAGGCATTGACGCTGCCGTCCACCTCGGCGATGCGGTCCAGATGCGCCTGCGTGACCTCGACGGAGGATACTTCCTTGGCGGCCAGCAGTTCGGCCAGCCGGGCGGCGCTGTTGCGGATCAGTTCTGTCATGTCTTTACTCCTCGTCCAGGATGGCGGGGACCTTGAAGCGGCCGTCGGCCGAATCCGGCGCGCCGGACAGTGCCTGCTCGTTGGTCAGCGTCTCGCCGACAACGTCCTCGCGGAAGACGTTGGTCAGCGGGATCGGGTGGGATGTGGCCGGCACGTCGTCGCCGGCGGCCTCCTGGACGGATTTGATCGAGTCAACGATGACATCGAGCTCGCCGGCCATACGGTCCAGCTCAGCGTCGGTCATCTCAATGTGGGCCAGCCGCGCTAGATGCGCCACAGCCTCACGGTTGATCTCAGACATGAGTCTCCTACGCGGATTGATTGGGTTTTCTACCAACCAGTCTACTTGCGCGCCGGATGCGCCGGGCGCGCGGTTCAGCGGGCCAGCGGCTTCACGAACACCAGCAGCGCAATATCCTCGTCCGGCACCTTCCAGTCCCGCTCGGGCACGCGGACGAACCCGAGCGATTCGTAGAGCCGGTGGGCCCCGCGCATATTGTCCACGCTGGTCAAGCTCACCGAATGGATGCCAGGAAGGGTCTGCGCATAATCGAGGATGGCCTTCACCATCGCCCTCCCCACGCCGCCGCGCTGCAACTGCGGATCCACCGCAAGCATCCTGAACTCCAGCTCCCCCGGACGCGCGATATCCGAATATTCCTGGCCCTCCAGCGTCAATGCGACTGAGCCGGCAACCCGCCCGTCCACCTCGGCCACCCACACAATGGCATGCTCTGCACGGTGGGCAACGTCACCCAATATCTCAAGATATTCGTCCTCCTCCCGCAGATGCCCGCCGGCAAGGTACGCCTGCCGGGTAATCCGGGCAACGTCGTCGTAATCAAGCGCAGTAGCGGGGCGGATGGTGATGCTCATGAAACGGCAAAAGTCCTTCGGCAATCGGGGGAAGTACGACGGCGGCCTGCCGCCGTTCCATTCTGCCTCACCCCAGGCAGCGGCCAGCGAGTGCCCCCGCAGCCCCTGCCGGCCAAACCGTCCGGTCAGCGCCGTCCCACGCACGCCCTTCAGCCAACACAACCGCTACGAGGCGCGGGCGCCATCCGGGCCGTCCCGCAGCGGCGCCAACTCCGGAGCCACCCGCCGCTCAAGCGCGGCCACGGCCTCGGGCGGCAGGGCCAGCAACCCGTCCAATTCCTTCCGCGCCCTGCGATAGGCGAGCTGCCGCTCAGCCGAAGTGCCCGCGCTATCCACCGCAATGGTCAGCAAACGCCGGGCCGTGTTGAGCCTCTGGCGCTCCGGCCCGGTGAAATGCTGGTCCTTGACCCGGCGGGCCTCACGCTCGGCGATCTCGAATGCAACCTCGTAGGCACGCACCGCATCGCGGTACTCCTGCAGCCGTTCCGCCGTCGAGATGTCCTCGACGACCACAGGTCTCAGCCCATCAGCAACGCGCTTGGCCCGGAGGAACCCGACAGTAAGGGGCTCGCGCACGTCGGACATCATCGGGTAATCGATCAGCTTGGCCACGTCCAGCTCGTACTCCAGCCAGCGGGCGTTCACCGCAGCATGGTCCGCCATCACCGCTGCCGTGTCACGGCGAAGCTGGTCCACCCACGCCGCCGCGCTTTCCCTGCGCTCACGCTCCGCACGCCCCTCCGCCTCGCGGCGCGCCCTGTGCTTCAGGTGCTTCCGGCGGGTGCGGTGGAACTTCTGCCCCATGCCCGAGAACACGGCGAAGCCCACCCAGATCATCCACCAAGGAAAACCATCCGAGAAGAGCTCATTCATCGCCGCTCACTCCTCCATGGTGGCATGCACCCGGCAGCGGCTCAATCCTCCCGCCCGCCCAGCGTTCCGCCCACCCCTACCCCCGTGTCTCCCGACCCCGCCAAAGGCTCCGCCGATTCCGTTGTGCCTCCACATGGCCATCGGTTGGCAGACTCTCCACATTCAAAGAAGCCGGCCGAATACTGTCAGTACCGGCTTATAGCGTTGGGACATGGAAAAGGTTCCTGAAGAGCAGCATGAGGCCTGGATGATCAGTCCCGCGCCCGCGCTCGCTCGTGGGGGTCGTTTCTCAGTCCTCGAATATCAGCTGCACAAAGCCCTGCTCGAGCAGTGGCTGCGCAGTATGTACCCGGGCAGCGACACCAACCCAACGGGTGCACAGGACCCCTCACCGCGCCGGTCCGCTCGGGCCATCGCCGCCCGTCGAAACGACAGCGGAATTTCCGTCCCCATCGACGGGCCGAACGACGAGGACGCCGCGGCTGCAGCGGACTGCAGTACGCCTGCAGAAGGATCCCAAGTCGACCCCGATGTGCCTCAGATTGCTGCTGGGGCTGATTCCGCACCAATCGCTGTTCCGTCTCCGCCTGCCGAAGGAACTGAAACCCCAGCCACAGAGGCCACTGAGGAACCGGACCCCATTCCAGTGCCCGCTGCCGAGCCTGACGGTTCGGGCGACGCCGAGCGCGTTTCAGCTGACCCCCTGACCGCCTCCAAGCCGACGGAACCGGTTTCCGATAAAGTCCAAGCTACGTCCGGGACAGCGGCGGACGCCGCCGATCCCGACACTGCATCTGGGACTGCGGAGCCGCCTGCTGATCCCCATTCTGCTTCCGGACCTGAGGAGCCGGTTGCCCCTGATCCCCAAGCCGCATCCGACCCAGCGGATCCGGTTTCCCGTGACTCGCAATCAGCAACCGATGCGGTTGAGCCGTCCGCCGATCCCCAGGCTGCTTCCGGGCCTGAGGAGCCGGTTTCCGCTGATCTGGAGGCTGTCTTCGGGCCGGTTGAGGATGAGGGTGAGGACGGGATACCGGATTGGGCGTTGTCTCCGGCGCAGCGGGCCAAGCGGGAGAAAGCCAGGGAAGCGGCGAAGCCGCGGCCGCCGGCGCTGGTGGAGCACGGGCCGGTGGAATGGTTCCAGGCCTGGCGGGACATCACACCGGCGGACCTGGCCGTCGTGCTCGCCCGGCAGGACGTCAAGGACCTGGCGGACGGGGTGCTGCTGGAGTATCTGGCCGCGGTGGAGAAGGTGACCGCGTCCTGGCAGGCGGCCCGCGTGCGGGGGCTGGACGAGTTCGCGTCCCGCCGCACCGAACCCGGCTCCCCGCTGATGGGGCCGGAGGGCCATGACCGGGGCACCGTGCGGGAACTGGCCGCGCACCTGCACCAGTCCCAGAAAACCCTCCACACGGACCTCGCCGACGCGGTCCAGCTCTGCGCGCACTTCCCGGCCACCCTGGAAGCGATGGACGCGGGGCGGGTCGACCTGGGGAGGGCGACCGCGATCGTGCGCGGCTCCCGCGACCTGCCCGCGAACCTGTTGGGCGAGTACGAGGCGCAGGTGCTGCCCGGCGCCGGGAACGTGGTGAGGGAGACCGTGCAGGACCG
>NZ_BRVS01000002.1 GCF_026011795.1 Arthrobacter mangrovi | reverse complement strand
AGGTAAACGGCAGATTCTTGAATGGGATCTCCAGCCGCCCAGCGTAACCACCTGGCTCACCTTCCCCTGAGCCAGGCGGGGCAAGCCAGGCGCGGATGGGGATCCGGTCCAAGAATCGTCGGGTTTAAAGGACAAGAGCACTTCCTACAGGCACAAGGAGCAAAACGGCATGAGCGATGAGCGTCCCACGGAGGACCGCCACATCCCTGTGCTACGCGATCGCTGCGTCAATCTCCTGGCCCCGTCCATCGAACGCGCAATCGAGGCCCGCGGCCGCGCCGTCGTCGTTGACGCCACGCTCGGCATGGGCGGGCATTCCGAGGCGCTCCTGACACGGTTCCCGAAGCTGCATCTCATCGGTATCGACCGCGACGAACAGGCCCTCGCCCTCGCCGGAGCCCGCCTGTCGGCTTTCGCGGAGCGCACCGACCTTGTCCACGCGGTCTACGACGAGGTCGCCGACGTAGTCCGCGACCTTGGATTCGCAAGCGTCGACGGCGTCCTTTTCGACCTCGGCGTGTCCTCCCTCCAGCTCGACGAGCGGGAACGGGGGTTCGCATACTCCTACGACGCGCCGCTCGACATGCGCATGGATACCAGTGCGGGACCGACGGCCGCCGATGTGGTCAACACCTATTCCCAGGACGACCTGGTCCGCATCATCCGCAAGTGGGGCGAAGAGAAGTTCGCCGGCCGGATCGCGGCGGCTATCGTGCGGGCGCGCGAGGAGGCGCCGCTGGCGACTACCGGCGAATTGGTGGAGGTGATCCGAGGGGTTGTTCCCGCGGCGGCTGCACGTAGCGGAGGCCATCCGGCCAAGCGGACCTTCCAGGCCCTCCGGATCGAAGTCAACGAGGAGCTTGACGTCCTTGACCGGGCGATCCCGGCGGCGCTGGAAGTTCTCGCCTTGGGCGGGCGTGTCGTGGTCATGTCGTACCACTCGCTCGAGGACAAGATCGTGAAAGGTTATTTCGCGGCTGGATCCCGGTCATCGGCTCCGGTGGGGTTCCCGGTGGAACTCGAGGAGCACAAGGCCCAGCTCAAGACGCTGACCAAGGGGACTGAAGTGCCGACGGCGGCAGAAATCGAAGAAAATCCGCGGGCGGCATCGGCCAGGCTGCGGGCGGTAGAGCGTATTCGGAACAGGAGTGCATCATGAGTGCTACAGCGCGCCAGGCGCGGCCGGCCACGGAAACCTACGTGCACGGCAGTACCGCGCAGGTGCTGGAGGGCAACCATGCCCGGCCGAAACCTGCCCAGACGCGCCGCACTCCGCTGGCACTCGTACCCTCCGGACCGGCTCGCCGCCGGGTCCCGTTTGCCGTCTTCTGCTTCGCCGTGCTCGTTGCCGCCCTGGGCAGCGTGCTGATGCTGAACATCTCGGTGTCGGGCGGCCAGTACGAAATCGTCCAGCTGCGCGGGGAACAGGTCGCGCTCGCCCAGCAGAACGAAAAACTGACACAGGAACTCGAGAATCGCCAAGCTCCCCAGAATCTGGCCGCGGAGGCGGCAGAATTGGGCATGGTGGTTTCTCCCTCGGTTGGTTCCATCGACTTGGAAACAATGAAGGTGAACGGAAAGCCGCAAGCTGCCCAGAAGAAGGACGGGTCCGCTCCGAAACAGCAAGTGGAGCGTCCCGAGCTTCCGGCCGAGGTTCCCGCCATCCGTCCGGAGGCCAAAACTCCGGACGAACCGGTGCAGAAGGAGAAGCCGGCAGCCGCGCAGGACAGCGAGCCTGCACCGGCTGAGAAGAAGCCGGCTGGCGATCAGAAGCCGGTTCAGTTCAGCGAAGCTGAGCTGAACGGCGGAACCATCCCGGCTCCGAAGCAGAAAACAGGGCAGTAATACGACAAGCCCGCGAGGACAGGCAAGGATGAGTAGTGGCAGCTGGTAAGGCCAACGTCCAAGACAGTCAACGGGCACACACAACGGCCAGGCGGCTGCGGGCAGGGCTGGCCATCGTCATGGTCCTGCTGGTCATCCTCGGCGCGAGGCTGTTCCAGCTGCAGGGCCTGGATACAGCCGGCATGGCCCAGGCCGCCGTCGACAAGCGCTTGCGGACGTCCGAGATCCCGGCGCTGCGCGGCGAGATCCTGGATGCGAACAATACCGTGCTCGCGCGCAGCGTGCAGCGCTTCGACATCGTGGTGGACCAGCGGCTGGTCGAGGACTTCGAGCGGTTCAATCCCAAGACCAAGCAGCTGGAACAGGTCAAGATCGACGGGGAAATCAAGAAACTGGCCGGTATCCTCGGCCAGGACGTGGAGACTGTCAAAAAGGCCGTCGTCGGCGACTTGCCGTTCAACTACGTTGCAAAGTCGGTGACGCCTGACATCCAGGAGAAGGTGGAAAACCTCGCCTTCCCGGGGCTGCAGTCGCGCGAGACGACGACGCGGAGCTACCCGATGGGGCAGGTGGCGGGTTCCATTGTCGGCTTCCTCGGTTCCGATGGCAGCCCTCTTGAGGGCATTGAAGCCACCCAGCAGGATCTGCTCGAGGGCACACCCGGGGAACGGACCTTCGAGATCGGTGCCGACGGCATCCGCATCCCGGTAGCCACCAACGAGGAAACCCCTGCCGAGGACGGCCAAAGCGTCCGCCTGACGCTGAATTCCGACCTGCAGTGGTACGCCCAGGAAGCCATCGCGGCGCAGGTGAAGGAGTACGGCGCGGACTACGGCACCATCGTGGCCATGAACGCCAAGACCGGTGACATCATCGCCATGGCGGACTCGGAAACCGTGGACCCCAACGATCCGGGGGCCACGAAGGACGGGATGCGCCAATCGCTCGCGGCGACCAGGGCCTTCGAACCCGGATCGACGACGAAGATGATCACCATGGCCGCCGCCATCGAAGAGGGGATCACCACACCGACCACGAAGTACAAGATCCCGCCGAAGTACACCGTCAACGACCAGACCTTCACCGATGCGCTGCCGCACGGCACCGAGACCCGCACGACGGCGGGCATCTTCGCCAAGTCGCTCAACACCGGCACGGTCATGATCGGCGAACAGCTGACCCGCCAGCAGCGCTACGACTACCTGCGCAGGTTCGGCATCGGGGAGCAATACGACATCGGTATCCCGGGCACGACGCCGGGTCTGCTGGCCAAGCCCGACCAGTGGGACGGCAGGCAGGAATTCACCGTTCTCTTCGGCCAGGGCCTGGCTCAGACGGCGCTGCACACTGCCACGGCGTACGCCACGATTGCCAACGGCGGGATGCGCATGAAGCCGCGCCTGATCGACGCCTACATCGACCCGGACGGCACGGAGCACGAAGTGCCGCGGGAGGAAGGCACGCGCGCGGTATCCAATGAGACCGCGGACCAGGTCCAGGACATGCTCGAGACGATGGCGAACCAGGGCGGCGGGCTGCCGGGTAAAGTTGAGGACTACCGGATGGGGGCGAAGACGGGTACCGCCGAGGCTCCTTCCGAGGATGGCGGGTTCAGCGGTTACACGATCTCCTACGCAGGCATTGCCCCGATGGAGGACCCTGAGTACGTGGTAGTGGCGACCATCCAGCGGCCCGAGGGCGGCGTGTTCTCGCTGACCGCGGGGCCGGTCTTCAAGAAGGTCATGGGACAGGTGCTCAGCACGTACAACGTCCCGCCGTCCGACACCAAGCCGGTCAAACTGCCGCTCGAATAGATGATTCTGGAGAACTTTGTGAGCACCACCCCTCGTCCGCCGCGCCGTTCTGCCTCGCCCATGAGGCCCGAACTGGTCGAACCGGTCACCTTGGGCACCTTGCGGGAGGCGCTGGCCGATGCGGGATTCGCGCCGCTCGCGGCGTCGGACGGCGTCGACTGGGGCACCGAGGTCACGGGCATCTCCATGGATTCGCGCAGCGTCGAACCGGGGGATTTGTACGTGGCCCTCGGGGGTGCCAACCGCCACGGGGCGGAGTTCGCCTCCCAGGTCGCGGCGGCCGGCGCAGCGGCGATCCTCACGGACGACGACGGCGTGCGGCTCGTCGAGGCATCGGGGCTGTCCGGCGTCCCGGTCCTGACCGCCGGCGGCCTCCGCGACCTGGTCGGACCGCTGTCGGCGCGGATCTTCAATAGCCAGCCGGCCGATGCGCCGCGGCCCCAGCTCTTCGGCGTGACCGGGACCAACGGCAAGACCACGACGACGTACTTCGTCAACTCGCTGCTGAAGTCCCTTGGCAAGACCACCGGCCTGATCGGCACGATCGAGATCGTTGCCGGGGACCAGCCGATTCCGAGCGCCCTGACCACCCCGGAATCGCCGCAGGTCCACGGCATCCTCGCCCTGATGCGCGAACGCGGCCTCGACGCGGCGGCCATGGAGGTGTCCTCGCACGCCATCTCCTACCGGCGCGTGGACGGCGTGCGCTATGACGTCGCCGGCTTCACCAACCTCACGCAGGACCATCTGGACCTGCACGGCAGCATGGAGGACTATTTCCTCACCAAGGCCAAGCTGTTCACGCCGCAGCGGGCGAGCAGGGCGGTCGTCTGCGTGGATGACGAATGGGGCCGGCTTTTGGCCGGGAAGTCCGGGGTCGAGACCGTGACCTTGGCCACGCAGGGCAGCCTGGAGGCGGACTGGTCCGTCCGCGCGGTCGAGCGCGTCGGCCTGGGGCACCGGTTCGAGCTGCACGGACCGGGAGTCCAGGTGCTGCAGGCCCGGACCGGGCTGCCGGGCACTTTCAACGTCTCCAACGCGGCGCTGGCCCTGGTGATGCTGCTGGCTTCCGGGGTCGAGTCCGCGCGGCTGCAGCACGCCCTCGACACGGCCGACCCGCTGACTGTGGAGGTTCCGGGACGGATGCAGCTGGTCGGCGCCGAACCGGCCGCCATCGTCGACTTCGCGCACAATCCTGACGCCCTCGAACGTACGCTCGCCTCGGTGCGCCGCCCCGAGGAGGGGTCCAGGGTGATCATCGTGTTCGGTGCCACCGGCGAACGCGACCAGACGAAACGCCCGCTGATGGGAGCGATCGCGGCGCGGCTGGCCGACGTCGTGATTGTCACGGATGACGACCCCCACGGCGAGGACGAACAGACCATCCGCAACGGCGTATTGGCCGGGGCCGAGGAGGCCGTCCGGACGCGTGCCCTGGCAACCCAGGTGCTGGAAGTCTTCCCACGTGGGAACGCGATTGACCGTGCCGTGGCGATGGCCGGGCCGGCCGACACCGTGCTGGTCGCCGGCCGCGGCCACGAGGTCTTCCAGGAGGTCAAGGGGGTCAACCTGGAACTCGACGACCGGGTCGAACTGCGCCGCGCGTTGCGCCGGCACGGATTCTCTGCCCTCGGCGCCGAGGCGGTAGAGTCCTAGATCGTCATGATTGAACTTACTGCAGCCGAAATCGCGGCAATGACGGGCGGCCGCCTCACGGGCGAGCCGGTGGATGGCTCGGCGGACACCGCGTCGGTGACGGTGGATTCCGCCGTGACCGATTCGCGCGAGGCCGGCCCCGGAAGCCTGTTCGTAGCCAAGCCGGGGGAGAGCACGGACGGCCACCGTTTCGTGCTGCCCGCCTTCGGCTCCGGAGCCGTGCTGGCCCTGACGGAGCGGGAAGTGACGGACGACGGCGGCCGCGTCCTTCCGCAGGTCGTCGTGCCGGACGCCGTGGAGGCCATGGGTGCCATCGCCGCCGGCATCCTCGAGCGGCTGCGGGCGAACGGCCCGCTGGATATCGTGGGCATCACCGGGAGCGCCGGCAAGACCACGACCAAGGACCTGCTGGCCGGGATCCTGGCCCAGGCCGGCCCGACCGTCGCTCCCGTCGGCTCCTACAACGGCGAAGTCGGCGTTCCGCTCACCATCTTCAACACGGACTTCGACACCCGGTACCTGGTGGTCGAGATGGGCGCGACCGGAATTGGCCACATCACCTACCTGACGGACATGGTGAAGCCGCACACCGGCGTCGTTCTCTGCGTCGGTTCGGCCCACGCCGGGGAGTTCGGCGGGGTGGAGAACATTGCCCGTGCCAAGGGCGAACTCGTCGAGGCGCTGCAGCCCGAAGGAACCGCCGTGCTCAACGCGGATGACCAGCGGGTGCGGGCGATGAGCTCCCGGACCTCGGCGCACCAGCTCTTCTTCACCTCGGACGACGAATTCGCCCCCGAGGCGCCGGACGCACAGGTCATCCGGGCCACCGGGCTCGGGACCACGGCCGACGGCCACCCCGAATTCGACCTGGTGTTCCCGAGCGGGGAACGCAGGCACGTCCGCTCCGGCCTGATCGGCAGCCACCACGTGGCCAACCTGCTCGCGGCGGCCTCGGCGGCGTGGTCGCTGGGCATCAGCGCCGATTTGATCGCCTCCGGCCTGGAAGGCCGCGGTCCGGCCAGCAGGTGGCGGATGGAGCGCACCGAACGTCCCGACGGCGTCACGGTCATCAACGACGCCTACAACGCGAATCCGGAGTCCATGCGCGCCGCGCTGCGGACCCTCGCCGAACTGGGGCGGGGCGAAGGACGGCGGACCTGGGCGGTGCTCGGTGAAATGCTGGAACTCGGCGATGACGCCGTGCTTGAGCACGACGCGATCGGCCGCATCGTGGTGCGGCTGAACATCGCCCGGCTGATCGTGGTCGGTTCGGGTGCCAAGGCCATGCACAACGCGGCGGTGATGGAAGGGTCCTGGGGCGACGAGTCGATGTTCGTCGAGACGCCCGAGGACGCCTACCGGGTGCTGCAGGACGAACTGCTGCCAGGCGATCTCGTGCTCTTCAAATCATCCAATGGAGCCGGACTTCGGTTCCTCGGCGACCGGGTGGCCCAGGGTGGCGCCGGTGGGGCCGGTTCCCAGCCTGCAGAGGAAGAAGGCCTGCCCGCATGATCGCCCTGCTGATCGGCTCGGCTCTATCGCTGGTGCTGGCCCTCGTTGGCACGCCCCTCTTCATTAAGCTGCTGGTGCGCCGGGGCTACGGCCAGTTCATCCGCGACGATGGACCGACCTCGCACCACACCAAGCGCGGGACGCCTACCATGGGCGGCGCGGTCATCGTGGCGGCAGTGATTGCCTCCTACCTGCTAACGCACCTGGTCGAATGGATGATCAGCCCGTCGCACACGGGGCCGACGGCGTCCGGGTGGGTGCTGCTGCTGCTCATGGGCGGCATGGGCCTGGTCGGCTTCGCGGACGACTTCCTGAAGATCTCGAACCAGCGCAGCCTCGGCCTGCGCGCCTGGCAGAAGATCGTCCTGCAGGGCATCGTCGGCGTGGCCTTCGCCATCCTCGCCCTCAACTTCCCGAACGAGGCGGGGCGGACGCCCGCGTCGATGAAAATCTCGTTCGTGCGGGACATCCCGTGGCTTGACCTGGCCTTCGCAGGAACCGTGCTGGGCGCCATCCTGTTCGTGATCTGGTCCAACCTGATTGTCACGGGTGCCACCAACGGCGTGAACCTCACGGATGGCCTGGACGGGCTGGCCGCCGGTGCTTCCGTCATGGTCTTTGCCGCCTACATGCTGATGGGTATCTGGCAGTTCAACCAGACCTGCGGCTCCGTCAAGGTGCCGGGAGAGGTCTGCTACGAAGTGCGCGATCCGCTGGACCTGGCGCTCCTGGCGGGCACCTTGATGGGCGCGCTCGTCGGCTTCCTCTGGTGGAACACCTCGCCGGCCAAGATCTTCATGGGAGACACCGGTTCGCTGGCCATCGGCGGGGCCGTGGCAGGCTTCGCCATCCTCTCCCGCACCGAGCTGCTGCTGGTGGTGCTGGCCGGGCTGTTCGTGCTCATCAGCATGTCCGTCATCATCCAGGTGGCCTACTTCAAGCTCAGCGGCGGCAAGCGGGTCTTCAAGATGGCGCCGCTGCAGCACCATTTCGAGCTCAAGGGCTGGGCCGAGGTGACCGTGGTGGTCCGCTTCTGGATCATCGCCGGCCTGTGCGTTGCCGCCGGACTGGGCATCTTCTACGCGGAATGGGTTGTGGGACTGTGAGCACGCACGGAAGCCGGCTGGACGAACTGACGACGTGGGACGCCGACTGGGCGGGCCTGCGCGTCGTCGTAACCGGCATCGGACTAAGCGGTTTTTCCGCCGCGGACACGCTGATCGAACTCGGCGCCCGGGTCGTCGTCGTGGACGGACGCGACTCCGAGGGGAACCGCGCCAAGGCCGACACGCTGGACATCGTCGGCGCCCGGCAGGTGCTGCTGGGCGGCTCGGCCGCCGAGACCCTGCCGCTGGTTGACGGGGAGCCGGCCGAACTCATTGTGACCTCGCCGGGCTGGAGCCCCGAACAGCCCCTGCTGGCCGCCGCGGCGGCTGCCGGCATCCCGATCTGGGGGGACGTCGAACTGGCCTGGCGGGTCCGTGAGAAGGCGGGCCGCAAGACCGCCGAGTGGCTGGCCATCACCGGCACGAACGGCAAGACCACCACGGTAGGCCTGACCGCATCGATGCTGCAGGCCGCGGGTCTCAGGGCGATCGCCGCCGGCAACGTGGGCACGCCCATCCTGGATGCAGTCAGGGACCCCGAGGGCTACGATGTGATCGCCGTCGAACTGTCCAGCTTCCAGCTGCACTGGTCGCATTCCCTCTCCCCGCTGGCCAGCGTCTGCCTCAACGTAGCCCAGGACCACGTCGACTGGCACGGTTCGTACGGGAACTACCTGGCGGACAAGGCCAAGGTCTATGCCAACACCCGCGTGGCCTGCGTCTACAACGCCGAGCAGCGGGAAACCGAGTCGATGGTCGAAGAGGCGGACGTCGTCGAGGGCTGCCGGGCCATCGGCTTCACCACGGGGATGCCGGCGATCAGCATGGTGGGCGTTGTGGAGGACCTGCTGGTGGACCGCGCGTTCATTGAGCAGCGCAAGGACTCCGCCGCCGAACTGGCCGCCATCTCCGACCTCGGCGAAGTGGCTCCGCGCCATCTGGTGGCGAACGCACTGGCCGCGGCGGCGCTCGTGCGGGCGTATGGAGTCGAACCCGCCGCGGTGCGGGAAGGCATCCGGTCTTTCGATCCCGGCGCGCACCGGATCCAGAAGGTCGCCGAACGGCACGGAGTGCTGTGGATCAACGATTCCAAGGCGACCAACCCCCACGCCGCCTCGGCCTCCCTGGCTGCCTTCCCGTCGGTCGTGTGGATCGCCGGCGGCCTGTCCAAGGGCGTGGACTACGCCGAACTCGTGTCCCTGCACGCCGCCAGGCTCAAGGCCGCCGTCATCATCGGAGTGGACAGCGCCGGCCTTCTGGCGGCCCTGGAACGACACGCGCCGGATGTCCCGGTAATCGCGGTTCCGCCGCGAGAGACTGGGAGCGGGCAGCCTGGCGGAAGCGGAGAGGCGCTGGCGGGCGGCGATCGGATCATGGCGCGCGCGGTCGAGGCCGCAGCGCAGATCGCCTCCGATGGCGACACCGTGCTCATGGCTCCGGCGGCTGCTTCGATGGATCAGTTCAGGTCCTATGCCGACCGCGGCGATGCATTCATTGAAGCCGTACGCGGACTTGGGGAAGGACCGGCGCAGACCGGATAAGGAGTACTGATGGTCACCACGCCTACCCGGGGCTCGTCCCGGAAGCCGGCGTCGAAGGCCGCGGCAGGAAATACCGCGGTGTCGGCCGGCGGGCAGCGGCCTGCGGCTCCACCCCGGGAGCCGCGCGCGGCGTGGCTGGTCAAGGCCAAGGCCCTGCTGGACCGGGCCGACGGCGCGGACCGCGAGCCGTCGGGGTTCAGCTACTACCTGATCCTGGGTTCGGCGCTGGCGCTGACCGCGATCGGCCTGCTCATGGTGCTCTCGTCGTCGGCCGTGGAATCGATTGCCGAGGGCGCCTCGCCCTTCGACCTGTTCATGAAGCAGGGCCTCTTCGCCGCGGGCGGCATCATCCTGATGCTGGTACTGTCCCGTCTCAGTATTCCCACCTACAAGAAACTTGGCTGGCCTGCCCTGGGGCTCTCGCTCGCGCTGCTGGTACTGGTGTTCACGCCGCTTGGCGTCAACGTGAACGGCAACCGGAACTGGATCCAGCTTGCGCCAGGCGTTACCGCCCAGCCTTCGGAGGCGGCCAAACTTGCCCTCGGCCTGTGGATCGCGTGCATCCTCGTCCGCAAGGGTCCGCTGCTGCACGAGTGGAAGCACCTGGTGGTGCCCGTGCTACCGGTCGGCGGACTGGTGGTCCTGCTGGTCCTGGCCGGGAACGACCTGGGCACCGCCATGATCATCATGCTCATCGTCGCCGGCGCGCTGTTCTTCGGCGGAGCGCGGATGAAGCTGTTCGCCATCGCCGGCGCCACCGCCGTTGCCGGCGTGCTGCTGCTGGCGATCACCAGCCCCAACCGCGTGGCCCGCATCACCATGTGGCTGGACCAGAGCTGCGACGATACGACCGGGCTGAACATGCAGTCCTGCAACGGCCTCTTCGCCCTCGCCTCCGGCGGCTGGTGGGGCGTGGGCCTGGGCCAGAGCCGGCAGAAGTACAGCTGGATTCCCGAGGCGCACAACGACTACATCTTCGCCATCATCGGCGAGGAGCTGGGACTGCTCGGCACACTGGTGGTGGTCGCGCTCTTCGGCATCCTCGCCGTCGCTATTGTCCGTACAGTGATGCGCCGCGACGATGCGTTCGTGCGGATCTTCGGCGGGGCCATCATGGTCTGGATCATCGGGCAGGCCTTCGTCAACATGGGGGTTGTCACGGGGCTGCTGCCGGTCATCGGCGTGCCGCTGCCGTTCATCTCCTACGGCGGGTCGGCTTTGACCATCACGCTTGCCGCCGTGGGGGTACTGTTGTCCTTTGCGCGGCCGGACGCCAAACGGGCCGCGCAGGCAAAAAAGGTCCGCCGGGCCTGAACTGCCCGTGGCCGCCCCGCAATTTTTTGTCCCGAAACAGAAGGTACCCAAGCACCAAGATGAACTCCCCGAACCTTTCCGTGGTTCTCGCTGGCGGCGGTACAGCCGGGCACATCAGCCCCCTGCTCGCGATCGCCCGGGCCATCCGGACCGATGAACCCGACGCGCGGATCCTGGCGGTCGGCACCGCGGCCGGCATGGAAACCCGCCTGGTCCCCGCCGCAGGGTTCGAGCTGACGACCATTGAGCGGGTCCCGATGCCGCGGCGTCCCTCGCTGGACCTGCTGAAGCTTCCGTTCAAGTTCGCGGCCGCCGTCAGGCAGGCCCGCGGAATCATCGAACAGGCCGGTGCGGACGTCGTGGTCGGCGTCGGCGGCTACGTCAGCACACCCATGTACATCGCCGCGCGCCGGGCCAACGTCCCGATGGTGATCCACGAAGCGAACGCGCGGCCGGGGCTGGCCAACCGGGTGGGCGCCCGGCTGACGCGGCATGTCGCGGTGGCCTTCCGGAGCACGCGGCTGCCCCATGCCGCCTGGGTGGGAATGCCGATGCGCACGGAAATCTCCTCGCTGGACCGGGCCGCCCGGCGGCCGGCGGCGCGCGAACGGCTGAAACTGGCGGCGGACAAGCCCACCCTGATCGTCACCGGCGGCTCTTCCGGAGCAGCCAGCATCAACCGCACGATCTCGGCGGCGCTCCCGGCGCTGGCGGACGCCGGGATCCAGACCCTGCACATCACGGGGCGGGGCAAGCAGCAGCTGGACGGGGCGGGTTCCCCCCTGGCCGCCCCCGGCTACAAGCAGGTCGAATATGTCGACGGCATGGAGGATGTCTACGCCGCGGCGGACCTGCTCCTGGCCCGGGCCGGTGCCGCTACTGTCTGCGAAGTGGCCGCCGTCGGCCTGCCCGCGGTGCTGGTGCCGCTGCCGCACGGCAACGGCGAGCAGGCGCTCAACGCGGCGGACCTGGTCGGAGCCGGCGGCGCCGTCCTCGTCCGGGACCAGGACTTTACCGCGGAATGGGTCGAGGCCAACGTGCCGGCCCTGCTCAAGGACCCTGCCCGGCTGGAAGCCATGGCGGCCGCCGGACGAGGCCTGGGGATCAGGGACGCGGACCAGCGCATGGCAAAGATGGTCTTCGAGGCCGCAGGGGAGGGGAACCGATGAAAGCCGCAGACTTCCACACCACCACGAGGCTGGCCTTCGAAGACCTGGGCCGGGTCCACTTCATCGGCATCGGCGGTGCCGGCATGTCCGCCATCGCCCGGATCCTGCTGGCCCGCGGCGTGGCCGTCTCCGGTTCCGACAGCAAGGACTCGCGCACGCTCCGGCAGCTTGAGGAACTTGGCGCCGTGGTCCACGTTGGCCACGACGGGCGGAACATCGCCGGCGCGGACACCGTGGTGGTCTCCACTGCCATCCGGCCGGACAACCCCGAGCTCGAGGCGGCGGTCGCGGGCGGGTTGAACATCATCCACCGCTCCGTGGCGCTGGCGTCCTCGATGGGGTCGCAGGAACTGATCGCCGTCGCGGGGACGCACGGCAAGACAACGACGACGGCGATGGTCACCGTGATGCTGCAAAGCGCCGGCCGCGAGCCCTCCTTCGCCATCGGCGGCGACGTCGCCGCGCTCGGCGTCAACGCCGCCCACGGAACCGGCGGAATCTTCGTGGCCGAAGCGGACGAGTCGGACGGGTCTTTCCTCAACTACTTGCCGAAGACCATCATCGTCACGAACGTGGAGGCGGACCACCTCGACCACTATGGCTCGGCCGAGTCCGTCTATGCCTCGTTCGACAGTTTCGCCGGGCTCCTGCCTCAGGATGGCGTGCTGGTCGTGTGCCTCGACGATCCCGGGGCCCGTGCCCTGGCCGAGCGCTTCCGGGCGCGCGGCACCGGACAGCGGATCGTCGGCTACGGCTATGCCGAAGACGCGGACGTCCGCATTCGGGACAGCCGCTTCGATGCGGCGTCGAGTTCCAGCACCCTCGAATTCGACGGCGGTACCCAGGAGCTGAGGCTGCAGGTGCCGGGCGAGCACAATATCCGCAATGCCGCTGCTGCCTTCGCGGCCGGGCTCGGCGTCGGGTTGGAACCCGCGGCTGCCGCGGCCGGACTCGCCGGCTTTACCGGGGCAGCCCGCCGGTTCGAGGCGCGCGGCGAAGCCGGCGGCGTCCGCGTCTTCGACGACTACGCCCATCACCCCACCGAGGTTGAGGCGGCGCTCCAGGCAGCCCGGCGGGTGGCCCAGGGCCATCAAGTCCACGTGCTGTTCCAGCCACACTTGTTCTCCCGGACCCGCGAGTTCGCCGCCGACTTCGCCAAGGCGCTGTCGCTGGCGGACAGCGTGGCGGTGCTGGACATCTACCCGGCCCGCGAGGACCCCATCCCCGGCGTCACCAGCGAGCTGATCACCGAGCGGCTGGACACGTCGGGCGGCTACGAGCCCGATCCGGACCACGCCGTCCTGGCCGTGGCCGGGCGCGCGCAGCCCGGCGACATCGTGATGACCATCGGGGCAGGGGACGTCACGCAATACGGACCGCGGCTCGTGGAGGACCTGGCCCGCCGGACAGCGGACGGCCGCCACTGATGGCGGTCCGGAAGCCGCGCAAGCCCGCCACGCCCAAGGCTGCTCCGGGTTCCGGCGGTGCCGGCGCCGCTTCGCGGCCGGCCCGGCCGGCAGCGGGTTCCGGCGTCCAGCCGCCCGCGGACCCCGGGAAGCGCACCGGCGAGGGGCACCGGAATCCGGATCCCCCGAAGCGCTCCTCCGGCCCGAGGGGCGCCGGGCAGGAACCCTCCGGGGCGGAGCCCGGCACCGTCCGGATCAACTCGGGCAAGGTCACGGCCATGGGCGTCAAGAGCAGCACGGCGACGAGCGCCACCAAGGCTCTGCCCGAGCCTCCGGAAGGCAGCAGCGGCAAGACCGGCGCCGGCTGGCGAGCCCTCGCTTGGGGGAAAACGGGCCGGGTATCGGAGAGGGAGGCCGGCGGACGCAGCGGCGGCTCGGGAAGACCGGCCGCCGGCGGCGGGACGATCGCCGGGGGCAGCCGACCGGCCGCCAAGCCCACCAGGCAGCGCAAGGCCGTGACGGCGTCGTCCGTGGACGACGCAGCACGGACGGTCGTCGCGTTCCCCGAGTCTCCCAGGCGCAAACTGCGCCGACGGCTGCTCATCGGCGGTGCCACCGCGATAGTCCTCTTCGTCGGGCTGCTTGCCGTCCTGGTCTTTTCCCCGGTGCTGGCGGTCCAGGCAGTGAGCGTCAGCGGGACCGACCTGACTCCGAAGGCACAGGTCGTGGCCGCCCTGGAGCCGCTGAAGGGCAAACCTCTGCCGCAGGTCAGCGACAAGGAGGTCAGGGCGCTGCTGAGCAAGTTTCCCGCGGTGCATGATGTCGCAGTCGAGGCGAAACCGCCGTCCGAACTCGGCGTCAAGGTGATCGAGCACCCGCCGGTGGCGCTGCTGGAGACCGGCAAGAAGTTTGCCCTGGTCAACTCGGACGGCAAGCGGCTGGCGACGGTCGGGAAGCGGACGGACGCCGAACTCCCGCTGATCGACGACAGCACGGTCGCCGACGACCGGGAGATTTTCCGGACGTTGACGACGGTCCTGGGCGCCTTGCCGCAGGATGTGCTGGCGGAGCTGGAACACGCCTCCGCCAAGACCGTGGACTCCGTCCAGCTGCAGCTGACCAACGGCAAGAAGGTCATCTGGGGCAACGCCGACCAGCTGGACTTGAAGGCGAAGGTCTTCGAAGTGCTGCTTAAGGCGGAGGAGCCGGAGGGCGGTATTACGGTATACGACGTCTCGACACCGACGCGGCCGGTCACGAGATGAGCAATAGAAACGCAGTTGGACGACACGCGGCGGCTGGTCATTGCATGAGGGCAATGATGCCAATAGCGTCTCGGAATAGAAGTAGCTTGACATAACTCTAACCCTCAACCTGAGAGTTAACGTTATGCCAGGCGAACCGATGGGCTGGCGGCTCGCTCCGGCCTGGAGGACAAGACCAGAGCAGAGATACGAACAAGGGACACAGGACGTGGCAGCACCGCAAAATTACTTGGCCGTCATCAAGGTCGTCGGCATCGGCGGCGGTGGCGTGAACGCCGTCAACCGCATGATCGAGGTGGGACTCCGCGGAGTCGAGTTCATCGCGATCAATACAGATGCTCAGGCCCTGCTCATGAGCGACGCCGACGTCAAGCTCGACGTCGGCCGTGAACTTACCCGGGGCCTCGGCGCCGGGGCGGATCCTGAGGTCGGCCGCAAGGCGGCCGAGGACCACGCCGAAGAGATCGAGGAAGTCCTGCGCGGCGCGGACATGGTGTTCGTGACCGCCGGCGAGGGCGGCGGCACGGGCACCGGCGGTGCGCCGGTAGTGGCCCGCATCGCGCGTTCGCTGGGCGCTCTGACCATCGGCGTGGTCACCCGGCCCTTCACCTTCGAGGGTCGCCGCCGGTCCAACCAGGCGGAAAGCGGCATCGAGACCCTTCGGGACGAAGTCGATACGTTGATCGTCATCCCGAACGACCGGCTGCTCTCCATCAGCGACCGCAATGTTTCCATGCTGGATGCCTTCCGCTCGGCGGACCAGGTCCTGCTCTCCGGTGTCCAGGGCATCACCGACCTCATCACCACGCCCGGCTTGATCAACCTCGACTTCGCCGACGTCAAGTCCGTCATGCAGGGCGCGGGCTCGGCGCTGATGGGCATCGGCTCGGCCCGCGGGGAAGACCGTGCAGTCAAGGCGGCGGAACTGGCCATCGCCTCGCCGCTGCTCGAGGCCTCCATCGACGGCGCGCACGGTGTGCTGCTGTCGATCCAGGGCGGCTCCGACCTCGGCCTGTTCGAGATCAACGAAGCGGCCCGCCTGGTCCAGGAGGTCGCGCACCCGGAGGCGAACATCATCTTCGGCGCCGTGATCGACGATGCGCTCGGAGACGAAGCGCGCGTGACCGTCATCGCCGCCGGCTTCGACCAGGTGGACGTCACCTCCGCGGCCCAGCCCGCCCACAAGCCTGCTGCTGCCGCCCCGGCTGCCCCTTCCGTGCCGCCTTCGCAGCCGGCCGCGGAGCCGGTCGAAGCGCAGGCTGCGTCCGGCGCGGCCAGGTCGTGGGGCCACGGCGGTCCCCGTGGCTACGACCTGCCGGCTGACGCAGGATTCGACGTGGACCTTCCGGCCGTCGTCGAACCGGACCTGGCAGCCGGCCGCGCCGATGACCTGGACGTTCCCGACTTCCTGAAGTAGGAGGTCTGCTGCACGGAGGAGGTCCGGCAATGTTTTGGTGGCGGGAACAGGTCGACGACGGGTTGTGGGTCGGGTTCACGGACAGCACCGCCGGAAACCTGGCGCTGCACGTCGGCGATGATCCCGGGACCGTGGGGCGGCACCGACGGGCCCTCGAGTCTGCCTTGGGGATCGGCGACGGCGGCCTGCGGTTCATGAACCAGGTCCATTCCGCCAATGTGGGGACGGCACGCCCGATGGAGCCGACCGAAGGTCCCGCCGAGCTGGACGCGTTGGTGGCCCCCGGCGGCGATGTGCCGCTGGGGGTCATGGTCGCGGACTGCCTTCCCGTGGTCTTCACGGCCAATACCGGCCATGGGTATGCGACCGGCGTGGCCCACGCCGGCCGCCGGGGACTGCTGGACGGCGTCCTCGTGAATACGGTCCGTCGGCTGGAGTCCGCCGGCGGATCGGGTCTGCGTGCATGGATCGGCCCGGCCATCTGCGGGCGGTGCTACGAGGTTCCTGCCGCCATGCAGGAGGAGGCGACGGCGGCCCTGCCCGAGCTGCGTTCCGAAACCTCGTGGGGAACACCCGCCCTGGACCTTCCCGCCGCTGCCGCCGCACAACTGGCTTCCATGGACGTCGCCGTGCATCGGGTCGACGCGTGCACCCTGGAACACCCGCAACTTTTCTCTTACCGAAGGGACCACGCCACCGGCCGGTTCGCAGGCCTCGTCTGGACGGAAGCATGACGGACGCAGAACGGAAAGACCAGCTTGCGGCGAACCTGGCGCGGGTGCGGGAGAGGATCGCCGCGGCCGCTGCCCGGCGCTCCGGCCCGGCCCCGGAACTGATCGTCGTCACGAAGTTCTTCCCTGCGTCGGATGTTGCCGCGCTGGCGGATCTGGAGGTCCGGGACGTCGGGGAGAACAGGGACCAGGAAGCTGCCGCGAAAGCCGCGGAGCTGGAAGCCTTGCCGGCCGCGGCCGGCCTGCGATGGCACTTCATCGGCCAGCTCCAGACGAATAAGGCGAAGTCGGTCGTGCGGTACGCCCACGCGGTCCACTCGGTCGACCGTTTGTCCCTGGTCAAGTCGCTCTCCAAGGCGATGGCCGCGGAACAGGCCCGGCGGGCGGAACACGGAGTCCGGCCGCGGGGGGATCTGCTGGTCCTGCTCCAAGTGGACCTGGAGAACCGGCCGGCGCAGTCAGGCGCAGGATCCTCGGGGCGTGGCGGGGCCCGCCCGGAAGACATCGAGGCCCTTGCGGCCGCGGTGTCCGCGGCCGAGGGGCTGGAACTGGGCGGGCTGATGGCCGTTGCCCCGCTGGGAGCGGACCCGGCCGAGGCCTTCTCCAGGCTAATGGAGTATTCCGCCGAACTGCGCCGCACACACCCCGCGGCCGGGATGGTTTCGGCGGGGATGAGCCAGGACCTCGAAGCGGCCGTCGCGGCCGGGGCGACACACCTGCGTGTCGGGTCAGATGTGCTCGGACCGCGACCGCCCTTGATGTAGCGTTTTGGCAGGAGCAGTGGTGAAGACACGATTAGGAGCAGACCATGGCTGGCGCTTTGCGCAAGACAATGATCTACCTCGGGCTCGCAGACGGTGACGAGCAGTACGAGGCCGAGCAGAATGAGCCTGCCAGCAGGGAACTACCGGCCAGGGAGGAAGAAGCTCCCGAGCCCGCGCGCGAAGAGCGCCGGGCCGAGACCCCGCCTGCTCCGGCGAAGCCGGCCGCTGCCGAAGAGTACCGTGCCCCGGTGACGCCCATCAAGCGCGCCCCATCATCCCGCGAGGAGTCGAACGTGCTGCGTCAGATCACGACGGTCCATCCCCGCTCCTACAACGATGCCAAGGTCATCGGTGAGAGCTTCCGTGACGGGATTCCCGTGATCATGAATGTGACGGACATGGGGGAGGCGGACGCCAAGCGGCTGGTCGATTTCTCGGCCGGGCTGGTGTTCGGGCTGCATGGAAGCATCGAGCGGGTAACCAACAAGGTGTTCCTGCTTTCGCCCGCGACCATGGAGGTACTGGGCGAGGACAAAAAGGCCAGCGAGCAGCAGGCGACCTTCTTCAACCAGAGCTAGCGCCGGAGGCTGCCGCTGAGGCAGTATTCGTGAAGTACCTGCACCTTCAACGCTAGGAATCGTGGAACCGGCGTGTCCATCATCTTTGTTCTGCTCTATCTCGTCCTCATGCTGTTCCAGCTTGCGCTGATCATCCGTATTGTCTTCGACGTCGTCCAGACCTTCGCGCGCCAATGGCGTCCGAGGGGCGTCGCCTTGGTCACTGCCTCCGGTATCTATGCCGTGACGGATCCGCCGCTGAAGGCCCTGCGCCGGATGATTCCGCCGCTGCGGATCGGCGGTTTTTCTCTGGACCTGGCCTTCCTGGTCCTCTTCATCGTGACCAGTATTGCGCTGGCCATCATCGCCGGTCTGGCGCGCTGACACGCGGTTATGCTTCGGTGCTGAAAAGTTATACGCTGACTTTCAGAGGCAGTGAATGTAACGTGTCAGGGAATCTTTTCGCTACCGTTGTCATGAACGCGTTCGCATGTATTCGTGATCTACAAGAACCAGTATGAGGTGACCACATGGCTCTGACGCCTGAAGACGTTGTCAACAAGAGGTTCCAGCCGACTAAGTTCCGTGAAGGCTATGACCAGGACGAGGTCGACGACTTCCTTGACGAAATTGTCGTAGAGCTGCGCCGGTTGAACCAGGAGAACGACGAGCTGCGCAAGAAGCTCGCCGAGGCCACCTCAGGCCGGCCGTCGACGGCCAGCGTCCCCGCTCCGGTTGCCGCCGCGCCGAAGGTCGAAGAGCCGGTGAAGGAAGAGCCGAAGGAGCCGGTCAAGGAAGAAGCCAAGGCCCCGGCACCCGCACCTGCTCCCGCCGCCGCGCCTGCACCGGCGGCATCCGCACCGGCCGCCGCCGCTGCGCCCTCCGGCCACGCCGCCACTGCCGAGTCTGCCGCCGGCGTGCTCGCCATGGCCCAGAAGCTGCACGACGAGTACGTCAATGCCGGTGTGGAACAGCGCGACAAGATCATCGCGGAAGCCCAGATCGAAGCCAGCACCCTGGTCAACGACGCGCAGGAGAAGAGCCGCAAGACCCTCGGCGCCCTTGAGCAGCAGAAAGCCGTCCTGGAGCGCAAGCTCGAGCAACTGCGCGGATTCGAGCGGGATTACCGTTCGCGCCTGAAGGCCTACATCGAGGGCCAGCTGCGGGACCTCGAGGCACGCGGTTCTTTCGCGACGCCTGACATCAAGGATTCCTAGACCACTGCGAATGTGAGCGCCGTGCCGCGGGCATGGATGCAAATGGCCGGTGCCGGGGCTGCCCCTGACACCGGCCATCGCCGTACTGCCGCTTACGTCCCTGCCCGCCGCCCTGCCGCCCGAAGGAACCATGTCTGAACCAACCCCCGCCGACCAGCCGCCTGCCGACCGCAGCGGCGGAACCGCCCGCCCTCCGGCGGGCAAGAGCGGCGCCGCCCGTTTCGTGCTGATCCTGGCTGCCTGCGCCGGCTTTGCGTACGGCCTTGACCAACTGACCAAAGCCTGGGTGGTGGGCACGATGTCCGAGGGAGACATCATTCCGGTCCTGCCGCCGCTGCTGCACTGGCACTTCATCCGCAACTCGGGGGCTGCCTTCTCTATCGGCGAGGACTACACCTGGGTCTTTACGATCATCATGTCGGTGGTTGCGGCGGCCATTATCTTCTACGCGGGCCGCATCCGGTCGCTCTGGTGGTCCGTGGCGCTGGGGTTCCTGCTGGGCGGCGTGCTTGGCAATCTGACCGACCGCCTGTTCCGTGAACCCGGTTTCGGCGTCGGCCATGTCGTGGACTTCATTGCCCTGCCGAATTTCGCCATCTTCAACATCGCCGACTCCGCCATCGTCGGCTCGGTCATCCTGTGGTGCCTGCTAACGCTGCGCGGCATCGGCATGGACGGCCGGCGGGTCACGGACGGGAAGGACGAGGACGGCGTCGACAGAACCCGTCGCGACCGCCCGCAGGAGCCGTCCCAGGGGCAGGACAGTGCCTGAGCAGATTTCGGCATTCACCCTCGGGCCGGAGACCGCCGGCAAACGGGTGGACGCCGCCCTCGCGCAACTGCTGGGAATCTCCCGCTCCTCGGCGGCGGCCTGGTGCAGCGGCGGCCACGTGACGATCGCCGGGCGCGTCGTCGGCAAGTCCGAGCGGCTCCCGGACCACGGCGAGCTGCGGGTCAGCCGCCCTGAGGAACGTGACCCGCTGGCCGTGGTCGTTGAGGACGTGGAGGACATGAAGATACTTGGTGACGAGGACGACTTCGTCGTTGTCGACAAGCCCGTCGGGGTAGCAGCACACCCGTCACCCGGCTGGGTGGGGCCGACGGTGGTCGGGATCCTGGCGGCACGCGGGTACCGGATCTCGACCTCCGGGGCAGCCGAACGGGCTGGCATCGTCCACCGCCTCGATGTCGGCACGTCCGGGGTCATGGTGGTGGCAAAGACGGAGCATGGCTACACGCTGCTCAAGCGTGCCTTCAAGGACCGCTCGGTGGAAAAGGTCTACCACGCTTTGGTTCAGGGCCTGCCCGATCCGCTGGAGGGGACCATTGACGCCCCTATTGGCAGGCACCCCGGCTATGACTGGCGGTTCGCCGTCGTCGAGGACGGACGCCCCTCGGTGACGCACTACAAAGTCCTGGAGGCCTTTGGACGGGCCACCCTGGTGGAGGTCCATCTGGAAACCGGGCGGACCCACCAGATCCGCGTGCATTTTTCCGCCCTGCGCCACCCGTGCGCGGGCGACCTGACCTACGGGGCGGACCCCAAGCTGGCGGCCGAGCTTGGCCTTACACGCCAATGGCTGCATGCCAAGAGGCTCGGCTTCACGCATCCCGGCACGGGCGAGTGGGTCGAATACGAAAGCGACTACCCGGCTGACCTGGCCTATGCCGTCGAGGCGCTGGCCGAGCATCGGGTCTGATGGCGAGGCGGCTCGGGCTTACCCGGGCCCGCCGCCTAGAATGTTTTGGTGGCAACAGTGACTAGCTCTAAAACCGGTACGGGAAACTTCGTACATCTGCACAACCACACCGAATACTCGATGTTGGACGGGGCCGCCCGCCTGACGGACCTGTTCGACCATGCCAAGGAACTCGGCATGGAATCCGTGGCCACCACGGACCACGGTTTTGTCTTTGGCGCCTTCGACTTCTGGAACAAGGCCCGAAACGCAGGTGTGAAGCCCATCATCGGCGTCGAAGCGTACCTGACGCCGGGAACCGCCCGGCAGGACAAGACGCGTGTGCGGTGGGGCGACGGCGGCCGCAACGACGTTTCGGGTGCCGGAGCCTACACGCACATGACCATGTGGGCGGAAACCACCGAGGGGATGCATAACCTCTTCCGCATGTCCTCGCTCGCCTCGCTCGAGGGTTACCTCTACAAGCCGCGCATGGACCGCGACCTCCTGCAGACCTACGGCAAGGGCCTCATCGCCACCACCGGCTGTCCTTCGGGCGAAGTCCAGACGAAGCTGCGCCTGGGCCTCTACAAGGAGGCGATGCAGGCGGCGTCGGACTTCCGCGACATCCTCGGGACGGAGAACTTCTTCTGCGAACTGATGGACCACGGCCTGGACATCGAGCGCAACGTCCAGGCGGACCTGATCAAGCTGGCGCGTGAGCTGAAGCTGCCGCTGGTGGCCACGAACGACCTGCACTACACCCACGCCGAGGATGCGAAGTCGCACGCGGCGCTGCTGTGCGTCCAGTCCGGCTCGACGCTGGCGGACCCCAAGCGGTTCAAGTTCGACGCCGACGAGTTTTACCTGAAGTCCCCGGCCGAAATGCGCGCAATCTTCCGGGACTACGAAGAGGCGTGCGACAACACGCTGCTGATCGCCGAGCGCTGCAACGTGGAGTTCAACACCGCGGCCAACTACATGCCGCGATTCCCCTGCCCGCCGGGGGAGAACGAGGAATCCTGGTTCATCAAGGAAGTCGAAGCCGGGCTGCACTACCGGTACCCCGATGGCATTCCCGACGAGGTGCGCAAGCAGGCCAACTACGAAATCGGCGTCATCTCGCAGATGGGCTTCCCCGGCTACTTCCTGGTGGTTGCGGACTTCATCAACTGGGCCAAGAACAACGGCATCCGGGTAGGCCCGGGACGTGGCTCGGGCGCCGGTTCCATGGCCGCGTACGCCATGCGGATCACCGACCTGGACCCGCTCAAGCACGGGCTGATTTTCGAACGCTTCCTGAACCCGGACCGCGTGTCCATGCCCGACTTCGACGTCGACTTCGATGATCGTCGCCGCTCCGAAGTGATCAAGTACGTCACGGAGAAGTACGGCGACGAACGCGTGGCCATGATCGTCACCTACGGCACCATCAAGGGCAAGCAGGCCCTGAAGGACTCCTCACGCGTGATGGGTTACCCGTTCTCCGTGGGGGAGCGGCTGACCAAGGCGATGCCGCCGGACGTCATGGGCAAGGGCATTTCCCTCCCGGATGTGCACAATCCGGATGCGCCGCGCTACGGAGAGGCCGAGGAACTGCGCGAGCTGCTCAAGTCCGACCCGGACTCGGCTAAGGTCTTCGAGACTGCCCTGGGCCTGGAAGGGCTGAAGCGGCAGTGGGGCGTGCACGCCGCCGGCGTCATCATGTCCTCCGACCCGCTGATCGACATCATCCCGATCATGCGCCGCGAGCAGGACGGCCAGGTCATCACGCAGTTCGACTACCCGACCTGCGAGGGCCTCGGCCTGATCAAGATGGACTTCCTCGGGCTGCGGAACCTGACGATCATCTCGGACGCCCTGGAGAACATCAAGCTCAACCGCGACGAAGACCTGGTCCTGGAAGACCTGGACCTCGACGACAAGGCGTCCTACGAACTGCTCGCCCGCGGTGACACCCTGGGCGTCTTCCAGCTCGACGGCGGTCCCATGCGGTCGCTGCTGAAGCTGATGCGCCCGGACAACTTCGAAGACATTTCCGCCGTGCTGGCGCTGTACCGTCCCGGTCCCATGGGCGCCAACGCGCACACCAACTACGCGCTGCGCAAGAACGGGCTGCAGGAGATCGTTCCGATCCATCCCGAGCTGGCCGAACCGCTGGAGGACATCCTCGGCGGCACCTATGGCCTGATCGTGTACCAGGAGCAGGTCATGGCCATCGCGCAGAAGCTTGCGGGCTACTCGCTGGGCCAAGCGGACATCCTGCGCCGCGCGATGGGCAAGAAGAAGAAGGCGGAGCTGGACAAGCAGTTCGCCGGCTTCTCCCAGGGCATGAAGGACAACGGCTATTCCGACGCCGCCATCAAGACCCTGTGGGACATCCTGCTCCCGTTCTCCGACTACGCGTTCAACAAGGCCCACTCGGCCGCCTACGGGGTGGTCTCCTACTGGACGGCGTACCTGAAGGCGCACTATCCGGGCGAGTACATGGCCGCCCTGCTCACGTCCGTCGGCGACGACAAAGACAAGCTGGCGATGTACCTGAACGAGTGCCGGCACATGGGCATCACCGTGCTTCCGCCCGACGTCAACGAATCGAGCGTCAACTTCACTCCGGTCGGCAAGGACATCCGCTTCGGCATGGGCGCCGTCCGGAACGTCGGAGCGAACGTCGTCCATGCGATGGTCGGCGCCCGCGAGGAGAAGGGGCATTTCGCCAACTTCAGCGACTTCCTGCAGAAGGTCCCGGCGGTTGTCTGCAACAAGCGGACCATCGAATCCCTGATCAAGGCCGGCGCGTTCGATTCGCTCGGGCACCCGCGCCGCGCGCTGGCCATGGTGCACGAAGAGGCCGTGGACTCGGTCATCGTGCTCAAGCGGAACGAGGCGGCGAACCAGTTCGACCTTTTCAGCGCCTTCGACGACGGCGGCGAGGCCGGCGGTGCGCTGGCGGTGGAGATCCCCGACCTGCCGGAATGGGAAAAGAAGGACAAGCTGGCGTTCGAGCGCGACATGCTCGGCCTGTACGTCTCCGACCATCCCCTGCAGGGGCTCGAGGGCCTGCTCAGCCAGCATGCGGACATGTCCATCACGTCGGTGATCAGCGACGAGGGCCCGGCCGACGGCTCCATCGTCACGATCTCCGGCATGATCACCTCCCTGCAGCGCCGCATCGCCAAGAACAGCGGCAACGCCTACGCCCGCGCCGAGGTCGAGGACCTGGGCGGCTCGATGGAGGTCATGTTCTTCGGGCAGGTCTACGGTCCGATCTCATCGATCCTGGCCGAGGACCTGATCGTGGTGGTCCGCGGCCGCCTGCAGCGCCGCGACGACGGCGCCGTCACCCTCAACGCGCAGGAATTGACGGTTCCCGACCTGAGTGACGGCCATTCCGGCCCGGTCGTCATTTCCATGGCCAGCTTCAAGGCCACCGAAACCATGGTCTCGTCACTCGGGGATGTCCTGCGGACGCACCCGGGGACCACCGAGGTCCAGGTGAGGCTGAACAGCTCGCGCAAGATCGAGGTGATGAAGCTCGGCGTGGACCTCAGGGTCAACCCGACCCCCGCGCTATTCGGCGACCTGAAGATCCTGCTCGGACCCGCCTGCCTCGATGTATGACGCGGTCATCCGGGCCTGGGTCCGCGCTTACGTAGAATAGAACCGTGACTGCTGCGACCAACCCCGATTCATCCTTCGCCCTGCCCGTCCTCGACCTGCGCGGGCGGCGGCTCGGCCCGGCCGAGCTGAAGGCCGCCATGCCGCGTGCCGAAACCACTTTCGATGTGGCCTCGCACGCGGTGGAAGAGATCATCGGCAGCGTCCGGAGCCGCGGCTTCGAGGCCCTGGCGGAGCTGGCGCAGCGCTTCGACGGCGTCGAGCAGGCGCACCCGAAGGTTCCCGCGGAGGCACTGGAAGAGGCCCTGGCGGCACTGGATCCCGCGGTCCGGGCCGGCCTCGAGGAGTCGATCGCCCGCGCCAGGACCTTCGCCGAGGCGCAAAAGCCGGCAGACGCCGTCGTCCCCATTGCCGACGGCGCCACGGTGACGCACAAGTGGGTTCCGGTGGCACGCGTCGGGCTCTATGTCCCGGGCGGACTTGCCGTCTATCCCTCGTCGGTCGTGATGAACGTTGTTCCCGCGCTGGCCGCCGGCGTCGGGTCGATCGCCCTCGCGTCGCCCCCGCAAAAGGACTTCGGCGGCCTTCCGCACCCCACGATCCTGGCGGCAGCGCGGCTGCTGGGCATCGACGAGGTCTACGCGATCGGCGGCGCCCAGGCGGTCGCGGCCTTCGCCTACGGGGTGCCGGCCAGTGACGCCGGGCCTGCGCTGGAGCCGGTGGACGTCGTCACCGGCCCGGGCAACGTTTTCGTCGCCACTGCGAAGCGGCTGGTGAAGTCCGTCGTCGGCATCGACGCCGAAGCCGGGACCACGGAGATCGCGATCCTCGCGGACGAGACCGCCAGCCCGGCCTTCGTCGCCGCGGACATGATCAGCCAGGCGGAGCACGACCCGCACGCGGCATCCGTCCTGGTCACCGATTCGGCTGCCCTGGCCGATGCGGTGCGCGCCGAACTGGCAGTGCAGGCGGCGGCCACCCGTCACGCCGAGCGGGTGGCGCAGGCGCTGACCGGTCCGCAGTCGGGCATCATCTTCGTGGACGACGTCGAACAGGGCATCGCCGTGTGCGACGCCTACGCTGCCGAACACCTTGAGATCCACACGCGGGACGCGGCCGCCGTGGCAGCGCGGATCCGCAATGCCGGGGCGATCTTCGTCGGTGACTACAGCCCGGTCAGCCTCGGCGACTACTGCGCGGGCTCGAACCATGTCCTGCCTACCAGCGGAACGGCCACGTTCGCCTCGGGCCTGAATGTCACGACCTTCCTCAAGGCGGTGCAGATCATCGATTACGGGCGTGCCGCGCTGCAGGAGGTCGGCGGGCATATCGTAGCCCTCGCCCAAGCCGAGGACCTGCCGGCGCACGGGGACGCGGTGTCGGTCCGGTTCCGGGACGCTGCAGCAGCAGCTGCGCCGCCTGCCGGCCGGTAACATACCCAAAGCCTGCCGCTGTGAAGCATTCCAGCGGCCTTAACGATGGATCCGCCAGCGCGGGCCAGGAAGGGAGTGCGGCGTGTACTGTCCGTTCTGCCGCAATGCGGATTCCCGCGTCGTCGACAGCAGGCTGACCGAGGACGGCTCGGCCATCCGCCGACGCCGGCAGTGCTCGGAGTGCGGCCGCCGGTTCACGACGCTGGAGACGACCAGCCTCAGCGTGGTCAAGCGCTCGGGCGCAGGTGAGCCGTTCTCGCGGTCCAAGGTGATCAACGGTGTGCGCAAAGCGTGCCAGGGCCGGCCGGTGACGGATGACGACCTGGCGCTCCTCGCCCAGGAGGTCGAGGAGACCGTGCGTGCCAGCGGCGCGGCGGAGATCGATGCGCACCAAGTCGGCCTGGCGATCCTGGGACCGCTGAAGAAGCTGGACCTGGTGGCATACCTGAGGTTTGCCAGCGTGTACCAGGGGTTCGAATCGCTCGATGACTTCGAGTCGGCCATCGGGCAGTTGCGCTCGGAGACCGAAGCCGCGGCGAAGGCGGGGCCGTCCGGCAAGCAGCGCCCGCTGACCGCGCGGTAGCTGCCGGGGGCGCGGCTGCCTGACACCGGCTACTTGCGGTAGTTGAAGTGGTGCGCGGCCTGCAGGGCGGCGCCGACGATGCCCGCGTTGTTCTTGAGCTCGGCGGGCACGATCTCCGTGGCCAGCTTGAGCTTCGGCAGGAAATCCTCGCTGCGCTTGGAGATTCCGCCGCCCACGATGAAGAGCTCGGGGGAGAAGAGGAACTCCACGTGGGAAAAGTAGCGCTGCAGGCGCACGGCGTATTCGTCCCAGTCGAGGCCGTCTCGCTCCCGCGCGGTGGCCGAGGCCTTGGTTTCGGCATCGAAGCCGTCCAACTCGAGGTGCCCCAGCTCGACGTTCGGGACGAGCTGGCCGTCGAAGATGAAGGCGGAACCGATACCGGTGCCCAGCGTGATCACCAGGACGGTGCCGCCGCGCCCGGCGCCCACGCCGAAGCGCGCCTCCGCGAGTCCGGCGGCATCGGCGTCGTTGATGACCTGGACTTCGCGTCCGAGGCGCTCGCTCAGGAGCCTGTCGACATCCGTCCCGATCCAGCTCGGGTCCACGTTCGCCGCTGAGAGCGCCACGCCGTGCCGGATGATGGCCGGGAACGTCACGCCCACGGGCGCATGCGGCGGCGGCCCCTCGGGGCGCGCGGAGAGTTCCTCGACGAGGGCGGCGACCACTTCGGCGACGGCCTCCGGGGTCGACGGCTTGGGCGTGTCCAGCCGGACACGGTCCCCGACCAGCTTGCCCTTCTTCAGGTCGACGATGCCGCCCTTCGTGCCGGTGCCCCCGATATCGATACCGAGGACAGACCGGGCAGCCTTCTTTGCGGCCTTCCGGCTATCGTCCATCTCGCCCATCAACGCTCCGTCCGTGGTCCGCCGGTCCTGTTTGCGGCCAGCCTACTTGCTGGTCAGGGCAAAGTCAGGATTTCGGCTCCGCTTTCGGTGACCACCAGGGTGTGTTCGAACTGTGCGGTCCGCTTGCGGTCCTTCGTGACGACGGTCCAGTCGTCGTCCCACATGTCCCACTCGATGGTGCCCAGCGTCAGCATCGGCTCAATGGTGAAGACCATGCCGGGTTCGATCAGCCGGCTGTAGGCGGGGGCGGCGTCGTAATGGGGAATGATGAGGCCGGTATGGAACGCCTCGCCGACACCGTGCCCGGTGAAGTCGCGGACCACGCCGTAGCCGAAACGCTTGGCGTAGGATTCGATCGCGCGGCCGATCACGTTGATCTCACGGCCCGGCGCCACCGCCCGGATGGCGCGGTTGAGCGATTCCTGCGTCCGCTCGACGAGCAGGCGGGACTCTTCGTCCACGTCGCCGACCAGGAAGGTGTAGTTGGTATCGCCGTGGACGCCGTCGACGTACGCCGTGATGTCGATATTGATGATGTCCCCGTCGCGCAGCTCGGTGCTGTCCGGGATGCCGTGGCAAATCACCTCGTTGACCGAGGAGCACAGGGACTTGGGGAAGCCCCGGTAGCCCAGTGTGGACGGGTAGGCGCTGTGGTCCAGCAGGAACTCGTGGCCCACCCGGTCCAGCTCGTCCGTAGTCACTCCCGGACGGATATGCTTGCCCACCTCGACGATCGCCTGCGCGGCGATCCGGCTGGCGCGGCGGATCCGCTCGATGGTTTCCGCGTCCTTGACCTCGGAACCGGTGAATTTCGCCGGCGCCGGCTTCCAGGCGTACTCGGGCCTCGGGATCGACGACGGAACCGGGAGGACCGGGCTGACGGTGCCTTGGACAAGCGTGCCCAAGGGTGCTGTTGTTGCTGTGTGGGGCATAGTATCGATCTTATAGCCCGGCGCCGCTGCAGCGGCCAATCCGGTCGGCTTGCGCCGGCCCCAAAGGAAGGGACACAGATGCCGGAATACTGGTTCAACGTGGTCACGCACCAGGTCGAGGTCGGGGCGCAGTCAGACTGGACCCAGCTGATCGGGCCCTACGAGACGCGGGCCGAGGCCGAAAAGGCGCTGGAAAAGGTCCGCGAACGCAACGAGGCCTGGGACTCCCAGGACGAGGACTAACCGCCTTCTCCGGCCACGACTGCCTCCCTCTCGACCACGGCCTGGCGCGAGAGCACTTCGATCACGATGACAATCACCACGACGCTGGCTGCCAGCGTCACTACTACGGCTGCGGTTGGGTACGACCAGAAGATCAGGATCAGTGCCGCGACGGCGACGACGGCGGCCTCCAGGATCCGGCGGTGGCGGGCCAGCCAGTGCTGCCACCGTTTGGCCGGTCCGGAGCTGATCCTGCCGTTCACGAAGTCGGCACCATTGGTGAACCCTCTGCGTACGGCGCGGGCAGCGCCCGAGGGGCCGCTCAGGAAGGCAGCCAGCGCAATCACCAGGCCCAGCACGAACACCATTCGCACCGTGGTCCGCAGCGGCACCAGGAGAGTGTCGATCAGCACCTGGGCGGCGCCGGGAGAGATGGCATCGGGCGGGATCGAATTGAGCAGGTAGCCGCGTCCGATGGCCAGCCCGATGGCCAGCAAGGCCATGGCCACGCTGAAGGCGAGCCCGGCGTAGATGACCGCCCGCCGCCGCCTGCTGCGGGGCGCGGCGGCCACGGCGCCGGCGGCACAGGCCAACGCGGCCCAGGGCAACACCTCGGCCGCCGTGTTGAGCGCGCTGACGGCCCGCTGCGCCCGGACGAGCGCCGGGGCCTGGAAGAGGACAATCTCAGCATTGACGGCGGGGATGTTGCGGGCGAACCCCACGCCCTTTTCGAGCAGCACGCTCTTGACCCGCTCAATGATGGGAGCAACAGACAGCGTGACCGTGCCGGCCTGATCGATCGTGACCGCACCGTCGTTCTCCCGGGTCAGGAGCGCAGCCAGCCTCTGGTGGGCCCTCCGGTTGGCCTGGATCCACAGGTCGTCGAACTGCTCGGTGGCCACCAGCCTGGCGGTCGTGTCATGGATCAGGGTCGTGGCCTGCTCCGCAATGACCGGCGCCAGGCCGGTGACGTATGGAGCCACCCGGGGAGTCGCCTCGGTGACGGCGGCCAGGGCCTGCCGCGTGAGCCCCTCGATATCAACCCTCGAGGTGATTTGTTCGGTGACCTGGTCCGCTATTTCCGCCTGGATGACCGGATCCGACGACAGCGGCGCGACGGTAGCCACGTAGCGGTCGGTATCCAGCACTTCGCTGCGCAGGTAGGCGGCGGCCACCGCTGCCATGGTGAGCACGCAGGTCAGGACCAGCAGGATCGCTGATGCGACCCACCGCAGGACGTGCGAAGTGGCCCCAGGCCTGGCAGGCGGTCCGGGCTCCGCCCCCACGCGCTCCCTTTTCAGCTCGGCGTTCTCCCGGCGCAGCGCCAGCAGCTCTTCGTATTCCGCAGAGGGCAGCGGCTTGCCAATCTCACTCATGGTGGTGTCCCATCCGCTCACCGTCCCCATGCTCTGCGGCATGGGACTCTTCCAGCCGGCTGCCCGCTTCCGCCGCCGCGGGGGATGCTCCCGTGCGCACCATGAGCAGGATGGGCGCCACCGGCGCCAGGCCCGCCGAGAGGACCAGGAAGGTCCCGCTGCGCAGCGCCATACGGACCGGCCCGCTCCTGGCCATCCGGACGGCCGGGAGGAGTACCGAAGCTGTAATCCGGCTGATCGCTGCGCCGGCAAGTTGGGCAACCATGACCCTTCCAGTGAAGCGCGCGCGGTGGCCCCCGGACTCACCCGCCAAGGATGAGATCAAACGGGCGCCGGCAGGCACCGCGCAGCACTCCGACGTCGGCCGTCGGAAGGCTAAAAACTGTGTTCGCTGCCCGGGAAGGTGCCGCCGCGCACATCGGCAGCGTACTCACGGGCGGCAGTGCCCAGGATCGTGCGCAGGTCGGCGTACTGTTTGACGAACCTGGCCATCTTGCCCCCGCGGAGGCCGGCCATATCCTGCCACACCAGCACCTGGCCGGTGGTGGAACTGCCGGCCCCGATCCCGACCGTCGGCACCCGGAGGGCAGCGTCTACTGACGCGGCAACATCTGCCGGCACCATCTCCATCAGCACGGCAAAGGCACCCGCCGCTTCGAGGGCCTTGGCATCCTCGATGAGCCGGCGGGCATCGTCGCCGCGGCCCTGCACCCGGTAGCCGCCCAGCGAGTGTTCGCTCTGCGGGGTGAAGCCGATGTGCGCCATCACCGGGACGCCCGCCTGCACCACGGCCCGCACGGTGTCCGCGTAGAAAGCCCCGCCCTCCATCTTGACGGCATGGGCCCCGCCTTCCTTCAGGAACCGCACCGAGGTTTCCACCGCCTGCGCTGCGGAGACCTCGTAGCTGCCGAACGGCAGGTCCGCGAGGATGAAGGCGCGCTTTGCGGACCGGCTCACTGCCCGGCACAGCGGCAGCAGCTCATCCACCGTGACCGGAAGCGAGGTCTCGTTTCCGTAGACGTTGTTCGAAGCCGAGTCCCCGATGAGCAGGACCTCGATGCCGGCCTCGTCGAAAATCTCGGCGGCGTACTGCTCGTAGGCGGTCAGCATGGCAAAGCGCCGGCCTTCGTCCTTGGCCTGCTGGAGGTGGTGGATGCGGATCCTGCCGGCCGTCTTGGCCTGCGGGACGGGACCGGTGCCGTAAGGGGCGGGCTGCTCTGCCCCGGAGGTAGGAGAGGTCATGGTTTAGAGCCTAATGGGCCGGTGCTCCGCGGCTCCAGCGTACGACGGCGGCGGGGCGGCTCTGCTGGGCAGGAAACAGGGGGTTCCTTAAGTAGAGTGAGTACTAGCAGGCCGCTTCAGGGCCACGAGGCCAGGCACGGAAAGGGTATCAATGGACCGCCAGCAGGAATTTGTGCTCAGAACCATCGAAGAACGGGACGTCCGGTTTGTCCGGCTATGGTTCACCGACGTTGTCGGCTCGCTCAAATCCGTGGCACTCGCCCCGGCCGAGGTCGAGGGCGCCTTCGAAGAGGGCCTGGGCTTTGATGGCTCGTCCATCGAGGGACTGGCCCGCGTCTTCGAATCGGACATGCTGGTCCAGCCGGACCCGGCGACCTTCCAGATCCTGCCCTGGCGCGGCGAGGCGGAGCAGACCTCGCGGATGTTCTGCGACGTGCTGACGCCGGACGGCGAGCCTTCCGCGGCCGACCCGCGCAACGTGCTCAAGCGTGCCCTGAGCAAGGCAGCGGACATGGGTTTCACCTGCTACACGCACCCGGAGATCGAGTTCTACCTGCTCAAGTCGCAGGAACTCGGGCCGGACGGCGTGCCGGTGCCCGTGGACCAGGCCGGGTACTTCGACCATGTGCCCGGCGGCGTGGCGCAGGACTTCCGCCGGACCGCCGTGACGATGCTTGAGAATGTGGGCATCTCCGTCGAGTTCAGCCACCACGAGGACGGGCCCGGCCAGAACGAGATCGACCTGCGCTATGCCGACGCCCTGCAGACCGCGGACAACATCATGACCTTCCGCACCGTGGTCAAGGAGGTGGCGCTGATGGAGGGGATCTACGCCACCTTCATGCCAAAGCCGTTCTCCGATCACCCCGGTTCCGGCATGCACACCCACTTCTCCCTGTTCGAGGGGGATTCGAACGCATTCTTCGAAGCCGGCGCCGAGTACCAGCTGTCCAAGACTGCCCGGCAGTTCATGGCCGGCCTGCTCAAGCACGCCCCGGAGTTCACGGCCGTCACCAACCAGTTCGTCAATTCCTACAAGCGGCTCTGGGGCGGGGGAGAGGCCCCCAGCTACATCTCGTGGGGCCACAACAACCGCTCCGCCTTGGTCCGTGTGCCGCTCTACAAGCCGAACAAGGGCCAGTCCGCGCGGATCGAGTACCGCGGCATCGACTCCGCAGCCAACCCCTACCTGGCCTACGCCGTCCTCCTCGGCGCCGGGCTCAAGGGCATCGAAGAGGGCTACGAGCTGCCGGCGGGCGCCGAGGAAGACGTCTGGAGCCTCAGCTCGGCCGAGCGCCGGGCCATGGGCCACGACCCGCTGCCGTCCAGCCTGCACGACGCGGTCCGCGTGATGGAGGAATCGGAGCTGGTGGCGGAGATCCTCGGCGAACAGGTCTTTGAGGTCTTCCTGCGGAACAAGCGGGCGGAATGGCATGACTACCGGATCCAGGTCACACCGCACGAGCTGCACCGCAATATCGGCATCCTGTAGGCCGGGACCGCATGAGCCTGAACCGGCAGCTGATTGCCAGCGGCTTCAAGGACCTTGAGAAGAGCACGCGCTTCCTGGCCGCCCGCGAACTGGACGGCCTGGACCGCGGCCGGCTCTTCGAGGGGTTTAGCCAAGCCGCGGACCCGGACCTTGCGCTGGTTTCGCTGGTCAGGCTGCTGGAGCGGCATCCACAGCTGGCCGAGCTGGCCGCCGCGGACGCGGACACCAGCGAGGCGATGTTCCGCCTGCTGGGCGCCTCGGAGGCGCTGGCCGAGTTCCTGCTCCGCCGGCCGGAGCATTTGGACGTGCTGCGGACCAAGACCAGCCCCGAACCGGCCGGGGTTCCGGCGGCGCGGCTGCGTACCTCGCTGCTCGAATCGGTCGGCGCCGACCCCTCCGCCGCCCAGCCGGTCGCGCGGCAGTCCGGGAAGGACGCCTACAGCCGGCTGCGCAGCCGGTACCGGCGGCACCTGGCGGAGCTCGCGATCAGGGACCTCTGCGCGGCCTCGCCCGTGGACTTCATGCCGGCCGCCGGCCGCGAGCTCGCCGACCTCGCGTCGGCGGCCATCGAGGCGGGACTCGCGGTGTCCCGCGCAGAGCTCGCCGAACGTTTCGGGGAGGAGGCCGGGCGGGTGCGGCTCGCCGTCATCGGGATGGGCAAGTGCGGTGCCGGCGAACTGAACTACATTTCCGACGTCGACGTGGTCTACGTGGTGGAGGCGGACGGACTCGACGAGGCGCGGGCGGCGGTGATCGGCACGGCGCTGGCCACGGGCATGACGCGCGCGATCTCCTCGGCCGGACCGGAGCCCGGGCTTTGGGAGGTTGATGCCAACCTGCGTCCGGAGGGCAAGGACGGCCCGCTGGTGCGCACCCTGGAGTCGCACATCAGCTACTACCGTCGCTGGGCCCACACCTGGGAGTTCCAGGCCCTGCTGAAGGCCCGGCACATCGCGGGGGACCGGGACCTTGGCCTGCGCTACGAGGAAGCGGTGGCTCCGCTGATCTGGAGCTCCTCCGAGCGGGAGGGCTTCGTGGAGTCGGTGCAGGCCATGCGCGGCCGCGTCACCGACAACATTCCGGTGCACGAGCGCGGGCGGCAGATCAAGCTCGGGCGCGGCGGCCTTCGCGATGTCGAGTTCACGGTCCAGCTGCTCCAGCTGGTCCACGCACGGGTGGACGAGTCGCTGCGGGTGCGGGACACGACGTCGGCCATCGCGGCCTTGAGCGCCGCCGGCTATATCGGGCGCTCCGATGCCAACGAGTTCGACCGTTCCTACCGCTACCTGCGCGTGCTCGAGCACCGCATCCAGCTGGTGCAGCTCCGCCGCACCCACCTGATGCCGCAGGATGAGGCCGCCCTGCGCGCGCTGGCCAAGTCCTCGCTGGGCTCGCTGTCGATTGGACGGCCGGCGCCGGAGGTACTGCTGCAGCAGTGGCAGCAGACGAAGCGCCGGGTCCGCGAGCTGCACGAGAGCATCTTCTATCGCCCGCTGCTGGCCACGGCGGCGAACCTCAGCGCCGACGAGGTCAGGCTCTCGCCGGAAGCGGCGCAGGGGCGGCTCGCCGCACTGGGCTATCTGGACCCCCGCGGCGCAATGCGGCACATCGAGGCGCTGACGGCGGGCATCAAGCGCCGTGCGCTCCTGCAGCGCCAGCTGCTGCCGGTCCTGCTGGAGTGGATCGCCGACGGCGTGGACCCTGATGCCGGACTGCTCGGCTTCCGCAGGCTCAGCGAAGCCCTGGGGGAGTCCCACTGGTACCTGGGCATGCTCCGCGACTCGAGCTCTGCGGCCGAGCGGTTGTGCCACGTGCTCTCCAGCAGCCGGTTCATCACGGACCTGCTGGAGGTGTCGCCCGAATCGGCAGCGTGGCTGGGCTCCGACAAGGAGCTGGCGCCGCGGAGCTTCGAACTGCAGTGGCAGGAAATCCAACACAAGATGTCCCGCCACCAGGACCCGAAGGCCGCCATGCGGCTCATCCGGCAGATCCGCCGCCGGGAAATGCTGCGGATCGCCATTGCCGACAGCTCGGGCCTGCTGGACCAGAACCAGGTCGGGATCGCGCTGTCCGACGCGGACCGGGCGGCGATCCTCGGCGCCCTGCATGTCGCGGAGGGCGTGGTGTTCGAGGAGGACGATCAGCTGACCCGGGTGCTGGTGGTCGCGATGGGCCGCCAGGGCGGCCGCGAGATCGGCTACGTGTCGGACGCGGACGTCATCTACCTGCACAAGCCGTTGCCCGGCGCGGATCCGGATGCGGCGCAGCAGCAGGCGCTGCGGATCGTCTCGCAGCTTTCGTCGCTGCTGCAGCAGCCGTGCAGTCCGCCCGTGCTCGCCGAACGTCCGCTGGAGCTGGATGCTGCGCTGCGCCCCGAAGGCAAGAACGGCCCGATGGTCCGCTCGCTGGACTCCTACCGGGAGTACTACCAGCGCTGGTCCCTCGTGTGGGAGACCCAGGCGCTGCTGCGCGCCCGGCCGATCGCCGGGGACGACGAGCTGGCGGCCGAATTCATCGAGCTGATCGACCCCATCCGCTACGGCCGCGAGGTCGGGCCGGAGGATGTCCGCGAGATCCGCAGGATCAAGGCCCGGGTGGAATCGGAACGGCTGCCCCGCGGCGCCGACCCGGCCCGCCACCTGAAACTCGGCCGGGGCGCCCTGAGTGATGTGGAATGGCTGGTCCAGCTGCTGCAGCTGCTGCACGCGCACGACCATCCCGGCCTGCGCACCACCGGAACCATGGACGCCCTGGACGCCATCGAGGAGGCCCGCCTGCTGCCGGCCGCCGACGTCCTTACGCTGCGCCAGAGCTGGTCACTGGCGAGCCGGATCAGGTCCGCCAACGTCATCTGGAGCGGGAAGAACGCAGACCTGCTGCCGTCCTCCCGCCGGGACCTGGAGGCGGTGGCCCGCTGGTGCGGCTACCAGCCCGGCCACGGCGGCGCGCTGGAAGAGGACTACCTCCGGCTCACCCGCCGGACACGCGGCATTTTCGAGCGATACTTCTACGGCTTCGGCACGGAGTAGCCTCTTTGGTGACCTAGCGCGCCGCACAGGTGCGTCCCATGAATCCCCAGGAGCTGTTCCCATTGCACATCCTCCAACGTGCCGGCCGGCGTTTGCTTGCGCTGACCGGGCTGCTGGCGGTGCTGGCGCTGGTCTTCGGACCACCCGCCTCCGCCGCCGTCCAGGCCCCGCACAGCGCAACCGGCAAGACCTACGTCATCGGCACTGACACCACTTTCGCGCCCTTTGAGTTCCGCCAGGGCGGCGAGCTGGTGGGCATCGACATGGATCTGCTGCGCGCCATAGCCGAAAAGCAGGGCTTCAAAGTCGAGATCCAGTCGCTGGGCTTCGACGCGGCCCTGCAGGCGCTGCAGTCCGACCAGGTCGACGGCGTCATCGCCGGCATGTCCATCACGGACGAACGCCGGCAGGTCTTCGACTTCTCCGAACCGTACTTCGACTCGGGCGTGCAGATGGCCGTGGCCGAGACGAACACGGACATTTCCTCCTATGAGGACCTCAAAGGCAAGACCGTGGCCGTCAAGCGCGGCAGCGAAGGAGAGGCCTTCGCCAAGTCCATCGCAGGCAAGTACGGGTTTACGGTCAAGCCTCTGGACCAGTCGGCGACCATGTACGACGACGTGAAGGCGGGCAACTCGGTCGCCGTGTTCGACGACTACCCGGTGCTGGCCTACGGTATCGCCCAGAACAACGGACTCAAGGCGGTTACCGAGAAGGAACGCGGCAGCTCCTACGGCTTCGCCGTGAACAAGGGCAACAACCCGGAACTGGTGCAGGCATTCAACACCGGCCTGGCCGAGCTGAAGGCAAGCGGCGAATACCAGCAGATCCTGGACAAGTACCTGGCCGCGCCGGAATCCGCGGGCAAGAGCACCTTCTGGGAGCTGCTCACCCAGAGCCTCCCCGCCCTGCTGAAGGGTCTGGTGCTGACCCTGTTCGCCACCGGGCTCTCCATCGTGATCGCCCTCATCCTGGGCGTCGGCTTCGGCTTCCTCAAGGTCTCCCGACGGGTCTGGCTGCGCGGCATCGCCACCGCTTACGTCGCTATCTTCCGCGGTACCCCGCTGCTGGTGCAGGCGTTTTTCTTCTACTTCGGCCTGCCCCAGCTGACCGGCAGGCCGATGGACGTGCTGACCGCCGGCGTCCTCACGCTGAGCCTGAACGCCGGCGCCTACATGACCGAGATCGTCCGCGGCGGCGTGCAGTCCGTGGACCCGGGACAGATGGAGGCCAGCCGAAGCCTCGGCCTGGGCTACTTCAAGTCCATGCAGAAGGTCGTCATCCCGCAGGCGGTCAAGATCATGACCCCGAGCTTCATCAACCAGTTCGTCATCACGCTCAAGGACAGTTCCCTGCTGGCCGTGATCGGCTTCGCCGAACTGACCTACCAGGGCCAGCAGATCTACGCCTCCAACTTCCGCACCGGTGAGACGCTGCTCATCGTGGCGGCCCTGTACTTCGTGGTGATCACAGTGCTGATCAAGCTCTCCAACATCCTGGATAAGAGGTTCAACAAGTGAGCAAGATTCACGTCGCCGGACTGACGAAGAGCTTCGGCAGCAACGAGGTCCTCAAGGGCCTGGACGTCGATGTGGCTGAGGGCGAAGTGGTCTGCGTTATCGGGCCCTCGGGCTCCGGCAAGTCGACCTTCCTGCGCTGCCTGAACAAGCTTGAGGACATCACCGGCGGGAAAGTGGTGGTGGACGGATTCGACCTCACCGACCCCAAGGTGGACCTCGACAAGGTCCGCCAGCACATCGGCATGGTCTTCCAGCACTTCAACCTGTTCCCGCACATGAGCGTCCTGGAGAACATCATGCTCGCGCCGGTCGAGCTGAAGAAGCTGAGCCGGCCGCAGGCGCGGAACAAGGCGCTGGAGCTGCTCGAACGCGTTGGGCTGGCCAGCAAGGCCGACGCCCGCCCGGCCCAGCTCTCCGGCGGCCAGAAGCAGCGCGTGGCCATCGCGCGCGCCCTGGCGATGAGCCCGGACATCATGCTGTTCGACGAGGCCACCAGCGCGCTGGACCCGGAAATGGTCGGCGAGGTGCTCCAGGTGATCAGGGACCTGGCAGCGGAGGGCATGACCATGGTCGTGGTCACGCACGAGATGGGCTTCGCCCGCGAGGTGTCCGACCGCGTTATCTTCATGGCGGACGGCCTGATCGTTGAGGAAGGCAGCCCGGAGAGCGTCTTCGGCGCCCCGCGGCAGCCACGGACCCGGGACTTCCTGGCCAAGGTGCTCTGAGCGTTCGACGGCGGTGCCTCGCCAACCCTTGGCACCGTCGTCGTACGTCCGGCGTTCCGGATGCCGGACGTTGCCGGCTTCGAGGCCCGGACGGCTAGGCTGGGGCCAGGACCCGATGACAAAGGAGCGCAACATGACCGACATTGAGCTGGTAGCCCGGGAACATCTGGCCGTCGCCGTGGAGGCCCCGCACGGGCGCAGCGCCGCGATGGTGGCGCAGGATGGTCCGTTGCGGCAGACGGTGCTCGCGCTGAAGGCCGGCGCCGTGCTGGGGGAGCACAACGCCCCGGTGGCCGGCAGCGTGTATGTCCTTGAAGGGTCCATCACCCTGGTCTCCGCCGCCGGCAGGATCGTAGTCAATGAGAACCAGCTCGCGCTGGTGCCGCAGGAGCGTCATTCCGTCGAAGCGAGCGAGGACTCGGTCTTCCTGCTGACCGCCGTCACCGAGACGCACCTGTCCGCCTGACTTCACCCGGGGCAGCGGTAGGACCACAACGCATGCATTAAAACCCGAGGGCCCGTGCGGCCTGCCGGTTGGCAGCTACGCACGGGCCCGCGGGCTGCGGCGCCTATTCGCGCCGCGGCCGTTGATCAGCAGCCGTAGTAGAGCTCGAACTCGTAGGGGTTCGGACGCAGCAGCAGCGGGGCAATCTCGTACTCGCGCTTGTAGGCGATCCAGGTGTCGATCAGGTCCTGGGTGAAGACGCCGCCGGCCTGCAGGAACTCGTTGTCGGCCTCCAGCGCGTCCAGGGCCTCCTCGAGGGAGCCCGGAGCCTTCTGGATGTCCTTGGCTTCCTCGGCGGGCAGCTCGTACAGGTCCTTGTCGATCGGATCGGCCGGCTCGATGCGGTTCTTGATGCCGTCGAGGCCCGCCATCAGCTGGGCGGCAAACGCCAGGTACGGGTTCGAGGAGGCATCCGGGGCGCGGAACTCGATGCGCTTGGCCTTCGGGTTGGAACCGGTGATCGGGATGCGGATGCCGGCCGAGCGGTTGCCCTGCGAGTAGACCATGTTGACCGGAGCCTCGAAGCCCTTGACCAGGCGTCGGTAGGAGTTGACCGTCGGGTTGGTGAAGGCGAGCACAGCGGAGGCGTGCTTGAGCAGGCCGCCGATGTACCAGCGGGCGGTGTCGGACAGGCCGGCGTAGCCCTTCTCGTCGTAGAACAGCGGCTCGCCGTTCATCCACAGCGACTGGTGGCAGTGCATGCCCGAGCCGTTGTCGCCGAAGACCGGCTTCGGCATGAAGGTCGCGGACTTGCCCCAGGCGTCGGCCACGTTCTTGACGATGTACTTGAACTTCAGCAGGTCGTCCGCGGCGTGGACCATGGTGTCGAACTTGTAGTTGATCTCGGCCTGGCCGGGTGCGCCGACCTCGTGGTGGGAGCGCTCGACCTCGAGGCCGACGGCGTCCAGCTCCACGCAGATGGCGTCGCGGAGGTCAGCCTGCTTGTCGGTCGGTGCGACCGGGAAGTAGCCGCCCTTGACCGAAGTCTTGTAGCCCTGGTTGCCGCCCTCTTCCTTGCGGCCCGAGTTCCAGTGCGCCTCGATGGAGTCCACCGCGTAGAAGGAGTGCTCCGGGCTGGACTGGAAGCGGACGTCGTCGAAGATGAAGAACTCTGCTTCGGGAGCGAAGAACGCGGTGTCGGCGATGCCGGTGGAGGCCAGGTAGGCTTCGGCACGCTCGGCGACGCCGCGGGGGTCGCGGTGGTAGGGATCGCCGGTGCGGGGGTTCACGATGGAGAAGTTCAGCGCCAGGGTCTTCTCGACGCGGAACGGGTCGATGAACGCCGTGGTGACGTCCGGGATGAGCTGCATGTCGGATTCCGCAATGCCCTGGAACCCGCGGATGGAGGAGCCGTCGAACAGCTGTCCGTTGACAAAGAAGTCCGCGTCAACCGTCTTGGCCGGCACGTTGAAGTGCTGCTGGACGCCGGGCAGATCGGTGAAACGGATGTCGATGAACTTTACATCTTCGTCCGCGATGTACTTGAGGACTTCGTCCGCATTGTTGAACATCGGGCATGCTCCTTACGCATTCATGGGGTATCCGCCGGCTGCGACACGGGCGCCGGCAACAGTGACCAATGTAGGACCACGGAATTTCCCGTTGGTGTCGCAAATGTTTCCGGCAGGTTACTTGTCAGGGCCGACCCGTCAAGACTAGCGCGCCGCCGGCCGCTGCGCCGACCGCATTACGCCGTCCCTGGCGGCGACCGCGGGCGGGCGTGCCCGCCGCCAGGTGTCGGTACCCTTAAGGGGTGGTAAGCAGAAGAGACCTTGGCTCCTGGCTCGAAGGGCCGCCCCAATCCAATGAGCAGAACTGGCCGGGCCAGCGCCTCGGCCTGCCCCGGAGCGGACCGGGCTCGATCGCCCGGCCGGGCCGCCGGATCATCGCGCTGATGATCGACTGGGGCCTGAGCTACCTGATCGCCGGGTGGCTGTTCGGCGGGGCGGAGCTGGGCATCCTGGCGATCTTCGCGGTGGAACAGCTGCTGCTGGTCGGCACGCTGGGCTACAGCATCGGACATCGGATCGTGGGAATCGCGGTGCGGAAACCGGACGGATCGGCACCCGGCCTCCTGGCCGCCGTCGTCCGCACCGTATTGCTGTGCCTGGTGATTCCCGCGGTGATCTTCGACCAGGACCAGCGCGGCCTGCACGACCGGGCGATGTCCACCCTCCTGGTCCGGATGTAGCCGGCGGCTGGAGTTCCCGAAAAGTCCCCTAACGACGGCGAAGGCCACCTGGATTTCCCAGGTGGCCTTCCCCGTCGTCAGGGTCAGCGTCCGCGCATGGCGCGCCGGTCCGGGCGGGCCTTGAAGGGGTCGACGCCCTTCGGGATCGGGAGCTTGTTGTTGCCGAGGGCGCTGAGGCGCTTGTCGACGGCCGACACCTCCTGCTTCGTCAGCTCCTTCTTGAGCTTCTGGACGCGCTTGGCCACCTTGGACAGCTCCACCTGGCCCTCGCCCCGGCCCGTCTCGATCACGTGGATCTTGACGTTGGGCAGGATGCGGGCGAGCCGGCGCCGCTCGCTGTCCACCAGCTGCTTGACGCGGTGCGACGGGCCCTCGGTCACCAGGACAATGCCCGGACGGCCGACGGCGCGGAACACGGCGTCCTGGGTGCGCGGGTTGACCGCGACGGGCTGCTCCTGCAGGATCCACCCGCGGCGCAGCACGCTGAGGGCGGCTCCGGACGCGCCCGGCTGGCCTTCGATCTGCGCGAAGGCGGCACGTTCGGCGCGCCGGGACAGGATGAACATGGCGGCGAGCAGGCCCAGCGGGATCGCAATGATGAGCAGCGTCACCCAGTTGTTGATCAGCAGGCCAATCAGCAGGCCGACGGCGACGATGCCCAGGAAGGCCAGCAGCATGATCCACACGACGTTGGGGTCGTTGCGCCGGGTCATCTGGAAGACCTGGCCGATCTGCTTCAGGCGGCCCGGGCCCTTCTTGGCCTTGGCTGGCTTGTCGGGCTTGGGCTTGCGCGAGAACAGGGCGCGCTTGGGGGTGGCGTCGGAACCGGTGCTATTGGACATAATGAGGCAATTCTACAGTGGCCGGGGACGGTGGAAATCAGTGCGCGACAAGGCTGGTCGCTTCCTGCCGCGTTGAGCCGGAATCGCCAATGTGCGCCAGCTCGGGCGGCAGCTCCCGGCCCTTCTTGCGCATCGCCGTCGCCCACAGCCGGCCCGCCCGGTAGGAGGACCTGACGAGCGGTCCGCTCATGACGCCGAGGAAGCCGATTTCCTCGGCCTCATCGCGCAGCTCGACGAATTCCTCCGGCTTGACCCAGCGGTCCACCGGATGGTGCCGCTCCGTCGGGCGCAGGTATTGCGTGATCGTGATCAGGTCGCAGCCGGCTTCGTGCAGGTCGCGCAGTGCCTCCGAGACCTCTTCCCGCGTTTCGCCCATGCCGAGGATGAGGTTGGACTTGGTGACCATGCCGTGCCGCTGGCCCTGGGTGATCACGTCGAGCGAGCGTTCGTAGCGGAAGGCCGGCCGGATGCTCTTGAAGATGCGCGGCACGGTTTCCACGTTGTGCGCGAAGACTTCCGGCGCCGATTCGCAGATGGCGGCGATGTGGTCCGGCTTGCCGGAGAAATCCGGAATCAGGAGTTCGACGCCGGTGCCCGGGTTCAGCTCGTGGATCTTGCGGACCGTCTCGGCATAGAGCCAGACGCCTTCGTCCTCGAGGTCGTCGCGTGCGACACCCGTGACGGTGGCGTAGCGCAGGTTCATGCTGGCGACCGAGCGGGCGACCTTGGTCGGTTCCATGATGTCGACCGGCGAGGGCTTGCCGGTGTCGATCTGGCAGAAGTCGCAGCGCCGGGTGCACTCGGACCCGCCGATCAGGAAGGTGGCTTCCCGGTCCTCCCAGCATTCGAAGATGTTCGGGCAGCCGGCCTCTTCGCAGACCGTGTGGAGGCCTTCGTCCTTGACCAGGTTCTTGAGCTGGACGTATTCGGGGCCGATGTTGACCTTGGCCTTGATCCACTCCGGCTTGCGCTCGACCGGGGTCGCGGCGTTCCGGGCTTCGATGCGCAGCAGCCGGCGGCCTTCGGGGGCAGCACTCACAGCAATGCTCCTTCCTGCCGGGCGGAACCGGCTCCGGTGGTGTCACCGGTCTTGACGAGCGCGGTTTCGAACCGGCGCAGTTCTTCTTCGACCCGGTCGGCGACGTCCGCCGGTGTCACGGTGCGCCCCGTTTCGGCGCTGATGGTCGTGGTGCCGGCGTCGCTGATCCCGCAGGCGATGATCTGCTCGTAGGGTGCCAGGTCGTTGCTGCAGTTCAGTGCGAAGCCGTGCATGGTCACGCGGTGCTTGACCCGGATGCCGATCGCCGCGATCTTCCGGTCCTGGCGGCCGCCTTCACCCTCGATCCAGACTCCGGACCGGCCCTCGATGCGTGTGCCGTTGATGCCGAAGTCGGCCAGGACGTTGATCAGGGCCTGTTCCAGGACATGGACGTAGTCCGCGACCTTGGTGGGTTCGGGCAGCGCGACGATGGGGTAGCCGACGAGCTGGCCGGGTCCGTGCCAGGTCAGCTTGCCGCCCCGGTCAACGTTGACAACGGGGGTGCCGTCCAGCGGACGCTCATGCTCTTCGGTGCGTTTGCCTGCCGTATATACAGAGTTGTGCTCGAGCAGCAGGACGGTGCTGGGTGCCTCGCCGGCGAGGACGGCATCGTGGATGCGGCGCTGGAGGTCCCAGCCGTCCTGGTAATCGACGTAGTCGGGGGCAAACCCGATTCGGGAAAACTCTAGGCTCATGCCGTCCAGCCTACGCCGCAGCCCCCTCCAAGACGTAGTTGTGTGTCGGCGGCCGGGAGGCTGCGGCAGCCTGTGGATAACCCGAGCGGCCGCCGGCCGCCTGTAGTAGATCTGGACACATGACACAGCCACTGTTACCCGATTCCGGCGGCCCGGCGGCAGGCGCCGAGGAGCCGCCGCGGCCTGATGCGCGGGGCTTTCGCGTGGTCCGCTGGCTCGGCAGCGGAGCAGCCGCCCACGTCTGGCTGGTGGCTGAGCAAGAAGGCGGCAGGGAGTACGCACTGAAGGTCTTCCGGCCGCAGAACGATGACGGTGCGGAGCCTGCCGATGCTGCCGCCGCGGAGGCGGACCGGGAGCGGCGGCTGTTGGGGGCAGCGGCCCATGACCATCTGGTGCCGGCCCTGCGGATGATTCCGACGGACACCGGGCCCGGGCTACTGCTCGAGTACGCTGCGGGCGGGTCGCTCGCTGCCCTGGTAGCCGCGCGGGGGCCCCTCAGCATCGCCGAGACTATTACTGTGCTGACGCCGATCGCCCAGGCCTTGGCATTCCTGCACGGACAGGGGCTGACCCACGGGGACGTGGCGCCGGGGAACGTGCTGTTCACCGAGCATGGCAAGCCGCTGCTCGGTGACTTCGGGGTCGCCCGCCGCGTCGGCTCGGTGCGCTCCCTCCCGGGCGGCACACCGGGGTTCTTCGCGCCGGAGACAGCCGGGCCCTCCCGTCCCGACCACGGACTCGAACCGGACGCGGATGTGTATGCGCTTGCCGCGCTTGGCTGGTACATGCTGACCGGACGGGTCCCGGCGCGCACGGCCAAGCGGCCGCCGCTGCGGGTCATGGTGCCGGACGTGCCGGTGCAGCTTGTCGAACTGCTTGAAGCAGGATTGTCGGAGGCGCCCGCCGAACGGCCCGGGGCCGAAGAGTTCGCCCGCCGTGCCTTCAGGGCGGCGCGGCCCGAGCCTGTGGATCTGGCCGCGGCCGTGCATCCCTCGGTGGCGCCCAAGCTGCTGACCCGGCGGGCCGCCTCGTGCAAGGATGGCCGGCCGGCGCTGCCCCTGCTGTTGCGGCAAATTCGCCGGATCAACGGGAAGCCGCGTGTGCGTCCCCGCTGGAGGCGCAACCGCCCGCCCGGTGCGCCGGAGCGGCCCCGCGGGGAGCATAGGGCGCGGCACGAAGCGGCGGCTGGAAGGGCCGGGAGCGCGGCCGGTGGGAAAAAGCGCGGCACCGTGTTCGCAGCCGGGCTGCTGGCGGCAGGAATCACCGCAGCCGTTCTCGTCGGTGCCGCTATCGCCGGGGCGGAGCAAAGGGGGCCGGCACTGAGGCAGGCCGGGCCGGAGGTTTCCCCGGCGGCTCCGGCTTCACAGGGCCCCGGTGCGCCGGCACGGGCGATGCCCGGCAAGCTTGCCGCCGCCGTAGCGGGTGATGACCCGGCAGCGGCGGTCCAGGGCCTGACCTGGCTCCGCACGGAAGCACTGGTGGCCAGGGATGCACGCCTGCTCGACCAGGTGAATGCCGAAGGGTCGCCGGCCATGGCCGCCGACCGCGAGGTCATCGCTGCGCTGGAGGAACGGGACCATCGCTTCAGCGGTCTGTCCGTGGACGTGTCGCATGCCGCCGTGGTGAGCCGTGCTTCCGGGGCCGCCCGGGTGGCTGCGACGGTGACCACCTCGGGTTTCGAACAACGCGACGCCGTAGGCGGCGTCGTTGCCGGTGCCGGCGAGCCGAAGGTGCAGCGCATCGTGCTCGCCCTCGTACGCGAGCGGGGCCGGTGGCTCATCTCCTCCCTTCATGATCCGCCACTTCATGATCCGCCGCGGTGACCGCGGCTCCGCGGGGTGACGGTGCGGCGTGGCTAAGATCGATGCATGACTTCCTCGAGCTACTTCCGTTACCCGCACCTGCATGCCGGCCTGGTCACGTTCATCGCCGAAGATGATGTCTGGGTCGCGCCGGTCGACGGGGGACGGGCCTGGAGGGTTTCGTCTTTGCAGCTGCCGGCGAGGAACCCCCGGTTCTCCCCGGACGGCTCGCAGATCGCCTGGAGCGTGGTGCAGGGGAGCGCCCCGGAAGCAGTCGCGGCATCCGCCGACGGCGGCGACTTCCGCCAGCTGACATACTGGGGCCACGCGACGACCCGGGTGAAGGGCTTTACCTCGGCCGGCGAGGCGATCGTGACCAGCGCCTTCCAGCGCGAAGAGTCGCGCCACACCTGGGCCCACGCCGTGCCGCTCGACGGCGCCGTTCCCCGGCTGCTGAACTTCGGGCCGCTCGACACGATTGCCTTCGGCCCGTCGGTCGGCGATGAGCGGCCTGTCGTGGTCGGCAGCGTCCTGTCGCGGGAACCGGCCTGGTGGAAGCGGTACCGCGGCGGGACCGCGGGCAAGCTCTGGATCGACCGGGACGGCTCGGGGCAGTTCGCCCGCCTGGTTCCCCAGCTCAACGGCAATCTCACGGATCCGATGTGGATCGGCGGCCGGATTGCCTTCCTCAGCGACCATGAGGGATACGGCAACCTGTACTCGGTGCTGCCCGACGGCAGCGGGCTGCGCCGCCATACGGATCACGAGGATTTCTATGTCCGGCACGCGTCCACCGATGGACAGCGTGTGGTGTTCGAATCTGCAGGCGAGCTGTGGCTGGCCGATGACCTGGACGCGGAACCCCGCAAGCTCGAACTGACGCTCGGATCCGCTTCCACGGCCCGCCGCCGCCGTCCGCTCAACGTCGAACGACACCTCGCCGCGGCCGTTCCCAACCGGGACGGCACTGCCTCCGTGGTGGAAACGCATGGCACCGTGCACTGGCTGACCCACCGCGACGGGCCGTCGCGGGTCGTCAAGGCGGCTCCCGGGGTGCGTGCCCGCCTGGCCCGCCCGCTCGGGGACGACGCCGTCATCTACGTCGCGGACCACGGGGGCGCGGAGGCACTCTACGTGCGCCGCGTCTTCGAGGACCTGCCGCTCCTGGACGCCGAGCCGCAGATCGGCGGGGAAGCCCCCGCGTCCGGTGAGGCCGAACCTCTGCCCCAGCCGGTTTCGGCCTCGGCGGTGCTGGGCAGGGCCGCAGTCGCCGTGGCTCCGGCGCCTGCCGTTGCGGCCGGGTCCGCTGAAACACAGTCCGGCCGGTCCTGGCTGGCCGATGATGAGGCCGGTCCCGTTCCTGCCCGCGGCGGAGGCGACACGCCGGTTGCGCCGTCCGGAACCCGCATCGATTTCCCGGAGCCAACGCGCGTCAGCCAGCTGTGCACCAGCCCGGACGGCAAGCTTGCTGCCGTCGCCACCGAGTACGGCCAGTTGCTGCTGCTGGAAGCCGAGTCCAAGGAGCTGCGGGAGCTCGCCTCCACGGGGCACGGTGCGATCAACGACGTCGCTTTTTCCCCGGATTCGAACTGGGTCCTCTGGAGCGAGCCGGTCACCGCGGAGGGGGCCCGCACGAAGCTGCGGATTGGCGCGGCGCGCGGCGGCGACGCCGTCCACGACATCACGGACGGGCGGTTCCGGGACCACTCGCCCGCGTTCACGCCGGACGGGAAGTTTGCCGCCTTCCTCTCGGAGCGCAGCTTCGACCCGGTCTACGACACGCACAGCTTCGACCTGAGCTTCCCGCAGTCGACCAAGCCGTTCCTTGTGGCCTTGGACTCGGCCACGCCGTCGCCCTTCGGTCCGGCAGTCCACGGCACGGTGCCCGAGGCGGAGCCCCGCAACGACGCGGACGGCGGGTCTGCGGCGCAGCCTGCCCGCACCGCCGTCGACCCCGTCCAGCTGGCAGGCCGGATCATTCCGATCCCCGTGGCCCAGGGCCGGTACAGCGACCTGAGCGCCGTGGACGGTGCGCTGCTCTGGCTCGCCAGCGACCTGGCCGGAGTGACCGGTGAGGGCCGCGCCTCCGCAGAAGAGCCGGCCGAACCGCACCGGCTCGAACGCTTCGACATCTCCCGGCGCGAGGTGACCGTGTTGGTGCCGGCGCTGGATTCCTACCTGGTTTCCGGTGACCGCAAGCGCCTGGTCTATGTGAACAAGAGGAAGGTCCGGAGCGTTCCGACGGCCGCCAAGGTGGAGGAAGACTCGCCGGAGAACGTCCAGGTGGACCTGGGCCGGATCCGCGTGCAGCTGGAACCGCTGAAGGTCTGGGGGCAGGCCTTCGACGAGGCCTGGCGGCTGCAGCGCGACTTCTTCTGGGCCAAGGACATGGCCGGCCTGGACTGGGAGCAGGTCTACAGCCGGTACCGGCCGCTCGTCGACAGGCTCGGATCCCACGACGACCTGGTGGACCTGCTGTGGGAGCTGCACGGCGAACTTGGCACCTCGCACGCCTACGTCACGCCGGCGCCGGCCGCCGAGCCGGGCGCCGGAAAGCAGGGCCTGCTCGGGGCCGACCTGGCCGTCACTCCGGCCGGCTGGACGGTGCAGCGCGTCCTGGCAGGGGAGTCCTCCGATCCGCTGGCCCGGTCCCCGCTGGCGGCCCCCGGTGCGGGCGTGAAGCCGGGGGATGTCATCGCAGCCGTGGACGGCGTCCCGGTGGACCGCAGCAAGGGTCCGGCCCCGCTGCTGTCCGGGGCTGCAGGCAAGACCGTCGAGCTGACCATCGTCAACGGTCCCGACAGCGCCGAATCGGGCCGGCAGCGCCGCATCGCCGTCGTTCCGATCAGTGACGAGGAAAGGCTGCGGTACCAGAACTGGGTCGCCGGCAACCGCCGGATCGTCCAGGAGGCCTCCGAGGGCCGCTTCGGGTACCTGCACATTCCGGATATGGTCGCCCGCGGGTGGTCGCAGCTGCACCGGGACCTGGACGTGGAGACGGCCCGGGACGCGCTGATCATCGACGTCCGCAGCAACCGCGGCGGCCATACGTCGCAGCTGGTGGCCGAGCTGATCGGGCGCAAGGTCACGGCGTGGAACCTTGCGCGCGGGGAACAGCCCGGCACCTATCCGGCCCATGCGCCGCGCGGACCGGTCGTCATGCTGACCGACGAGTACGCCGGCTCGGACGGCGACATCATCACGCAGGTGGCCAAGCTCCGCGGAATCGGGCCGGTCGTTGGCACCCGGACCTGGGGAGGCGTCGTCGGCATCGACGGGCGTTTCTCGCTGGTGGATGGCACAGGAGTCACGCAGCCCCGGTACGCCTTCTGGTTCACCCAGGGCGTCGGCTGGACCGTGGAGAACTACGGGGTCGACCCCGACATCGAGGTCCCCTTCCCGCCGCATGCCTATGCCGCCGGCGAGGACCCGCAGCTGGAACACGGCGTCGGCATCCTCAAGGAGATGCTCCAGGAACTGCCGACCGACCGGCCCCCGGCGCTGGCCGGCTACCCGTCCCTGCGGACCGCGCCGCTGCCTCCCCGTCCGCAGGGGAGCTGAGCATGTAGCCGCCGCGCCGTAGGCGCGCGGCGGCACGAGAGGGCCCGGCGCCATCCATGATGCGCCGGGCCCTTCCTCCGTCTGGCGGAGGTACCGTCAGGAATTCAGCGTTGCATCAAGCGTGATGCTCGGGACCGAAGCCAGGGCCTTGGAGACGGGGCAGCCTTCCTTCGCGGCCTGGGCGCTCTTCTGGAAGTCGGCGTCGCTGATGCCGGGGACGGACGCCTTGACGATCAGGCGGATCTCGCTGATCTGCGGCCCGTTGGAGGTGTCGAAATCCACCTCGGCGGAGGTCTCGATGCTCTCCGGCGAGTGGCCGGCCTCCTTGAGGATATTGCTGAAGGCCATGGAGAAGCAGGCCGAGTGGGCCGCGGCGATCAGCTCTTCCGGGCTGGTCTTGTCCTTGGCGTCCTCGGCGCGGGCCTTCCAGGTCACGTCGTAGGTGCCCAGGCCCGAGGTGTCGAGGGAAGTCTGGCCGGAGCCGGAGAAGAGGTCGCCCTTCCAGACGGTGTGGGCCGAACGTGTTGTAGCCATGTGCACTCCTTGCGTGGGAATCGTCCTGATGTGCTTCTTCCTTCAGGCATCGCCGCGGCGGCGCCTTCTTCCTCATCCTAGGGGTGCGGCTGGGGCAAGGCCACCGGGGCCCGAACATGAAGACGGCCGGCTTCCCCGGGAGGGAAGCCGGCCGTTCGGGGGCCGGCAGGCTACTGCCAGAGCGTCGCCACGGCGATGTTGACCAGGGCCATGCCGCCGACCGCGTGCGCGAGTCCGGTGCTGACCGGCTCGCCCTTCTTCTGCTTGCGGTACCCGATCAGGGCGGCCACGAAGACGACCAGGGCGATCACCAGTTTGACGCCGACCTTGATGTTGTTGACCTCGGCCAGGTCACCCATCTCGATCACGCCGACGAGCAGGAGGCCGGTCAGCAGCTGGACCCACGCGCCGTGGAACTGCCACGGGCTGACTCCGGGCTTGCGGAAGGTGGCGAACCAGACGCCGACGATGGCCGCGGCACCGAGGACGTGGACGAAGAGCAAGAGATACCGAAGGAATTCCATACCCTCGATCCTATCGACTCGCATCGGCCCGCCCGGACGCCGGCCCGGGTGGAGCGGATAACTTTTCTACAACGCGTAGTACCGCCGGGAGTGGCACGGAACCTGTACATGGAACGACGTCGGGTGCACCCTCGCAAAAGGAGTGCACCCGACGTCGTTAGCGGCTTGCGCCCTCGGGGTTAGAGTCCGAGGTCGGCCTCGAAGGCGCCGGCCTCGAGGCGCGCCTTGAGGGCCTGCAGGAAGCGTCCTGCGTCGGCGCCGTCGACCAGGCGGTGGTCGTAGGTCAGCGACAGGTAGACCATCGAACGGATGGCGATCGTGTCGTCGCCGTCGGCGTCCGTGATGACCACGGGGCGCTTGACGATCGATCCGACGCCCAGGATGGCGACCTGCGGCTGGTTGATGATCGGGGTGTCGAAGAGGGCTCCGAAACTGCCGATGTTGGTGATGCTGAATGTGCCGCCGGAGAGCTCGTCCGGAGCGATCTTGTTGGTCCGGGTGCGGTCGGCGACATCAGCGATCTTGCCGGCCAGGCCGGCCAGGTTGAGGCTGCCGGCATCGCTGATAACCGGAACGAGCAGGCCCTTGTCCGTGTCGACGGCGATGGCCAGGTGCTCGGCGTTGTGGTAGGTGATCTCCTGCTTCTCTTCGTCGTAGGACGCGTTGAGCTTCGGGTGCTGCTTCAGCGCCTCGGCCACGGCCTTGGCGAAGAAGGGCAGGAAGGTCAGCTTCACCCCGTTCTGCTGCTGGAAGGTGCCCTTGGCAGCGGCGCGCAGCTTGGCGATCCTGGTGACGTCGACCTCGGCGACCTGGGTCAGCTGGGTGGAAGTGTCCAGCGACTCGCGCATGCGGCGGGCGATGACCTGGCGGATGCGGGAAGCCTTCTCCACCGTGCCGCGCTTGGCGGAAGCGGCCGGAGCAGCCGAGGCGGCCGGAGCGGCTGCAGCTGCGGGGGCGCCAGCGGCCGGGGCCGAGGGGGCCTTGGCGGCTTCGGCGGCGGAGAGCACGTCCTGCTTGCGGATACGGCCGCCCACGCCCGTGCCGGTCACCGTGGACAAGTCCACGCTGTGCTGGTTGGCGAGCTTGCGCACCAGGGGGGTCACGTAGCCGGCCTCGGCGGCCGGGGCCGCTTCGGCTGCGGGAGCAGTCCGGGCCGGGGCTGCCGATGCGGGAGCCTCCTGCTTCGGTGCCTCTTCCTTGGTCGGGGCCGGGGCAGCCGGCTCCTCGACGGGTGCCGGGCGGTCGCCGGACGGGGCTGCGGCCGTCGGTTCGGCCTTGGCCGGGGCGGCTTCGGCCGGCGCTGCGGCACCGGAGCCGATGATGGCGAGCACGGAACCGACCTCGGCCGTCTCGTCTTCGCCGACGCGGATCTCCTGCAGGGTACCGGCCACCGGGGAGGGAATCTCGGTGTCGACCTTGTCGGTGGACACTTCGAGCAGCGGTTCGTCGACCTCGACCGAGTCGCCGACCTGCTTCAGCCAGCGGGTGACGGTGCCCTCGGTGACGCTCTCGCCCAGTGCGGGCAGCTTGACCTCGGTGCCTTCGCCGGAACCGGCGGCGGGCTTCGACTCGGGAGCCGGCGCCGCTGCTTCTTCCTCCTGGGCCGGCTGCTCCGACTGAGCCTCCTGCGGGGCTTCTTCCTGGGCGGGCGCCTCGGGGGCGGCCTCGGCCGCGCCGCTGCCCGAACCGTCGCCGATGCGCACCAGCGCAGCTCCGACGTCGGCCGTCTCGTCTTCGGCGACCAGGATCTCCTCGATCACACCGGCGACCGGGGAGGGGATTTCGGTGTCGACCTTGTCGGTGGAAACTTCGAGCAGGGGTTCGTCTACTTCGACCCGGTCGCCGACCTGCTTCAGCCAGCGGGTCACGGTGCCTTCGGTGACGCTTTCACCGAGTGCGGGCAAGTTAACGGTTTCAGACATGTCGTCCCCGTTCTCCTAATTCTCTGTGTCTAAGGCCCAGGCCGCGCAAAGGGGCCGGGAAGTCCTGTGATCGAGCTTAGTCCACCCGGCCGGTGGGGTCGGGTGGACCAAGCAAAGGCGTGTTCTTAGCCGTGCAGCGGGCGGCCGGCCAGGGCCATGGCCGCTTCGCCCAGCGATTCGTTCTGCGTCGGGTGGGCGTGGATCAGGGCCGCGACGTCCTCCGGGTAGGCCTCCCAGCTGACGATCAGCTGCGCCTCGCCGATCTGCTCGCCGATGCGGCCGCCGATCATGTGCATGCCGACGATCGGGCCGTCCTTCTCGCGGACCATCTTGATGATGCCGCTGGTGCCGAGGATGGAGCTCTTGCCGTTGCCGGCCAGGTTGTACTCGGCGGTCTCGACGTTCTCCTTGCCGTACTTTTCCTCGGCCTGCGGCTGGTTGAGTCCGACCGAGGCGATTTCCGGCTCGCAGAAGGTCACCTTCGGGATCTTGATGTCCTCGACGACCGCCGGGTTGTTGCCCGCGATTTCCTCGGCGACGAAGATGCCCTGCTGGAATCCGCGGTGTGCCAGCTGCACGCCCGGAACGATGTCGCCGACGGCGTAGATGTTGCCGACGCCGGTGTGGCAGCGTTCGTCGGTGATGACGAAGCCGCGGTCAACGGTGATGCCGTTGTCCTCGAAGCCGAGGCCGGCGGTCGCGGCGCCGCGGCCGACGGCGACCAGGAGCAGGTCCGCGTCGAACGTCTTGCCGTCCGCCAGCGTGACGGTGACGCCGTTCTCGTTCTGCTCGGCCTTTTCGAAGAACACACCGGTGTTGAACTTGATGCCGCGCTTCTTGAACGCGCGCTCGAGGTTCTTGATGATGGCCGGGTCCTCGTTCGGGACCAGCGAAGGCAGGCCCTCGACGATGGTCACGTCCACGCCGAAGGACTTCCAGACGGAGGCGAACTCGACGCCGATCACGCCGCCGCCGAGGATGACGGCCTTCTCCGGCAGCTCGGTCAGGTCCAGGGCCTGCTCCGAGGTGATGATCCTGCCGCCGATTTCCAGGCCGGGCAGGGTCTTCGAGTACGAGCCCGTTGCCAGGATGATGTTCTTGCCGGTGTAGGTCGTGCCGTTGACCTCGATGGTGTCCTTGCCGGTCAGCTTGCCTTCACCCTCGATGACCGTGATGCCGCGCATCTTGATGAGTCCGCTCAGGCCCTTGAACTTGCCGGCGACGATGCCGTCCTTGTAGGCCTTGACCGCGCTCATGTCGATCGAATCCAGCGTGACGTTGACGCCGTACTTGGAGGACGTGCGGGCGTGGTCGGCCAGTTCGGCCGAGTGCAGCATGGCCTTGGTGGGGATACAGCCCCAGTGCAGGCAGGTACCGCCCAGCTTGCCCTTTTCGATCAGTCCTACAGAGAATCCCAGCTGCACGGCACGCAGCGCCGCGGCATATCCGCCGCTACCGCCGCCGAGGATCAGGATGTCGAACTCTTGCGCAGTTGCCGAATCGGCCACGTGAACGCTCCCTCGATATTTTTCTGGACGTGCCGTTGCACGCCTGCTGTTTGAAATGGGTGAAGTGATCTTCGATGTTTTGACTCTCACCTTAGCCCCACCCATATTCCATCATCTACTTGATGAAGGTCCGGCGGGGCCTGATTGTGCCGGGATTCACCCCGTGCTGTGACAGCCGGAACGAGCTTGTGCTGGCGGGTGCTCAGCCGGCCCGGGCGACGACGTCCTCCGCGTAGGCCACGAGCGTGCGGACGGCGACGCCGGTGCCCTCCTTGGGCGTGTAGCCGTAGGGTGCCCCCTCGTTGAAGGCGGGCCCGGCGATGTCCAGGTGCGCCCACGGGATCTTCCGTCCGTTGCTTTCGCCGACGAACTCGCGCAGGAAGATGGCCGCCGTGAGCATGCCGCCGAATTTCTCGCCCATGTTCGCCAGGTCCGCCACCTGCGAATCCAGGCTCGGACGTAGTTCCTCGGGCAGCGGCATGGGCCAGAACAGTTCGCCCGCCCGGTCGGCCGCCGCCTTGACCGCGTCGCGCACTCCGTCGTCGCCCATCACCGCGGACACCCGGCTGCCCAGCGCCACCATCTGGGCACCGGTGAGCGTGGCGACGTCGATCAGGGCATCAGGTTCCTCGGCACTTGCCGCGGCCAGGCCGTCCGCCATGACAAGGCGCCCCTCGGCGTCGGTGTTGAGCACCTCGACCGTCTTGCCGCCGAAGATGGTCATGACGTCCGAGGGCCGCTGGGCGTGGCCGGAGGGCATGTTCTCCGCCAGGCACAGCCAGGCGGTCACCTTGAGCGGCAGGCCCAGTTCGGCCATGGCCAGGAGGGCGTTAAGGACGACGGCGGCGCCGGCCATATCGCACTTCATCGTCGTCATGCCGGTGGCCGGCTTGAGCGAGAGTCCGCCCGAGTCGAAGGTGATGCCCTTGCCGACGAGGGCCAGCTTCACCTTGGCCCGCGCCGGTGCGTACTCGACTTTGACCAGCCGCGGCGGCCTGGACGAGCCCTTGCCGACCCCGACCAGGCCGCCGTAGCCGTCCTTGGCCAGCTGCTCTTCGTCGAGGACCGTCAGCTTGACCGGCAGGTTCTTCGACAAGTCCCGGGCGGTCGCGGCGAACGTTTCGGGGTAGAGGTGGCTCGGCGGCCGGTTCACCAGGGTCCGGGTGGCGTTGACGGCCCGGCCGAGAATGGCGGCGCGCTCGAGCGCTGCCGGCAGGGACTTCTCCCCGGCAGCCGGCGTCACCACGGTGACGGCGGCGACGACGTCTCCGGCATCTTTGGCGGAGCGGTGCTCGGTGTAGGCGTAAGCCCCGAGGGCGGCGCCTTCGGCGACGGCGGCCGCAGCCCGGACGGACGCCGCGGGCAGGGCGAGGGCAACGTGGCCCGTTCCGCGCAGCTGGCGGACTGCGGAACCGGCGGCCCGGCGCAGGTTCTCCTCTGCCGGTTCCGCGCCGGAGAGCCGGCCGATGCCGACCAAGACGATGACTTCGGCGTGGAACTCGTCGGTCCCCGGCAGCCGCCGTACTTCGTCCGCGGCGCCGGTTATGCCGAGGACGCCCAGCGAGCGCGATAGCGCCTGCAAGGCCTTCCCTCCGAGCGAGCCGTCCACCAGCTTGGGGCCGTCGGGGCCCTGGCCGACCGCGACTACCAGGGCGTCGCAGCGGACCTTGCGGGGATCCTTCGCGGCATTGATCTTGAGCTCGGTGGTCTTGATCACTAAGGGCTGTCCTCACTGTTCGTCTCGGAAGATCCAATGGCCGCGGCACCGGGACGGGGCGGTCGCCGTCGTCGTTGCCGCTGCGCCGGATGCGCCGGGGATCCGCCCCGTGCGCGGGCCACCGGCTACAAATCAGATCGTAGCCGCTTCGCAGCAGGGCACGGCACAGGCATGCGGAATTATTTGCGGCGATGCTGCGCTGGTACAAAGGGTACTTGGCTGCCCCGTTCCCGAGCGGAGGGGCGGGCAGGCTGCAGGCGGCGTGGACCCGCGCAGACGAACGGAGGAAAAGTTGCTGGACGCACAGTCGTTGTTCTCGGTGAACGCGGAGCAAATCGAAGCCGACGAACTGCGGGGGCTCGACCTGGTCATGGGCTTCACCGGCTCCGCCGAGGCGGGACATGTGGTCGCGCAGTTGGGCAGCGAGCTGCTTGAGCAGCTGGAGAGCGTGCTCATTGCCTCCTTCGACACCGACCAGTTGATCGACTACCGGGGCCAGCGGCCGGTCGTCTCCTTTGTCGGCGACCATTTCACCGACTACGAGCGGCCCAGGATAGAGCTGTACAGGCTGCTCGACGGGATGGGCAAGCCTTTCCTGTTCCTGACGGGCGCCGAACCTGACCTGCAGTGGGAGCGGTTCTGCCGTGCCGTCATCCTGCTGGTGCGGCAGCTGGAGGTCGGGCTGGTGACCTGGGTCCAGGCCCTGCCCATGCCCGTCCCGCATACGCGGCCGATCGGCGTCACCGTGCACGGCAACCAGGCGGAGCTGATCGATGGCATCACCGCGTGGAAACCGACGGCGCAGGTGCAGGCCAGCATCGGAGCGCTGCTCGAGATCCGCCTGATCGAAGCCGGCCTTAGGGTGGCAGGCTATTCCGTGCACGTGCCCCACTATCTGGCCGAGGCCGAATACCCGCAGGCCGCCGTGGCCGCGATGGAGTACCTCGGTGCGGCGTCATCCCTGGTGCTGCCGACCGACCGGCTGCGGGCCGCCGGCCTGGACGTCGGGGCCCAGATCGCGAAGCAGGTCAGCGACTCGGCGGAGGTGCAGCAGGTCGTGACGAAGCTGGAGAAGCGCTACGACGAGTACGCCGGACGGGAGGTCAGGCGCTCCCTGCTGACCAAGGACAACGACGAGCTGCCGGACGCCGACGAACTCGGCTCCGAGGTCGAGGCCTTCCTCGCGGCACTGCCGGCCGATCCGGAGGCGCCAGGACCAGGCAATACGCCGGACGGCCGCGGCGCGGCCGATTAGAGTTCCGGGCCGCCGCGTGACGATAATGCTGATGTGGATACGCGGCGCGCATGGTGGGTGTGGGGGATCGGTGTCTTCGCCTACCTGGCGGCGATCACCCAGCGGACATCCTTCGGCGTAGCCGGGCTCCACGCCACCGAGCGCTTCGACGCGACGGCCGCCGCCCTTTCGGCATTCACCGTAGTCCAGCTGCTGGTCTACGCCGGGCTCCAGATCCCCGTCGGACTGATGGTGGACAAGTTCGGTTCGCGCTTCATGATCACCGGCGGGGCGGCCCTGATGTGTGCCGGACAGGTGCAGCTGGCGTTCGCCTCCTCGGTTCCCGAGGGCCTGCTGGGGCGTCTGCTGGTCGGGGCCGGCGACGCGATGACGTTCGTCTCGGTGCTCCGGCTGCTGCCGGCCTGGTTCACCGGCAAGCGTATTCCGCTGCTGACGCAGCTGACCGGTCAGTTCGGCCAACTGGGCCAGCTCATCAGCACGATTCCGTTCATCGCCCTGCTCAACCTGCAGGGCTGGACCACCTCGTTCCTCTCCGTGGCCGCACTGGCGGTGCTGGCCTGCGTGCTCGCCGTCACCGTGATCCGCGACTTCCCGGAGGGCGCCGAGCGGGATCTGCCGCCGACACTGCGGCAGACCCGGCTTTCGCTGGTGGAGGCCTGGAAAGAGCCGGGCACGCGGCTGGGCCTGTGGTCGCACTTCACTGTCCAGTTCGCAGGGAACGTCTTCGTCCTGACCTGGGGCTATCCGTTCCTGGTTTCCGCCCAGGGGCAGCCTCCTGCCGTGGCCTCGGCGTTGATGTCCCTGTTCGTGGTCGTGGCCCTCGTCTCCGGCCCGATGATCGGACGCATGGTGGCGCGGCATCCGCTGCGCCGTTCGACGATGGTGCTGCTGATCGTCGGGGCAACCGCCCTGGCCTGGCTGGTGGTGCTGGCGTACCCGGGGCCGGCCCCGTTGTGGCTGCTCGTGGCGTTGATCCTGGTGCTGGCCGTCGGCGGGCCCGGATCCATGATCGCGTTCGACTTCGCACGCACCTTCAATCCGATCCGCCGGGCCGGCACCGCGACCGGCATCGTCAACGTCGGGGGCTTTGTCTCAGCGCTGCTCGTGATGTTCGGCATCGGCCTGACCCTGGATGCGCTGTACGCGAGCGGATTCTCCGGGTCCAATCTCTACGCCCTCGACTCCTTTCGCATCGCCCTGAGTCTGCAGTTCCTGTTCCTGGCCGGCGGTAGCCTGGCGATGCTCACCGTGCGCCGCCGGGTCCGCGACCGGCTGGCCGAGGAAGGCACGGTGGTGCTGCCGCTGAGGACGGCTTTGGCCCGCGAACGCGAACTGGGCCGGCTGCGCCGGCGGAACCGGGTCGGTGGACGCGGCGCCGGCAAGTAGCCCGCGGACCGTTCCTCCACAGCCGCATGGAGGACGCCGCGCTTCCACAATGGCTCCGGCGGTGCTGTCGGCCGCGCCGCCCCGCGGCCAGAGTGGTCCGCATGAAAAACAGAATCAACATCAAGGCCTCCCGTGCCGAAGACGTGCTCGGGTATGTGCCCCACCAGCTCACCTTCCACCCGCGCGAGAGCCTGGTGCTGCTGTCGATGCGAGGTTCAAGCCTCGGCGCCACGCTTCGGCTGGATCTGCCGGAGGCCGGGGACGACGCCCGGCTCGCCGCGTTCGCGGAAACCGCCGTGTCCTATCTCGGCGCGGACACCGAAGCGGACGGTTCGCTGGTTGTGGTCTACACGGATGCCACCGGCGGGGCGGGCACGGAAGCCTTCGCGTATTGGCCGCTCGCAGTGTTCCTAGAGGACCTCCTGGGCGTTGCGGGGACGCCGGTGCGGGGGGCCTGGGCGGTAGGGCCGGACTCGTTCCGCTGCGTCCAGTGCCGGACGTCGCCATGCTGCCCGCCGCAGGGGCATCCCGCGGCACGGATCAAGGAGAGCCATGTGAACCTCGAGATGATGCTGCTCGGCAGCAGTGTCTCCGCGACCGCAGGGGAGGCGGCCGTCCTGGCCCGCTCGGGCGCCCTTCCGGATGCCGCGCCGGCCATCCGTGCCCGCGCGCGCGACCTGGCAGCCGGCTTTGCCGGCGAGTGGGAGGCCGGCGGTGTTTTCATGCGGGTGCTGGGGAGCTGGGACGAGGCGATCAGCAGCGGTACCGCCGAACCGCTAGTGCTGTCCGTGCTCCTCGCCAGCCTCGAGTCGGACCACGTGCGGGACGCCGTCCTGGTTCTGGCCTGCCTCGATCCGGCGGCCGCCTATTACGGTGCGGTCGCCCACGGGCGGGTGGATCCTCTGCGGCCCGTTCCCCCGGAGCTGATGGGGGTGCTTCCCTTCGACGGGTATCTTCCCGGCAGCAGCGGTCCGGAACCCGGCGCCGACCTCTTCACCGACATCCTCCTCGGCAGCTACAAACCGCCGGTCGAACGCGAACGGATGACCCGGACCTCGGAACTGCTGGGCCTGCTGCACCGGTTGGCGGAAGGAGCGGCGAAGCCGGCCGCCGGAACGATGCTCGCCTGGCTGGAATGGGCCCAGGGCCGCAGCTCGCTGGCCCACGCGCACCTGCAGACCGTGCTCGCGGAATCGCCCGACTACCGGCTGGCAGGCCTGCTGGAAAGCTTTTTCGGGCTGGGCACCCTGCCGGCGTGGCTGCGCAGGCCGCCCGCGGCGGCGGGAGAGAGTCCGTCGGCTGCGGCCTGACCGCCGTACGCCGGGTCCTGCCGCGGCCGGAGCGTCGGACGAGCGTTCACTTCACCCGCCAAGTCGTGAGACAATGGGAGCCAAGACCCGGTCGGGTCCGTGTTTCAAATGTATTCGCCGTAACGGGGAATAGGGCTGAGATGGTGAGTGTTTCCGAAGGGAGACCCTGCACCGTGGCCTGCGTTTGGAAATCACCACGGACTTGACAGGGTCATAGTGGTGTTACCCGCAGGTAGCACTGCAGACCGGATATGAAAGGTTCTCTGTGTCACCTGACAAGAAGACTGCTGCAGCGCCAGAAGAGGCAACTGCACCCTCCACGACGCCGTCGGTTGCCAGGGGCGCCAAGGCGAAGACGGCCGCAGACGGTCCGGCCGCACCGAAGCGCCGCGGCCGCAAGCCCGGCACCGCCACCACCAAGAAGGCCTCCGGCGCCAAGAAGACCACCAAAGCCGATGAAGACCAGGTGGACTCCGAGGTCGAGGACGAGGACGTCGAGGTGGAACCCGACCTGACGGACGAGGCCGAGCTCGTCGAAGAGGACGAAACCCCGGCTGCCAAGCCCGCCGGCGGCTCGGGCTTCGTCTATTCGGATGCCGACGATGACGATGCGCCCGCCCAGCAGGTTGTCAGCGCCGGAGCAACGGCGGACCCGGTCAAGGACTACCTGAAGCAAATCGGCAAGGTCGCCCTGCTGAACGCCGAGCAGGAAGTCGACCTGGCCCTGCGGATCGAGGCCGGCCTGTTCGCCGAGGAGAAGCTCGCCAAGGACGACGGCTCCATGGACACGCGCCTGCGGCGCGACCTGGAGCAGATCGTGCATGACGGCAAGCGCGCCAAGAACCACCTGCTGGAGGCCAACCTCCGCCTGGTGGTCTCGCTGGCCAAGCGCTACACCGGCCGCGGCATGCTGTTCCTGGACCTGATCCAGGAGGGCAACCTGGGCCTGATCCGCGCCGTCGAGAAGTTCGACTACACCAAGGGCTTCAAATTCTCCACCTACGCCACCTGGTGGATCCGGCAGGCGATCACCCGCGCCATGGCGGACCAGGCCCGTACCATCCGCATTCCCGTGCACATGGTCGAGGTCATCAACAAGCTGGCCCGCGTCCAGCGCCAGATGCTGCAGGACCTGGGCCGCGAACCGGCGCCCGAAGAACTTGCTGTGGAACTCGACATGACCCCCGAAAAGGTCATTGAGGTCCAGAAGTACGGCCGCGAGCCGATTTCGCTGCACACTCCGCTGGGCGAGGACGGCGACTCGGAATTCGGCGACCTGATCGAGGACTCCGAGGCTGTTGTGCCAGCCGACGCCGTGAGCTTCACGCTGCTGCAGGAGCAGCTGCATTCGGTGCTGGACACCCTGTCCGAGCGCGAAGCCGGCGTGGTCGCCATGCGCTTCGGCCTGACCGACGGCCAGCCGAAGACTTTAGACGAAATCGGCAAGGTCTATGGCGTGACCCGCGAGCGGATCCGCCAAATCGAATCCAAGACCATGTCCAAGCTGCGCCACCCGTCGCGGTCGCAGGTCCTCCGGGACTACCTGGACTAGGACCGGACAGGCACGCAAACGACGGCGCCGGCCTCCTTCGCGAAAGAAGGAGGCCGGCGCCGTCGTTATTGGCCCGTCGTTATTGGCCCGTCGTTATTGGCCCGTTGTTCCCGTGGGCGACCGGGGCTGACCCGGGCCGCCTGCACAGTACTACTGCGTTTCCGCCGCCATTTCGGCGTTGGTGCTCAGCCGGCCGGTCTCATCCTGCCACTCGGCCGCAATGGGGCGAAGCTGCGGTTCATGCTGACGGGCGTGGTGTCCGCAGAAAAGCAATTCCCCACCGGAGGATTCCAACACAACACGGACGTAGGCCTGGGCGCCGCAGCGGTCACAGCGGTCCATTGCGGTCAGTTCTCGGGTAGCTACTGCTGTCGTCATGGTGACCTCCTTACAAGTGCGTACCTACATACAACCATCAGGCGGCCCGTTTTCTTCGTCCAAGCCTGCAACTTTCGCTGACCGCGTATCCGCTGCGTCACCGGGGCCCGCTGTGACCTTCGCCGCCACGCGTCCGCGGTGCGTTGAACGGGTCCGGGCCCCGAGGGGGACTAGCCTAGAGGGGGGTGCCCGACGGCGGGCGCCGAGACCGCGGGGCAGCGCGTCTGTTCCTGTTCCACCTGCATTGCCAAGGAGTATTGGTTAAGTGACCCCACCGAGCACCGACTACACCGCGCGGCACCTGTCCGTCCTGGAGGGACTGGAGGCGGTCCGCAAGCGTCCGGGCATGTACATCGGTTCCACGGACTCCCGCGGGCTGATGCACTGCCTCTGGGAGATCATCGACAACTCCGTCGATGAGGCGCTGGCCGGGTTCGGACAGAACATCACGGTGATCCTGCACGGCGACGGTTCGGTGGAGGTCCATGACGACGGCCGCGGCGTCCCGGTGGACGTGGAGCCGCGGACCGGCCTGACCGGCGTCGAGGTGGTTTTCACCAAGCTCCATGCCGGCGGCAAGTTCGGCGGCGGTTCCTACACCGCCTCGGGCGGCCTGCACGGCGTGGGCGCCAGCGTGGTCAACGCCCTTTCCTCGCGGCTGGACGTCCAGGTCGACCGCGGTGGGAAGACCTACCAGATGTCGTTCCGGCGAGGCGAGCCGGGCCACTTCATCGATACCGGGCGGACGCCGAGCCCGGACGCGAAGTTCGAGCCTTTCCTGGAGAGCTCTTCGCTGGACATCGTGGGCAAGGCCAAGCGGGGCGTGACAGGTACGCGCATCCGGTACTGGGCTGACCACCAGATCTTCACCCCGGATGCCAAGTTCTCCTACGAGGAGCTGCAGTCCCGGGTACGCCAGACCTCGTTCCTGGTGCCCGGCCTGCGGGTGACGCTGCGGGACGAGCGACGGCAGCCCGGTACGCCGGGGGAGAACGGTCCGGTGGAGGAGGTTTTCCAGCACGACGGCGGCATCGCCGAGTTCGTGGAGTACCTCGCCAACGACAGCGCGGTTACCGACGTCTGGCGGATCCACGGCGCCGGCTCGTTCAAGGAAACGGTGCCGGTGCTCGACGAGCGCGGCCACAGCAAGATCGCCGAAGTCGAGCGCAAGTGCGAGGTGGACGTGGCCCTGCGCTGGGGCGTTGGTTACGACACGGCGGTGCGCAGCTTCGTCAATATCATCGCGACGCCGAAGGGCGGTACGCACCAGGCCGGGTTTGAGCAGGCCCTTCTCAAGACCTTCCGAAAGGTCGTCGAGGCCAACGCACGCAAGCTGAAGGCCGGCAACGACAAGATCGAGAAGGACGACGTCTTCGCGGGCCTGACCGCCGTACTCACCGTCAGGCTGGCCGAGCCGCAGTTCGAGGGCCAGACCAAGGAGGTCCTGGGCACGTCGGCCGTTCGCTCGATCGTCTCGCGGGTGGTGGAGAAGGAGATCACCGCGAAGCTGAACTCCACCGCGCGGGCCGACAAGGCACAGTCCGCCCTCCTGCTGGAGAAGGTGGTCAGCGAGATGAAGTCCCGTGTCTCGGCCCGTATGCACAAGGAAACCCAGCGGCGCAAGAATGCGCTGGAGACCTCCACGATGCCGGCCAAGCTGCTGGACTGCCGCACGACCGAGGTAGACCGCTCCGAACTATTCATTGTCGAGGGCGACAGCGCCTTGGGCACGGCCCGGCTCGCCCGTTCATCTGACTACCAGGCGCTGCTGCCCATCCGCGGAAAGATCCTGAACGTGCAGAAGGCCTCGATCGGCGACATGCTCTCGAATGCCGAGTGCGCTGCGTTGATCCAGGTGGTCGGCGCCGGATCCGGCCGAAGCTTCCAGCTGGACGCGGCACGTTACGGCAAGGTCATCCTGATGACCGACGCGGACGTCGACGGGGCGCACATCCGGACGCTGCTCCTGACACTGTTCTTCCGCTACATGCGGCCCCTGGTGGAAGCCGGGCGGGTGTACGCGGCCGTGCCGCCGCTGCACCGGGTGGAGATCGTCAATCCCGGGGCGAAGTCCAACGAAATCGTCTATACGTACTCGGAGCAGGAGCTGCACCAGCTGCTGGGTGGCCTCGAGGCGTCCGGCCGCAAGTACAAGGAGCCCATCCAGCGCTACAAGGGCCTGGGCGAGATGGACGCCGACCAGCTGGCGGAAACTACCATGGATCCCCGGCACCGCACCCTGCGGCGGGTGGGCATCGAGGACGCCGAGGCGGCCGAGCGGGCGTTCGACCTGCTAATGGGCTCCGACGTGGCTCCCCGCAAGGAGTTCATCATCGCCGGCGCGGCCGTGCTCGACCGCGAACAAATCGACGCCTGACCGGTCCGCGGGCCTGCCGGACGGGCCCAGGCCGGTGCCTTAGCCGGCCAGCCCGGGGGCGAGCAGCAGTACGGTCGGCACCGCCAGCAGGAGGGCTGCGCCGGCAAGGACGAGCGACTGGGCCGCCCTGCCCAGCGGCGCCATCGGCGTGAGCAGCCGGCGCAGCCGGTTGGCCGAGGTCAGCGCCTGGGCCTCTTCGGGGCTCAGCAGTTCCCGTGCCGGAGCACCGGCTGCGCTGCCGGCCGGGCGTTCGCCGCCGGCGACCAGGGCGACCGCGCGGATGAGGGTCGGCCGGTCCGTGGTTTCCAGCGCCGCGTCATCGGCCAGCATCTCGATGAGTTCGTTGACGGCACGCTGTGCCAGCTGCGAGGTGGGCAGCCAGGGCAGCGCCGCGCGCCACGCCGCGAAGGCCCACAGCAGGAGGTCGTGGCGCTGGTTCAGGTGGGCGCGCTCGTGCTGCAGCACGGATTGAAGTTCGGCCGGAGTCAGCAGTTCCATCAGGCCTTCCGAGAGCACCGTGACGGATCCGCTGCCACCGGGCAGGCAGTAGGCGACGGGGGCGGGATGGTTGATGACCAGCGTCTTGGGGGAATCCTTGGCCGGGGAGCTCAGCAGGTTCAGCAGCGTGCGGTGCCGGTGGCGCTGCTTGGCGATCCGGTAGTACGTCAGCAGCAGCGTGAAGACGAGGTGGACGCCCAGCAGCAGGGCGGCGCTCAGGGCGAAGACATGGATCAGGTCCAGCCCGGGTGCGGGCTGGTAGCTGGCCAGCAGTGCGGCCAGGCCGCGGAGGCCCGCCAGCAGGTTATCGCCGAGCGGTTCCAGCCCCCAGGTCAGCATCGCGCCGATCATGGAGAGGCCTCCGGCGAGCGCGATCGCCTGCCAGAGGATCAGCGCCGTCTTGGGCGCCCTCGCAGGCCAGCGGGCGCGCGAAAGCATGACCGGAACCGGCCATGCAAGAATCACGGCCAGGGCGGCCAGCAGGTAGGAGGCCCAGAACACCTCGGTTATGCGATCCGCACGGCGGTTTAGGCCGTCAGCATCTTCCGCAGGGCCTCGGCTTCCTGGGCCGACACCGAACCGATGAAGGCCGCCAGTACGGCCTCGCGGTCGCGGGCAGAGCCGAGGACCTCGTGCATGAGCTCCACGGTGTGTGCCTCACGGCTGGTCACGGCGCGGTAGCGGTGCGGGCGGATGTCGCGCTCACGCTGGACCAGGCTCTTCTTCTCCAGCCGGGACAGCACCGTCAGCACTGTCGTCACGGCAAGCTCCTTGCCGTCTTTGGTTGTGCCGCCCCTGCGGGCCAGGCTGTCGCGCAATTCGTTCGCGGTCAGCGCGTTCTCCCCCTCGGGACGTCCGTTCTGCTCCCACAGCAGATCCATGACTGCCCGTTCCAGCTCTCCAAGAGTGGCCATTTACATCCTTCATCCGCACCCGAAAACAACTCCACACCGGCAGCCTGAGCGCCGCCCGTGTGGCTTCCGTATCCAATTTACAGGCTTTGCCGGATTTGTTCTACACTCCGTAGAAGCAACTTGTTCTACGTTCTGTAGAAATCACGTCGAAGGGGAAAATGTGGAAGCCCTCGAAGTCGCCCGGTGGCAATTCGGCATCACCACCGTCTATCACTTCCTGATGGTGCCGCTGACCATCGGCCTTGGCCTCACGGTGGCCGTCCTGCAGACGGCCTGGTACCGCACGGGCAAGGAACAGTACCTGCGGATGACCAAGTTCTGGGGCAAGCTGTTCCTGATCAACTTCATCATGGGCGTGGCCACCGGCCTCGTGCAGGAGTTCCAGTTCGGCATGGCGTGGAGCGAGTACAGCCGCTTCGTCGGCGACGTTTTCGGCGCCCCGCTGGCGCTGGAGTCGCTGCTCGCGTTCTTCGTCGAGTCGATCTTCCTGGGCCTGTGGATCTTCGGCTGGAAGCGCCTGCCCAAGGGCATGCACCTGCTGAGCATCTGGGCGGCCTCGCTGGCCACGATGGGCTCGGCCTACTTCATCCTGGCGGCCAACTCCTGGATGCAGCATCCCGTGGGCGTCGAGATGATCGACGGCCGGCCGGTCATGGTGGACATCTGGGCGGTGCTGACGAACAACACCCTGCTGGTCGCGTACCCGCACACCCTCTTCGGCGCCTTCTCCGTGGCGGGCGGCTTCCTGCTCGGCATCGCGTGGTACCACCTGTGGAAGCGCCGCCGGGACGGGATCGACACCGTCGGCGCCGACGGCAAGGTGCTGGTCGGCAGCAACCCGGCCATCGGCCGCGACGCCACCGACCACAAAGTCTGGCTGACCTCGCTGAGGGTCGGCGCCGTCGTCGCGATGGTCTCCTTCGCCGGTGTCTCGCTGACCGGCGACCTGCAGGCCAAACTGATGTTCGAACAGCAGCCGATGAAGATGGCCGCGGCGGAGGCGGCTTGCCACGACGGCACGGGCTTCTCCATCCTCTCCGTCGGCGACCTCGGTTCCAACGACTGCGACGACATGGTCGCCGTCGTCGAACTTCCCGGCCTGCTGTCCTTCCTGGCCAACGGCGATTTCACCACCGACATCCGCGGCATCAATACCCTGATTCCCGAGTACCAGGACAGCTTCGGCACCCACCTGCCGGACAACCCCGTCTACGGCGAGCGCGCCGGGACCGAGATCGACTACGTTCCGGTCATGGAGGTCACGTACTGGGGCTTCCGGATGATGATCACCTTCGGCATGCTTGCCGCCGGAGCCGCGCTGGTGGCCCTCTGGATTGCCCGCAAGGGGACCGTCCCCGAGTCGAAGTGGCTGATGCGCCTGGCAGTGTTCGGCATCCTGGCGCCGTTCGGGGCGAATTCCGCCGGCTGGATCTTCACCGAGATGGGCCGCCAGCCCTTCGTGGTGGCGCCGAACCCTGATCCCAACGGCATCGACAACGTCTTCATGTTCACTGCCGCCGCGGTCTCGCCGGGGGTTTCCCTCGCGGAGCTGGTCTTCTCGCTCTGCGCCTTCGCGCTGGTCTACGGCGTGCTGCTGGTGGTGGAGGTCAAGCTGCTCTTCGCCTACTGCAAGGGCGGCGTCCCCTCGGCGATGCCCGAAGTGCTGGCGCACCGGGACGATGACGCCGGCAGCGGCAAGGGAAAGGACGACGATGATGTCCTCGCCTTCGCGTACTGATTCCGCCGGCCGCAACGTGCGCCACCTGAACATCTTGGAGAGCTGACATGGATTTCCTGCCCACTCTGTGGTTCATCATCATCGCCTTCTTCTGGACCGGCTACCTGTTCCTTGAAGGCTTCGACCTGGGCGTCGGCATGCTGATGCGCGGCTTCGCCCGGAACAACACGGACCGCCGGGTGCTGCTCAACACCGTCGGGCCGGTCTGGGACGGCAACGAGGTGTGGCTGATCACCGCCGGCGCCGCGACCTTCGCCGCGTTCCCGCACTGGTACGCCTCGCTCTTCGCCGGCCTCTACCTGCCGCTGGTGCTGGTCCTGCTGGCCCTGATCTTCCGCGCGGTGGCCATCGAGTACCGCGGCAAGCACGACTCGCCGCGCTGGCGGAGCAGCTGGGACTGGGCCATCGCGCTCGGTTCCTTCGTGGCGGCCTTCGGCGTGGGCGCGATGCTGGCGCTGACCACCACCGGCCTGCCGCTGGACGCGAACGGCGACCGGGTGGGCGGCCCGTTCGCCTGGTTCAACGGCTACGCGGTGCTCGGCGGGCTGGCGGTCGTGCTGTTCTGCCTGGTCCACGCCGCAGCCTTCCTGGTCCTGAAGACCGACGGCGACATCCGGGCGCGGGCGCGCAGGCTGCTGCTGCGCTGGCTGCCGGTGGCCCTGCTCCCGATGGCGCTGTGGGCGATCCTCGTGGTGCTGGCCGGCGGCAAGCCCGTTACGTGGGTGACTTTGACGGTGGCGGTGCTGGGTGCCGCGGCGGCATGGCTGCTGGCCCGGCGGGAGCGGGACGGGCTGAGTTTCGCCGGACTCGGGATCTTCCTGGTTGCCGGTACCACCACCATCTTCACCGCCGTGTTCCCCAACGTGCTGCCCTCGAGCCTCGACCCGGCCTTCTCGCTGACCGTTGAGAATGCGTCCTCGTCCGACTACACGCTGGGCGTGATGAGCGTGATCGGGGCGTTCGGCATCCCCGCCGTGCTGGTCTACCAGGGCTACACCTACTGGGTATTCCGCAAGCGCGTCAGCGCCGAATCCATCCCGGCCGCCCACGCCGTCGTTCCGCAGTGAAGCCGCTGCTCCCGGTCGGCGCCGCGGGCAAGCGGGCGCTCTACCTGCTGGGCGTCCTGGCCGCAGCCAAGGCGGCCGGACTCGTCCTGCTCGCCCAGGCCGTGGCGGCCGGCGTGGCCGGGCTGGCCGGCGGCGGCCCGGACTGGAACGCCGTGGTGGCCGAGGCGGCGGCCGGGGCCCTTCTCCGGGCCGTCGCGGCCTGGGGGCAGGAAGTCCTGTCCCAGCGCGCCGTCGCCGGCGTCAAGGCGCAGCTGCGGGCCGCCCTCGCCGAGCGGGTCATCAACGACGGCGGCGCGACGGGAGCCGGCGGCAGTCCGGGCAGCGGGGCGCTCAGCGTGCTGGCCACCCGCGGACTGGACGCGCTGGATGACTACTACGCAAAGTTCCTGCCCGCCCTGGTGGGCTGCGCCGTCGTTCCGCTGCTGGTGGGCCTGCGGATCCTGGGAGCCGACTTCACCAGCGCCCTGGTGGTGCTGCTGACCGTGCCGCTGGTGCCGGTGTTCATGGTCCTGATCGGCCTGCACACGGAGGACCGCACCAGCCAGGCCGCGCAGGCGCTGCAGCGGCTCTCGGACCAGCTGGTGGAGCTGGCCCGCGGCCTGCCGGTGCTGGTGGGCCTGGGACGGGCGTCCGCCCAGACGCGGGCGCTGGCGGACATGGCCGCGGCCTACCGCAGCCGCACCATGGACACGCTCCGCGTCGCCTTCATGTCCTCGCTGGCGCTCGAGCTGATTTCGACGATCTCCGTCGCCGTGGTGGCGGTGTTCATCGGCGTCCGGCTGGTCCACGGCGAGATGGGCCTCGAGGCGGGCCTGCTCGCGCTGATCCTGGCCCCGGAGTGCTTCCAGCCGCTGCGGGACCTCGGCACGGCGCACCACGCGAGCGAGGACGGGCTGGAATCGCTCAAGCGCAGCAACGCGGTCCTGCACGCCCCGGCCGGCCGCCCGCTGGTGGCCGCCGACGAGGGTGCAGCACTGACCCGCGCCGCGGGACAGTCGCGGCCGGGCCTCACCGCGGCGCCTCTGCCAGGCACGTCCGATCTGCAGGTGGGCGGGTTGTCCGTCCGTTATCCGGACCGGGAACTGCCCGCCGTCGAGCGCCTGGGCTTCACGGTGCCGGCCGGGAGCATCGCGCTCCTGGCCGGGCCGAGCGGCAGCGGCAAGACCACGGTGCTGGAAGTGCTCGCCGGGCTGCGGCAGGACGGACCGCAGGCCGCCGTGTCCGGCACCGTCAGCGGCGTTGACCGGGACGGCATTGCATGGATCCCGCAGCATCCGGTGGCGGCGGAAGAGACCGTCGCGGCGGAAATCGCCTTGTACTCGGGGCTGCACGGACAGGCCGCCCGGGAGGCCGCCGTGGAGGTGCTGGCCGAGGTCAACGCCGCCCACCTCATCGACGCCCGCACCGGCGAACTCAGCCCGGGCGAACTGCGGCGGCTCGCCGTCGCCCGCGCCCTCGCCAGGATCGGCCACGTCCCCGGCGTCAGCGTGCTGCTGGCCGACGAACCCACCGCGCACGTGGACGACGCGAGCGCGCGCGCCATCGAGCGGACGCTCGCGTGCCTGCGGGGCCGCGTGACGACCGTGCTGGTGGCGCACGATCCGCAGACCGCGCGGCTGGCCGACCTGATCGTGCCCGTGGATCCCGCCCGCGGCGGCGCGGAAAGCGGCGTCCGGGGTGCGCGGCCCAAGGCCGGTCCGTCGCCCGCCGGGCGGAAAGGCGCCGCCGGGTACGAGGGTGCCCTGCCGGCGGACGGTCCGCGGGAGAGCGCCGCGCAGGAGCCGGCGTGGCAGCCCGGAGCGGCCGTCCGGCCAGCGTCCGGGGGACATGACGGGGCCTCCTCGGAGCGGCCTCGGGTTCCGCTCTGGCGGAATCTCGCTATGCTCCAGCCCTGGAGCCGGCGGTTCGTCGCGGCGCTCTTCCTCGGGCTGGGCGCCACGCTCTTCGGCGTCGCCCTGACCGCGCTGTCCGGCTGGCTGATCGTCCGGGCGAGCGAGCAGCCGCCCATCCTGCACCTGATGACCGCCATTGTGGGGGTCCGGTTCTTCGGCATCGGCCGGGCGGTGCTGCGCTACCACGAGCGGCTGCGGCTGCACGATGCCGTCTTCGCCGCCACCGACCGGCTGCGGATCCGGCTCTGGAACGGGCTGCAGCAGCGCCCGGCCGGATGGCGCAAGCTCGCGCGCGGCGGCGAGGCACTGGAGAAGCTGGTGGGCGACGTCGACGAACTGCGCGACGTGGCACCGCGGGCGGTATTCGCGCCGCTGGTCGGCCTGCTGACGGCAGCCGCGTCGTGCATCGCGACCTGGCTGCTGATGCCGGCGGGGCTCGGCTGGCAGGTGCTGCTCGCCGCCGCCGGGCTCGGCCTCGCACCGGCGGTAACCCGGTGGGCCGACCGGTCCGGCCAGGCGGCCAGCGTGGAGCTGAAGGGCCGGACGCTGCGCGCCTTTACCCGGCTGCTGCAGGCGGCGCCGGACCTGGCACCCAACCGGGCAGCGGGACCGTTGCTGGCGCGGGCACGCGAACTGGAAGCGCAGACGACGGCGGTGCTCCGGAGGGGTGCTTGGGCGCAGGGGCTGGGACAGGCCATTATCGTCCTGGCCTGCTCGCTCTCGGCCCTGGCCATGATCGGTTCGGCCGGCGGGACGGATCCGGGGGCTGCGGCTGTGGTCATCCTCATGCAGCTGGCCTTGGTGGAGCCGTTCGTGGCGGTGAACGCCGCGGCCCATCAGTGGGGCGCCTGGCGCGAACTGGGCGGGCGGGTGCTGCCGGAGCTGGGCAGCGCCGACCAGCAACCTCTGCCCGGGCGAACGGCACCCCAGGCGGCCCAGGCGGGTGCAGCTGCCGGCGCCCGGCCCGAGGCGGCGGGCGGGCCAGTGGCCTCGCTCCAGCTGCGCGGCGCCGGCTACGCCTATCCCGGGCAGGCGGAGCCGGTCTTCACCGGACTGGAACTCGACCTGGCACCGGGGGACTGGCTCGCCGTCACCGGCCCTTCGGGCAGCGGCAAGTCGACGCTGCTCGGCGTGCTGCTGGGGTTCCTGCCGCTGTGCCGGGGCGACTACCTGGTCAACGGAGCTCCGGTCGAGGCCGGCGCCGGACTGGCCGGGCGGATCGCGTGGACGCCCCAGGAGGCCCACCTGTTCAATTCCAGCCTGCGGGCCAACCTGCTGCTGGCCAGGGAACGCGGCAACCCGCCGTCGGACGCCGAAATGCGGGCGGCGCTTGCCGCCGTCGGGCTCGCAGACTTCACCGCGGCACTGCCGCAGGGACTGGACACCCGGCTGGGACCGGACGGACATTTCCTCTCCGGCGGCCAGCGCCAACGCGTCGCCGTAGCCCGGGCGCTGCTGACGGAAGCGGATGCGGTGCTGCTGGACGAGCCGACAGCGCACCTGGACCCGGAGTCGGCCGCGAGCCTGCTGGCCGACCTGCGGACCGCCCTCGCGGGAAAGGCCGTGGTCATGGTGACGCATGATCCGAACGAGGCGGCCGCCTGTCCGCGCATCCTGGAGCTGGGTACCGCGGCGGAGGCAGCTGTCCTACGCTGAAGGACATGACGATCGCCGCGCCGCCGCCCTTTCCCGACCACGGCCTGTCCTGGCGGGCCCTCACCGCCGCCGATATCGACACGTGGCATGCACTGATCGGGCGCATGGCCGAGGCGGACAAGCCGGTGTGGAGCGAAACCCGGGCGGACCTTGAAGAGGTCTTCGACAGCGCGCACAACGACCCGGCCGCCACCACAGCGGCAGGCTTCGACGACGGCGGCGTGCTGCGTGCCGTCGGGCGGGTCCATGGCAACGCCGGATCGGCCGTCGCGTACACCTGGGGCGGCGTGGATCCGCAGTGGCGGCGCCGCGGGATCGGCCGGGCGCTCTACGCCTGGCAGGCGGACTGCCAGCGGGCCCGTTTTGCGGCCGCCGGGATTTCCGGCGGGGTCCTGCGGACCTACACCGAGGAACAGAACGCCGGCCACACCGCGCTGATGCGGGCCGCCGGTGCCTGCATAGTCCGGTACTTCACCGAGATGACGCGGTCCCTGGACGTCGGCATTCCCGACCTGCAGCTGCCCGAGGGCTACGTCTTCCGCACCCTCGACCCGGCGGACAGCGAGGCCGTGCGGCTCGCCCATAACGAGGCGTTCGCCGACCATTGGGGCAGCGAACCGCGCGACCGGCAGCGCTGGAAGTTCACCGTGGAGCACCCCCAGCTCAAGCCGGCGTGGAGCATGTCGGTCGTCGAGGCGGCCACCGGCGAGACCGTGGCCTACCAGCTGGCGAGCTTCGACCCGGACTACCGCAAGCAGTCCGGCTACGACGAGGGCTTCACCGACCTGCTCGGCGTGCGCCGGGCCTGGCGCGGACGAGGGTTCGCCCCGGCCCTGCTGGCCGAAGCGATGCGCCGGTTCCGGGCCGCCGGTATCGCGCATGCCGGGCTGGGCGTCGACACCGAGAATCCCAGCGGTGCCCTCGGCCTGTACACCCGGATGGGATACGAGCCGACCAAGCGAGACTTCGCCTGGCAGCTGCCGCTCACCTGACCCGCCGGCCCGATGGCCCCGCGGATCAGCCGAGCGCGGGCCCGACCGCGTCGATTGGCTGCGAGAGCGGGACGCCGGAGCCGTCCCGGCGCCCGTGTTCCACCGGCAGCGTCCGGACCACGCCGGCTGACGTAGAGGCCTTGGCCGGACCGTGGCCCGCCCAGCCGAGGCTGAGCTGGTCTTCGCCCTTGAGGAAACGGTGCGCCCGCAGGCCGGCGGTGGCCCTGCCCTTGGCCGGGAACTCAGCCAGCGCCGTGACCTTGGCTGAGCCGGGGGAGGTGCCGGGCAGTGCGGCGGACGCGGACGCGATGGTGACGACGACGGCCGCGTCGTCCGTCGGGTCGGCCGCGCCGAAGAAGAGCACCGAGTCCTCGTCGCCCAGCTTGATCCCGTTCACGCCGCCCGCGGTGCGGCCCTGGGGCCGGACCGTCGATGCGGGGAAGCGCAGCAGCTGGGCGTGCCGGGTCAGGAACACCAGGTCCTCGTCCTCACGCGCGGCACAGACTCCGATGATGTGGTCCTGCGGCTTGAGCGTGATGATCTCCCAGTCTTCGCGGTTCAGCGGGTAATCGGGACTGACCCGCTTTACCATGCCGCGGGCGGTGCCGAGGGCCAGCACGGCGTTGAGCGGCGCGAGGGCGACGAGCGTCTCGCCCTTGGCCAGCGTGATGAACTCCCGGGCGGGGACGCCGCCGGCGAGGTTGGGCGTGCCGGAGCCGGGAGAGAGCGTCGGCATGTCCACCACCTGCAGCCGGAGCATCCGGCCGAGCGAGGTGACGGCGCCGATTTCCGCGCGGGCCGAGGTGCGGACCACGGAAGTGAACACATCATGTTTGATGCGCTGTCCGCCGTCCATGAGCTCCTGCTGGTCGGCGGTGCGGGCGAGCTGGCCCGAGGCAGAGAGGATGGCCCAGCACGGGTCGTCGGCGATCTCCAGCTGCACCGGAGCCTTCCTGCCCGCCGGGGCGGGGGCGGCACCGGCGAGCGCGGCGGTGGCTTCGCTTTCCAGCAGCACCGTCCGGCGCGGCGTGGCGTAGCTGGCGGCGACCTCGCCCAGTTCGTCGGAGACCAGCTTGCGCAGTTTCGGCTCGGAAGCGAGGATCTCCTCCAGCTCGGCGATGGCCTGGCGCAGTTCCTCCTGCTCTTTCTCCAGTTCGATGCGCGAGTACTTGGTCAGCTGGCGCAGGCGCAGCTCCAGGATGTGGTTGGCCTGGATTTCGGTCAGGTCGAAGACGCCCATCAGCCGCTCCCGGGCCTGCGCGGTCTCGTCCGAGGACCGGATGATCTGGATGACCTCGTCTATATCCAGGATGGCGATCAGCAGGCCCTCGACCAGGTGGAGGCGGTCCTTCTTCTTGCCGAGGCGGAACGTGGTGCGGCGGCGGACGACGCCGATGCGGTGGTCCACGTAGACCTGGAGCAGTTCCACCAGCCCGAGGGTGCGTGGCTGGCCGTCGACGAGCGTGACGTTGTTGATGCCGAAGGAATCCTCCATCGGCGTGTAGCGGTACAGCTGCTGGAGCACGGCGTTGGGGTTGAAGCCGTTCTTCAGCTCGATGATCAGGCGCAGCCCATGGTGGCGGTCCGTCAGGTCCACGACATCGCTGATGCCCTGCAGCTTCTTGGAGGTGACCGCGTCCTTGATCTTCTCGATCACTTTTTCCGGACCCACCAGGTACGGCAGCTCGGTGACGACCAGGCCCGTGCGGCGCGCGGAGATCTGCTCGACCTGCACGGTGGCACGGGTCTTGAAGGAACCGCGGCCGGTGGCATACGCGTCGCGGATCCCGTCCAGCCCGACGATCTTGCCTCCGGTGGGCAGGTCCGGACCCGGGACGAAGGCCATGATGTCGTCCAGCTGCGCGTCCGGGTTGGCGATCAGGTGCTGGGCGGCGGCGATGACCTCGCCGAGGTTGTGCGGGGCCATGTTGGTGGCCATGCCGACGGCGATACCGGAGGATCCGTTGACCAGGAGGTTCGGGAAGGCGGCCGGGAGGACCTCCGGCTGCATGAACTGGTTGTCGTAGTTGGGGATGAAGTCGACGACCTCTTCGTCCAGGTGGTTGGTCATGGCCAGCGCCGGAGCCGCCAGCCTCGCCTCGGTGTACCGCGGGGCCGCGGGTCCGTCGTCGAGGGAGCCGAAGTTGCCGTGCCCGTCGATCAGCGGCATGCGCAGGGCGAAGTCCTGGGCCATGCGGACCATCGCGTCGTAGATGGCGGTGTCTCCGTGCGGGTGCAGCTTGCCCATGACTTCGCCGACGACGCGGGCGGACTTCACGTGTCCGCGGTCCGGACGCAGGCCCATCTCCGACATCATGAACAGGATGCGCCGCTGGACCGGCTTCAGCCCGTCGCGTGCGTCCGGCAGCGCCCGGGAGTAGATCACCGAGTACGCGTACTCGAGGAAAGAGACTTCCATCTCGGAGGTGACATCGATATCGACGATGTTCTCGACGAGGTCTTCGGGCAGTGCCTCGCGGGCAGAGGGCTTGGGTCGGCGGGCCATATGGAGAGATCGGGTCCTTACATCTGTTGAAGCAGTTAAAGTGAGTTTATGGCTCAAGAGGCGCAAACCCGGGATTATCCGGACTACTGGGAGGCCGATGTCGTGCTGCGTGACGGGGGGACCGCGCACCTGCGGCCCATCGTCCCGGAGGACGGACCGGCGCTACAGGCGTTCCACATGGGCCAGTCGGAGAGCTCGATCTACCTGCGCTTCTTCACCTTCAAGGCGAAGCTTAGCTCGCGCGAACTGGACCGTTTCACCAACGTCGATTACCACAGCCGGGTCGCCTTCGTCATCACCATCGCCGGGGACATCATCGGTATCGGCCGCTACGACCGGCTGGACGACCCGGACGAGGCGGAGGTCGCCTTCAACATCGCGGACAGCCACCAGGGCCGCGGCCTTGGCTCCATCCTGCTGGAGCACCTCGCCGCGGCGGCGCGCGAAAACGGCATCCGCCGTTTCTCCGCTGAGGTGCTGCCGGAGAACCGCAAGATGGTCACGGTATTCAACGACGCCGGTTACGAGGTGCGGAGGCATTTCGACGACGGCGTTGTCATGCTCGAATTCAACATCGACCCGACGGAACGCTCCCGCGCCGTGATGGAATCACGCGAGCACCGCGCGGAGGCACGCAGCGTCGCCGGCCTCCTGGCGCCGTCGTCCGTGGCCGTCATAGGGGCCAGCCGGGAATACGGCAGCATCGGCTACGCCCTGCTGGAACACATCGTCGAGGGCGGCTTCACCGGTCCGGTTTACGCGATCAACCCGCAGGCGCTGGAACTGGGCGGGATGATCTCCTACGGCACGATCGGCGAGGTGCCCGAGCCCGTCCAGCTGGCCATTATCGCGGTGCCCTACGACCAGGTGCTCAAGGTCGTGCAGGAATGCGCCGACGCCGGTGTGAAGGGGCTGATTGTCGCCACGGCCGGCTTCGCGGACACCGGGCAGGAGGGACTGGCCCGGCAGCGCGAGCTGGTCCGCAATGCCCGGGCGAACGGCATGCGGGTGGTGGGGCCGGCGTCGCTCGGCATCATCAACACCGACCCGGCCGTCACGCTCAACGCGTCGATGGCGCCGCACCTGCCGCCGCGGGGCCGGCTGGGCCTGTTCAGCCAATCGGCCGCCATCGGGGTGATGTTGTACGCCGCCGCCAACCGCCGCGGCCTGGGCCTGTCGTCGACGCTCTCTGCCGGCAACCGGGCGGACGTTTCCGGAAACGACGTGATGCAGTACTGGGAGGATGATCCGGCGACGGGCGCCGTGGGGCTCTACCTTGAGTCCTTCGGCAACCCGCGCAAGTTTTCCCGGATCGCACGCCGGCTCTCCCGCAGCAAGCCGGTCATCGTCGCGAAGTCGGACCTGATGGGACTCCAGCTGCCGCCGGGACACCATGTGCGGACCACGCAGGCGCCCGGCGGCGCGCTCGACGCCATGATGCGGCAGTCCGGCGTGGTACGGGTCGACACCTACGAGCAGCTGATGGACGTGGCCCAGATTGTGGTCAGCCAGCCGCTGCCGGCCGGGCCGGGAGTCGCGGTGCTGAGCAACTCGCTGGCGCTGGGCAAGGTCATTGCGGACGCGGCGGCCACCCACCAGCTGCAGGTGGTGCACCTGGCGACGTCGCTCGGACTCGATGCCGCCCGCTCGGAGGCCCTGGGGCTGCTCCGCAGCAAGGTGCGCGAGGCGCTGGCCCTTCCGGAGGTGCATACGGTCTTCATCACGCTGCTTCCCGTGAACGGCCTTGACAACGGCGAGATCGCGCAGGTCCTGCGGGCCTGCGGAGAGGAGGCCGGCAAGCCGGTCATCGCCGCCTTCACCGGCGTCCTGGATCCCCAGGCGGTCGCGGAGGGGCTGCTCGCGGCCGAAACGGCGGAGGAAGGCTCGGCGCGCCAGCCCGCATTGCCGACGTTCTCCAGCCCCGGCAACGGCATCGAGGCGCTGGCCGCCGTGGTGCGCTACACCGAATGGCTGGGACGCGACCAGGGCGAGGTCGTGGAACCGAGCGGCCTGGAGCGGGACCGCGCGGCGGACATGATCGATGCGCTGCTCGAGGGTGTTGCGGGCGACCACCTGGTGCAGACCACCACCGGGCAGGCCGCCGAACTGCTCGGCTGCTACGGCATCAGCGTGCTCCCGTCGGCTGCGTTCTCCACGGCGGACGAGGCGGTCGCGGCGGCGGACCGGCTGGGCTGGCCGGTGGCGCTGAAGGCAATGGACGACAGGCTGCGCCAGCGGCTCGACCTCGGCGGTGTCCGGCTGAACATTGTCGACGCCGATTCGCTGCGGCGGAACATCGACCACATGCGCGAGGTGCTCCGCCCGTTCGGGGACATCGGGCTGGAGATCCAGTCCATGGCGCCGTCCGGCCAGTCCTGCACCGTCCGGGCGATCGAGGACCCGCTCCTGGGGCCGGTCGTCTCCTTCGGGCTGTCCGGGGACGCAGTCAACCTGCTGGGCGACTGGTCGCACCGCATTCCGCCGCTGACCTCCGTCGACGTCGCGGACCTGATCCGCAGCCCGCGTGCTGCCCCCAAGCTGTTCGGCTACCAGGGCCTGCCCGCCGTCGACGTGGCAGCCTTGGAAGACCTGGTCAACCGGGTGGCGCTGATGAAAGACGACCACCCGGAGATAGCGCTGCTGGAGTTCAACCCGGTCCTGGTCTCGCCGCAGGGCCTCACCGTGCTGAGCGCCGACCTGCGGCTGGGCAACTACGCGCAGCGGACCGACAGCGCGCGCCGGGCCATGCGGGACTGACCGGACCGGCGCCGATCCGGTCCCGGTACCGGCCGGTGCCGAGGGCAGCCCGGGTTCGCAATCACCCGGCGGCTGGGCCAGAATGGAATTCATGAGCCATTCGCCAACCACTGAAGAACGCAGCCTCGACGAGGACCTTAACCGTGCCGGCTTCTACCCGGTCATGGTGGCCGACGTGGTTCACGATGCGCTCGACGGACGCGAGCCGCTGTCCCACCTGGTCCATTTGGAGACCCACTTCGACCGCAACGAGGTCCACCGGCACATCACGGTGCTGGTCCTGACCGACGATATGCTCGTCATCACCCACGTGGACGACCAGCAGCTGGACGAGGAAGGCGAGCAGGTAGTCGCGCAGATTTCCACGGAATCCGTGCCGGTCAGCCAGATCCGCTCGGTAGTGCTCAGCTACATCTACGCCCAGCCGCAGGACTACAAGCCCTCCGACCAGGCCCGCGAGCTGACCCTGGCGATCGCCTGGTCCGGCGGCCAGCGCCTGGACATGGGACCTGCCGGCTGCGCCGATCCGCAGTGCGAAGCGGACCACGGCTACACCGGCAACATCGTCCAGGAAGACATCGTCCTGAGGGTGAGCTCGGAAGCGGACGGAGCGCAGGCAGTGCAGAACGCCAAGGCCTTCGCCCGTGCCCTGCGGAAGGTGAACACGGCGCCGCCCGCGCTGCCCAGGATGGTGGACCCGGTGCAGCCGCGCCGGCTCGGAACCCGGCTGTCCCGCGGCCACCACCAGCGCTAGGAATGGTACGGCACCTGGATGTGCTGCCGCCCGCTCCCGGTTACGGGCGGGACAGTGTCGCGGAGATCTTCACGAGTGCCGCCGCCTCGCTTGGCGTGCCCGGCTTTGCCAACACGCTCGCGCTGCCGGCGGCCCGGCGGATCTGCGTGGTGCTGGTGGACGGACTCGGCAAAGCGCTCCTCAAGCAGCGCGGCGGCCACGCGCCCTTCCTGCGCCGGTCAATGGAGAACTCCCGTACGCTGAGCAGCGCCTTTCCATCGACGACGGCGTCCGCCCTGGCCACTTTCGGTACGGGCCTGGCTCCCGGTTCCCACGGGCTGGCGGGTTACGACGTGCTCGACCCGGACCAGGACAAAGTCGTCAACCAGCTCGGAGGCTGGGATGCCGGGGTGGACCCGCTGCGCTGGCAGCCCAACCCGACGGTCTTCGAACGTGTCGCCGCGGAGCTGCCGGTGGTCACCGTCAGCCTGCCCCGGTTCGCGGAGTCCGGCCTGACCCGGGCGGCCCTGCGCGGCGGCTCCTTCGTCCCGGCCACCTCGGGACATGCCCGCACACTTGCAGCGGCGCAGGCACTATCGGAGCACGAGCGGGTGCTCGTGTACCTCTACTTCAACGAGCTGGACAAGGCCGGCCACCGGCACGGCTGTGCGTCAGCCGAGTGGGGCAACGCGCTGGAAGAAGTGGACTCGCACCTGCGCCGCCTGGCGGGGCAGCTTCCCGCGGACACGCTCCTGCTGCTGACTGCTGACCACGGAATGCTCGACGTGGCCGCCGGGCAGCGGTACGACTACTCCCAGGATCCGGCGCTGGTCGCGGGAGTCCGGCACACCGGCGGGGAACCGCGCATGGTCCACCTGTACCTGGCGCCCGACGCCGGCGACCGGCACCGGGAGCAGCTGGCGGAAGCCTGGCAGGCGGCGTTCGGCAAATACGCGTGGGTGCTGGAGCGGGATGAGGCGATTGCGCACGGTCTGTACGGCGAGGTCCAGCCGTCCGTGCTGCCGAGGATCGGCGACCTCATGATCGCCGCCCGGGAACCCATCGCCCTCTATGACACCCGTCGGGTTCCTCCGCACGCCCTCGAGGTCGTGGGCCAGCACGGTTCCCTGACCCGGGCCGAACGGGACGTTCCCCTGCTGGTGCTGGGCTCCACCGTGGGCAAGCCGGGCAAGGCCGGAAGGAATCAGGGGCGGCGAAAGCGCCCCTGAGCCCCGCGGCTCACTCGTGCCGGGTGCCGAAGACGATCTCGTCCCAGCTCGGTACGCTTGAGCGCTTGGGCCGCAGCGACCGCTTTGGCTGTGCCTCGGCTTCTTCCGCGGAGCCGGACTTGGCCTCAGTGTCCCCGGTCTCCGCCTGCCCGCTCCCTGCCTCCTCCGCGCCGGCCGGACCGGTCCCTGCCTGCTCCTTGCCGCGAAGGGGTGCGCCGGAGACAGTGATCTCGCGCGTTTCTGTGCTCACGCCTTCCGGAAGGTCGAGCGGACCGTCGCCCCCGCCGTCGTACGCGGGAGCGAGGCTCAGCCCGAACGGAAGGCCCTTGGACGGGTGCTCTCCGCCCTCCTCGGCGGCGGCGGGGCTATCCTCCGAATCGCTGTCGCGGGGATGCGCCGCGGGAACGGCGCCGCGGCTCAGCATCAGCGCCAGGGCATCATCCGCGTCCTCGTCGACGCCGAGGCGCTGGCCGCGGCGGGACCGCAGGACCTCAAGCAGGTTGTCCGGATCCGCATCCTCCTGCGCCTCCGGCGACACCTCCCGGGCGTCCGTTTCCGGCTCGGCATCGGTTTCGAAGTCGAAGACGCGGTCTGCCACCGCGGTCAGGCGCCGGCCGGGAACCGGGCCGTCCAGCGGCTCGATTTCGCTCAGTTGCTGCGCCCACCGGCTGGTGTTCCGGATGGTCCGGCGGCTGTGGTCGTAGATCCAGCGGGCCGGCGGTTCCTCGCCGACCGACCCGGTGGCCTCCGCAGGCAGGCTGAACTGCGCGAGTACCTCCCAGGTGCCGTCGGCGCGCCGCCAGGAATCCCAGGCGAGCGTGTCCGGGTCGATGCCAAAGGCCGGGAGGCGATGGAGCACCATGGCGCCGAGCGTGGCCGGCTGCTCGGCCTGGCCGGACCGGTACCCCTCGTGGGCGGGAATGGCGGCGGCGACCTCTACCAGCTGCGCCTGCTGGGCCATGTAGTCGCGTTCCGCGAGGACCGGGCCCTCATAGCGCCGGATGCGTTCCATGGAAACCCCGGATTCGGCGGCCACTTCCTCGGCGGAAGCACCAGCGCGAATCCGCGCCTGGATCTCCCGAGGCGACATCACGGGGCCGGATTCCGGGGACTCCGCCGCAGGCACACGCACGGACGGGCGGGCCGCCGCGGAGCGGAGCGCCTCGTCGATGGCCAGGCGGTAGCTTTCTCCGCCCTCGCCGCCCAACAGCAGATGTTCGCCATCCTCATGGACACCCACCAGCCGCAGATCCTGCATGAAAACCCTCCACCAGACGACAATTCCTGCTGAAACTCTGCCATCGAAGAGGCCTATTTCCTACTGTTTGGGCGGGTGTGGCGCGGACTGGCTGGGCCGGTGGCCACCTGGCGCCTTCCGCCGGCGGCCCCGCCGCGTGCTCGTGCGGGCCGACCGGCGGTTACGATCCGGCGGCGCGGGTTGGCGTTTAGATGGCAAGTAGGCAACAATCTTCGCGTTGCGGGCACAAACCCGGCACCCCGGGCGTTGTGCTCTGACATACCTGCCGGAAGCCTGCCTCGGGCTTCCGTTCGCGGAGGACCGCACCCACAGACAAGCGACAGAACCGGAGCGTGAAGAAGACGATCATGGCCACTGACTACGATGCGCCGCGCAAACCCGACGAGGAGCTGAGCGAGGACTCGATCGAGGAGCTGAAGTCGCACCGGACCGACAAACAGTCAGCCGTGGTGGACGAAGACGAAGCGGAGGCCGCCGAAGGATTCGAGCTCCCCGGCGCGGATCTGTCGGGTGAAGAGCTGATGGTCCGCGTCATGCCGGCCCAGTCCGACGAATTCACCTGCGCTTCATGCTTCCTGGTCCGCCATCGCTCGCAGGTGGCGAAGGAGAAGGACGGGCTGCTCTACTGCAAGGACTGCGAGGGCTGACCCAGGGCGGCGACCAGTTGTTCCGGACGGCGCGTCGACGTCAGCCAGTAGGGCGTGCGGTCTGCCTCGTCCGTGATTTCGATTTTCACCACCGGCGAGATCCAGCCGCGGATGCATTGGTAAGCGGTGGCGTTGAGCTTTGGTCCGCGCTGTTCGACGGCGGCGTCTCCGCGGAAGCCTTCCACCGCACCAATGAATTCGCGTTCAATCTGCGCGCGGCCGACCTGCAGGCTCCGGTCGGTCACCGTGATCCGCGGCGTGGAGATGAAGAGCAGGAAGCCCAGGATCAGGGCCGTGACGACGGCGGCGATGTAGCCGGTGGCCAGGCTGATCGGAGCCAGCACGAAGATCACCGCTCCGGAAACGCCCGCTGCGATGAGCCAGACCCAGAAGTTCGGCCAGAGCCGCTCCTGGTAGATCGGTTCCGTAGCGGATCCGGTGGGCTGGCCGGCGGCGGGGGAGGGTGTTGCGCTCATGAGTTTCAGCTTATCCTGCGCGGACGGCGCGATCGGGACACTGGGCGGGACCTCCGGGCACGCTCGCCGTAGCTGGGCCTGGGACAAAGAGGATAGAGTGATGTGCGGAAATGCCCGCGGCGGCTTCGCCGCGCCGAACGAGGAACGGTCACGAGTGCAGGAAATTCAACCAACGCTGAACGTTCAGCTGAAAATGCTCGACGACGCGCTGGAGGCACCTTCGTATGCGCACCCCGGGGATGCCGGCGCCGACCTGCGCACCAGGATCGACTTCCGGATCGGGCCGGGGGAGCGCGTGCTGGTGCCCACGGGCGTGGCGATTGCCCTTCCCGCCGGCTACGTCGCCCTGATCCACCCGCGCTCCGGACTTGCCACTAAGCATGGACTGACCATCGTGAACGCCCCCGGCACCGTGGATGCAGGCTACCGCGGTGAAATCGCCGTGACGCTGCTGAATACGGATGCCTCCGCGGCGCTTGAGTTCAAGCGCGGGGACCGCATCGCCCAGATGGTGATCCAGCGCGTCGAAACCGCGTCCTTCGAGTTGGTTGCCGAACTCCCTGGCTCCGTCCGCGGCACCGGAGGTTTCGGATCCACCGGCGGATTCACCGCCGCACAGTAAAGAAACGTCCCGGCGTGCCCACCGGCCGCCGGCCAACCGCATCAAGTCCGAGAGGAAAGCCACGATGGTATTTGGGCGCCGCAAGAAGCGCAGCGACTCTGCCGAGCCTGCCGATGGCACCGAGGCCGCGGGCACCGGGGAAGTTGCCGCCTCCGCAGACGAGCCCGGCGGTGAAACCGGGTCCGCGGGCCAGCCGGACAAGGATGCCTTCCGTACCGGCGGGCCCTTCGACAGCGCCGAGAAGGACACCGGGGAAGACTACCTGGACCTTGGCGCCCTGAAGATCCGCCCGCGCGAAGGCCTGCAGCTGCGGCTGGAAGTAGAGGAGCGCACCCAGCGCGTCATCGCAGTAACGCTGGACCTCGCCGGATCGAGCCTGCAGCTGCAGGCCTTCGCCGCCCCGAAATCCGAGTCGCTCTGGCCGGAGATCCGCGAACAGATCGCTGCCTCGGTCGGTTCGCAGGGCGGCGAGGTCGAAGAGCTCGAGGGACCGCTCGGCACCGAGGTTGTCGCCAAGCTCCCGGCGCAGACGCCGGATGGCAAGACCGGCTACCGGGTTGCGCGATTCGTCGGCGTGGACGGGCCGCGCTGGTTCCTGCGCGGAGTGATCGGCGGCGCCGCGGCGCTTGACCGGGAAAAGTCCGCCGACCTGGAAGACCTGTTCCGCTCTACGGTCGTGGTCCGCGGCAGCCAGCCGCTGCCTCCACGCGACCTGCTGCAGCTGCGCCTCCCGAAGGAGGCCGCGCCGCAGCCCGAACCGGAAGCCAAGCCCGGGCTCGGCGCGCCGGAACGCGGGCCGGAGATCACCCACATTGGTTGATTCCGGTGCACGGCTGCGGGCGGCAGCGGCGACGGTGCCGCTGGACCGGCTGCCGGAGCGCGGGCGGATCCGTTCGGCCGGCTTCGTGGAGTCGGTCACCATCCTGCCCGCGGGCGAGGCCCCGAGCTTCTCCGCCGTCGTCGTCTCCGAGCTGCCAGGCGCCGAGACGGGGACCAAGGCGGCGTCCCGGCGGGGCCGGATCCGCCTGGTCTGGCTCGGCCAGCGGAAGGTGCCTGGAATCGACGCCGGAATCCGGCTGGGGTTCGACGGCATGGTCTCCCAAGTCGACGGCCTGCCCACCATGTACAACCCGGGATACGAGATCTTGAGCCTGCTGGAGAACGAGTCATGACTGAACAGCCCGCACCGCGGGACGAACCCGAGAAGTCCCTGTCGGACCTGGCCGGCAGTTATGCCGCCAAGGCCGGCATGGAGCGGCGCGACGACGGGCAGATCGACGTGCTCAAATCCATCGGCGGGGTCCGCGGCCTCGTCGAGAGTGTCCTGCCCGGCATCATCTTCCTCGTCGTCTTCACCGTCAGCCGCGACCTTGGCCCGGCCCTGATCGGCGCCCTCGGCACTGCAGCCGTTTTCACCGTGCTGCGGCTCATCCAGCGCGGAACCGTGACGCAGGCCTTCTCGGGCCTGGTCGGCGTGGCCATCTGCGCCTTCGTGGCCAACAGCACGGGGCGTGCCGAGGACTTCTACGTCTGGGGCTTCATCACCAACGCCGCGTACATCGTCGGCATGGTGGTGTCCGTCCTGGTGAAATGGCCGCTCGCCGGGCTGCTGTTCGGGTTCATCCGCGGGGAGGGCCTCGACTGGCGGAAGCACCCGCGCCGGCTGAAGGCGTATGCGCTGGCGACCTGGATCGTCACCTCGGTCCTGGTGCTGCGCCTGCTGGTGCAGGTACCGCTCTATTTCATGGGCGAAGACGGCCTGGTCGCGCTCGGCACGGCGCGGCTGGTCATGGGCCTGCCGCTCTATGCCCTCGGGCTGTGGCTGGCCTGGCTGGTGTCACGCCCGGCCGACAGCACCATCGCCGGCGGCAGCGCCGGCCGGGCGGGCGAGCAGGACTGAGCGCAGTTCCTGTTCGGCCGCGATCGTGGTGACGAAGAACAGTTCGTCGCTCGCCTCGATCACGTCGTCGGCACTCGGGGTGATCGGTGCATCGTCGCGGAGGATGGCGACCACCGTCGCGTCCTGGGGCCAGTCCACCGAGCCGAGCGTGCTGCCGATCAGGGGCGAGTCCCCGGGGACGGTGAATTCCACGATCGAGGCCACGCCGGTCTGCAGCGTCAGCAGGCGGACCAGGTCGCCGATTTCGACGGCCTCTTCCACCAGGGCCGTCATGAGCCGCGGAGTGTTGACGGCGACGTCGACTCCCCAGGAATCGTCGAACATCCAGTCGTTCTTCGGGTTGTTGACCCGGCCTACGGTGCGGCCGACGCCGAACTCGCTTTTGGCCAGCAGGGACACCACGAGGTTCACCTTGTCATCGCCCGTGGCGGACACGACGACGTCGGCCTCTTCCAGTTTCGCGTCGCGCAGCGTGGTGATCTCGCAGGCGTCGCCGATCAGCCAGCGGGCCCCCTTGAGCCCGCTGCGGCCGATCACTTCGGGCTTCTGGTCGATGAGCAGGATGTCGTGGTTATTGGACAGCAGTTCACGGGCGATCGAGGAGCCGACGCTGCCGGCGCCGGCAATGACGACCTTCATTCGGACTCCTTCACCGGAGGTTTGGACAGGACTGCGGAGATTTCATGCGTGGCGTCGACGCGCATCATGGCATGCAGGATGTCGCCGTGCTGGAAGCGGGTCTCCGGGCCCGGCAGCATGCCCTCGCCGAAACGGGTGAGATAGGCCACGCGCGCCCCCGACAGGGCTTCGATCTCGGTGAGGAAGTGCCCGGCCCACGCCTCGTGCAGCGACACCTCGCCCAGGATCAGGCGCCCGGAGGCTTCGCGGTAGTCGCCCTTGATGCTCTGCTCGGGCAGGATCCTGCGCAGCACCTGGTCCGCGCTCCAGCGCACCGCCGCCACCGTGGGAATGCCCAGGCGCTGGTAGATCTCGGCGCGCCCCGGGTCGTAGATGCGGGCGACGACGTGCTGCACGTGGAAGGTCTCCCGCGCCACCCGGGTTGCGAGGATATTCGAATTGTCGCCGCTCGAAACCGCCGCAAAGGCGTAGGCCTTCTCGATATCGGCATGGCGGAGCGTGTCCCGGTCGAACCCCACACCGGTGACCTTGCGGCCGGAAAAATCGCTGCGCAGGCGGCGGAAGGCGCGGTCGTCCTGGTCGATGACCGCGACGCTGTGGCCGGAGTCGTCGAGGGTGTGGGCCAAGGTGACGCCGACGCGTCCGCAGCCCATGATGACGAAATGCGCCACTGTCGATGCCTCTTCCGCTGTTCCAAGCTGTCCTGCTGCCAGCTTAACCCCTTGCCGCCCGGCCGGCGGCTTAGAGTGATTCCATGACAACCCTGCAGGCAAGCGGTTACGGTTGTGGGCTGTGCTGACATATCTTGACGCCCTCAAGCGGATCTTGGTGGGCCGGCCCTTCCGGACGGAACGGGCCAAGGTGCAGCCGTTGCCGCAGTGGCTGGCCCTGCCGGTGTTTTCGGCGAACGCGCTGTCCTCCGTTGCCTATTCGCCGGATGAGATCCTGCTCACGCTGGCACTGGCCGGCGTCGCGGCCGTGGCGCTCTCGCCGCTGGTCGGACTGGCGGTCATGGTCGTCCTGCTGGTCATCATCGCCTCCTACCGGCAGAGCGTGCACGCCTACCCTTCCGGCGGCGACTACCAGATCGCCAGCGAGAACCTCGGCAAGACGGCGGGCATCACCGTCGGCTCGGCGCTGATGTTCGACTACGTGCTCACCGTCGCGGTGTCGATGTCGTCGGCGGCGCACTACCTGATTTCCGCTTTCCCCGCACTCCACGGAGGACAACCGGCAGCCGCTGCCCTCGGCGTCGTTGTCCTGGCGTTCCTCCACCTGCGCGGCCTGCGCCGCGGCGGCCGCGCCGTCGCCATCCCGACCTACGCGTTCGTCGGCCTCATCCTGCTGATGTGCCTGGTCGGCTTCATCCAGGACCTGGGCGGGGAGCTGGAACTGGCCCCCAGCGCCGCACTGGACATCGTTCCGGCCGCCGAGTTCCAGGCCGGCCTGACCGGACTGGCCGGCGCGTTCCTGGTGCTGCGCGCCTTCTCCACCGGGGCCGCGGCGCTGACCGGCGTGGAGACCCCGGCCAGCAATGTGAAGGCCTTCCGGCCGCCGCGGGCCCGGAACGCCGCCACGGCGCTGCTCGTCCTCGGTATCGCCGCGACCGTGATGACCATGGCCGTGCTGTACCTCGCCCGGGCCACCCGCGTGCACGTGGTGCAGGTGCCCGCGGAGCAGCTGCGCCTGAACGGCGGGCCGCTGCCGGCCGACTACGTGCAGATGCCGGTCATCAGCCAGCTGGCCGCCACCGTGTTCGACCGCGGCAACGTGCTCTTCTACCTGGTGGTAGCCGCGACCGGCCTGATCCTGGTGCTGGCCAGCCACTCGGCCTTCACGGCTTTCCCCGCGCTGGCGTCCATACTCGCCACGGACGGGTTCCTCCCGCGCCAGCTGCGGACCCGCGGCGACCGGCTCAGCTTCAGCAATGGCGTCCTGGCGCTGGCCGGGGCGGCGCTGCTGCTGATCCTGGTTACCCGCGCCGACGTGACGCAGCTGATCCAGCTGTACGTGGTCGGCGTGTTCGTCTCCTTCACCTTCAGCCAGCTCGGCATGATCAAACACTTTTCGCGGCTGATCCGCTCCACGCCGAACCGGCGCCTGCGGCGGAAAATGATGCGGTCCCGGCTGATCAACCTCATCGGCTTCATCCTCACCGCCACCGTGCTGGCGGTCGTGCTGGTCAGCAAGTTCGTCTTCGGCGCCTGGATCGCGGTGGCCGGCATCTTCCTGCTGGGGCTGGCCATGTACAGCATCAACCGGCACTACCAGCAGGTCGCCCGCGAGCTGGCGGTGGAGGAGACGGGGCAGGCCACGGCCCTGCCGTCGCGGGTGCATGCGGTGATCCTCGTCTCGCACGTGCGCAAGCCGGTGCTGCGCGCGCTGGCGTTCGCCCGGGCCTCGCGGCCCTCGAAGCTGGACGCCGTGATCGTGGACATCGACGAGGAGGAGACCGCGCAGACGCTGGCCGACTGGGACCGGCTGAAGATCCCGGTGCCGATCACCGTGCTTGCCTCGCCCTACCGGGACACCACCACGCCGATCATCAACTACATCCAGAACATCCGCCGCGATTCCCCGCGGGACCTGGTGGTCGTGTACATTCCCGAATACGTCGTGGGGCGCTGGTGGGAGCAACTCGTGCACAACCAGACCGCCCTGCGGATCAAAACCCGACTGCACTTCGAACCGGGCGTCATGGTGGCCAGCGTGCCATGGCAGCTCGCGTCCTCCGATGCGGTCCGCAAATTCCAGGAGCTTTCCTAAATGCCGCAGGCCACCGACCGTGACTCCGACCTCGAACTAGAACTGACCGTTTCCGCGCCGGCGCACGGCGGCCACTTCATCGCCCGGCACGAGGGCCGCGTCGTCTTCGTGCGGCACGCCCTGCCGGGGGAGCGGGTACGGGTCCGCGTCACGGACGGCGGTCCGGACGCCGGATTCTGGCGCGCCGACACCATCGAGGTCCTGGAGGCCTCGCCGCACCGCGTGGAGCATCCCTGGGCCCCGGCCGACGCGCTGCTGGCCGCCAAGGCCGGCAAGCCGCCGGTCGGCGGGGCCGAGTTCGGCCACATCGCCCTGGACGAGCAGCGCGCACTGAAGGCTGCCATCTTCGAGGAACAGCTGCACCGCCTGGCGGGAATGGAGCGCAGCGTCAGCGTGGAACCTGCGGACGCCAACGACGACGGCGGGCTGGGCTGGCGTACGCGGGCGGCTTTCGCCGTGGACCAGTCCGGGCGGCTGGCCATGAATGCCCACCGCTCGGACCAGCTGATCCCGGTGGCCGACATGCCGCTGGCCGTGCCGGCCATCAACGAGCTGCGGCTCTGGGAGCAGGACCTCAGCCAGCTGGTGCGGGTTGAGGTGGCGGCGCCCGCCAACGGTTCGGCGCCGCTGGTGCTGCTGGTGCCGGCCAAGGGCGCGAGCCCCCGCCGGCTGGCCGCCATCGCCGGGCGGATTCCGGCGCCCGCGTCGGTCGCCGTATGGGAGCCCGAAGAACAGCGGCTGACGCGGCTGCGCGGCAGGACCTGGGTGTCCGAAAGCTGCCGGGGCCACGAATACCGGGTGACGGGGGAGGGGTTCTGGCAGATCCACCGCTCGGCCCCGCAGGTGCTGACCGGCGCCGTGCTGGCGGGCCTGGATCCGCAGCCGGGCCAGCGCGTCGCGGACCTCTACGCCGGTGCCGGACTGTTCACCGCGCCGCTGGCCGCCGCCGTCGGGCCTTCCGGCGGGGTGCTCTCGGTGGAAGGTTCCCCGGGCACCAGCCGCGACGCCCGCAAGAACCTGCACGGCATGGAACAGGTGCAGATCGTGCAGGGCAAGGTCGAGAACGTGCTGCAGCGCCACCACGACCGGCTGGATGCCGTGGTGCTCGATCCGCCCCGCGCCGGCGCGGGACGGAAGGTGGTGGAGCAGCTGCACGGCAAACGTCCCTCGGTGGTCGGCTACGTGGCGTGCGACCCCGCGTCCTTCGCGCGCGACCTCGGCTACTTCCTCAAGCTTGGCTGGGAGCTGCGGGACCTGCGGGTCTTCGACCTCTACCCGAATACGCACCACATGGAGTCCTTCGGCCTGCTGGTGCGCGCCTGACGGGCGGCAGCGAGCGGGAGCGCAGCTAGGCCTCGATCCGTGCCAGCAGCTCGCGGAGCCGGTCCACCAGCGGCTGGCGGTCGGCTTCCCGGATGGAGCCGAGGAGCTCGTGCTCGATGCGCAGGAGCTCGACGAATGCGGCATCCACGATCCGCCGGCCCTCCGGGTGGAGTTTCACCCGCACGATCCGCGCGTCGGCGAGGTCCGTCGAGCGGCCCACCAGGCCCCGGGCGACGAGCCGGTCGATGCGGTTGGTCATGGTGCCCGAGGTCACCAGGTTCTCCTTGGCCAGCTGCCCGGCGGTCATCGCGCCGTCGGGGGAGCGCCGGATGGCCGAAAGCACATCGAAGTCACCCAGTTGCAGGCCGTGGGCAGCCAAGGCGTTGCGCCGCAGGGCATCGAAGCGCTGGGCCAGCCGGCTGATACGGCTGAAGACGCCCATGGGCTCGACATTCTCCGACGGCATGACACCCTGCCAACCGTCGATGATTTCGTCCACCGCATCCATATGCCGCTCCATGTCCCACTCATCCTTCGCGCCAGCCCTGTCCATCCAAGTTATCTTGACATCAAGATATTTGGAAAGTAGGGTTCTGGTAAATCTTGATGTCAAGAGATCCCCGGTTCGGGGGTCTGCCCAAAGGGCTGCGGGGATAGGCTGGCAACAGCTCTGCCGCAATCCAGCCGCACGCTTGCCGATAAGGCCCGCCTAACTGGCGGGGCGTCCGGACGGGCAACAAAGATGTGAATGGCGAGAGGAGTCCCCTGTGAGCAATGTGGACAGCTTCGGTTCCAAAGGCGCATTGAACGTCGGTGGTACCGAGTACGAAATTTTCCGGCTGAACTCGATCGAAGGCGCCGACAGCCTTCCGTTCAGCCTCAAGGTTCTCCTGGAGAACCTGCTGCGCACCGAAGACGGTGCCAACATCACCGCGGACCATGTCCGCGCCCTGGCCGGCTGGGATCCCAGCGCCCAGCCGAACACCGAAATCCAGTTCACGCCCGCCCGCGTGATCATGCAGGACTTCACCGGCGTTCCCTGCGTGGTCGACCTGGCCACCATGCGCGAGGCCGTGAAGGAGCTCGGCGGCGACCCGAAGCGCGTCAACCCGCTGGCCCCGGCCGAGATGGTCATCGACCACTCCGTCCAGATCGACGTCTTCGGCAACGCCCAGGCGGTCGAGCGCAACATGGAGATCGAATACCAGCGCAACGGCGAGCGTTACCAGTTCCTGCGCTGGGGCCAGACCGCGTTCGATGACTTCAAGGTTGTTCCCCCGGGCACCGGCATCGTGCACCAGGTCAACATCGAGTACCTGGCGCGCACCGTGATGACCCGCGAAGTGGACGGCAAGCTGCGTGCCTACCCGGACACCTGCGTCGGCACGGATTCGCACACCACCATGGTCAACGGCCTGGGCGTGCTGGGCTGGGGCGTCGGGGGCATCGAGGCCGAGGCTGCCATGCTCGGCCAGCCCGTCTCCATGCTGATCCCGCGCGTTGTCGGCTTCAAGCTCACCGGTGAAATTCCCGCCGGCGCCACCGCCACCGACGTGGTGCTGACCATCACCGAGATGCTGCGCAAGCACGGCGTCGTCGGCAAGTTCGTCGAGTTCTACGGTGACGGCGTCGCTGCGGTGCCGCTGGCCAACCGCGCGACGATCGGCAACATGAGCCCCGAGTTCGGCTCGACCGCCGCCATGTTCCCGATCGACGATGTCACCCTGGACTACCTGCGCCTGACCGGCCGCTCCGAGGAGAACATCGCCCTCGTCGAGGCCTACACCAAGGAGCAGGGCCTCTGGCACGACCCGAGCCGCGAGCTGCGCTTCTCCGAGTACCTCGAGCTGGACCTGTCCACCGTTGTGCCGTCGATCGCCGGCCCGAAGCGTCCCCAGGACCGCATCGAGCTCAGCGCCTCCAAGGACCAGTTCCGCAAGGACCTGCACAACTACGTCAAGGCAGCCAACGAGGACGCCCTGGACGAGGCACTCGAAGAGAGCTTCCCCGCCTCGGACGCTCCGGCGATGACTTCCACTGTCCGCCACTCGGCGGCTGCGAACTCCGACGGCCGCCCGACCAAGGCAGTCGACGTCAAGATGGAGGACGGCCGCGAGTTCGTGCTGGACCACGGCGCGGTCACCATCGCCTCGATCACCTCCTGCACCAACACGTCCAACCCGTCGGTCATGCTGGCCGCCGCGGTGCTGGCGCGCAACGCCGTCGACAAGGGCCTGACCTCCAAGCCGTGGGTCAAGACCTCCGTCGCCCCCGGCTCCAAGGTCGTCACCGAGTACTACGAGAAGTCCGGCCTGGTGCCCTACCTGGAGAAGCTCGGCTTCTTCACCGTGGGCTACGGCTGCGCGACCTGCATCGGCAACTCGGGACCGCTGGAAAGCGAGATCTCCGAGGCCATCCAGGCCAACGACCTCTCCGTCACGGCGGTGCTCTCGGGCAATCGCAACTTCGAGGGCCGGATCAACCCGGACGTCAAGATGAACTACCTGGCCTCGCCGCCGCTGGTCATCGCGTACGCCCTGGCCGGTTCCATGGACTTCGACTTCGAGAAGGACGCGCTCGGCACGGACTCCGAGGGCAACGAGGTCTTCCTGAAGGACATCTGGCCGAGCCCGACCGAGGTCCAGGCCATCATCGACTCCTCGATCGACGAAGAGATGTTCGCCAAGGGCTATGACGGCGTCTTCGACGGCGACGACCGCTGGCGTGCACTCGAGACCCCGCTGGGCGACACCTTCGCCTGGGCCGAGGACTCGACCTACGTGCGCAAGCCCCCGTACTTCGAGGGCATGAAGGCGCAGCCGGAGCCCGTCGCGGACATCAGCGGTGCCCGCGTGCTGGCCAAGCTGGGCGACTCCGTGACCACGGACCACATCAGCCCGGCCGGCTCCTTCAAGTCCGACAGCCCGGCAGGCCGCTACCTGCTGGAGCACGGCGTGGAGCGCAAGGACTTCAACTCCTACGGTTCCCGCCGCGGCAACCACGAGGTGATGATCCGCGGCACCTTCGCCAACATCCGGCTGAAGAACCTGCTGCTGGACGGCGTGGAGGGCGGCTTCACCCGCGACTTCACGCAGACCGGCGGACCGCAGGCCTACATCTACGACGCCGCGATGAACTACCAGGCCGCCGGCACCCCGCTGGTCGTCCTGGCCGGCAAGGAGTACGGCTCCGGCTCGTCCCGTGACTGGGCGGCCAAGGGCACCGCGCTGCTGGGCGTCAAGGCCGTCATCGCCGAGAGCTTCGAGCGCATCCACCGCTCGAACCTGATCGGCATGGGCGTGCTGCCGCTGCAGTTCCCGGCCGGCGAGAGCGCTGGCTCGCTGGGCCTGACCGGCATCGAGACCTTCGCGATCGAGGGCGTGACCGAGCTGAACAACGGCACCACCCCGAAGACCCTGAAGGTCACCGCCACCGACGAAGACGGAAAGGTCACCACGTTCGACGCGGTCGTGAGAATCGACACGCCGGGCGAGGCCGACTACTACCGCAACGGCGGCATCCTGCAGTACGTTCTGCGTCAGCTGACCGCGGCCTAAGCGCGTTCGGCCCCTACGCAGCGGGCCCCCGGCATTCCGTCCTTCGGGCGGGCCGGGGGCCCGCTGCGCGTTATGGTTAAGTGTTGGCCACCGCGAAGTCTTCAGCGCGCGGAGGCAGTCCAGACACGGCAAGGGAGGCACTATGGGCCTACTGGAGACAATCCGTAATCCTCAGGACCTCAGCAAGCTCAGCTCGACGCAGCTGATGAGCCTGGCGGCGGAGATCCGGCAGTTCCTGATCACGAATGTCGCCCAGACCGGCGGGCACCTCGGTCCGAACCTCGGCGTGGTGGAACTGACGCTGGGGATCCATCGTGTCTTCGATTCCCCGCGGGACAGCATTGTCTTCGACACCGGGCACCAGTCCTACGTTCACAAGCTCCTCACGGGGCGGCAGGACTTTTCCACGCTCCGGCAGCAGGGGGGCCTCTCGGGCTACCCGGACCGGGCCGAATCAGTCCACGACATCGTCGAATCCTCGCACGCCTCGTCCTCCCTGTCCTGGGCGGACGGCATTTCCCGCGCCCGGCAGCTGAGCGGCGAAGGGGAGCGGTACGTGGTCGTCATGATCGGCGACGGCGCCCTGACCGGCGGCATGGCCTGGGAAGCCATCAACAACATCGCCGCGGACAAGAGCCGCCGCGTGGTCATCGTGGTCAACGACAACGGCCGGTCCTACGCCCCGACCATCGGCGGCCTCGCGGACCAGCTGGCCGCGCTCCGCGCCACGATCGACAGGGTCCGCACGCACAAGGCCTACGAGGGCACGCTCGACTGGTGGAAGGGGCGCCTGCAGAACGGCGGCCTGCTGAGCCAGCTGACCTATAAGAGCCTGCATGCGGCCAAGAAGGGCATCAAGGACTGGTGGGCCCCGCAGGGCCTGTTCGAAGACCTGGGCATGAAGTACATCGGCCCCATCGACGGCCACGACATGGCGTCCGTGGAGGATGCGCTGACCCAGGCCCGCAAGTACGGCGGCCCGGTGATCGTGCACGCCATGACGGAGAAGGGGCGCGGCTACGCGCCCGCCCGCGCCCACGAGGCGGACCAGTTCCACGCCGTCGGGGTCATCGACCCGGAAACCGGCGAGCCGCTGGACGCCGGCGGCGTGCAGTCGTGGACCTCCGTGTTTTCCGAGGAGATTGCGGCCATCGCGGACGAGCGCCCGGACATCGTCGGCATCACCGGTGCCATGCTGATCCCGGTGGGCCTGCACAAGATGGCCGCCAAGCACCCGGACCGGGTGTTCGACGTCGGCATCGCGGAGCAGCACGCCCTCACCAGCGCCGCGGGCATGGCCTACGGCGGGCTGCACCCGGTGGTCGCCGTGTACGCATCCTTCCTGAACCGCGCCTTCGACCAGCTGCTGATGGATGTCGCCCTGCACAAGGCCGGCGTCACCGTCGTGCTGGACCGCGCCGGCGTCACCGGGCCGGACGGGCCCAGCCACCACGGCATGTGGGACCTGTCGATGCTCCAGATCGTCCCCGGGCTGCACCTCGCCGCGCCCCGCGATGCCACCCGGCTGCGCGAGGAACTGCGCGAGGCGGTGGCCATTAATGACGCGCCCACGGTGGTGCGCTTCTCCAAGGGCTCCGTGGGCGAGGAGGTCCGGGCCATCGAGCGGCTCTCCGACGGCGTGGACGTGCTCGCGCGCCGCCCCTCCGGATCCACCGAGAACGACGTCCTCATCGTCAGCGTCGGCGCCATGGGCGAGATGGCGCTCGAGGTCTCCAACCGGCTCGGCGCCCAGGGCATCAGCTCCACCGTGGTGGATCCGCGCTGGGTGCTGCCGGTTCCGCCGTCGATCATTTCCCTGGCCGCGCGGCACCGGATCGTCATCGTGATCGAGGACGGCGTGCGTGCCGGCGGCGTCGGGTCGCGGATCCGCCAGGAGATGCGCGCTGCCGGCGTGGATACCGCGCTGAACGAGGTCGGACTCCCGGTCGAGTTCCTCGCGCACGGCTCGCGTGCCCAGGTGATGGAGCGGGTGGGGCTCACCGCGCAGCAGGTGACGCACGACGTCGTTGCCCAGGTCCTGGGCACGAAGGTCCCGTTCGCGCGGCCGTTGCCGGGGCAGGAACTGCCCACCGGACAGATCCCGAAGATCCAGTGAGGGAACCGGATTCCATCGACCGCGGCCAGCTGGTGGTGCTGCGCAACCGCAAATGGGACGGCACGCCGCACTGGGTGGTCCCCGGGGAATATCTCGGCCGCGACGGCTTCGGGCACTGGATCTGGCAGCCGGAGGGCTCCTTCGTGTCCAAGCCCGGTTATGGTTTCTACGCGGCCTCCGATGCGCTGGTGATGGTGCCGCACAGCGGTAACCACGTGGTGACGTTCTTCGACGAGCTGCATCCGAAGGACGTGGAGATCTATGTCGACATCGCCACGGACATCAGCTGGGGCGAACTCCACGCCGGGCGCGGATTCGAGGTGACCCTCGTCGACATGGACCTGGACGTCATCAGGACCTTCAACGGCCCGGGCACCTGGATCGACGACGAGGACGAGTTCACCGCCCATCAGGCGTCCATGTCCTACCCCGGGCCGGTGATCGAGGCGATGCGCGCCGAAGCCGACCGGATCTACGCCGCTGTGCGGGACCGGGCGGCTCCCTTCGACGGCACGGCGGCATACTGGTTCAGGAAGGCACGGGCATGAATTTCCTCCGTTTCTACAAGCGTCTCGACGACGGCACGCTGGTGTTCCGGGAGGCCTGGTTCGACGAGGACTACGCCCAGTTCGTCGTCAACCACGGCACGGTCGGGCACCAGAGCAGCACCAAGGAGACCCGCGATGTCTCGGCCGACGCCGCCGGCGGGCTGCTGGATGCCTTCGCGCAGCAGTGCGCCGAGGACGGCTATGCCGAGATCCCGCCGGAGGAACAGTCCACGGTGGTGGCCCAGTATGCGCTGAAGACCGCGGGCGGCAGCGAGCGGGACCGCTACCTCGAGGACAAGGCCCGGCGCGCCATCACCGAGTTCTTCGCGTGGCGTGGCCTCGGCACAGTGGAGCGCACCGAGTTCGCTCCGCACAAGCTGAACATTTTCTGCCTGGCCCCGGATGCCGCGAAGGCGGTGGCCGGGCTGAAGGTGTGCCTGCGCGAGGCCAAGCTGGACTTCACCAAGCTGACCATTGCCGCGGCACCGCCGCAGGACCGGGCCGCGCTGAAGCAGAAGCACCCGCTGCCCGCCAAGGCGCCGTTCAGCCTGGGCTGACCGGCAGCGTTCCCCGGGCTACGTCCGGCCGGCCGCGTTTCCGGGCAGGCACAGGCCTGCGGCACGGGCGGCGGCCCGGTACGCAGCCGCCAGGCTGGCCACGCTCTCATGCGCGTTCAGCCCGCTGGGATTGGGCACGGCCCACAACTCGGCCCCGGCGATCGTCTCGGGCTGCCGTCCGAGCCGCGCCTTCGGCCTGCCGAACCCGACGCGGTACGCGGTGATCCCGGCCACCGCCACGACGAGCGGGCCAAGTGCCGCGACCTTTGCCGCCAGGCGGTCCGCTCCGTCCCTGAGCTCCGCGGCCTCCAGCTCGTCGGCCCTCGCCGTGGCCCGGGCGACCATATTGGTGATGCCCACGCCGCGGGCCACTAGGTGGCCGCGGTCCGCGTCCGCCATGCCGTCTCCCGCGCGGATCAGGTGGTCCGTGATGCCGGCGGCCGCCAGGGCGGGATAGAAGCGGTTGCCGGGCCGCGCGAAGTGGGTGACCGTCGCCGCCGACCACAGGCCCGGATTGATGCCCACGAAGAGCAGGCGCAGTCCCGGGCCCAGCAGGTCGGGGACCGTGGCGCCGCGGTAGCTGAGCAGTTCGTCAGGGGTAAAGCGCACGGCCCCACTCTTTCACGTAGGAGCATTCCCGGGCGGCTCGCCGGTACGGCAAGGGCCCGGCGCGCCCGCCTTGCAGGCAGGAGCACCGGGCCCTCGGCCGCCGCCACGAATGACGGCGGAAGTTACCTCTAGTACGATCAGTCCGTTCCGGCGTCGAACGCTGCGCGGTCGAGGGCCTCGTCCGCCGCCCGGTCCGCCTCGTCGACCCGCTGGGTGTCGGCGATCTCGTTGGCTCCGCCGGCCTCCAGTGCACCGACCAGCTCCGCGGTCGGTCCGCCGACGAGTCCCTGCACGGCGTACTGCTCCAGGCGCGACCGCGAGTCCGCGATGTCCAGGTTGCGCATGGTCAGCTGGCCGATCCGGTCCAGCGGCCCGAAAGCGGCATCCCCGACACGCTCCATGGAGAGCTTGTCCGGGTGGTAGCTCAGGTGCGGTCCGGCGGTGTCCAGGATCGTGTAGTCCTCGCCGCGGCGCAGGCGCAGGGCGACCTCGCCGGTCACGGCGGAGCCGACCCACTTCTGCAGCGACTCGCGCAGCATCAGCGACTGCGGGTCCAGCCAGCGGCCCTCGTACATCAGGCGGCCCAGACGGCGGCCCTCGGCGTAGTAGTTGGCCACGGTGTCTTCGTTGTGGATGGCGTTGAGCAGCCGCTCGTAGGCGATGTGCAGCAGGGCCATGCCCGGAGCCTCGTAGATGCCGCGGCTCTTGGCCTCGATGATGCGGTTCTCGATCTGGTCGCTCATGCCCAGGCCGTGGCGGCCGCCGATGGCGTTTGCCTCGTTGACGAGGTCGACCGCGTCGGCGTACTCGTTGCCGTTGATGGCGACCGGGCGGCCCGCCTCGAAGCGGATCGTGACGTCCTCGGTGGCGATTTCGACGTCGTCGCGCCAGAAGGCGACGCCCATGATGGGCTCGACGGCCTCGAGGCTCGTGTCCAGGTGCTCCAGCGTCTTGGCCTCGTGCGTGGCGCCCCAGATGTTGGCATCGGTGCTGTAGGCCTTCTCCGCGGAGTCGCGGTAGGGGAAGTCATGGGCGGTGAGCCACTCCGACATTTCCTTGCGGCCGCCCAGTTCGGCGACGAACTTCGGGTCGAGCCAGGGCTTGTAGATGCGCAGGCGCGGGTGCGCCAGCAGTCCGTAGCGGTAGAACCGCTCGATGTCGTTTCCCTTGTAGGTGGAGCCGTCGCCCCAGATGTCGACGCCGTCTTCGCGCATGGCACGCACCAGCAGTGTCCCGGTGACCGCACGGCCCAGCGGGGTGGTGTTGAAGTAGGCACGTCCGGCGCTGCGGATGTGGAAGGCGCCGCAGGCCAGCGCGGCCAGGCCTTCCTCCACCAGGGCGGGCTTGCAGTCGACCAGGCGGGAGAGCTCCGCGCCGTATTCGGCCGCACGTCCGGGAACGGCGTCGATGTCCGGCTCGTCGTACTGACCGAGGTCCGCGGTGTAGGTGTAGGGGACGGCGCCGCCGTCGCGCATCCACGCTACTGCTACGGAAGTATCGAGTCCGCCGGAGAAAGCGATGCCGACGCGTTCGCCGACGGGAAGGGAAGTGAGAACTTTGGCCATGCTCTCGATAATAGGTGCACCGGGCGCCAAAGGCCGAAGCGGCCGCCCGTTAGCGGCTTCGTGACGTGGGCGAAATCACCCGCGCGCCCGGTTTCGGCCCGGCCAGCGGGGGTAGGATGCGAGGCGGGTTACATAGGCCAACGCGAAGGAACCAAGGATGGAATACCGCAGACTCGGCAACTCAGGTCTCACCGTCTCCGCTGTGGGGCTCGGCTGCAACAACCTGGGCCGCTCCGGCACGCCCACGGAACGCCAGGACGGCACGGACGCCGTCGTGCACGCGGCGCTGGAGGCCGGGGTCACGCTGTTCGACGTCGCGGACAGCTACGGGAAAGAACCCGGGTTGAGCGAGGAGTTCCTGGGGCGGGCCCTGGGACAGCGGCGGGAGGACGTCGTCGTCGCCACCAAATTCGGAATGGACATGCGCGGGGCCAACGGCGAGGACTTCGGTGCCCGCGGTTCGCGGCGCTACATCGTCAAGGCGGCCGAGGCATCGCTTCGGCGGCTGGGCACGGACTGGATCGACCTCTACCAATTCCACACCCCGGACCCGCTGACGCCGATCGACGAGACCCTCTCGGCCCTGGACGACCTGGTCCGGGCCGGCAAGGTGCGTTACGTCGGGCACTCCAACTTTGCCGGCTGGCAGGTCGCCGAGGCCGAGTTCACCGCCCGGATGCATGGCTTTACGCGCTTCGTCTCCAGCCAGAACCACTACAACCTGCTGGACCGGCGGGCGGAGCTCGAAGTCACCCCGGCGGCCGAGGCCTACGGGCTGGGCGTCCTGCCGTACTTTCCGCTGGCCAACGGACTGCTGACCGGTAAGTACAAGGAGGGCAAGGCACCCGAGGGCAGCCGGCTGACCCATTCGCGCACCAACCTGCTCCAGGACGCCGACTGGGAACAGCTCGGGGCGTTCTCCAAGTTCGCGGCGGACCGCGGGCTGGCGGAGATCGAGGTGGCCTTCTCCTGGCTGGCGTCCCGGCCGTCGGTCGCTTCCGTGATCGCCGGAGCCACCAAGCCGGAGCAGATCCGGCAGAACGCCTCGTCCGCCGGGTGGAAACCGACGGCCGAGGACCTGGCCGCGCTGGACGAAATCTTCCCCACGGTGCCCAAGGTCGCGCTCTTCTAGGTCCCGGCGTGCGCATCATCTTCGACAACGACACCGGGATCGACGACGCCCTGGCGCTCGTCTACCTGCTGAGCAGGCCCGAGGTCGACCTGGCGGCGATCACCTGTTCGGCCGGCAACGTATCGGCCGAACAGGTGGCCCGGAACAACCTCGCCCTGCTGCAGCTGTGCGGACGGCCGGAGGTGGAAGTGGCGGCCGGGGCCAGCGACCCGCTCTCCATTCCGCTGGTCACCACCCCGGAGACGCATGGCGAGCAGGGCCTCGGCTATGCGGAACTCGCCGCCGGCTCCGCCCGGGTATCGCACCGCTCCGCCGTCGACCTCTGGATCGAGGAGGTGCGCAACGCCCCCGGGGAACTGACGGCCCTGCTGACCGCGCCGCTGACCAACTTCGCGCTGGCGCTGCGCCGCGACCCGGAGTTGCCGCGGTTGCTCAAGCGCACCGTCATCATGGGCGGCTGCTACTTCTACCAGGGCAACACCACGCCCACCGCCGAGTGGAACACCCACGTGGACCCGCACGCCGCGGCCGAGGTCTTCGCCGCGTTCGAGGGGCTGCCGGAGGAGCAGCTGCCCATCGTCTGCGCGCTGGAGACCACCGAGCGGATCGAGCTGCGCCCGGCGCATGTGGCCCGGCTCGCGCAGGAGTCCGGCTGTCCGTCGGAGGAACTGCTCCGCCCGGAGGATGCTCCGGGGACCCGCAGCACGGCCTCCAGCCCCCTGGTCCGCTTCCTCTCGGACGCGCTGCGCTTCTACTTCGAGTTCCACCGACAGTACGACCAGGGCTACGTCGCGCACGTACATGATGTCTTCGCGGCGGCCGTTGCCGCCGGGACCGTCGAGTACCGCGCCCGGCCGGCCACCGTGCACGTCGAGACGGCGCCGGGTCCGCTGGTGGGCACCACGGCCGCCGACTACCGCGGGCTGTGGGGCAGGAAGCCGAACGCGCGCATCGTGAACTGGAACGATCCTCCGGCGGTGTTCGACGAAGTCCTCGGCTCCATCGCCGCCTTGGCCCGCCGGCTGGACGGGCAGGCCGGATCGGTTCGGTAGGATAGTTCACCGGGTCGAGGTGACATAGGCCCATTCCCGCCAGCTTGACCCAGGAAGACCTATGTCCAATAACCTGCTCCTGCCCGCCCGGTCGGGCACCACCCTGCGCTCCCGGCTGCTGCCGCTGCTCGGCGCCGCCCTCATCGCCGCCACCTACGCCATGCTCGTGCTGCTCCAGCCCTCGGAGGCCGCCGCGGGGCTCACCAGCTGGCCGGCCGTCGTGGCCTTCGCAGGCTATTTGGCTGGCGCCGTCCTGCTGCTGGCCGGCGTCCTGCCGCAGCTGCCGGCCTCCGTACTGACCATCATCCCCGTGGGCCTGGTGCTCAACATCGTGCTCGGCCAGTTCGTCGGCAGCACGCTCGTGCCGCTGTACCTGGATTCCATCGGCACCGTGCTGGTGGGGCTGCTCGCGGGCCGCGCCGCCGGCGCCGCTACCGGGGTGCTCGGTTCGCTCGTCTGGTCCCTGTTCAACCCCACCGTGCTGCCCTTCGCCGCGGGCGCGGCCGTCGTCGGCTTCCTTGCCGGTTCCGTCGGCACGCTGGTGCTGCGCCGCGCCTGGCAGGCCCCGGTCGCCGGGTTCCTCGCCGGCATCATCGCCGCCGTCGTCTCCGCACCGGTCGCGGCCTTCGTCTACGGGGGCACATCCGGTGCCGCGACAGGCGCCATCGTCGGCATGTTCCGCGCCATGGGCGACTCGCTGCTCGCCTCGGTGACCAAGCAGGCACTGATCTCCGACCCCGCGGACAAAGCGGTCGCCTTCCTGGTTGCGGCCCTGCTGGTACTGGCCCTGCCGCGGCGGATCCGGCTGCAGTTCCCGCTTCCGCGCCGCGCCGCCGCGGACCGGGACTGACCTGGCGCACGATGGCGCGCCTCCATCCGTTCACCGGCCTGGCCTTCGCCGGCTCCGCGGCCCTGGTCAGCCTGGCCGCCGACCGCTGGTGGCTGAGCCTTGCCATCGTCGCCGCGTGCCTGGTGCTGGCCCGCCGCCGCGGCATCACCCGACGCTTGGCCGGCACGGCCGCCGCGGTGCTGGCCCCGCTCTGGCTCTCCCAGCTGCTGGTGCACGCGGTGTTCGACCGGACCGGCAGCCACGTGCTCATCGCCGGGGGACCGGTGCGGCTGACGGTGGAGGGGTTGACGACGGCGGGCGGCCTGGGGCTGCGGGTGGCGGCCTTCGCCACGGTGTTCCTGCTCTACTCGCTGACCCTGGACCGTTACGCGCTCGTCCGGGCGCTGGACCAGTCCGGGGTGCCCGCCCAGTTCGGCTATATCGTCGCCGCCACGCTGGCGCTGGTGCCCGCCACCTTGGAGCGGGCGGCGGCCATTAGCCAGGCGCAGGCGGTCCGCGGCGTCGGGGGCCGCGGACCCGCGGGTCGGCTCGCCGCGGCCCGGATGCTCGCGGTGCCGCTGGTGCTGGCCAGCCTGCAGGACGCTACCGAGCGGTCCGTGAGCCTGCAGCTGCGCGGTTTCCCCGCCGGCCCCAAGCGCACCCAGTACGTCACGGTGAGCGCCCGCGGGTGGGAGCGGCCGGTCGCCGCCGTGGTGCTGTGCACTGCCGCCGCCCTGGTGGCGGTCCTGCTGGCCGGGGCACGCTGATGGAACTGGACCTCGAACATTATTGGCATCAGGGGCATGCTGCCCCCGCCCTGTCCGGTATCCGGCTGGCCATTGAACCGGGCACGCTGACCGCTGTTGCCGGCGGCTCCGGCAGCGGCAAAAGCACGCTCGCCGGCATCCTTGCCGGCAGCCTGCCCGGGCGGGCCGGGGGGCGGATGGCCGGCACCGTCCGCCTCGCCGGGGAGCAGGTGGAGTACGACGGCGGCGCGGAACCACCCGCCGTCGACCTCCGCCGGTGGTCGCGCCACGTGTCCTGCGTGCCGCAGGACGCACGGAACTACCTGTCCCAGGTGCGCCCCACCGTCGCGGAAGAGCTCGCGTTCGGCCTGGAAAACGCCGGCCTGCCGCTCGTGGCAATGCGGGCGCGGGTGCACGAGGCAGCCACGCGGTTCGGCCTCGACGACCTGCTGCCGCGCCACCCCGGCCGGCTCTCGGGCGGCCAGGAACGGCTCGTCGCCATCGCGGCGGCCGCCGTGGCCGGGGCGCCGGTGCTGGTGCTGGACGAACCGCTGGCCGGGCTGGACCGGGACGCGGCCTCACGGGTGTCCGCCGCGGTGCGGGAACTGCGGGACCAGGGCACCGCCGTCGTCCTCCTCACCCAGACACTGGACGAGCTGGCGGAAGAAGCCGGAGCGCTGCTGCTGCTGAAGGCGGGGTCGGTGGCGGCAGAGGGCCTCACCGGTGTGAGGCGTGAAGCCGCCGACGCAGGCGTTGTTGCGGACGCCGGCAGGTTCGTTGCCGGCGCGGCAGCGGGTCCGGGAAGCTTCGATGCCGCGGGACGGATTCCGTGCACCGGGCAGACCGGCGCAGTCAACGGCCCGGCTGGCGCTCCCGGGCCGCAGGTCCTGCTGTCCTACCGGGACGTCGGCTTTGGCTACCCCGCCGAGAATGAGGCCGGGTCGGGCGGCCCGGCGGCCCCGCGTCGCCGCCGCTGTTTCGGGCCCGGGGCAGCCCGCCGCCCGGTATCTTCCGGCCGGCATCCGGGTCGGCGGCTGCTGGACGGCGTTTGCCTCGACGTACGGGCGGGGGAGTGCGTGGCGCTGACCGGACCCAACGGCGCCGGCAAGACTACGCTGCTCAAGATGGCTCTCGGGCTTGTGCGCCCCGACACAGGTGCCGTGATCCTGGCCGGCCGCGATGCGGCGCGCCCTGGTTCCGGCGTGGCCGAGGCGGCGGCCTCCGCGGGCTTGCTCTTCCAGAATCCGGCCGACCAGCTGTTCGAGCGGACCGTGCGCCGGGAGGTCGGGTTCGGTCCCAAGCGAACGCGGCCCGGACAGGACGCAGTCGAGGCGGCTCTGTCGGACTGCGGCCTGGCGGACCTGGCCGACGAGCACCCCTACGAGTTGCCCGCCTCGGGACGCCGCCTGGTCGCGCTCGCCACGGTGCTGGCCAGGCGCCCCCGGGTGCTCATCCTCGACGAGCCCACGGTTTCACTGGACGGGCATGGCCGCGACATCCTGGCCCGGGTCCTCACAGCGGCGACGGAGCGCGGCGCGGCAGTCCTGCTATCGACGCATGATCTGGCCTTCGCCCGGGAGAACTGCCACCGGACCGTGGATTTGGGCCGTCCCACAGCCGCGCGGCGCTAGCCTGGGCCGCCGCGGCTGCGCCGCCGCGCGTCGCTAGCCCGGGCCCCCGTCGCGCCGAAGGATCCCGCCCGGTGCCGGCCGGGCCGGCCGCGGCTCACTGGTCCGACTCGGCGAGTTGCTTGATGCTCGAGAGCCGGCGGTCCCAGGCGGAGCCGAGACGTTCCAGGTCGCGGCCGAGCGAACTCAGGCGGCCGCCGAGGACGCTGTAGCGGACTTCGCGTCCCCGGCGCGCCGCCTCCACGAGCCCTGCCTCCTGCAGCACGTCGAGATGCTTGACGATGGCCTGCCGGCTGATCGGGAACCCGGCGGCCAAGGCCGAGGCGGAAGCCGGCGCCGCGCCCAGCCTGGCCAGGATCTCCCAGCGGGTCTCGTCGCCCAGCGCCGCGAAGACCGACGCCAACTGAGCGGCCGGCACCGCTAGCCGGCGCTTTCCGCGGCGGCATCCTCGAGGAAGGACCGGGCGGCGGCCAGTTCGATGTTCCAGCCCTCGGTATTCTCCTGGAGGGCCTTGCGCCGCTTTTCCTCACCGCCGGGCAGCGTGGAAAAGCCGCTCTCGGCCACACGAAGGGTCACGCCTCCCTGGGGCCGTTCGTCAATCCAAAACTCCACGAGCGTCGACTCGTCCTCGCGGAAGCCCTCGCTCGCGGAGCCTGCGAGCCAGCGGAATGCGGCATAGCGCGGTGCATCGAGCTTCTCGGTCCGGATCGGAAACGCGCCGTGGACAGGATCATGCACAATGTCCACGTCCCCGACCCGTTCGATCCGATGCTCGATAATCGTTCCGTTGTTGATGTACCAGCCCGGCTCCGACACGAGCCTCCACACGCGCTCCGCGCTGGCGTCGATGTCGATCTGCCGCTCAATCCGGTCCAGTGTTCCGTCCATGACTGTCCCTTCCGTTGATGTGCAACTCCATGGTTGCACCACAACGGCGCCTAGTGCAACCCATAAGTTGCAGAAGGTGGAAATTCTCCTTCCGTAGAAATCAAGTGGCGGGCGCTGCGAGAGCAGGTTCCGGCGTCGTCGGCCGGCTAGTCTGTCCTCGCCATGGAGGCGGGGTGGGACCGGCCGGCCTGTCCCGCCCCGCCGAGGACATCGCTAAACGACGACGGTGATCCACTCGCCGTCGATGGCGGCGGCATAGCGGGGGAGCGGCGCGGGTGCCGGGCCGCCCGTCACGGCGCCGTCCTGCAGGGCGAACGTCGAACCGTGGCAGGGGCAGGCGATCTCGCTTTCGGTCGCCGCGACCTTGCAGCCCTGGTGGGTGCACTTGGCGCTGAAGGCCAGGACCGTCTCCTCGTCCGGGCGGTGGATCAGGATCGGCTTGCCGTCCACATCGCGGTTCGCGGAGCCGCCGACCGGCACCTCACTGAGCTTGCCCACCCGAACGGCTGCGCCGCCGGTTTCGACTGTGGAGGGTTTTCCGCTGGTATCCCCGACCAGATCCTGGAAGGGAGAGCAGCCGGCCAGGACACCGGCCGTTCCCGTGGCGGCGGTGATGGTCAGGAGGGTGCGGCGTGAGGGTTCCATGCCTGCCATTCTTGCCGCGGGAACTTGGATTTTTCCAGAGGAACGGGCGTGTTGGTTATCGGTGCTGGTTAAATTTCCCGCCGGTGATCCGTTCCGAGGCTCCGACCCGGTCCAGGTAGGGCGTGATGCCGCCGAGGTGCAGCGGCCATCCGGCTCCCATAATCATGCAGAGGTCGATGTCTTCGGGCGCCTGGACGACGCCTTCCTCGAGCATCAGGCCGACTTCCTCGGCGAGGGCGTCCTGGGTGCGGCGGAGCAGTTCGTCGGCCGTGCTGGGGGAGCCGCCGAACTCGAGCAGCGACAGCGTGGAGGCGGGAACCACGTGCCGTCCGTCGTCGTCCGTGGACCACAGCGACGTGACGCCGGCGTCGATGAGCCGCTGCAGGTTGGCGGAGACCCGGAACCTGTCCCCGAAGGCCGCGTGCAGCGACTCCGTGACGTGCTGCGCGACGGGCATGCCGACCATGGCCAGCAGGTTGAACGGCGTCATGGGCAGGCCCATCGGCTGCAACGCGTTGTCGGCGACCTCGGCGGGCGTGCCTGCATCGAACGCCGCGGTGATTTCGCCGAGCAGGCGCAGCAGGATGCGGTTGACCACGAACGCGGCCGAGTCCTGGACCAGCACCGTCGTCTTCTTCAGCGCCTGCCCGACCGAGAAAGCCGTCGCGAGGACCTCATCACTGGTTTTCGGAGCACGGACTATCTCCAGCAGCGGCATCGCTGCGACCGGGTTGAAGAAGTGGAAGCCCACCACCCGCTCGGGATGCAGCAGATCTGCGGCCATGGCGCCCACCGATAGCGACGAGGTGTTGGTCGCGAGGACGCATTCATCGGAGACCACGGCCTCGACTTCGGCGAATACCTGCTTCTTGACGGCGAGGTCCTCGAACACAGCCTCGATCACGAAGTCCGCATCGGCGAAGGCCTCCTTGGAGACCGCGCCGGTGACCAGGGCTTTGATGCGGTTCGCCGCATCCGGTGCCAGGCGGTCCTTCGCGAGCAGCTTGTCCACCTCGGCCCCGACATAGGCCACGCCCTTGTCCACCCTGGCCTGGTCCACGTCCGTCATGACCACGGGCACCTTGAGCCGGCGGGCGAAGAGCAGCGCGAGCTGGCTGGCCATCAGCCCGGCTCCCACGATGCCGACCTTCGCTACCGGGCGTGCCAGCGCCTTGTCCGGGGCACCGGCCGGCCGCTTGGCGCGCTTCTGCACCAGCTCCAGGAACGCGTGGACGGTGTCGCGGAACTGCGGGGTCTGCATCAATTCGGCCAGCGCGTCGATTTCCAGCTCCGCCGATTCCTGCTGCGTCTTTCCGCGGCCTGCCGCCAGCACCTCCAGCAGCTTGGTAGGGGCGGGTGCGGCGCCGCCGGTCCGGGCTGCCACGAAGGAGCGGGCCGCGGATATTGCCTTTTCCCAGTCGTCCTCGGTGGCCGCGGCCTTCTGTGAGCGGCGCTCCGCGACCTCGGCGCGCTCGGCGTCTTCGGCGAGGATGCGGCCGGCCCAGGCGAGGGACTGCTCGAGGAAATCCGCCTGCCCGAAGCAAGCATCGGCGATGCCCAGCTCGTACGCCTCCGGGCCCTTAACCGCCCTGTTGTTGCCCAGGGCGTTCTCGATCATGACCTTCAGCGCGTTCCGGGGACCGATGAGCCGCGGCAGCCGGTAGACGCCGCCCCAGCCGGGAATCAGGCCGAGGAAGGCCTCGGGCAGCGAGATCCCGTTGGCTGCCGCCGAGACCGTGCGGTAGCCGGCGGCCAGTGCGATTTCCAGCCCGCCGCCCATCGCGGCACCGTTGATGAAGGCGAACGTCGGCACACCAAGGCCGGACAGCGTGCCGTAGACATCGTGGCCGAGCCGGGCCATCTGCCGGCCGTCCTCCTCCGTGGCCAGCCTTCCCACCGCCGAGAGGTCTGCGCCGGCGGCGAGGTAGTAGGGCTTGCCGGTGACGGCGACAGCCGCCAGCACGCCCGCTTCAGCGCGCGTCTTCAGCTGCTCGAAGACGGCGCCAAGCTCCACCAGTGAGTTCGGGCCGAGGGTTGTGGGCCTGCGGTGGTCGAGGTCGTTGTCGAGGGTGACCAGGGCGAGTGTGCCGGCGCCCGGCAATTCGACGTCGCGGACGTAGGCGTGGGTCACCGTCTCGTCCGCGAACTTGGCGGCCAGGTCTGCATAGTCTGCCGGGATCATGCTTGCTCCTTCTCAGTGGCGGACGGGGTCGGGCGGGGATACTCCGGATGGTGCGGGTTCTCCCAGACCACCGTGCCGCCCATGCCCAGGCCGACGCACATGGTGGTCAGCCCGTACCGGACGCTAGGGTCCTCCTCGAACTGCCGGGCCAGCTGGGTCATCAGCCGTACCCCGGAGGCGGCCAGCGGATGTCCGACGGCGATCGCCCCGCCATAGCGGTTCACGCGCGGGTCGTCGTCGGCGAGTCCGAAGTGGTCCAGGAAAGAGAGCACCTGCACCGCGAACGCCTCGTTGATCTCGAACAGGCCTATGTCCGCTATGTCCAGCCCGGCAAGCTTGAGCGCCTTTGCGGTCGCGGGGATCGGGCCGATGCCCATGACTTCAGGATCGACGCCAGCGAACGCGTAGGAGACCAGGCGCATCCTGGCGGGCAGGCCCAGCTCCGCCGCCGTCCCGGCCGACGCCAGGACGGCCGCGGTGGCGCCGTCGGTGAGCCCGGCCGCATTGCCGGCAGTGACCCGCCCGTGCGGACGGAACGGCGTGCGCAGCCCGTCCAGGTCTGCCACCGTGGTGCCGGGGCGCGGAGGCTCGTCGGCGCGGTGCAGAGCCCAGCCCTCGCCCGGCTTCCGGCCCGCCACCGGAACAAGATCCTGCTGGATCGAGCCCGCCTCGTAGGCCGCTGCGAGTTTCGCCTGGCTCGCCGCGGCGTAGGCGTCGGCACGCTCCTTCGTCATGCCGGGCCAGCGGTCGTGCAGGGTCTCGGCGGTGCTGCCCATGTTCAGGGCGTCAGGGTCAACAAGCTTCTCGGCGGCGAAGCGCGGGTTGGGCTCCGCCCCCTGGCCCATCGGGTGGCTGCCCATGTGCTCCACCCCGCCGGCGATGACCACGTCGTAGGCGCCAAAGGCGATGCCGCCCGCCGTCGTCGTTACTGCCGTCATGGCCCCTGCGCACATGCGGTCTATGGCGAAGCCCGGAACCGAGCGGGGGAGGCCGGCAAGCAGGGCGGCGCTCCGGCCGATGGTCAGGCCCTGGTCTCCGGTCTGCGTGGTTGCGGCAACGGCAACCTCGTCGATCCGCTCGGGCGGAAGGGACGGATTGCGGCGCAGCAGTTCGCGGATGCACTTGACCACCAGGTCGTCGGCCCGGGTGCCGGCGTGGATGCCTTTCCCACCCGCCTTGCCGAAAGGGGTGCGGACGCCGTCGACGAAGACGACGTCGCGCAGGGCGCGGGCAGGCAGGACAGGACTCACCGGGGCTCCTCGGGACGGCAGCGTGACGCCCCTCATGTTACCCATGGGTAACATAGGCGGCAAGCCTCCTCACGGGCGGCCCGCGCCGGCCTGGGAAGCTACGCCGCGCTTCCCCGGTGGTTCCCCTTGCCCTTCGGCTCCGGCAGCGGGTCCGGATCGAGGAAGGCCTTGGTGATGACAGGAACGGCAAGTTCCAGCTGCCAGGGACGGGCGCCCAGTTCGCGCAGGGCCGCGGCGATGGATTCCTCGGTGACCGCGGCCGGCGGGCGCCAGGCGACGCGGCGCAGGAAATCGGGGGTGAGCAGGTTCTCCACCGGCATCTCCAGCTTCTCGGCCAAGGCGGCGAGCCGGGGGCGGGCGGTCTGCAGGCGTGCTGCCGCCGCGGGGTCCTTGTCAGCCCACACCCGGGGCGGCGGGGGAGCATTGGTCGGCTGCTGCAGTTCGGGCAGTTCCTTCAACTGCCGGGCGGTGCTGATGCAGCGGAGCCAACGCGGGGCCTCCCGCTGGGCGGCCCGCCCGTGGAAGCCGTTGACGTCCAGCAGCTGGGGTACGGTTGCGGGCATTGCCCGGGCCGCGGCCACGATGGCGGAGTCCGGGATCAGGCGGCCGGGTGCGACGTCCCGCTTCTCGGCCAGCTGTTCGCGTTCCTGCCACAGCTCCCGCACCGCAGCCAGCTGCCTCCGGTCGCGGATCTGGTGGAGGCCCGAGGTCTTTCGCCAGGGATCCGGGCGCGGCGGGGCGGGCGGCGTCTTGCGCAGGGCCTCGAACTCCTGCTCGGCAAAACCCAGCTTGTCCTGCCGTGTGAGCAGCTCAACCATGGCCTCGCGGAGTTCGATCAGCACCTCGACGTCCAGTGCGGCGTAGCGGAGCCAGGGCTCGGGCAGCGGGCGGGTGGACCAGTCCGCGGCGGAATGCTCCTTGGCCAGCGTGAATCCCAGCAGGTTCTCGATCACAGCGGCGAGGCCGACGCGGGGGAGCCCGGCCAGCCGGGCGGCGAGCTCCGTGTCGAAGAGCCGGTCCGGCCACATGCCAAGCTCGGAGAGGCAGGGCAAGTCCTGGGTGGCGGCGTGCAGGATCCACTCGGCGCCACAGATCGCATCGTTGATGACCACCAGGTCGTCGAAGGGTTCGGGGTCGACCAGCCAGGTGCCCGCTCCCTCGCGGCGGAGCTGCACGAGGAAGGCCCGCTGGCCGTAGCGGAAGCCGGAAGCGCGCTCGGCGTCCACAGCCACCGGACCCCGTCCAGCGGCCAGCGCGGCCGCGGCGCGCGCCAGCCCGTTGGCAGTGGTGACGACAGGGGGCACCCCCTCCCGCGGCGCGGTCAGCTCAACCAGTTCGGGGGCCTGCTCCGGGGCCGCTTCCGCGGGTGGTGCACCGATGGAGGGGCGCGACGGTCCGGCGGAAGAGTCCGAAGTCAAGAAAGTCATGGTCCTTTCAGTCTACTGCGCGGTTAATTGCGACGGCGATTCGGCAGCGGAGCCACGCCGTCCGGCAGCGGGGGCAGGCCGGCGAAGGTGCAGACCATGTCCGACCAGGCTTCGAGGTGGGCCTGGACCTGGGCAGAATCGGGGGTCCAGGAGGCCCGGAGCTCGATGTCGATGGCGTCCTGCTGGTCCGCGAGGGTGCCGAAGCTCTCCGAGAGGATCCGGGTCGCCGTTCCGCCGGCATTGCGGTATCCGGCGTGGTGGACGTCCAGCGCCTCCACCAGCCAGGTCCAGGCGACCGAACCCAGCAGCGAGTCATTGCCCATCTCGGCATCGAGCTGGGCGCGGATGTAGGTCACGATGCGGAAAGTGCCGTCCCAGAGTTCAGACCCTTCGGCGTCGTAGAGCAGGACGAAGCGGCCCGTCGCGAGTTCCGTCCCGCCGGAACTGCCGACGGCGGCAAGGGCGGGTCCGTGCAGCGGCCGGCCGGCCGGAGCGGCGGGCTGGACGACCTCGGCGCCAATGGCCACGGCGAACGGGGCGAGGCGCGAGGGAGCTGGCAGCTCTTCGAGGCGGAGCTCGCTGCGGCACTGTGCCCGGCGCAACGCGGCCAGGGCGGTCATGAAGTCCGCAGGAACCGCGGACATATCACCAATCGCACTCACACCCACAGGTTAATTCGCGGCACTGACAGCCGGGAACCAGACTCGCCGGAGCCATGAATCGTTATGCTCCTGTGCTGTCCCCGACCTCTGCGCGGATGGCCTCGGCGAAGGCATCCACGTCGGCCTCCGACGTGTCGAACGAGCACATCCAGCGGACCTCGCCCCGGGCAGCGTCCCAGTCGTAGAACCGGAACTTCTTGCGGATCCGGTCCGCCGCACCCGCCGGAAGCGTGGCGAACACGGCGTTGGCCTGCGTCTCCTGCGTGGGCCGGACGCCGTCGATCCCGGCCACCGCCGCGCGCAGCCGGGCCGCCATCGCGTTCGCATGCGCTGCCGAGCGCAGCCACAGGCCGTCCTCCAGCAGCGCCACGAACTGCGCCGAGATGAAGCGCATCTTCGACGCCAGCTGCATGTTCATCTTGCGCAGGTACGGCAGGCCGGCCGCCGCCTCCGGGTTCAGCACCACGACGCATTCACCGAAAAGCAGGCCGTTCTTGGTGCCGCCGAGGGAAACGATGTCCACCCCCGCGTCCGTCGTGAACTCGCGCAGCGGAACGTCGAGGGCCGCGGCCGCGTTGGCCAGCCGCGCCCCGTCCATGTGCAGCTTCATGCCGTGTCCGTGCGCGTGGTCGGCGATCGCCCGGATTTCCTCGATGCTGTACAGCGTGCCGAGCTCGGTGCTCTGGGTGAGGGACACGGCCAGCGGCTGGGCACGGTGCTCGTCGCCCCAGCCCCAGGCCTCGCGGTCGATCAGCTCCGGCGTCAGCTTGCCGTCCTCGGTGGGCACGGGCAGCAGCTTCATCCCGCCGACCCGCTCGGGGGCGCCGTTCTCGTCCACATTGATATGCGCGGTGGCGGCGCAGATGACGGCCCCCCAGCGCGGCAGCATCGACTGCAGGCTCAGCACGTTCGCGCCGGTGCCGTTGAACACCGGGTAGGCGACCGCCTGCGCGCCGAAATGCGTTTGGATGATTTCCTGCAGCCGGGCCGTGTAGTCGTCCTCGCCGTACGAAACCTGGTGGCCGCCGTTGGCGTGGGCCAGCGCCGTCAGGATTTCCGGATGCACCCCCGAATAGTTGTCCGAGGCGAAGCCGCGTGCGGCGGCGTCGTGCAGGGGAGCGGCGAGCAGGGAGGAATCGGTCACGATGGCAATGTCCTTCTCGGAATGGGGTGTAGGGGCGGATGCGCTCACGCGAGCGGGATCCTGTGTCCGTTCAGATCGGCGGCGGGCGTGCCGAACAAATTCTTCACGGCCTCGGCCAGCTGCGCAACGTCGGTGAATCCGTCGAACGTCTTCTCCGGTTCCGCGCGGCGCATGCCGTCGTCCACCAGGGCCTTGACCACCAGTACGACGGCGGCGGCCCGGGCGGTTACGGGGCTTCCGGTGTCCTTTCCGGCGGCTTTCCGCTCGCGCTCGAAGCCGTCCGCGAGGGACTGCATCCAGCTCTCGGCTGCGGCCTTGGCGGCTGCGTAGTTGGCCCCGCCGGCGGTGGCGGCGCCCACGGCCGTGGAGGAAACAATGACGGCGCGGCCGTGCTTCGACGCGGCCAGCTGCGGGTAGAAGGCCCTGGTCGTGTTGCGCAGGGTCGTGACCAGGTTGCGGTGGAGGAAGTCCCAGTCCTCGTCGCTCTGGCCGGTGATGCCTTTGCCGCCGCGCCAGCCGCCGACCAGGTGGACCAGGCCGTCGGCGCCGCCGCGAACCAGCACGTCGGCGGCCAGCCCCTCGACGGCCCTGCGGTCGGCGAGGTCGCAGGCGAACGTAGCTACGCCGTCGTCATCGCCGTACGCCTGCCGCAGCCGCTCCGCATTGCTGCCTACGGCGATGACCTCCGCCCCGGCCCGGCGCAGCGCGGCGGTGACGGCCCGGCCCGAGGCGCCTGAGGCCCCGGCGACCACCACTCGCAGGCCTGCGGGGATGGCGCCGTCCGTGCCTCCCGGTTCCGCCGGAGGGCCGCCGCTCATGCTGCGGCTCCGGTAATGCCGGAGGTCGATTCAATGACGGATTTCATCTTCTTCCCCAGTGCCTCGTAGAACATGGACAGTGGGAACTCATCATCCATGACCTGGTCGGTAATTTCACGCAGTGGCGCCGTCAGCGGCAGGGCAGTGGGCCCCTTGGCCCAGGCGGAGGCGGGATTCGGGGTCAGCGTGCCGGTCAGCATCTCGTAGGCCGCGAGCCAGTGCGCCAGCTTCGGGCGGTCGATCGAGCGCCAGTACAGGTCGTCGATCTGCCGGCCAAGGTCGACGACGGCGTCCGCGACGTGCTCCCAGTCGATGGTCAGCCGGGAATCGGTCCAGTGCAGAACGTGGTGCTGGTGCAGCCAGGCGAACAGCAGCTGGCCGCCGAGGCCGTCGTAGTTGCGGACCCGGCTTCCGGTGATGGCGAAGCGGAAGATCCGGTCGAAGATCACTGCGTACTGGACCAGCCTGGCGTGCGCGCGGATTTCCGGCGATGCCTCGGCGTCATGCTCGAGCCGGACGGATTCGCGGAACGCGGTGAGGTCGCAGCGCAGTTCCTCCAGCGAGTAGAGGAAGTAGGGCATCCGCTGCTTGATCATGAACGGGTCGAACGGCAGGTCGCCGCGCATGTGCGTGCGGTCGTGGATGAGGTCCCACATGACGAAGGTTTCCTCGGCGAGCTGCTGGTCCTCAAGGAGCTCGGCGGCCTCCGCAGGCAGCTCGAGCGAGGTGGTCCGGGCGGCGGCGGCGACCACGCGGCGGAACCGGGCGGCCTCGCGGTCCGCGAAGATGGCGCCCCACGTGAAGGCCGGGGTCTCGCGGACGGCCACGGTTTCCGGGAAGAGCACGGCGGAGTTCGTGTCGTAGCCGGGCGTGAAGTCGAGGAAGCGGATCGGGACGAAGAGCTTGTTGGAGTAGTCCCCGGCCTCCAGATCGTCGATGAAATCCGGCCAGATGACCTCGACCAGCACGGCCTCGATCAGCCGGTCCGGGCTGCCGTTCTGCGTGTACATCGGGAAAACCACCAGGTGGACCAGCCCGTCGCGGCGCTGTCGCTGCGGCTGGAAGGCCATGAGCGAATCCAGGAAGTCCGGGACCCCGAAGCCGTCCGCGGCCCACCGGCGGAAGTCCTGCTGCAGCAGCCGGAGATAGTCGCCGTCGTGCTCCAGGAACGGAGCGAGCTCGGCGATGGCGGCGACGATGCTCTCTACCTGCCGGCCCGCCTCGGCATGGTGGGCAGGATCAGGAATGGAGCCGTCGTGCAGCTGCCGCGGACGCAGCGCGGAGGCTGCGGCCTTGAGCCGGAGCCAGGCCGGATGCGCCGGCAGGCCCGAATCGCTGCACTGTTCGGCGCCGGACGGCGAAATGGCCAGAGTCATGATGGAGCCCCCTGTTCTGCGGCACGGCCGGGCCGTGCGGACGGATCTGCACTGTGGCTCGAGCGTAGCAACGAAAAAGCTCAGCTAATCAGAAATGCGCCGACTGATTAGCACTTCTCATGCTCAAGGCGGCCGCGAAAGCCGGCAGGCCCAGCGGGGCTCGCGCTGGCGGCGACAGTTGTGCGGCGGAGTGCCGCTAGCTGGCGGCCGCGTCTTCCTCCAGTGTCAGCGAGACCGAATTGATGCAGTAGCGCTGGTCGGTCGGGGTCTGGTACCCCTCGCCCTCGAAGACGTGGCCCAGGTGCGAGTTGCAGTTCGCGCAGCGGACCTCGATCCGCTCCATGCCCAGCGTGGAATCGTGCAGGTAACGGACCTTGCCCTCTGCCAGCGGCGCCCAGAAGGACGGCCAGCCGCAGTGCGAGTCGAACTTCTCCTTGCTGGTGAACAGTTCAGCGCCGCAGGCCCGGCACTTGTAGACGCCGTTGGTGTGGGTGTCCCAGTACTCGCCGGTGTAGGGCCGCTCCGTGCCGGCCTGGCGCAGCACGTGGTATTCCTCCGGCGTCAGCTCGCGGCGCCACTCGTCCTCGGACTTGGTGACGGGGAAGGCTTCTTCAGTGTTGTCCACGTTGGTCATATCCTTTCAACGCCTACGAATCGCCGATGTATCCCGAGCCGGAGTAGAGGTGGAGCACCGGGATGCCCAGCTTGTCCTGGGCCCGGTTCGCCCAGTCCGTGTGGAAGGTGTCCTCGACGGCGTGCGGGGTCGTGATGACGACGGCCCGGTCCACCGGGTGCCGGCGGACGTGGTCCACGAGGGCGGACACCGCGTCGTCCCCGACGATCTCCACCGTGCCGGCGAGCCTGCTGCCGGCCAGCGCTTCGATGGACAGCCGCTTGGCCTCCTCGGCCTCCGTCTTGGCCTCGTCGGCCGACGGCTGCCCGTGGAGCAGCTCCCGGAACGCGGCAGCGACGTCGAGCAGGCTCAGGTTGTCCAGGAAGTCCAGCACCAGGTTGCGCTTGGTGTCCTCCGGGATCAGCACGTTGAACATGGTGCCCTCCGAGGCCAGCAGTTCAAGATTCCGCAGGTCCGCGCTGTTGAGCGGCTCCTCGGTGAGTACCACGATCGTTTCCGTCATGGGCCCAGCGTAGCCAGCATCGGCGACCGCCAACAATACGGCGGCACTTTCCGCCTTGTACCGCAGGCGATGCCGCCTCGGCGGGGGAGGACCGCGCACCATCGCGCGTGGGGTAAGAATGGAACCATGGCCCTGTTTGTTTCCCGGAAGTCACCGACGGCGTCAGCGGCGGGGGAAGCCGCGGCGGCGACCCTGCCGTGGGTGCGCTGGATCAGCCTGGGCGCCATGATCGGTGCCGGGACGGGATCGGTGCTGGCCGCGGCCAGCTCCGGGCTGGCGTCCTATTTCGCGCGGCAGTTGCTGACGCCGGTGCGCGAGCACGAGCAGAACCTGGAAATCTACGCCGTCGTCGGCAGCGGGGAGGATCAGGAGATCATCCTGCCGGCCGCCCTCGACACCACGTCCCCCGGGATCTACAGCATCTATTTCGACGGCGGGCGCGGCCACGCGAGGATCGGCGGGATCACGTCGTACTCGCCGAAGGACGGCACGGTGCAGCGCCGCGTGGAGCGCGTTTACAGCGGAGAACTGGGCTCTGCCCGCCGCGGCTGGTGGGGCGGCGCGGTCTATCCGGATCCGGCCGCCGCGGGCCTGGCCAACGAAGAGGTCAGGATCGACGTCGACGGCGGCTACGCTCCGGCCTGGCTGATCCGCGGTGACGCGGCCAGCCGCACCTGGGCCATCATGGTGCACGGCCGGGGTGCCACCCGGCACGAGGGCATCCGCGCCGTGCGGACCGCGAAGGACCTGGGCATGACCTCGCTGCTGATCTCCTACCGCAACGACGGCGAGGCACCGGCGGCGCCGGACGGCAGGTACGGGCTGGGCCTCACGGAATGGCTCGACGTGGAAGCGGCGATCGGCTTTGCCCTGGACCGCGGAGCCCACAACGTCGTCCTCTTCGGCTGGTCGATGGGCGGCGCGATCTGCCTCCAGGCGGCGGACCAGTCCATCCACCGGAACCGGATCCGTGCCCTGGTGCTGGACGCGCCGGTCATCAACTGGATCGATGTGCTGGCCTACCAGGCGCGGCTAAACAGAATCCCGGCCGCCATTGGCCGCTTCACCCAGTGGCTGATTTCCAACAAGGCCGGCCGGCTGCTGACAGGCCTGGCGTCGCCCCTGGACCTGCGCAAGATGAACTGGGTGGACAGGGCGGACCAGCTCAGCGTGCCTACGCTGATCCTGCACAGCCAGGACGACGACTTCGTGCCGTACGGGCCCTCGGCCGAACTGGCAGAGCAGAATCCGCGGCTAGTGACCTTCGAACGGTTCTCCGGGGCCGGCCACACGAGGGAATGGAACGTCGACCCGGAACGCTGGGAGTCCACGGTGGCCGAGTGGCTGGCCGAGGTTCTCGGACCGGCGCAGTCCGGCCGCACCACCGCCGGCGGGCATGCCGGCACCGATGGCACCGCCGGAGAGCAGCTGGCGGACACCTAACCCGCGCCCAGTTCCGCTACCGTGGCGCCGGTCAGCCGGATAAGGTCCCCGGCGGCCAGTTCGATGTCGAGGCCGCGGCGGCCGGCCGACACGAGGACCGTGGGAAAGCCGAGCGCCGAACCGTCAAGGACGGTCGGGCTGGCCTGCCGCTGGCCGAGCGGCGAGATGCCGCCGAGGACGTATCCCGTCCGGCGCTGCGCCACCGCGGGGTCGGCCATGGAGACGCGCTTCACGCCCAGGGCCGCACCGCAGGCCTTGAGGTCGAGGGTGGTGGCCACCGGGATAATCGCGACGCCGAGCGACGGGCCCGTGCTCACCATCAGCGTCTTGAAGACCCGTGCGGGAGGGAAGCCCAGCGCCTCCGCCGCCTCCAGTCCGTAGCTGGCCGTCCGAGGGTCGTGCTCGTAGCCGTGCAGCGTGTACGCGACGCCGGCCTGGTCCAGTAACAGCGTTGCCGGAGTCCCGGAGGAGGTAGCGCGCTTGGCCATCGGGTGCGGCGCGCTCAGGCGGCGGAGCGCGCGTCGGTGATTTGCCGCTTGATCCGCGCGAGCATTGCCGCCATGCCGCGCATCCGGAGCGGCGTAATCGCGCGGGTCAGCCCGAGCTGGTCCGGCATGTCGTCCGGTACCGCGAGGATCTCGTCAGCGGGCAGGCCGTTGAGGCCCTCGTGCAGGACGGCGGCAAACCCCCTGGTTGTCGGGGCCTCCGGGGGAGCAGAGAAGAAGATCTCCACGGGCTGCTCCGGAGCGTCCCCGAGTTCCAGCGTCAGGAACAACGGTGACTGGCACTCGACGACCTGCTCGAACAGTTCAGGATGGTCCGCGAGGTGCTCCGGCAGTTCCGGCAGCGAGCGGGAGAATTCCAGCAGAAGCTGCAGGCGGTCGGGCTCCTCCATGGCCTGGAAGTCGTCGATGATTTCCGCCAGCGGCGCCGGGATCTGTTGTTCAGTCACAGTCATCCATCCTACGCCGGTCAGCGCCGCGGGGCCGGTGCGTCGCCCGGCTCGGACCCCTTGACGATCGGGACGCGGACGGCATTTCCCCACTCCGTCCAGGAGCCGTCGTAGTTGCGCACATTCTCGAAGCCCAGCAGGTGCTTGAGGACAAACCAGGTGTGGCTCGACCGTTCCCCGATGCGGCAGTAGGCGACGACGTCGTCCCCTTCCTTGAGCCCGGCTTCTGCCTTGTAGATGGCTTCCAGCTCGTCGCGGCTCCTGAATGTCCCGTCCTCGGCAGCAGCCCTGGCCCAGGGAACGGATGCGGCGCTCGGGATGTGGCCGCCGCGCAGGGCGCCTTCCTCCGGGTAGGCCGGCATGGTGGTGCGCTGGCCCGAGTACTCCTCGGGAGAGCGAACGTCGATCAGCGGCTTGCCGAAATGCGCCAGGACGTCGGACAGGTAAGCGCGGATGGGCTCGTCGTTGCGCTCGATGACGGGGTAGTCGGTAGACCCCGGCTGGGGCACCTCGGTGGTCAGGTCCCGGCCTTCGGCGATCCACTTGTCGCGTCCGCCGTCCAGCAGGCGGACGTCCTCATGACCGAACAGCGTGAAGACCCAGAGGGCGTAGGCTGCCCACCAGTTGCTCTTGTCGCCGTAGATGACCACGGTGCTGTCGCGCGAGATGCCTTTGCTGCTCATGAGCTTGGCGAACCCGGCCCCGTCCACATAGTCCCTGGCCACCGGGTCGTTGAGGTCGGTGTGCCAGTCGATCTTTACCGCACCGGGGATATGGCCGGTTTCGTAGAGGAGGATGTCCTCGTCGGACTCCACGACGACCAGCGATTCGTTGTCCAGATTGGCGGCAAGCCATTCGGTGGACACGAGCCGCTCCGGATCGGCGTAGGCGGCAAACTTCTCGTTGGATTCAGCGGCAACGGGCACGGCTGTCCTTTCGGGTAACGGGATTCGGGCTCCCGCCTAGCCTAACCACAGCCTGCGGCAAAAGCTTCCGCCGCCGCATCCGGAGGAAGCGGAACGTCCGGCAGGAATCCGACAATGGAGCCGGCGTAGCGTATCGTTTTTCTGGCGGCAAATCACCGCCGAGCAAATCCCAGGAAGGCATTGGTCGTCCCAACGTGCCCCAGATCGAACAGCTAACCCGCCGGACCCCGAAGGTTTCCGTCGACGAACTCCTGAAGGGGTTCCACCCGTCGCCGCGTTTCGGCGAGGTCTCCTTCGCCAGCTACCGCCCCGACCCGTCGCAGCCGTCCCAGGCCGCCGCGGTCAAGGCGCTGCAGGACTTTGCCGCGTCCACAGACCATCGCGCCCCGACCGGACTCAAGCGGCTCTTCGGAGCCAAGAAGGCACCCAGCCGGGCCGGCATCTACCTCGACGGCGGTTTTGGCGTCGGCAAGACCCACTTGCTGGCATCCTTGTGGCACGCCGTCGAGGGGCCGAAGGCGTTCGGCACCTTCGTCGAGTACACGAACCTCGTGGGAGCCCTGTCCTTCCGTAAGACCGTTGACGCGCTGAGCAGCTACAAGCTGGTCTGCATCGATGAATTCGAACTCGACGATCCGGGCGACACCGTGCTGATGTCGCGGCTCATGCGGGAACTCGCCGACGCCGGTGTGAGGCTGGCCGCGACCTCCAACACCCTGCCAGGTTCCCTGGGGGAGGGCCGCTTCGCCGCGGTCGACTTCCAGCGCGAGATCCAGGTCCTGGCGGACCAGTTCGATGTCATCAGGATCGACGGCGAAGACTACCGCCACCGCGGACTGCCGGCCGCTCCCGCTCCCTTGAGCGACCAGGAACTCAAGCGGCGGGTGTACAGCGACTTCGACGGGCAGGTGGTCGCCGCCGACGAGTTCAGTGACCTGGTCAGCCACCTTGAGGGCGTCCACCCGAGCCGCTACCGGCAGTTCATCGACGGAATCGACGCGGTGGCCTGGCACAACGTGGCGACAATTACGGAACAGTCGGTTGCGCTCCGGTTCGTCGTCCTGGCGGACAGGCTGTACGACAAGGATGTTCCGATCATCGCCAGCGGTGCCCCCTTCGACGAGCTGTTCACCCCGGAGATGATGTCCGGGGGCTACATGAAGAAGTATTACCGCGCGGTCTCGCGCCTGACGGCCTTGGCACGCGAGGGCATGACCGGGGAAGCTTCCTAGGAATGCAAGAGGCGCCGGTACTGCCTCGCGGCAGGACCGGCGCCACCTTTGCCGTTCCCAATGAGCTAAGAGGCCGGAGGATTTACCCCGCCGGCGCGTCCGGAACCGTTGTTCCCCGGCGCCCGGTCGATGAGTTCGGAGGCTTTGGCTTGGAGGCCGTCGACCTGTCCGGAGTATTTGCCTCCGGTCTTGTTGTCGATGAAGTCACCGACTTTGCCGATGCCGCCCTTGATGCTGTCCGCGTTATTGCCGACCAGCACGGCTGCCTTGTCCTTCAGCCCTCCGGCCTTGCCCTTGAGCTCGTCAAATATAGACACAGCCACCTCCTTTCTCCGGCGGGAACCGTCTGTTCCCTTTGGGTTCCATCCTAGGCGGGGCAGCCGCAGCGTCAACGGCTGCGCTCGGGCGGAGTCCACGGCGTCATCCAATCTGATGGCGGCCAGTGCTCGGCCGCGGCCATGAGCGGGAAAGCCGTGGCACCGTCGATGGACTCCCTGATGATGTCCGCGTGGCCGGCGTGCCGCGCAGTCTCCGCGATCAGATGCGCCAGGATCCAGCGCAGGCTGTAGCCCTCGGGCCGAGCGGAGAACCAGGGGTCATCAGGCATCCGCACCGGCGCGTCGAGTGCCCCGAGGGCCCGGCAGACCTGCTCCGTCCGGTTCCCGGTAGCCTTATAGGCTTTCAAGAGGTCCGCGGTGCTTTCATCCTCACGCAACGTGAAACCAGCTGCGTAGCTTAGCCGGTCCTGCCGGCGCTCCCGGCCCTCCACGACGTCGATCCACGAGGCTTCGGTAGCGTTGACGTGCTTAATCAGGCCGCCGATGCTCAATTCGCCCGCGGTCGGCCGGAGCCGAAGCTGGTCTTCATCCAGCCCGTAGGCCGTCAGCTCCAGGACATAGCGTTGCTGGGCCAGGAATGCCAGCAGTGTGTCCAACTCATTATCATGGGGTTCCGCATTGCCGCCCATGGATTCTCCTGTCGCCTGTGGATTCTTCCACCTTGGCAGGGCCTGCCCGTCCATGGAAGGCGGAAGGACAGCGAGCAGTAGTCCTCCGGGCACCCGGACAGGAAAAGGGAGACTAAACAAAAGGCGGCTCCACCTGGGAGCCACCTAAGATAGTGGGCGATACTGGGATCGAACCAGTGACCTCTTCCGTGTCAGGGAAGCGCGCTACCGCTGCGCCAATCGCCCGGGTCCGATACCGGCGGACCGGGCTGGTCCGTGGGAGCGGTGCGAAGTGGAGCGGACGACGGGATTCGAACCCGCGACATCCACCTTGGCAAGGTGGTGCTCTAGCCAGCTGAGCTACGTCCGCATGGAGAGGATCCGGGAACCGGGCTCCATCCGTGGGCGATACTGGGATCGAACCAGTGACCTCTTCCGTGTCAGGGAAGCGCGCTACCGCTGCGCCAATCGCCCGGGATCCAAGACCGAGGCAGCGGTGAGCGCCGCCGGTTTTGGGGGGAGTGGAGCGGACGACGGGATTCGAACCCGCGACATCCACCTTGGCAAGGTGGTGCTCTAGCCAGCTGAGCTACGTCCGCATGGAGAGGATCCGGGAACCGGACTCCATCCGTGGGCGATACTGGGATCGAACCAGTGACCTCTTCCGTGTCAGGGAAGCGCGCTACCGCTGCGCCAATCGCCCGTAAGGGTTGTAAGCAAGTAGTACCTGCATACGAGGTGGGGACGGGATTCGAACCCGCGTATACGGCTTTGCAGGCCGCTGCCTCGCCTCTCGGCCACCCCACCGTGGCCTGCAGATTCAGGACCGGCCAGCAGAGCTGGCACAAACAGTGACTTGCGAGCGGACGACGGGATTCGAACCCGCGACATCCACCTTGGCAAGGTGGTGCTCTAGCCAGCTGAGCTACGTCCGCATGTCGTGATATCGCCCGGTCCCGATGTCTCTCCGGAGCACCTCGGCGATTTCCAACGAGTAAGAACTCTATAGGACGAATCGTGCTTCGTCCAATCGGGTTCGCGGCTGCGCGTCGACGCCGCCGCGGCCGGGGCCCGATGGGATGGACGGCGTGCCCGTTTTTGCAGACGGCCAACTGTCGGCTACCATTCATAAGCGACGCTGATCCGCACGCCGGATCCGGCTCGGGCGATTGGCGCAGTGGTAGCGCGCTTCGTTCACACCGAAGAGGTCACTGGTTCGAACCCAGTATCGCCCACCATGCGGGAGGCCCCCCGCCCAGGCAAGCAGCCTGGGCGGGGGGCCTCTTTCGTAGCGGGCCTCCGAGGCGCCCCTCCAGCGGCACGGCCCGAAACGGTCAGTCGTCTCTGAGATGATGCTTGGTATGACAGATCCGGCGCTGGCCCACAAGACCGATTTCGGACGGATGTACTCCCGCTCCACCTCGGAACTTCCGAGTGTCCCCTCCATTACGACCGTGATATCCCAGGCACCCACGGACCTTGGCGGTTGGTTTTCCCACATGGCGGCCACCGCCATGGCACAGGATCACAGGCTGGCCGAGGCCGCCGGGAATCCAGCCAAGCTGCGGGCGCTGGCAAAGGAGGCGTCGTCCGCCGCGGAACGCTACCGGGATGCGGCGGCGCTGCGCGGGGACCGGGTGCATTCCTATTGCGAGCAGGTGTCGCTGCGGGCGCTTGGACGTCCGCACCGGATGGCGGAGGCACGCGAGGCGCTGAAGGCGAACGGCGAAGAGGCCTTCGCGGCACGCTTCGACGAGTGGTGGGAGCTGTACGCTGTCGAACCAATCGAGCCCGAGATCACCGTGTGGAACACCGAGCTTGGCTACGCAGGAACCATGGACCTCGTGGCAAGGATCGGCGGCCGGCTCTGCCTGATCGACTTCAAGACGAAGGGCACCGACCGCAATGGGCAGGTCAAGGCCATGGACGAGAAGGTCGTTATGCAGCTGGTGGCCGGGATGAAGGCACAGGAGAGCCTGGTCGACGCGGCGGCGGGCAGTTGGGAGCCGTGGGCGTACGGCGATGACCCGGTCCTCCTGGGCGTGGCCATCGGGGAAACGGAAGTCCGGCCGATGCGCGCGAATCCGGAGGTGCTGAGGTACCACTGGTACAAGTTCTGCGCTCTGCGCCGTGTGTGGGACCTGCAGCTGCAGGTGGCGGACGCCGGCCGCGCGTTGCTGCCCGTCGGCCCTCCGGTGGCGGCAGTCCGCACTGTCGAACCGGCGGCCAGCTGACGGCACATAGACTTGAAGCGACGTTTCCACGGCACAAAGTGAGGTAGAAGAGCAGATGACCGTCCTAGGTATTCGGATCATCGGAGATCCGGTGCTTCGCACCAAGGCCGAGCCGGTGACCGAATTCGGCCCCGAACTGGAAAAGCTCGTTGCCGACATGGACGAGACGATGGAGAACGTCGAGGGAGCCGGGCTGGCCGCTCCCCAGGTAGGGGTCAGCCTGCGGGTGTTCACCTACCAGATCGACGGACGGCGCGGCCATGTGGTCAACCCTGTGCTGGAAAACAGCGACGATTTCCAGGCTGACCAGGTGGAAGGATGCCTCTCGATTCCGGGGCTCGGCTATCCGGTCCGGCGGCGGCGCTGGAGCCGCGTAACCGGCGTGGACATGCACGGCAACCCCGTGGTTCTCGAGGGCGAAGGAATGCTGGCACGGTGCTTCCAGCACGAGACGGACCATCTGGATGGCGTCCTGTACATTGACCACTTGTCCGGCGATGAACGCAAGAGCGCCCTGCGCGCTATCCGGAACGCCTCCTACAACACCGTTGCCCGGGACACGACGGCCAAGCGCTCGGCAAGTGTCGGGTCGGGTTTCGGTGCCGGCGCCTTCGGGCAGCCGCAGGCATGACCGTCTCCGATACCCGGCCGCGGGTCCTTTTCGCCGGCACGCCCGAAGTAGCTGTCCCGTCCCTGGATGCGCTGTCGGCGGCCGGGTTCGATATCGTGGCCGTCCTGACCCGCGAGGATGCGCCGGTCGGACGCAAGAAGATCATGACCGCGTCGCCCGTGGCCCGACGGGCGGCCGAGCTCGGGCTGCACGTCATCAAGGCGAACCGCCTCGATGGTCCTGCCGTTGCGGCCATCGCCGGGGCCGCCCCGGACGTGGCGGCGATCGTGGCTTACGGCGGACTGGTTCCGGAGGAGGCGCTGGCACTGCCGGCGCACGGCTGGATCAACCTGCACTTCTCCCTGCTGCCCCAGTGGCGCGGTGCCGCCCCCGTCCAGCACGCCGTGATCAATGGGGACGACCTGACCGGCGCCTCGACCTTCCTGCTCGAAAAGGGGCTGGACACAGGACCCGTGTACGGCACCTTGACTGAAGCGATCCGACCGGAGGACACCAGCGGGGAACTGCTCGAGAGGCTGTCGTTCAGCGGGGCGGCGCTGCTGGCCCAGACGCTTTCTGCCGTGCTGGCAGGAAAGGGCGTTGCCGTCCCGCAGTCCGGCCAGCCTACCGCGGCCCCGAAGCTGGGACTCGAGGACGGCCACATCGACTGGAACCAGCCGGCGCTGGCCATTCGGCGCAGGATTAACGGCGTGACCCCGGAGCCCGGAGCATGGACCACGCTCGCGGGCCAACGGTTCAAGCTCGGCCCCGTTACGCTCCGGCAGGACCGAAGTGACCTGGCTCCCGGCCAGGTGCTGCCGAGCTCCGGGGGATCGGCCTCCGCCCTAGTGGGAACCGGGTCCTGTGCCGTCCAGTTGGATCAGGTGCAGCCGGCCGGCAAGAAGATGATGGCGGCGGCCGACTGGGCGCGCGGCCTGGGACAACGTGAGGATGTGCGGTTCGAATGAGCGGAAACGAGGACGGCGGGCGCGGCAGGCACAGGCCGGGGGCCGGGCGGCGCAACGCCGCAGGACGGGAGCGCAACCGCCCGGTCAACCGCGGCCACACTCGCGCGGCTCCGTCAGAACGCACCCGGCGGGCGGACCCGGCTCGGCTGGTGGCCTTCGAAGTGCTCCGCGCTGTGAGCAGCGAAGACGCGTACGCAAACCTGGTGCTGCCGGCCCGGATCCGCCAGCACCGCCTGGACAAGCGCGACGCGGGCTTCGCCACCGAACTCGCCTATGGAGCGCTGCGGGCACAAGGTACTTACGACGCGATCCTGGCCAAGTGCGTGGACCGTCCGCTGGACCAGTTGGATCCCGCGATCCTCGACGCGCTGCGGCTGGGCGCGCATCAGCTGCTGGCCATGCGCGTCCCGGCCCACGCCGCGCTGGACCAGACCGTCGGGCTGGCTCGTGCCGTGATCGGCGCGGGTCCGGCCTCCCTCATCAACGCCGTCCTCCGCAGGGTGAGTGCGAGGGACCTGGCGGACTGGACCTCGGAACTGACGGACGGCAGCGATCCGGTGGCCGCCGCTGCCATCGCCCAGAGCCACCCGGAGTGGATCGTGCGCGCGCTGCGCCAGGCGCTCGCGGGCCATGGCCGGAGCGTGGAAGAGATCGGGCAGCTGCTGGATGCGGACAACGCGGCTCCCGTGGTCAACCTCGTCGCATTGCCCGGGCTGGGAGACCTGGAAGAGGCCATCGACGCCGGCGCCCAGCCGGGTGGCCTGGTGCGGGACTCCGCGCTCTACTCCGGCGGTGACGTGGGCAGGCTCGACTCGGTCCGGAAAGGCACAACGCGCGTCCAGGACGCCGGATCCCAGCTGGTGGCGCGCGCGCTGGCGGGTGCCGCGCTGCGGACCGACGGCCCGGAACGGTGGCTCGATCTATGCGCCGGCCCCGGCGGAAAAGCCGCCCTGCTGGCAGCGCTTGCGGCGGAACAGGGGGCGACGCTGCTGGCGAACGAGCCGGCGGCACACCGGGCCGAACTGGTCCGGCAGGCCTTGCGCCCGGTGGACCACCGGGTCTGGGAAGTGCGGACGGGAGACGGGCGGGACCTCGGCGCCCTCGAGCCGGAAGGCTTCGACCGGGTGCTCGTCGACGCGCCCTGTACGGGCCTGGGTGCGCTGCGCCGGCGGCCTGAGTCCCGCTGGCGCCGCCGCCCCGCCGACGTCGCGCAGCTGGCGCCGCTGCAGCGCGAGTTGCTCGACTCCGCCATCGCCGCGGTCAAGCCGGGAGGCCTGGTCGCCTACGTGACCTGCTCCCCGCACATTGCGGAGACGACGGCGGTCGTCTCCGATGCGCTCCGCCGCCACCCGGAGATGGAAGCGGCGGATTCGGCTGCGGCGCTGGATGCCGCAAGCCTCACCGGGGACCTGCAGGCCGGCAGGGCCGAGGGCACGGGCAGCACGGCCCAGCTGTGGCCGCACATCCACGGGACGGACGCGATGTTCCTGTCCCTGCTGCGCAAGAAGACATCCGCCGGCGCGCCGGCGGGAAAGGACTGACCACCAGCCATGCACCAGTGCTGCATCAACCCGAGCATCCTGTCGGCAGACTTCGTCAACCTTGAGTCCGAACTCGCCCGGATCGCGTCGGCCGACGCCGTCCACGTGGACGTGATGGACAACCACTTCGTGCCCAACCTGACCATCGGCCTGCCGGTGGTGGAGCGGATCCAGGCCGTGAGCAGGCTGCCGCTGGACGTGCACCTGATGATCCAGGACCCGGACCGGTGGGCGCCGGGCTACGCCGAGGCCGGCGCGGCGTCGGTGACGTTCCACGTCGAAGCGTCGGCGGCGCCGGTCAAGCTGGCCCGCGACCTGCGGGACCGCGGCGCGAAGGCGGGCATGGCGCTGAGGCCCGCCACCGCCGTCGAACCCTACCTGGACCTGCTGCCCGAGATGGACATGCTGCTGATCATGACGGTGGAACCCGGCTTCGGGGGCCAGTCCTTCCTGGACGTCACCCTGCCGAAGATCCGCCGCGCCGCGGACGCCGTGGCCGGCTCGGGCCTCCCGGTGGCAATCCAGGTGGACGGCGGTGTCACCGAGGAGACCATCCACCGGGCTGCCGCGGCCGGGGCCACTGTCTTCGTCGCCGGCTCGGCGGTGTACGGGGCCGAGGACCCGGATGCCGCCATCACGTCGTTGAGGAACGCCGCCCAGAAGGCTCTTGCCCGGGACTGATACATCAAATGTGCCGTGTGTTACAGGCCGTGACGGGAATAGCCGTGATGCGGACGGCAGTTATGGCACAATAGCAATCACAAACAACGTGCTCCGGGGTCGGTGTAAGTCCGAACCGGCGGTTATAGTCCGCGACCCGCGGCCGACGGAACGGCAATGTTCCGCAGGCAGCGGCTGAACCGGTGGAATTCCGGTACCGACAGTCAAAGTCTGGATGGGAGAAGCACGTACAGTTGGCAGCCAGCCGACGGTGCGCACGGTCCGCATGGATCCGGCCGCCCGTTGCCTGCAGCTACCGCACTGTCGTTACCCCGGAGCCGCCGCGGCTTTCGGAAAGGAACGGCATGGATCTCCTGCGGTGGCTCTTTGAAGCCCAGATACCCGTCGCCGGCAGCGCGCTGCTGCTGCGCGAGGTGCTGGGCAATATCTTCGGCTTGCTGAGCGCCCTCGGAGGCATGCAGCGGAAAGTCTGGGCCTGGCCGGTCGGCATCGCCGGCAACATCCTGCTCCTGACCGTCTTCCTCGGTTCCCTGTTCGGCGCCGCCAGTACCGCCACGCTGCTCGGACAGGCCGGCCGCCAGATCATGTTCATCGCCGTAGCCGTCTACGGGTGGCGCCGCTGGAGCCAAAGCCGCCGTGACGGGGCCGACGGAGCCGGACATGCGCTGGTCCCGCGATTCGCCTCCGGCCGCGAACGGATCGGCCTTGCGGCCGGCATGGTGCTGGGCACCGTGGCCCTGACGCCGCTGTTCACCGCGCTGGGCTCCTACGAACCTGTGTGGGCGGATGCCTGGACCTTCGTCGGGTCCCTGCTGGCAACCTACGGGATGGCCCGCGGCTGGGTCGAGTTCTGGCTGGTCTGGGTTGCCGTGGACATCGTGGGCGTCCCGCTGCTTTTCAGCGCCGGCTACTACGCGTCGGCCGTCATGTACCTGTTTTACGGCGCATTCACCCTGGCCGGCTTCTTCGTCTGGTGGCGGGCGCATACCCGCACCAAGGCCGAGGCCGGGGCGGCCGTCGCGGAGCCGGCACTGGAAGGGGCGGCCCGCTGATGGCGACTCAAGAGTTCACGGCGGCCGAGGAACGTGCGATGCAGCTGGCCCTCGGCGAGGCACGGCGGGGGATGCGCGGGGCCAACCCGCTGGTCGGTGCGGCAGTCCTCGACGCCGACGGAGCGGTCCTGGCGAGCGGCTACCACCGCGGGGCCGGCTTCCCGCATGCAGAAATCGAGGCCCTGGCCAACCTGCCGGAGGGGCTCGACCGGACCACCCTGGCCGACTGCACCATGGTGGTGACGCTGGAGCCCTGCAATCATCAGGGCCGGACCGGTCCCTGCGCGGTCGCCGTGGCCGAGGCCGGGATCGGCCGCCTGGTCCATGCGTCCGACGACCAGACTTCGGCCGCGGGGGGAGCCGACTACCTGCGCAGCCGCGGGGTGGATGTGCGTTCCGGCCTCTGCCGCGACGCGGCGCTGGATTTGAACCAGCGGTGGTTCAAAGCCAAGTCGGCCCGGCGGCCGTTCACCACCATGCACATCGCACAAACCCTCGACGGCCTAATCGCGGCCGCCGACGGCAGCAGCCAGTGGATCACCTCCGAGGCGGCCCGGCAGGACAGCCACGGCATCCGGGCGAGGGTGGACGCCATCATCGCCGGTACCGGGACTGTCTTAGCCGACAACCCCCGGCTAACCGCCAGGACCGGGAACGGGGAACCGGCTGCCAGCCAGCCGCTGCGCGTGGTCATGGGCACCCGCGATGTTCCCGCCGACGCCGCGGTGCGCGGCAGCGACGGGAAGTTCCTCCAGCTGCACACCCACGATCCCGCCGAGGTGCTGGACTTGCTGGCCGGCCGCGGCGTAGCCCACGCCATGATCGAAGGCGGCGCCACGGTGGCGGCCGCCTTCCTGAAGGTGGACCTGGTGGACGAGCTGGTCCTCTACCTTGCGCCCTTGCTGCTCGGCGCCGGCACGCGTTCGACGGCGCCGCTCGGTATCGGCACCCTGGCCGACGCCGCGCACTGGCGCTGGGACAGCTCCGGCGGCGGCCACACCACCAATCTCGGCGCTGACCTGCGCCTGCATCTTGAACCAGCACCGGCAGGCAGCACGCCTGCGGTACGGAAAGGACTCTGATGTTTACCGGAATTGTCACGGAGCGAGGCGGCGTTGAGTCGCTGGTCCTCCACCCCGAAACGGACAGCGCCGTGCTGACCTTCTCCGCCGGTGCGGCCGCCGAGGATCTCGGACTGGGCGGGTCCATCGCGGTCAACGGCGTCTGCCTGACGGCCGTGAGCATTGCGGACGGCCGCGTCGCCGTCGACGTCATGGGGGAGACCCTGCGCCGGACCACCACGGGTGAGCTGAAAGACGGCATGAGCGTCAACCTGGAACGTTGCGTTCCGGCCGGCGGGCGGCTGGACGGCCACGTGGTCCAGGGCCACGTCGATGCCGTGGGCGCCCTGTTGGAACGGGAGAATGCAGGCGACTGGGACCGGCTGCGCTTCTCCGTTCCGGCCCGGCAGGCCCGGTACATCGCGGAGAAGGGCTCCATCGCGGTCGACGGCGTATCCCTCACCGTGACGGCGGTGAGCGAACCCGGCGCCGAGGAGCCGTGGTTCGAGGTAGGACTGATTCCCACGACGCTGGCAGAGACCTCGCTGGGCGCCAAGGCCATCGGAGACAAGGTCAACCTCGAGGTGGACGTACTGGCCAAGTACGCGGAGCGGCTGCTGGCCTACACCGCCGCCGGCAGCCAGCCCGCCCGCCACGCGGCAGGAGGGACGGCATGAGCGCGGCAGTTGAATCACCGATCCGGCTGGACGCGATCGAACTGGCGATCGACGCCATTGCCGCCGGCCGGCCGGTCGTCGTCGTCGATGACGAAGACCGCGAGAACGAAGGCGACATCATCTTTGCCGCTGACGCCTCCACCCCCGCCCTGATGGGTTGGACCGTCCGGCATAGCTCCGGCGTCATCTGCGTGCCCCTGACCGGCGCGCGGGCGGACCACCTGGACCTTCCGCCGATGGTGGAGGACAACCAGGACGCCAAGGGCACCGCGTACACCGTCTCGTGCGATGCCGCGTCGGGCGTTTCGACCGGCATCAGTTCCTCGGACCGAGCGCGTACCGCGCTGGTCCTGGCGTCGCCGCAGAGCACCGCTGCCCAGCTGAGCCGGCCAGGCCACATCTTCCCGCTGCGGGCGGTCGACGGCGGTGTCCTGGTCCGCCGGGGCCACACCGAAGCGGCGGTGGACCTGTGCCGGCTGGGCGGCCGGGAACCGGTCGGGGTCATCGCCGAACTGGTGCACGACGACGGCGAAATGATGCGGCTGCCCGCGCTCCGCGAATTCGCCAACGAACACGGCTGCCCGCTGGTCTCCATCGAGGACCTGGTGGCCCACCTGTCCGCGGCACGGCCGGCGGGGGAGGCCGGGCGATGAACGGCGTCGGCGAGACTGCGGCGCCGGGAACCGCGCCGGCGCTGCCGGCCAACGTTACCGGTGGCCCCTCCGTCCAGCTGCCGACGGCCTTCGGCTTTTTCACGGCGCGTGCGTGGACCGATGACGGCACCGGGGTGGAGCACCTGAGCGTCACGTCTCCGGTCCGCCCGGAATCCGCACCGCTCGTCCGGCTGCATTCGGAGTGCCTCACGGGCGACGTCTTCGCCTCCTACCGCTGCGACTGCGGGGAGCAGCTGGAGCAGGCGCTGACCCTGATCGCCGAGCACGGCGGTACGGTGCTCTACCTCCGGGGCCAGGAGGGACGAGGCATCGGCCTGGCCAACAAGATCCGCGCCTATGCCCTGCAGGAAGGCGGCGCGGACACCGTGGAAGCCAACGAGCAGCTCGGCCTGCCGGTCGACGGCAGGGACTACTCGGCCGCCGCCGCGATCCTGCACACGATGGGGCTGGACCGCATCCGGCTGCTGAGCAACAACCCGATCAAAGGTTCGAAGCTCGCTGCCTTCGGAATCACCGTCGAGGAGATGGTCTCCTCGGAAGTGCCCTCGCGCGAGCAGAACCGCCGCTACCTGCAGACCAAGCGGGACCGCATGGACCACCGCCTGGCCCTGCTGGAAGAGCAGCCGATCCACCAGAGCTGACGCACCGCGCAGCTGCCAAACACCCACTCGGACCACGTGCCGCGGCACCAGCGGCACCGGAAGGAAGAACCACACATGAGCGGACACGGAGCACCCGTCATCGACCTCGGCGGCCTCAACACGGACGGCAACGGCTTCAAGCTGGCCATCGTGGCGGCCAGCTGGCACACGAAGATCATGGACGGCCTGGTTGACGGGGCACGACGCGCCGCCGCCGAAGCCGGCATCGCCGAGCCGGAACTCATCCGGGTCCCGGGGGCCTTCGAGCTGCCGGTAGCCGCCGCCCGGCTGGCACCGCACTACGACGCGGTCGTGGCCCTCGGCGTCGTAATCCGCGGCGGGACGCCGCACTTCGAGTACGTCTGCCAGGCTGCCACCGAAGGCCTGACGAATGTCAGCGTCAGCACGGGCACGCCGGTCGGCTTCGGCGTGCTGACCTGCGACACGGAGGAGCAGGGGCTGGACCGGGCCGGGCTGGAGGGCTCCAACGAGGACAAGGGGCACGAGGCTGTCACCGCCGCGCTGGCCACCGCGGCGACGCTGCGCAAGCTGGGAGTGTGACGCGCCGCCGGCCCGGTGCGTCGCCGGGCCGGTGGCCTTTGTCACATAGGCCGGGGCCTTTTGCGGCGCAGGCGGAACCCTGACGTACTCTAAAGAGCGTGAAATCCTTCGAATCCCTCTTCGCCGAGCTCAGCGAGAAAGCCCTGAACCGCCCGGAGGGCTCCGGCACCGTCGCCGAACTGGACTCCGGCGTCCATGGCATCGGCAAGAAGGTCGTCGAGGAAGCCGCGGAAGTCTGGATGGCCGCGGAGTACGAGTCGGACGAGGCAGCCGCCGAGGAAATTTCCCAGCTGCTCTACCACCTGCAGGTGCTGATGCTCGCCAAGGGCCTGTCGCTGGAGGACGTCTACAAGCATCTGTAGCGGGACACCGCCTCAGGAGGTGTTCCGCTAAGACCACCGGCATCGTTCTTCCGACCCCGCCGGCCCTGGAGCCGGCCACATCCCTGGAGAAAGTCAGTCCATGCTGCGCGTAGCTGTTCCCAATAAAGGTTCCTTGTCCGAGGCCGCTTCCGGCATGCTCACGGAGGCCGGCTACCGGCAGCGCCGTGACAACCGCGAACTCGTCATGGTCGATCCGGACAACGACATCGAATTCTTCTTCCTCCGTCCCCGGGACATCGCCGTCTATGTGGGCAAGGGCACCCTGGACGTCGGCATCACCGGCCGCGACCTGTTCCTCGACGCCCAGGTCGAAGCCGAGGAGCTGCTGGCCCTGGGCTTCGGCTCCTCCACCTTCCGGTTCGCGGGGCCCGTCGGCGAGTTCTCCCGGGCCGACCAGCTCGAAGGCAAGCGGCTGGCGACCAGCTATGACGGCCTCCTGCGCGACTACCTGGCGGAGCGGGGCATCGATGCCAAGGTGGTCCGGCTTGACGGCGCGGTGGAGTCCTCGGTCCGGCTCGGTGTCGCGGACGCCATCGCCGACGTCGTCGAGACCGGCAACACCCTCAAGGCGGCCGGCATGGAGATCTTCGGCGATCCGATCCTGAAGTCCGAGGCAGTCCTCATCGGCCGGAAGGGCCACGCGGCGCCCGCGGGCCTCGACGTCCTGATGCGTCGGCTCCGGGGCGTCATCGTCGCCCGCGAGTACGTGATGATGGACTACGACATCCGTAAGAACCTGGTCGAGCAGGCCGCCGCGCTGACCCCGGGGCTCGAATCGCCCACGGTCTCCCCGCTGCGCGACACCGATTGGGTGGCCGTGCGCTCCATGGTCCGCCGCAGCCAGACCAACCGGGTGATGGACGAGCTCTACGACCTGGGCGCCCGCGCCATCCTGGTCAGCACCATCCACGCCTGCCGTATCTGAACCCAGAGGACAGCATGTCAGTCGCCATCCGTGTCATTCCCTGCCTCGACGTCGACGCCGGACGCGTGGTCAAGGGGGTCAACTTCGAGGGCCTGCGTGACGCCGGCGATCCGGTTGAACTCGCCCACCGGTACGACCGTGCCGGAGCGGACGAGCTCACTTTCCTTGACGTGACCGCCTCCTCGGGCAACCGGGAAACGACGTTCGACGTCGTCGCCCGCACCGCTGAGGAAGTCTTCATCCCGCTCACGGTCGGCGGCGGCGTGCGCGGCGTGGCCGACGTCGACAAGCTGCTGCGCTACGGGGCGGACAAGGCCTCGATCAATACCGCCGCCGTGGTGCGCCCCGACGTGATCGACGAGATTGCCCGGCACTTCGGTTCCCAGGTCCTGGTGCTCTCCCTCGACGCCCGGCGCACCGCAGACGGCTCCGTTCCCTCCGGTTTCGAGGTCACGACGCACGGCGGACGCAAGGGCACCGGCATCGATGCCATCGCGTGGGCACAGGAAGCGGCGGACCGCGGAGTCGGGGAAATCCTGCTGAACTCGATTGACGCGGACGGCACCAAGGAAGGCTTCGACCTGGAGATGATCCGGGCGGTCCGTGCCGCCGTGAAGGTGCCGCTGATTGCCTCCGGGGGTGCCGGTAAGCCGGAGCATTTTCCGCCGGCCGTGGCGGCGGGCGCGGACGCGGTACTGGCGGCCTCGGTGTTCCACTTCGGTCCGGACGACGCGATCGCCCAGGTCAAGAAGGCAATCCGCGAAGCGGGCTATCCGGTCCGCTGACCGCTCCTGCCGCCGGCGCCGCTGCACAACGCCGAGCCGGGGACTCTGTGGACGGGCGGGGACTACAGCCCGATATCGGCGCTCTCCAGGAGCGCGACAGCGTCCGCCTGGCCTTCGAAGGTGACCAGCGCGTTCTTGGTCCGTCCGTGCGCGTGCATCAGCAGCTCGCCCGGCTCCCCGGTAATGGCCACGGACACGGCCGCTCGCTTGGCCACGTGCCTGGGTCCGTCCGGCCGGACCAGGATGATGCCCAGGTCCACGCCGCGGTAGAGGATGGCCGCCCGCTTGATGAGCTCGTCCCAGAGCGCGTTGGAGTACGCCTCGTCCAGCGCCCGCGGCGCCCACCGGTGGGGCGCGCGGCGAATGTCTTCGGTGTGCACGAAGTACTCGATCAGGTTGGCGGCCTCGTCGATCGGCTTCAGCCGCAGCGGCGAGAGCCGCGGAGGCCCGGTACGGAAGGATTGGACCAGTTTGGCGTACCCGGCCGCGCCGCGCGACGTGTCTGCCAGCTTGCGGGTCGCCTCATCCGATACCTTGGACAGCGGCTTGAAAGCCATGCCGACCTGGGCCAGCAGGCGGTGCTCGCGCAGGTACAGGTGTGCGGCGAGGTCGGCCGTCCGCCAGCCCGCGCACAGCGTGGGGGAGTCCGGGCCGGCGGCTAGCAGCGTCTCGGCCAGGACTTCTCGGGACGGTTGAACGAAATGCATCAGTCCTGAACCTAGCATGAAGCCGTCGTGTTGGGCTTGGGCCGCAGCGTTTGTGCCGCCGATGTTAACGCCGTCGAAACCAGCCCCCGGCAAACCACTAGACTTGAGGGGATGTCCTCCCTATCGAATCCCGTGCCGTCCGCTGCCGGCACCGAAGAAGACCAGCTGCCGGCCGCCGTCGCCCGCTTGCTGAAGCGCGACGCAGCCGGACTGGTCGCCGCCATCATCCAGCAGCACGACACGAACGAGGTCCTGATGCTCGGCTGGATGGACGATGAGGCGCTCCGCCGCACGCTCAGCACCGGCCGGGTCACCTTCTACTCCCGCTCCCGGCAGGAGTACTGGCGCAAGGGGGACACCTCCGGCCATGTGCAGTGGGTGAAGTCCGTCGCCTTGGATTGCGACGGCGATGCCCTCCTCGTGCGGGTGGACCAGGTGGGGGCCGCATGCCACACCGGCACCCGCACCTGCTTCGACGGGCGCTGGATCGCAGCCGTCGCCGGCCCCGCGGCAGAAGAGAATCCGACAGCGAAAGAAAGCAACTAATGCAGGACCTTGGAGTCGTCAGCCCCACCCTCGAGGAGTTCCGGGCCCTGGCCCGCGACCGGCGCGTCGTCCCCGTGACGCTGAAGGTCCTGGCCGACGACCAGACGCCGATCTCCCTTTACCGCAAGCTGGGCGGCGGGCAGCCGGGCACGTTCCTGCTGGAATCGGCCGCGGTGGGCGGCGTGTGGTCCCGCTACTCGTTCATCGGGACGCACTCGCGCGCCGTCCTGACCAGCAAAGACGGCCAGGCCCATTGGCTGGGGCAGCCGCCCGCCGGAGTGCCGCTGGACGGCAATCCGGTCGAGGCGATGCGGGCGACGGTAGAGGCCCTGCGCACCGAACGTTTCGACGACCTGCCGCCGCTGACGTCCGGCCTGGTCGGCTTCGTCGGCTGGGAAGCGGTGCGCCACTGGGAGAAGCTCACCAGCCCGCCGGAAGAAGACCTGCCCCTGCCGGAACTGGCGATGTGCCTGGTGACCGACCTGGCGGTGCACGACAACGCCGAGGGCACGGTGACGCTGATCGCCAACGCGATCAACTTCGACGGCAGCGACGAACGGGTGGACGAAGCCTGGCAGGACGCCGTCGAACGCCTGCGCGGGATGCTGGCACAGCTGAACGAACCGCTGGCCCAGCAGGTCTCCGTCCTGGAGGACAGTGCCCTGACCACGGAGGACATCATGTCCGGCGTCCGGCACAGCTGGGCCGAGGAGAAGTACCTGGCCGCGGTGGAGCGCGGCAAGGAGGCCATCGTGGACGGCGAGGTGTTCCAGGTGGTGATTTCGCGGCGCTTCGAAGCCGAATGCCGGGCCACGCCCCTGGACGTCTACCGGGTGCTGCGCAACCTCAATCCGAGTCCCTACATGTACCTGTTCTGCCTTGAGGACGTCGACGGCAACGCCTACTCGATCGTCGGCTCTTCACCCGAGGCGCTCGTGACGGTTACCGGGAACGAGGTTGTCACGCATCCGATCGCCGGTTCCCGGCCGCGCGGCAAGACCGTGGAGCAGGACCGCGAACTGGCCGAGGAGCTGCTGGCGGACCAGAAGGAACGCGCCGAGCACCTGATGCTGGTGGACCTGGCCCGCAATGACATTTCCAAGGTTTGCGATCCCGGCACCGTCGACGTCAGCCAGTTCATGGAGGTGGAGAAGTTCAGCCACATCATGCACCTGGTCTCCACCGTCGTCGGACGCCTCGCCAAGGACAAGACGGCCTACGACGTGCTGTCCGCGACCTTCCCGGCCGGCACGCTCTCCGGCGCGCCCAAGCCGCGTGCCCTGCGGCTGCTGGACGAGCTGGAACCGCACCGCCGCGGCGTCTACGGGGGAGTCGTCGGCTACCTCGACTTCGCCGGCGACATGGACATGGCGATCGCCATCCGTTCCGCGCTGCTGCGCGACGGCCGGGCCTACGTGCAGTCGGGCGGCGGCATCGTCGCGGACTCCGTGCTGGCCGCCGAGGCGCTGGAGACGGTGAACAAGGCCGCGGCCCCGCTGCGCGCCGTGACGCTGGCGGCGCGGCTCCATGCGGCGGACCCGGAACGGATCGTCACCGGGGAGCGCAAATGACCACGGCGAAGCCCACCCCGGGTCCTGCGGCCTGGTGGCGCCGGAAGGCGATCGTGGTGCTGGCCGCCATCGCCGCATCCCTGGCGGCCTTCGGCACCACCACCCAGACCTGGCTGAACGTCCGCCTCCCGGAAGGAAGCGTGCAGACGCCGGACCTGGCCGTCCCGGGCAGCGAGGCCGCGGTCGCCGTGACCGCGCTGGCCTTGGTGGGGCTGGCCGCCGCGCTGGCCGCGACCATCGCCGGACGGATCGCGCGCATTATCACTGCGGTGCTGCTTGGCCTCGCGGGCGCCGGAGTCGCCGCCGCCTGCGCCAGGGTGCTCGCCGACCCGTACGCGGCTGCGTCGTCGAAGATCGGTGAGGCCACCGGACAGGTCGGCCAGGACGCCGTCGTGACCGTTACCGTCTTTCCGGCCCTGGGCCTGGCCTGCGGGCTGCTGATGGTCGTCGTCGCCGTCTGGCTCGCCGTGGCCGGCCGGCACTGGACCACCAGCCGGAAGTACTCCGCGGCGACCGGACCGCGGCAGGCGGACGGCTCGCCGTCGGACCGCGGCGCCGTGGATGAAATCGACAGTTGGGACCAGCTCACCCGCGGCACCGACCCCACGGACTGAACCGCCCGTTTCCGGCGCGCGGCCCCGTCACAGTGGCCGGTAGCCCGCACAAACAATGGCAGAATAAGAAACAGCATCGTTTTCGAGGGAGTTAGTATCATGGCTCATCACGCCACCGCCACCGAGCAGGAGACTGCAGAAACCGCTCCGAGCATCCACGACGAGGTCATCGGCCACGGCAACAGCCCGGCGGCCTGGACCTGCGTCCTGATCATGACCGTGGGCTGCATCATCGCGGCCGTGGGCTTCATTATGGCGTCCAACCTGGTCTTCTGGGGCGGCGGCATCGGCATTGTCGTCATCGGCCTCATCGTTGGCTGGATCATGAAGAAGGCCGGCTACGGCGTCGACGGATCCAAGCTCCAGAGCAGCGGTCACTAGTAGTGACGGTTCTCGACGACATCATCGCCGGTGTCAGGGAGGATCTTGAAGCCCGTCGGGCCTCGGTTCCGCTGGAGGAACTGAAGGCCCGCGCCGAAGCGGCGCCGCGCGCCCGCGACGCCTACGCCGCCCTGGGCGGCGACGCGGAGCCGCGGACCGGGCTGCGGGTGATTTCGGAGGTCAAGCGCAAGAGCCCCTCGAAGGGGGACCTCGCCTCGATCGCGGATCCGGCCGGGCTGGCAAGCCGCTATGAGCGCGGCGGCGCGGCCGTGATCAGCGTGCTCACCGAGCAGCGCCGCTTCAACGGGTCGCTCGAGGACTTTGACGCGGTCCGCGCCGCCGTCGACATCCCGCTGCTGCGCAAGGACTTCACGGTGGATGAATACCAGATCTGGGAGGCCCGTGCCCACGGCGCCGACCTGGTCCTGCTCATCGTCGCCGCCTTGGACGACGCACAGCTCCGCAGCTTCCTGGAACTCACCCACAGCCTGGGCATGAATGCGCTCGTGGAGACCCATACGGCCGAAGAGATCCAGCGTGCGGTCGCGGTCGGCAGCCGGATCATCGGCGTCAATGTGCGCAACCTGAAGACCCTGGACGTGGATCGTTCGGTCTTCGCCGCGCTGGCCGGCGGCATCCCGCCGGAGGCCGTGATCGTCGCCGAATCCGGCGTCCGCAATGCGGAGGACGTAGCCCACTACGCAGCGCACGGCGCCAACGCCGTGCTGGTGGGCGAGGCACTGGTGATCGGCAACCAGCCGGAGCAGGCGATCGCGGAATTCTCCGCCGCCGGCGCTGCTGCGATCGCCGAGCGCCGGTCGGCCTAGCAGACAGCTTCAGCACGAGGATGGCCCGGCCGAGCCCGCACTCCGTTGCCCGGCCGGCCTTCAGAGAGATGAGATGAGGACGGCCATGACACAGAGCCCACAGACGCCCGAGAGCGGCGCAGCCAGCGATACGGCGGGCGCCTTCCTTGCGGGAGCGAGCCTCCGCCACGCCGCGGGCCCCTACTTCGGCAAGTACGGCGGCCGCTGGATGCCCGAATCGCTCATCGCTGCGCTGGACGAACTCGAGGACACCTTCGAGAAGGCCAAGTCGGACCCCGAATTCATCGCGCAGGTCGCCGAGCTGAACCGAAACTACTCGGGCCGCCCGTCGCTGCTGACCGAGGCCAAGCGCTTCTCCGAGCACGCCGGCGGGGCGCGGGTGTTCCTCAAGCGCGAGGACCTGAACCACACCGGTTCGCACAAGATCAACAACGTTCTTGGCCAGGCCCTGCTCGCCAAGCGGATGGGCAAGACCCGCATCATTGCCGAGACCGGCGCCGGACAGCACGGTGTGGCAAGCGCGACGGCGGCGGCCCTCCTGGGGCTTGAGTGCGTCGTCTATATGGGGGCGGAGGACACCCGCCGGCAGGCGCTCAATGTCGCGCGGATGGAACTCCTCGGAGCTACCGTCGTTCCGGTGACGGCGGGGTCGCAGACGCTGAAGGACGCCATCAACGAGGCGCTGCGCGACTGGGTTGCGAACGTGCAGAGCACCCACTACCTGCTGGGCACCGCCGCGGGCGCCCATCCCTTCCCTGCACTCGTGCGCTACTTCCACGAAGTCATCGGCGAAGAGGCGCGGGAACAGATCATCAGCCAGACCGGACGGCTTCCGGACGCGGTCTGCGCCTGCATCGGCGGCGGTTCCAACGCGATCGGCATCTTCCACGGCTTCCTTGACGACCCTTCGGTGGAACTCTACGGGTTCGAGGCAGGCGGCGAGGGCGTCGAAACCGGGCGCCACGCCGCGACCATCACGCTCGGCCGCCCCGGCGTGCTGCACGGGGCACGCTCGTACCTGATGCAGGACGAAGACGGCCAGACGATTGAATCGCACTCCATCTCGGCCGGGCTGGACTACCCGGGCGTCGGTCCCGAGCACTCCTACCTGGCAGACCTCGGCCGGGCCAAGTACCAGCCGATCACCGATTCCGAAGCCATGGAGGCCTTCCGCCTGCTCTGCCGGACCGAGGGCATCATCCCGGCCATCGAGTCCTCCCACGCGCTGGCCGGTGCGCTCAAGGTGGGCAAGTCGCTCACCGAAGGCAAGGCCGACCCGAAGGACGTCATCATCATCGTCAACCTCTCCGGCCGCGGGGACAAGGACGTCGCCACCGCAGCCGAATGGTTCGGGCTGCTGGACGAGAAGGGGCCGGAAGCAGAGATCGGCGCCGAAGGAGAACAGCTGTGAATTTTGAGATCCAGAGCAAATCCGCAGCAGCCATCGACAGGGCCCGGGCGGCGGGCCGCGCGGCGCTGGTCGGCTACCTGCCGGCGGGCTTTCCGGATGCGCAGGCCACCATCGATGCGGCCGTCGCGCTGGCGGAGAACGGGGCGGACGTCATCGAGATCGGGGTGCCCTATTCGGATCCCGTCATGGACGGCCAGGTCATCCAGGCGGCAACGGTCCAGTCCCTGGCGAACGGCTTCCATGTAGCGCAGATCTTCGACATCGTCGCTGCCATCACCGCCCGCTGCGATGCGGCCGTGCTGGTGATGACCTACTGGAACCCCGTCATGCGGATGGGCGTGGACGAGTTCAGCCGGCGCTTGGCGGAAGCCGGGGGAGCAGGACTCATCACACCGGACCTGATCCCCGACGAGGCGGCCGAATGGTTCGAAGCTTCGGACAAGTACGGGCTGGACCGGGTGTTCCTGGTCGCGCCGTCGTCGTCGCCGGAACGGATGGCCATGACCGTGAAGGCCAGCCGCGGCTTCGTCTACGCCGTCTCGATCATGGGTGTCACGGGTGCGAGGGAATCCGTCAGCGATGCGGCCCACCGCGTGGTCGAGGCCGCCCATGCAGCAGGTGCGGAACGCGTCTGCGTCGGCCTGGGCGTGTCCCGGGCCGAGCACGTGAGGGAGATCGCCGCCTATGCCGAAGGTGCCATTGTTGGCACCGCCCTTGTTGCGGCGCTGGGCAAGGACGGCGTGGACGGTGTCGCCAAACTGGCCGCCGAACTGCGCAGCGGCACTCCCAAGAACTGATCCTCGCTCCTTCCGCCGATCCTAAGGACCGCCCCGGTGCAAACCATGTCTTCCGCCCTTGTGATCCCCGCGTCCATTCCGAGCCCGGGCTGGGCCGGGTTCACGATCGGGCCGGTCACGATCCATGCCTACGCGCTGTGCATCCTGGCCGGGATCGTCGCGGCCCTGTGGCTGACGAACCGGCGGTGGTTGGCCCGCGGCGGCCCCGAAGGAACGGTGTGGGATGTCGCCATCTGGGCCATCCCGTTCGGCATCATCGGCGGACGGCTGTACCACGTCTTCTCGTCGCCGGACGCCTACTTCGGTCCGAACGGGAACCTGGCCCTGATCCCGCAGATTTGGCTGGGTGGCCTCGGAATCTGGGGCGCCGTGGCGCTGGGCCTCGTCGGCGCGTGGATCGGGTGCCGGCGGGCCGGGGTCAAACTGACCGCCTTCATGGATGCGGCCGCTCCGGGCCTGCTGCTCGCGCAGGCGATCGGACGCTGGGGAAACTGGTTCAACCAGGAGCTCTTCGGAGCCCCAACGGACCTGCCGTGGGGCCTGCAAATTGACGCGGACAACCCGAACTTTCCCGCTGGGGCGGAACCGGGCACGCTTTTCCATCCGACGTTCCTGTACGAATCGCTCTGGAACCTCGCCGGCGTAGCCCTGCTGCTGGTTCTCGACCGGAAATTCCGGTTCCGGCGAGGCATGTTGTTCTGGCTCTACGTCGCCTACTACACCCTGGGCCGCGTCTGGATCGAGATGCTGCGGATCGACGATGCGGAGATGATTACGCTCTTCGGCGTGACCCAGCGGCTGAACGTGTGGACATCGTTGCTGCTGCTGGTGGCCGCGCTCGTAATATTCGGGGTGCTGGCGCGCATGCCCCGCACTGTCGAATCCGACAGCGTCTACCTGCCCGGGCATGCCCCGGAAGCGGACAATAGCGTTGAAGCGGGGCCCGCTGCGGCCGGGAACGGGGCCAGCCAGACCGAGGGCGACGCCGGTGCGCCGAAGCAGACCGAGGTTAACGCGCCGGAAACGAAGACGAAAAAACCCGGGAAAAATGTTTCGCCGGCCTCACATCGTGATACTGTCACTGGTACTTCGAAAGAGCCGGAAGGCTCATCTGCGTCCGGCACCAGCGGCACGGCCGGGCCCGCAGACGGCGAAGAGAAATAGCGCCCGGGCCACCGTCCGGACTATCAGAATCGTGCCACCCACGTCGATGTGGATTCCGGCGGTAACCCAGTTACCCGAACGGCCACCGCCGGATGTGGCTGACGCCCCCGGTCCTTTCCCAGGCCGGTAAAAATCGTTATGCACCAGCACTGCTGCATGACATGGGCCAGGCCATACAATTCCAGTACTTAAGTACGGCGTGGAATGGTTGCCTCGCCGTGTTGTGGGGCCAAAGGAGTCCCCTTCTCGAGATCACATACAGGAGAAGGAGAAAACCAAAATGACTCCTCCGTTCAACGGATCCAGTACACCACGCACAGTAGGCGGTCCGATCGCCGCTGCTGATGCAGTTTCGCCGTTCAAGCGATTCGCCGCCTACCCCGAAGCCGCAGGACTTTACGATCCTGCCAACGAAAAAGACGCCTGCGGCCTCGCTGTCATCGCCACCCTCCGCGGCGAACCGGGGCACGACATCGTCGATGCGGCCCTGACCGCCCTGCGGAACCTGGAGCACCGCGGCGCCGTCGGCGCAGACGAAGGCACCGGAGACGGCGCCGGCCTGCTCACCCAGATTCCCGACGAATTCTTCCGCGCGGTCACCGGCTTCACGCTGCCGGCCCCCGGCGAGTACGCCGTCGGCACGGCCTTCCTGCCCAGCGACGAGGCCGAGGCCGAGGTTGCCCAGGCCGGGATCGAGTCGCTGGCCGCCGATGAAGGCCTGAAGATCCTTGGCTGGCGCGAAGTCCCTGTCGTGGCCGAACTCGTCGGCGCGATGGCCCGGGCCTGCATGCCGCACTTCGTCCAGGTCTTCCTGGGCCTCGATTCCGATGCCGGAGCCGACGTAGCCACTATCGACGCGCGCGTCTTCCGGCTCCGCAAGCGTGCCCAGAACAAGTTCGGCGTCTACTTCCCGTCGCTGTCGTCGAAGACGATTGTCTACAAGGGCATGCTGACCACGGCCCAGCTGGAGCCGTTCTACCCCGATCTGTCTGACACCCGCTTCAAGACCAAGCTGGGCATCGTCCACTCCCGGTTCTCCACCAACACCTTCCCGTCCTGGCCCCTGGCCCAGCCGTTCCGCACGATCGCCCACAACGGCGAGATCAACACGGTCAAGGGCAATCGCAACTGGATGCGCGCCCGCCAGTCCCAGTTGAGCAATCCGATCCTGGGCGACACCCCGGAGGAGCTGTTCCCGATCTGCACCCCGGGTGCCTCGGACTCCGCATCCTTCGACGAGGTCGCCGAGCTGCTCATGCTCTCCGGCAAGCCCATCACGCAGGCGATCATGATGATGATCCCCGAGGCATGGGAGAACCACACCTCGATGGACCCGGCCCGCCGGGCCTTCTACCAGTACCACTCCGCGCTGATGGAGCCGTGGGACGGCCCCGCGGCCGTCTCCTTCACCGACGGCCAGCTGGTCGGTGCCGTCCTGGACCGCAACGGCCTCCGGCCGGCCCGGTACTGGGTCACCGAAGACGGCCTGGTCGTGCTGGCCTCCGAGGTCGGCGTGCTCAACCTCGAGCCCTCGCGCGTCGTCAAGAAGGGCCGCGTCTCGCCCGGCAAGATGTTCCTGGTGGACACCGAAGCCGGCCGGCTGATCGAGGACCAGGAGATCAAGGCCGAGATCGCCTCCGCCAACCCCTGGGGGGAATGGCTGAAGGAAAACATGATCCGCCTCGAGGACCTGCCCGAGCGCGAGCACGTGGTGCACACACCGGCCTCGATCAACCGCCGCCAGCGCACCTTCGGGTACACCCAGGAGGAGCTGCGCATCCTGCTCGGTCCCATGGCCCGCACCGGCGCCGAGCCGCTGGGCGCCATGGGCACGGACACTCCGATCGCGGTGCTGTCCAAGCGTCCCCGGCTGCTGTTCGACTACTTCGTGCAGTCCTTCGCCCAGGTCACGAACCCGCCGCTGGACGCCATCCGCGAAGAGCTCGTCACCTCGCTGCGCGGTTCCATCGGCCCGGACGGCAACCTGCTTGCCAACGGCCAGGTCCGTGCCAAGCAGGTGGCGCTGAAATTCCCGGTCATCAACAACGACGAACTGGCGAAGATTGCCGCGCTGGAGTCCGAGGACGGCGTCAAGGAGACGCTGAAGGTCCGCGGCCTCTACCGGCCCGACGGCGGCGAAGCCGAGCTGCGCGCCCGGCTGCAGGAAATCTGCGAGAAGGTGTCCGCCGCCGTGAACCGCGGCGTGAAGTTCATCATTCTCTCCGACCGCGATTCGAACGCGCAGTGGGCCCCGATTCCCTCGCTGCTGCTCACCAGCGCGGTCCACCACCACCTGCTCAAGAGCGCCAACCGGACCAAGATTTCGCTGCTGGTCGAGGCCGGCGACGTCCGCGAGGTCCACCACGTGGCCGTGCTGATCGGCTACGGCGCGTCCGCCGTGAACCCGTACTTGGCGATGGAAAGCTGCGAGGACCTGGTCCGCCGCGGCGACATCCAGGGCGTGACGGAGCAGGAGGCCGTGTACAACCTGATCAAGGGCCTCGGCAAGGGCGTCCTGAAGATCATGTCGAAGATGGGCATCTCCACCGTCGCGTCGTACTGCGGCGCCCAGACCTTCGAGGCGCTCGGCCTGTCCCAGGCCCTGGTCGACCAGTACTTTGCCGGCACCCAGTCCCAGCTCGGCGGCGTCGGCCTCGAGGTCATCGCGGCCGAAACCGCTGCCCGGCATGCCGCGGCCTACCCGAGCGACGGCATCGAGGAACCGCACCGCGAACTCGATACCGGCGGCGAGTACCAGTGGCGCCGCGAGGGTCCGCCGCACCTGTTCAATCCGGAGACCGTCTTCCGGCTGCAGCATTCCACCCGCGAACGCCGCTACGACATCTTCAAGGCCTACACCAAGGGCGTGGACGACCAGTCCCGCGACCTGATGACCCTGCGCGGCCTGCTGAAATTCAAGACGGGGGACCGTCCTGCGGTGCCGCTCGAGGAAGTCGAGCCGGTCTCCAGCATCGTCAAGCGTTTCTCCACCGGAGCGATGAGCTACGGCTCGATCTCCCAGGAGGCGCACGAGACCCTGGCCATCGCGATGAACCGCCTCGGCGCCAAGTCCAACACGGGCGAGGGCGGCGAGGACGTCGAGCGGCTGCTCGACCCCGAGCGCCGCTCCGCCATCAAGCAGGTTGCCTCGGGCCGTTTCGGTGTGACCAGCCTGTACCTAACCAACGCGGACGACATCCAGATCAAGATGGCCCAGGGCGCCAAGCCCGGCGAAGGCGGCCAGCTGATGAGCCAGAAGGTCTACCCGTGGGTGGCCCGGACGCGGCACTCCACCCCCGGCGTGGGACTGATCTCGCCGCCACCGCACCACGACATCTACTCGATCGAGGACCTGGCGCAGCTGATCTACGACCTCAAGCGGGCCAATCCGCAGGCGCGGGTGCACGTGAAGCTGGTCTCCGAAGTCGGGATCGGCACCGTGGCGGCCGGTGTGACCAAGGCGAAGGCCGACGTCGTACTCATCTCGGGACACGACGGCGGTACCGGCGCGAGCCCGCTCAATTCGCTCAAGCACGCCGGCGCTCCGTGGGAGCTGGGCCTGGCCGAGGCGCAGCAGACGCTGATGCTCAACGGCCTGCGCGACCGCACGGTGGTGCAGGTGGACGGCCAGCTGAAGACCGGCCGCGACGTCGTGATCGCCGCGCTGCTGGGCGGCGAGGAATTCGGCTTCGCCACGGCTCCGCTGGTGGTCTCCGGCTGCATCATGATGCGCGTCTGCCACCTGGACACCTGCCCGGTCGGCGTCGCGACGCAGAACCCGGAGCTGCGGAAGCGGTTCACGGGCAAGCCGGAGTTCGTGGTGAACTTCTTCGAGTTCATCGCCGAAGAGGTCCGCGAGATTCTCGCCGAACTCGGCTTCCGCAGCCTGGATGAGGCGATCGGCCACTCGGAGCTGCTCGATTCGCGCGAGGCGATCGACCACTGGAAGGCCTCCGGGCTGGACCTGGCGCCGATCCTCAACGGCTACGGTTTCGATGCGCAGTCGCCGCTGCGCAACATGACCGGCCAGAACCACGAGCTGGACAAGCACTTCGACAACCGGCTCATCGCCATGAGCGCCGAGGCGCTGAGCAGCCGGGCGCCGGTGCGGATCAGCCTGGACGTCGTCAACACGGACCGTTCCGTGGGCACGATGCTGGGCCACGAGGTGACCAAGCGGTTCGGCATCGACACGCTCGCTGACGACACGATCGACGTCACCCTGAGCGGCCAGGCAGGGCAGTCGCTGGGCGCGTTCCTGCCCGCCGGCATCACCCTGCGGCTGCTGGGCGACTCGAACGACTACGTCGGCAAGGGCCTCTCCGGCGGCCGGATCATCGTCCGTCCCGACCGGTCGAACGTCTTCCAGTCCGAGCGGAACGTCATCGCGGGCAACGTGATCGGCTACGGCGCGACCAGCGGCGAACTGTTCCTGCGCGGCCAGGTGGGCGAACGCTTCCTGGTCCGCAATTCCGGCGCGACGGCGGTGGTCGAGGGTATCGGCGACCACGGCTGCGAGTACATGACCGGTGGCCTCGCGCTGATCCTGGGCCGCACCGGCCGGAACTTCGGCGCGGGCATGTCCGGCGGCGTGGCGTACGTCCTCGACCTGGACGAGGCCCGCGTGAACCGGCAGAGCCTGGAGAACAAGGAGCTGCTGCTGCAGGACCTTGACGCCGAGGACCGTGAGACGGTCGCCGGGCTGCTCAAGCGCCATGCGGAGGAAACCGGGTCCGACCTGGCCGAGCGCCTCCTGCAGGACCTGAACGGAACCATTGCACGCATGACCAAGGTGCTGCCGCGCAACTTCGCCGCAGTGCTGGCAACCCGGGCATCCGCCGAAGCCGAGGGCCTGGACCCCGACGGCGACGTTGTCTGGCATCGAATTTTGGAGGTAACCGGTGGCTGACCCACGCGGATTCATGAAAGTACGCGAACGCCAGACGCAGCCCCGGCGTCCGGTTCCGGTCCGCATCATGGACTGGAAGGAAGTCTACGAGGCGCAGGAAAAGGGCGTCCTGAAGAGCCAGGCGGGCCGCTGCATGGACTGCGGCATCCCGTTCTGCCACCAGGGCTGCCCGCTGGGCAACCTGATTCCGGAGTGGAACGACCTGACCTGGCGCGGCAAGCCGCACGAAGCCAGCGAGCGGCTGCACGCCACGAACAACTTCCCGGAATTCACCGGCCGCCTCTGCCCGGCGCCCTGCGAGGCGTCCTGCGTGCTGGGCATCAACCAGCCCGCGGTGACGATCAAGCAGATCGAGGTTTCCATCGCGGACGAGGCGTTCGACAGCGGCTGGATTACCCCGCTGGCACCGGAACGGCTGACGGGACAGACCATCGCCGTCGTCGGTTCCGGCCCCGCGGGCCTTGCCGCTGCCCAGCAGCTGACCCGCGCTGGCCACACGGTTGCGGTCTACGAACGGGACGACAAGGTCGGCGGGCTGCTGCGCTACGGAATTCCCGACTTCAAAATGGAGAAGGAAGTCCTGGAGCGCCGGCTCGAGCAGATGCAGGCGGAAGGCACCCGGTTCCGGACCGGCATCGAGGTCGGCAAGGACGTCAGCTGGGAACAGCTGCGCCGCCGCTACGATGCCGTGGTGATCGCGACCGGCGCCACCGTGCCGCGCGACCTGCCGCTGCCGGGGCGGGAGCTGGACGGGGTCCACTACGCCATGGAGTACCTGGTGCAGGCGAACCGCGTGGTAGCCGGCGAAACCGTGCCGAACCAGATCGACGCCCGCGGCAAGCACGTGGTGATCCTCGGCGGCGGCGACACCGGAGCGGACTGCCTTGGCACCGCGCACCGGCAGCAGGCCGCGTCGGTGACGACGCTGGCCATCGGCAAGCAGCCGCCGCTGGAGCGGGCGCCGCACCAGCCGTGGCCGACGTTCCCGACCCTGTTCGAGGTGGCCAGCGCCCACGAGGAGGGCGGCGAACGCACGTACCTGGCGTCGACCGTCGAATACGTGGGCGATGAGAACGGCAAGCTGCGCGCCCTCAAGGTCGCGGAGACCGAGTTCGTCGACGGCAAGCGCCTGCCGAAGGCCGGTACCGAGCGGGAGATCCCGGCGGACCTGGTCTTCCTGTCGCTGGGCTTCACAGGTCCCGAACCTGCCGGCATTGCGGAGCAGGTGAACGCCTCCTTCGACGCCCGCGGCAATGTGGAACGCGATGCCGACTACATGACGGATACGGACGGCATCTTCGTGGCGGGCGACGCCGGCCGCGGCCAGTCGCTCATCGTGTGGGCGATCGCGGAGGGCCGGGCGTGCGCCGCGGCCGTCGACAAGTGGCTGATGGGCAAGACCCGGCTGCCGTCGCCGGTGGCTCCGACCGACCGTGCGATTGCTGCCCTTCCGCAGCCGTGACGTGTCCTGCGGCTCAAGTGGCCCGCAGAGCGTCCGGAGATGGCTAGGCTAAGGACTATGAGACGAGCGAAAATCGTTGCCACCTTCGGTCCAGCCATCGCCAGCTACGAGAGCACCCTTGCCGTCCTGAAGGCCGGTGTGGATGTTGCACGCATGAACATGAGCCACGGCGACCATGACGTGCACCAGGGCACGTACGACAACGTTCGCCGCGCGGCGGCCGAGCTGGGCAAGCCCGTGGGGATCTTCGCGGATCTCCAGGGGCCGAAGATCCGGCTCGGCCGCTTCGCCGACGGCCCGCACGAGCTGGCCGCGGGGGACAGGTTCACCATCACCACCCGGGACATCGAGGGCACGGCGGAAATCTGCTCGACCACGTTCAAGGGCCTGCCGCAGGACGTGAACGTCGGCGATCCGCTGCTGATCGACGACGGCAAGGTCGCGCTGCGGGCCGTGGAGGTCGACGACGAGAACGTGGTCACCGAGGTCACCGTGGCCGGCGCGGTCTCCAATAACAAGGGCATCAACCTGCCCGGCGTCGCCGTCAACGTGCCGGCGCTGAGCGACAAGGATGAGGACGACCTGCGCTGGGCCATCCGTGCCGGCGTGGACATGGTCGCGCTGTCCTTCGTCCGCAACGCCGCAGATGTGCGCCGGGTGCACGAGATCATGGACGAGGAGGGCCGCCGGGCCCCCGTCATCGCCAAGATCGAGAAGCCGCAGGCGGTAGATGCGCTGGAGGAGATCATCGACGCGTTCGATGCGATCATGGTCGCGCGAGGCGATCTCGGCGTCGAGCTTCCCCTGGAAGACGTGCCGGTGGTGCAGAAGCACGCCATAGAGCTGGCGCGCCGCTGGGCCAAGCCGGTCATCGTGGCCACCCAGGTGCTCGAATCGATGATCGACAACCCCCGGCCCACCCGTGCCGAGGCCTCGGACTGCGCCAACGCGGTGCTGGACGGAGCTGACGCGGTGATGCTCTCCGGCGAGACCAGCGTGGGCGCCTACCCGCTGGAAACCGTCAAGACCATGGCCCGGATCATCGAATCAACCGAGCAGCATGGGCTGGACCGGGTACCGCCGCTGGGCAGCCGTCCGCGCACCCGCGGAGGAGCGATCACCCGTGCCGCCGTCGAGATCGCGAACCAGCTGGACGCCAAGTACATCTGCACCTTTACGCAGTCCGGCGACTCCGCGCGCCGGCTCTCGCGGCTGCGCCCGGGACGGCCGATTTTCGCGTTCACGCCGGACCAGGCCACGCTGAACGTGATGTCGCTGATCTGGGGCATCCAGCCGCTGCTCGTGGACTTCGTCGAGCATACCGACAAGATGACGGCGCAGGTGGACCGCGTGCTGTTCGAGAAGGGCCTGGTGGACATCGACGACCTGGTGGTCATCGCCGCCGGCTCGCCCCCCGGGAAGGCCGGCTCCACCAACTCGCTCAAGGTCCATCGTGTCGGCGACCTGGCCGACGCCGGCGAGCAGCTGGAAAGCCAGCTCGCGGCCCGGCGCGAACGGGTCGGTCCCTGGCCAACCAGCTGATCCGCCCCATGCCGGTCCGCCCGACCGGCATGCAGGCCGACTGGTAAGACGAAGCGGGGCCGGTCCTTTGGACCGGCCCCGCTTTCGTTGTTAATCAGCCAACCGGCCGCTAGTTGACCTGGTTGATGATCGTGTCGGCCACCTCGCGCATGCTCAGGCGGCGGTCCATCGAGGTCTTCTGGATCCAGCGGAAAGCCTCCGGCTCGGTCAGGCCCATCTTGGTGATCAGCAGGCTCTTCGCGCGTTCCACCAGCTTGCGGGTGGCAAACTGTTCCTGCAGGTCGCTGACCTCGGACTCCAGCGCCTTGATCTCCTGGTGGCGCGACAGCGCAATCTCGATCGCCGGAACCAGGTCGGCCGGCGTGAACGGCTTGACCACGTAGGCCATGGCGCCGGCGTCGCGCGCCCGCTCCACCAGCTCCTTCTGGCTGAAGGCCGTCAGCAGCACGACAGGGGCGATCCGGGCTTTCACAATCTGCTCAGCGGCGGTGATGCCGTCCATGACGGGCATCTTGACGTCCATCAGCACCAGGTCCGGCTTCAGTTCGGTGGCGAGCTCGACCGCCTTCTCGCCGTTGTCCGCCTCGGCGACGACGTCGTACCCCTCGCCGCGAAGGATCTCGACAATATCCAGGCGGATCAGCGTTTCGTCCTCGGCGACGACGACTCGGCGTGCGGGGGTGGTCTCAGTTTGCTCGGACACTGGTGCTCCTTGACGACGTACGGGTAACCCGCTGTGGCGGTTCACGAAAACAGCCTATCGGCATGTAGAGTAGATTCGCGCACTGCGATGCATGACAGTATTCACACGCGCGAAACATCGATCCGGAGGCTTGCTTCTGGGATCATCGGCCCCAGCGGCCGGGCCCGAGTGGCGGAATTGGCAGACGCACCGCACTCAAAATGCGGCGCCGAAAGGTGTGTGGGTTCGAGTCCCACCTCGGGCACAGTAATTTCCCAAGTCAGGGAACCTTCTCCTCCTTCGGTTCCTTTGGGCCGCGGTCGCCGGCCCGCTCAGGCACCGTGGCCATGGGCTTCGGCGTCTTCTTCCAGGGCCTCAGCAAGGTCTTCGTCCCGGCTGTGCTCGTGCGGACCGACCGGGCTGAGCTGGCGCCGATAGCGGATCAGGCCAATCGCCACGACCACGACAGCGAGCCCGACGGAGAGGAGCAGCGACTCGCGCGTGCTGTCGAGGAAGAGCATTCCCACGATCATGGTCGTGATGGCGATGATCGAGATCCACGTCAGATACGGAAACAGCCACATCCGGAGCGTGAGCTTGGTGCCGAGGGCGTCGGCGTGGCGGCGCAGGATGAGCTGCGAGCAGGCGATGACGAGCCACACGAACAGGGCGATCGCACCCGAAGTGTTCACCAGGAACAGGAAGACGGTGTCCGGCCAGAGATAGTTCAGCCCGACCGTAATAAAGCCCACGATTGTCGACGCGAGGACTGCACTGACCGGCACTCCGCGCCTTGAGACATGGCTCCAGGAGTCCGGAGCGTCGCCCCGGGTCGAAAGGGAGAAGATCATGCGGCTCGCCGTGTAGAGGCCCGAGTTCAGGCAGGACAGTACCGAAGTAAGCACCACGATATCCATGATCGTCGCGGCGGCCGGGATGCCGAAGCTCTCGATTACCGCGACGTAGGGACTCTTGGCCACAGACGCGTCGTCCCACGGCAGCAGGGTCACTACGACCGCGATGGAGCCGATATAGAAGATCAGGATCCGCCATACCGTGGAATTAACGGCCTTGCGGACGGCAGTGACAGGGTCGGAGGACTCGCCGGCGGCGATGGTGGCGATCTCCGCCCCGAAGAAGGAGAACACCACGACGAGGATGCCGGCCAGGACAGCGCTGGCGCCGTTGGGCATCAATCCGCCGTGGCCCAGGAGGTTCGTCAGGCCCGGGGCCGGGACGCCCGGGATGAGGCCAAGGATCGCGATGACCCCGGCGATGAGGAAGAGGACAATGGCGGTGACCTTGATGGAGGCAAACCAGAACTCGAACTCACCGTAGGACTTCACGCTCCACACGTTCGTGAGGGTGAGCAGGACCATCAGTATCAGGGCCCAGATCCATTGGTCGACGCCGGGGACCCAGCGGTGCATGATCGCCGCACCGGCGGTTGCCTCGATGCCCAGCACAATGATCCAGAACCAGGCGTAGAGCCAGCCGATGCTGAAGCCAGCCCAGCGGCCCAAGGCCTTGTCCGCATAGGCGGAGAACGACCCGGTCTCCGGGTTGGCAGCGGCCATCTCGCCTAGCATGCGCATGACGAGGACGACGACGATGCCCGCGGCTATGTAGGCGAGCAGGATGCCGGGGCCGGCCTGCTGGATCGCCGCGCCGGAGCCAACGAACAGACCCGCCCCGATGACGCCGGCGATGGCGATCATCGATAGATGCCGGGGCTTGAGGGTCTTCTTGAGTTCGCGGTGGGAAGCCATGAGGCTCACTTCCTTGGATGAACAAGGTCGGATCCGATAGTGAGTGCACGGGCCTCTGCGAAATTGGCATTCGCCTCCGAGACCCTGCAAAGGAGTGGCTAACTGTTGGCCATCGGGCACGGCACGGCGCATTTATAGGCTCAACATTGAGCGGAGAACGGCATGGAGTCAAGCAATTTTGAGTCCGCGCCGGCATCTTGGATTCCGATCCACGGAGCCTGGATGCCGGCGCCGTTTTCTCCCTGTTGCGTTGCACAACGCGTCCGCGGCACCGGCGACCTTCGCGGCCCTTAAAGGGGACAAGGGCCCCTGCCGGGTTGAGGCTTGCAGGCGGCGTCGCGGCGCCGGCGGCACCAAAGGAGATCGTGGTCGGGCCATGTTGTGCGCAGGCAGCGGCGGGACCTGCGGCTTAGAGTGGTATCCAGGAGCAAACGAGAAGAGGAGCCGGTAGATGAACGGTAAGCCGGTAGATCCGGGAATGCTTGAAGTTGTCCGCGAGCTGGCGGATTCATTGGGGCCGACGCTGGTGGCGGCGCTAACGGGAAACCGGGTCCGGCTCAGCGCCGACGACTGGGTGATGGAGGATGGCCCCGAGCCTGACGCGGACGAGGCGGAGCGTCTCCGGTGCGCCCTCGAGCAGTGGAACCTGCTGGCACAGGCCGAAAATCCCGACACTGCCAGGGCATGGTTCGTTGGCTCGAACCCGCTGCTGGAGGAAGAGTCTCCGGTCACCGCGATCCGTGAGGGCCGTTTCGAGGAGGTCAGGAGGGCTGCGCGCTCCTACATGGACCAGGAGTTCCCCGGCTAGCCCAGGAAGCCGCGGCCAGCAGCACACGGTCGGCAGCGGGCGCAGCAGATGGCTGCCGGCATGAAGTACCGGCAGCCATCTGCTATCGGAATCTGCAACGGGCTTACAACTAAGAGTTGGCGCTGTCGTTGAACTCGACCGTGCAGTCGTTCCCGCCGCCGTAGTACTTGCACCACGCCAGTGCGTTCTTGCCTGCGGTGGTCGCGGTCGTGGCCGCCCACGAGCCCCACGGCCCGTTCTTCGTGGAGAGCGCCAAGGCCAGGTACTGGTTCTTCGCAACACCGGCCTGGACACAGTCGTAGGTGCTGGCGGATTGGTACAAGTTGCAGAGGTCCAAACTGTCGTTGTAGGCCTGATCGCCGTTCGAGCGCCAGACCGCGTACCATCCCAGCGTGGATGGGGAGAACGCAATAGCCAGATAGCGGTCGGTGCCTTGGGGAGCCGCGGTCTCGGCTGCGTTGGCCGGCGAAGCCAACGCAGTGAGGCCCGTCGCTGCGAAGAGGGCGGCGAGCAGGACGGCAATCATTGTCAGAGGGCGACGGCGCCCGGCGGTTGTGTTCACGGAAGTGCTCCTTCTGGTCGATGGGACGTGGTTTTGACGGGGGAATCGATGTGCGTCGACCTGCGTTGCCGACATCACCTAGTTTCGGATGGCTCCAGGCCCTCGGGCGTCCAACCCCGGACTGGGTTTCAGCATCAATCCGGAGGATGACATTCCGAGGAAAGCGGGTGCGTCGCAGCCCTGTCTGCCGCTGTCCTGGCTTGGTCATGCACGCGCAGCTGGGTCAGGGCGAGGCGCGTGAGAGGTACGTCGACGTGCAGGCGTTCAGCGGTGGCCGAGTACTCGCCGAGCAGGTGTTCGCCTTCGTGCCGCTTTCCGGCCACGACGTCCCGGTACAAGGACGATGTGAATACCGAACCCGGCTCGGTGAACATCTCGAGACTCGCCGCATGGGCACCGGTTGGGACCGGGTAGCCGGCGGCGGCGGCCACTCGTTCCGTCTCCTCGATGACATCCAGGATGACTTCCTTCCCGGACGGGACTGACATGATGTGCCCGATCGGGCCGCGCATCAGGCATGTGATCACTCCGCCGGCGGTGATGAATGCCCACTTGTGCCACATCGAAGCCAGGATGTCGCCGGAGACAACACTGCTGAATCCCGGCGCCTTTAGTTCCCGGCCGATCGCCTGCAGCCGCTCGGTCTGATGCCTGTTCTGCGTGCCGAAGGTCATCGAAGCGTGCGGCTTCATCTGGAAGATCGCGCCATCAGCGGTCATTGTGCAGACAACGCGGACGATTCCGCCCAGGACGGCCTCCGCACCGAAGCGTTCGTTGAGCTGCGGCAAGTGGACCATACCGTTGAGCAGGGGCAGGATTGTCGTGTCCGGGCCCACGGCCGGCGCAATGTCCCGGACGGCGGCTCCCAGGGACCAAGCCTTCGTCATGACCAGGACCAAGTCGTACCGGTCCCCAAGTCCGGATGCCGTAATGGTTCGGACCGGCACTGTCTCGTCATAGCCCGGGCCGTAGACCCGCAGTCCGTTCCGCAGCCGGTCCGCCCTATCCGGCCTGACGAGGAATGTGACGTCCCGGCCGGCACGAGCCAGGCAAGCCCCAAAGTACCCTCCGGTTGCCCCGGCCCCGACGATGAGGATCTTCATCGCTGCGCGCCTTCGAACGACCGTCCGAATATCTCGCGTGCACTGAAGGAAGGCGGGAGGCCGAGCTCGCTGAGATAGCGGGAGTTGAAATCCGCATAACCGCGCAGGGCCAGGGCACGGTTGCCTTCGGCCAGGTGGGCCCGCAGGACGAGCTGCTGGGCCTCTTCGTCCAGGGGATCGATGCCCAGTACCGACGACGCGGCCTCCACCGCCCCGTGGGTATCCCCATGGTCAAGGAGGTGGGAGGCCAACTGCTGCAGCGCATCCACCCTCATGATCCGCCACTCGTCCTGCGCCTCGAGGACCCAGTCGTCGTACCAGCCGGGCAGGAGCTCACCGCGGCTCAGGAGCTGGATTCGGGCAGCAGCCGCCGAGCCCTCGACGTTCGCCGAACCGTCCAGCTGGCCCCGGATGGCGCGCAGGTCCAAGTCGACGTCGTCAGCCACCCCGATATTTCCGGCGTCGGCGATGAGAAGGCCGGGCAAAGCCCGGGACACCTGGCAAATAGTCCCTCGAAGGCAATTGGAGGCTTGTGCATCGCTGCCCTCGGGCCACAGCAGGCGGGCCGCCGTCGAACGCTGCGTGGTTCCGTTCACGGCAAGCAGGGCGATGAGCCGCTGCTGGCGCTTGGGTACCTCGTATTCAACCGATCCCCGCCCAAGACGCCAGCCGCCGATCAACTGCAGAGTCCACGTGGCTCGCGCTGAGGTCACCGGCACAGGAGACGGTGCGGACGGCACTATCTCCGGGCTTTCGAGCGTAGATATCGCAGCAGCCGGTTCGTCCGTACCGAACATTCCGAGTCCCTCTTCCAACAAGTGCCGTGCAGGATCGGAACCAGAATGCCCGCGGCGGCGGTGCCGGGTCGTCGGCCGCAGGATGCAAAAGCGGGGTACATCCGGGGTTGTAGCGGGACCGCTGGAGGCCTATGCCTTATTGTTGAGGACCATGGTTACTCGACGGGAAGCAGCGATCTTCCTTGATATTCCCCTGGAGATGGCCCGCCGCCACGGCATACCGTCACGGTTGTCGGAAGACGAGTTGGCGGCGTTGGAGAAGAATCCGCCGGCATGGCTGCTTCAGTCCCGTGCCAACCGCACGGGCAGGAAGCCGGTCTGGGTGCGGCTGGAATGCAGCATTTGCGGCTACTACGAGACCGCCAGGCCGAAGAAGTGGTGGCCCGAGTTCAGCTTCCTTTACTGCGACGATCACGGACCGGATGAGGTTCCTGCGCCGGCCCCGGGGATGATCCGGAGCGAATACGACGGGATCGGCAGCCGGTTCATCGGCATCGTCGACGTCGGACTCTGAGGGCCTGATACGTCGCCCCGAGGTGCGTGTCCTGCGTCCTCTGTTCGGATGGCCTGGGACGGGATAGCTTAGGGTCCTCACTCATGGGCAGGCTTAGCACCAGCGGCGTCATTGGCGCCCGACTTTTCAAAGTCGTAGACGAGTCTCGCGACTTGTTCGACCACAACGACGCCGTCGGCGAACGTCTCATGTCCCGAGGAGAGAACCGCGATGTCATACCGGGCATTGCCGGCATTGATCACTCCCGCGGTATGGACGTTCCACAGCAGGTCGTCGTCAGGAAGCCAGCCGTTTTTCAGGGCGACCTCGGCGCCGTCGGCCGCTGCGCCGGCCGAGGCACCCCAGGCCTGGCTGGGATCGACGGATTCCATCAATCCCAGCAGGTACAGCCGTAACCCTTCCCTCAGCCAGTCGGCGCCCTCGGCCACCGTCCTCATGATTCTCAGCTGGTCTTCGACGTTGGTGGCGGTCACACCCCATCGTTCGCCGGGAATTGTCCGGGATACACCGATGAGCTCATACGTCGCGGCCAATGCCGAGGCTCCGCCAATATGGCTGTACATCCAGCGTGCCGCCTCATTGTCGCTGTACCGGATCATCCGGGTGGCCAGATAGTCCTCATCCGCGGACAGTTCCCGGCCTTGGGCGGTAACTTCGCGGAAGAGGGTCAACAGCATGGGGACCTTGACCAGGCTTGCTTCGAAATATTCGGTCCGGGGTTTGAAAGTCCAGGACTCGCCGGTCAGTTCGTCGAATACCGCGGCGGAGAAATTCACGGGCAGCGTGGCTGCGTAGTCCTGGACGGCGGAGTCCAGGGCAGTCCAATCCGCTATGGGTGCTTCTATTGGTGGTTCCGCCGCTACAGTGACGTCAGGATGGGGGATGGCTTCCGCTTGGATCGGTCCCGGCGCGTCCGCTTGGCTGGATCCGGGCGCGGCTCCGCAGGACGAAACAGCCGGCACCAGTGCCAGCGCGCACGTAAAACGTGCCACGGCGATCCATCGGGCCATGGCGGGCATCCTCAAGAGCAGCAACCCCTATGCGCCCATGGTAAGCCCGGTTCACCACTGCCGTCGGCTTATCCGATGACAAAGTCTGCGCCCTCGGATAAGCTCCCGACATCGTCCATTCAGGGGGCACTCATGACGCCCAGGCGGTCGCGGCTACCGTTCGGACGGATACGCCGCCACCTCGATCGAAGCGCGGCGCCCGTCGAGTCCGCGGCGGTCATTCTCTCGGGAGCGGTGTTCGTCGTTGCGGCGCTCGTCGCCGTCGTTGTGTTCAGCGGGCAGTACGTCCCGATTTCCGGTCGCGGTTCCATCGGACAATTCGTCGCGCTGGCAGGCGCCATCACCGCCGTCATCGTCTTCATCGCGGCGGTCACGTCGGTGCGGGCCCGCGATCCGTCGAGGTCCGGTGCATGGCCATCCGGACGGCCGAGCGAGCGGCTCGGCTGGTACGACATCGCCGCAGTGGCCCTGGCTTACGCGCTCATTGCGTTGCTCGGGTGGAGCGCGATCGCCAACGTCGTCAGCGACAGCTTCCAAGGTGCCGTGGTCTACAGCCTTTCCGCGGCACTTCTGGCGGGCGTCGCGGTCGCCGTGACGAGTTACGCGGTTTTCCTATCGGCGGTGCACCTCACCCCGATGTCCCTGTCGCTCGTCCTCGTGGTCTTCCTTGTGGCGGGAATCTTCACGAGCATGCTCACCGCCAGCAACCCGCTGTGGTGGCAGGAGAACATGAGCATGCTCGGCGTCACCGGCGACGTCTCGGCCCGGGCCTTCAACCTCACCCTCATCATCGCCGGCGTCGTCGTGACGACGATCGCCCACTGCGCTACGTCGGCCATACCTGCCCGGACACGCCGGGAACAGCGAGGAAGACGCCGGGTCAGGGCGGGCCTCGCCCTGATTGGCATCCTCCTCGCCTGCGTCGGCATCCTCCCGGTGGACGAGTTCCTCATCCTGCACACCCTTGCGGCCAGCGGCATGGCATTGGCCTTCTTTGCCTTGGTCGCGGGGCTTCGCTGGCTAGTCCCCGCCCTGCCGCAGACTTTCCTGGTTCTTGGGTACGTGTTTGTCGCGGTGATCCTCGTCCTGGCAGTGTTCTACTTCACCGGCTACTACACGTTGACCGCGGTTGAACTCGTCGCTTTCGTGCTCATCTTCTGCTGGCTCCTGGTCCTGATCCGCAACACGGACGCCATGCGCACCTCGGCCCGGGTCAAGGCGCGCGTGCAGAGCCAAGCCGGCTGAACCGGTGCGTCTGTGCCGCTAAGGGGGGAACCGGCGGGCTTTCCTTGGGGTAGTAGACGCGCTCAATCGTTGCGTGCGCTCGTGACGACCTCGTATTCTTCGACGTCGACGATCTCCAGGGTCAGGGAACTGCTGGCCTCGCTGCGGAGCCTGCCGGCGGCCTCTTTGGCGGCGGCGAGGTTTTCCTTGGTGTCGTAGATGGCGACGGACAGGGACTTGTTCATTTCCCTTCCTTCTCCACTTCTTTCCGAAAGGAACCCCCGGGGCCGCCAACGGCTTGTTAGGGCTCCTTCCACCAGTAGGAACCCGGCCGCGAAGGGGCGCAAGGCCGGAAACCGACAACTTTCGCGCACCCGGTGCGGATGCCCGCGACGTGGACCAGCCCGCCGCCTACACGAGCGGCCAGGGGAAGCGCATGCCGGTGCGGTCGACCGGGAGCGTTCCCTCGCGCAGCAGCCGCTGCACACGGCGCTTGAGGGCGGCGGTCTCTTCCTCGTCCAGGAGGTCCGCGACGTCGCCGGGCACGGCCTCCGCCAGCGGCGCGATATCCTCGAGCAGCGCCAAGGGGATGGGTTCGCCCGCAAAGTCCCAGATCACCGTGCGCAGCTTGAAGTCCGCCGAGAAGCACAGCCCGTGGTCGATGCCCCAGACATGCCCGTCCTGCCCGCGAAGTACGTGCCCGCTCTTGCGGTCGGTGTTGTTGGCGATGCAGTCGAACAAAGCGATCTGCGAAAGGACCTGGTGCGTTTCGGGCGACTCCGCGTAAAGGGTGAAATAGTGCTCGTGCAGGTCGTTTTCGATGAACCACTGCAGCGACCCGACACCGAGCGGGGAGTCCTCGCGGATTACCGTCGCCGGCACGATTCCCCAGTGCAGGTGCTCGCTGAGCAGGTAGGCGGCGCGTTCCCGCCGGTACAGGCCGGGCTCGAAATCGGAGAGCGGCCGTTCCCCGGCTTCCGGCTTGTAGACAGCCCAGGCCGTGTCGTCCCCGCAGGAGATTTCGGCCAGGAAGGTGGCGTTGCTGCTGTGCAGGATCCGTCCGAGCAGTTCGATCCGGCCCTCGGCGAGCAGCGTCAGTTCACGGCCGGGCATCTTCCGCGCCCTGTCGCCGGCTGCCTCAGCCCTGCCAGCGGTCCCGCCGTGGAGTTCACCGTGAGCACGGCAGGCGGCTGGCCGTCCGTGTACGTAATTGCGGACACCGAGCCCGGGCTGATGGCGATCCGCTGGAAGAGGTCCAGGTGCGCGCCGAGGGCATGGGCGACGGCGGCCTTGATCGGATCCGCGTGGGAGAAGCAGACGACGACGCCGCCCGCGTGGGCGGTGCGCAGCGCCTCGAGCGTGTCGACCATCCGCGCCTGCATCCCGGCGAAGCTCTCTCCGTCGGGGAAGCGGAAGACCGAAGGCGCATGCTGCACGGTCTGCCATTCCGGCAGGTCCGTCAGGTCGGCGAGCGCGGCGCCCGTCCACTGGCCGAAGTCGCACTCAATGAGGCCAGGTTCGCGGCTTACCTCAAGCCCCGTGCCGGCTGCCGCGGGAGCTGCCGTCTCTACTGTGCGTTCCAGCGGCGAGGAGTAGATGCCGTCGACCTTGAGTCCCGCCAGCCGTTCCGCGATCCGTTCAGCCTGGTCGCGGCCGCGTTCGGACAGGTGCAGGCCGGGGGCACGCCCGGGCAGCACCGTACCCGTGGTCGGCGTCTCCCCATGGCGTACCAGGAGGAGCAGGGTGCTCGGTGGTGCCGCGGGTGCGGGTGTGGAGGGAGGTGCTGCTTCAGTCATCAAGTCCAGAGTAGCGTTCGCCGCCTTCGCGCGCGGCCGGCAATGGGCCGGCCCCTCGATCCAGCGCGGGTTCGGGGACTACCGTGGAGGTGTGACTGAGCGCCCCGATATTTTCACCCTCGGCGAGCTGCGCGCCGCCGGCCACGTCCAGAAGGACCTGCGCCACGAAATCCGCGACAACCTGCTCGCCGCGCTCGCCGAGGGCCGCGATCCGTGGCCGGGCATGTTCGGTTTCAGCCGGACCGTCCTTCCCCAGCTTGAGCGCGCCTTGATCGCCGGCCACGACGTGGTACTGCTCGGCGAGCGCGGACAGGGCAAGACGCGCCTGCTCCGGACATTGGTCGGGCTGCTCGACGAGTGGTCGCCGGTCATCGAAGGGTCGGAGCTGAACGAACACCCGTACGAGCCGATCACCGAACAGTCCCGGGCCCGGGCGCTCGCCGAGGGGGACCGGCTGCGCGTGGGGTGGCGGCACCGGTCCGAGCGGTACGTCGAAAAGCTGGCGACCCCCGACACCTCCGTCGCCGACCTCATCGGCGACGTCGACCCGATGCGCGTGGCCGAGGGCCGCCGGCTGGGGGACCCCGAGACCATCCACTACGGCCTCGTTCCGCGCTCCAACCGGGGCATCATCGGCATCAACGAACTGCCGGACCTCGCGGAGCGCATCCAGGTGGCGATGCTCAATGTGATGGAGGAGCGCGACATCCAGATCCGCGGGTACGTCCTGCGCCTGCCGCTCGACGTTCTCGTCGTCGCGTCCGCCAACCCCGAGGACTACACCAACCGCGGCCGGATCATCACGCCCCTCAAGGACCGCTTCGGCGCCGAGATCCGCACGCATTACCCCATCGAGCTGGACGACGAGGTGGCCGTCATCGAGCAGGAGGGGCGCTTGGTGGCGGACGTCCCTCCGGTCATCCTCGAGATCCTGGCGCGGTACACCCGTGCGCTGCGCCAGTCTCCGGCCATCAACCAGGGCTCCGGCGTCTCCGCGCGGTTCGCCATTGCCGGTGCCGAGACGGTGGCCGCGGCGGCACTGCGCCGGGCCACCGTGCGTGGGGAGGACGAGGCGGTCGCCCGCATTGTCGACCTGGGCAGCGCCGTCGACGTCCTCACCGGCAAGATCGAATTCGAACCGGGGGAGGAAGGACGCGAGGACGCCATCCTCGAGCATCTCCTGCGCACTGCTACGGCCGAAGCCGTCCGCGAGCACTACCGCGGCATCGATTTCGCTCCGCTCGTGGCGGCGCTGGACGGGCACACCACGGTAACGACGGGCGAACAGGTCACCGCACGGGAGTTCCTCGCCAACCTGCCCCCGCTCGATGCCTCCAACCTTTACGACAAAGTCAGCGCCCGCGTCGGCGCGCAGACCGACGGACAGCGCGCCGCCGCCGTCGAACTTGCCCTGGAGGGTCTTTTCCTCGCCCGGCGGATCTCCAAGGAGTCCGACGACGAGGAGACCATCTACGGCTAGGAACAGGCAGTAGGGAGGCAGCATCATGGGTGCCCACAAACGGACCTCCCGGTACGGCCGGTACGCGGGAGGACCCGATCCGCTCGCGCCCCCGGTCGATCTCGGGGAGGCGCTCGACGCGATCGCCGAGGACGTCATGGCCGGCTACACGCCGCGGCACGCGCTGCAGGAGTTCCTGCGGCGCGGCGGGCGGAACCGCTCGGGACTCGACGACCTCGCCGGCCGGGTGCAGCAGCGGCGCAACGAACTGCTGAGCAGGCACCGGCTGGATGGAACCCTCAACGAGGTCCGCAAGCTGCTTGACACCGCGGTGCTGGAGGAGCGCAAGCAGCTGGCGCGGGACGCTGGGATGGACGACACGGACCGCGCCTTCCGGGAGATGCAGCTGCAGAACCTGCCGCCGTCCACCGCGGCGGCGGTCAACGAACTCGCCTCCTACGACTGGCAGTCGAGCAGTGCCCGGGAGGCCTACGACCGGATCAAGGACCTGCTGGGCCGGGAGATCCTCGACCAGCGGTTCGCCGGCATGAAGCAGGCGCTCGAGAACGCCGGCGACGCCGACCGTGCGGCCGTGGCCGAGATGCTGCGCGACCTCAACGAACTGCTCGACAAACACCGGCGCGGCGAGGACACCGACGGGGATTTCCAGGAGTTCATGGCGCGGCACGGCGACTTCTTTCCGGAGAATCCGCAGTCCGTCGAGGAACTGATCGATGCCCTCGCCCAGCGCGCCGCCGCCGCCCAGCGGCTGCTGCAGTCCATGTCGCCGGAACAGCGCGAGGAGCTGATGCGGCTGTCCGCCCAGGCCTTCGGCTCGCCGGAGCTCATGGCCCAGCTCGACCAGCTCGACTCGAGCCTGCGCGCCCTGCGCCCGGGAGAGGACTGGGCGGGCTCCGAGCGCTTCGATGGCCAGGAGGGACTCGGGCTGGGCGACGGCACCGGCGTACTCCAGGACATTGCCGAACTCGACGCGCTGTCCGAGCAGCTCTCCCAGTCCTACAGCGGCTCGAACCTCGACGACCTGGACCTCGACGCGCTCGCCCGCCAGCTCGGGCAGGATGCGGCCGTATCGGCCCGGACCCTCGCCGACATCGAACGGGCCATGCAGGACGGAGGCTACCTGCGCCGCGGGGCCGACGGCGACCTCCGCCTGTCCCCGCAGGCCATGCGGCGCCTCGGGAAGGCACTCCTGCGCGACACCGCCAAGCAGCTCTCCGGCCGCCAGGGCGGCCGGGATACGCGGGTGGCCGGTGCCGCCGGGGAGCAGACGGGCTCCAGCCGCGAGTGGGAGTTCGGGGACGCCGAACCGTGGGACGTCACCCGCACCCTGGCGAACGCCATCCGCCGGACGGCGGCCGACGGCGGGGACCCGGCCCGCGGACTGCGCCTGGGGCCGGGCGATATCGAGGTGACGGAGACCGAAGCCCGCACCCAGGCCGCCGTCGTCCTGCTTGCGGATGTCTCTTTCTCGATGGCCGCCGAGGGCCGGTGGGTGCCAATGAAGCGCACCGCGCTCGCCTTGCACCACCTCGTCTCGACCCGGTTCCGCGGGGACCGGCTGCAGCTGATCACGTTCGGGCGCTATGCGCAGACGATGGACATCGGCGAACTGACTGCGCTTCCCGCCCTGCGGGAGCAGGGGACCAACCTGCACCACGGCCTGCTCCTGGCCGGCCGGTTCTTCCGCCGGCACCCGTCGATGCAGCCGGTCCTGCTCGTAGTGACCGACGGCGAACCGACCGCCCACCTGCTTCCCGACGGTGAGTCCTGGTTCTCCTGGCCGCCAGACCCGGAGACCATCCGCCTCACTGTTGCCGAACTGGACCGCCTGGGGCGCGCCGGAACGCAGGCCACGTTCTTCCGGCTCGGCGATGATCCCGGGCTTGAACGGTTTGTCCAGCGCATGGCCCGCCGGATCGACGGCCGGGTCGTCGCACCCGATCCGGGGGACCTCGGGGCCGCGGTGGTCGGGGAGTACCTCCGCGCGCATCTGCGCGAACCGTACGACGACGACTGGTCCTCCTGGCGTTAGTCCTCCTGGCGCCGGCCGTCCCCGGGCGAGGCGAGTACGCTGTCGATCTGGCCCATGGCTTCCTTCATGCCCTCCTCCATGCCCATGTCGAGCATCTTCCGGAGCTGTTCGGCGGATTCGAAGCTGGAGACGGTGGTCATCCGTGTGCGTCCGCCCACGTCCTCCAGCGTCACGACGGCGTGGGTCGTTCCCATCTCCGCGACCGGGTCCCCGTTCTCGTCGGCGAAACCGTCGTCGAACTCCAGCCGGTGCGGCGCGTCGATGGCCGTGAACCGCCACCAGCCGCGGGCCTTCCCGCCCTCCGGACCGGTCATGTAGTAGCTGGCCTTGCCGCCCGGCTGGAATTCGTGGTCCTCGAACGTGGCAGGCCAGGTCGGCGGACCCCACCACCGTTCGAGCTGCCGCGGATCCGCCCAGATCTGCCAGACGCGTTTAATGCCGGCCTCGAATTCGGCCACGATGGTGAAGTTCAGGGCCGTGGTGTCCTTGCGTGCTTCGATAACGGTCATGGCGTTGCCTTCCTATCCCTCGGTGAGAATCTCCTCGATCCGCCGGACGCGCTGCCGCCAGATCCCTTCGTATTCATCGAGCAGCCGGCGGGCCTTGCCCAGCCCTTCGGGATGGGCCCGCACGATCTGCTCCCGTCCGCGTTTCTCCTTGGTAATGAGCAGCGCGCGTTCCAGGACCGCCACGTGCTTCTGTACCGCGGCGAAACTCATGGCGTAGTGGGCCGCCAGGCCGGAGACGGAGTACCCGCCGTCGCTGCCGAGGACGCGGGCGATGATGTCGCGCCGGGTCCCGTCCGACAGTGCCTGGAACAAACCGTCGAGTTCTGCGTCGCTGAGCTGATCTACAACCATTTGGTTGTAGGTTAGACCCGTTTGCCGGGTTCGGCAAGGGCCGGATTGTGAAGCCGGGGCGGTTCCGCACCTACTTCAGGAGTGAGTGAGCAGACGCGCATCCTGGTGGTGGAAGACGACGCCCGGCTGGCGCTGATGCTGGAAGAACTCCTGCGGGGCGAAGGCTACGAGGTCGTCGTCGCGAAGGACGGCCAGCGCGCCCTGCATCTGGGCCTGTCCCAGCCGTTCGACGCCCTCCTCCTGCACCGCGGGGCAGAAGACTACCTGGCCAAGCCCTTCGACATCGACGAGCTGCTGGCCCGCCTGCGGGCGCTGCTGCGCCGGAACACCGCGACGGTACCCGTGCTGCGGGCGACCTCGCAGCGGCGGAAGACGCCGTCGTTCTCTGCCCCCGGCTGGCCCTGACGCTGCTCCACGGACCCGAGCGGGGTTCCGGTCCGCGCTGAGGAGGCCTTGCCGCTGGACCCCTTCATGGTGTCGAATCTCTTAACAGCACGGGCGAGTGCAGGGACGATGATGTCTACGACGCCAGGAGGCGCTCATGTCGGGGAAATCCACCAACGGCACGGCCAAGGGCTCCGGACGGGGCACCGATCCGCGGCGGGGGGAAGCCTCGGCTTCGCCGCCGGAGGGCCCGGACCGGATCCGCAACGTCGTGCTGGTAGGCCACTCCGGCGCGGGGAAGACGATGCTTGCGGAGGCCATGCTCGCTGCGGCGGGAGCCACCAACCGGATGGGCTCGATTGCGGACGGCACGACGCTGAGCGACTCGGATCCCTCGGAGATCCACCAGCAGCGGTCGGTGGTGCTGTCCGTCCTGCCTTTTATGTACGACGACGTCAAGGTCAACCTCCTCGATACGCCGGGCTATTCGGACTTCACGGGCGAACTCCGTGCGGGACTCAGGGCCGCCGATGCCGCCCTGTTCGTGGTGTCCGCCGTCGACGACATCGATGCGGCGACCACTGCGCTCTGGGGTGAGTGCGAAAGCGTGGGGATGCCGCGGGCGGTAGCGATCAGCAAACTGGACCACCCACGGGCCAGCTTCGAGGCGGCGCTGGCGCGGTGCCGGCAGGCCTTCGGCGACACGGTGCAGCCGCTCTACCTGCCGCTCAGCAGCGGCACTCAGGTCACCGGGCTGCACGGGCTGCTCTCCGGGACGGTGTCGGACTACAGTGCGGGGGAGCGCCGGCCCGCAGTCCGGCCGGCGGAGCCTGCGGAACTGGCGGCCGCGGAGGAAGCCCGGGGGGCGCTGATCGAGGGGATCATCGCGGAGAGCGAGGACGAATCCCTCATGGACCGCTACCTCGGCGGCGAGGAGATCGGCCTGGACGTGCTGTTCCAGGACCTGGAGACCGCCGTGGCGCGCGGCTCGTTCTATCCGGTGCTGGCGACCTCGGCCGAGACGGGCGTGGGCGTTCCCGAACTGCTGGACATGCTCAAACGCGCCTTCCCGTCCCCGTTGGAGCGCCGGCTGCCGACCGTGGCGGGCCTCTACGGGTCGCGGGCCAACCAGCTGAGTTGCGACCCCGAGGGTCCGCTGGCCGGCGAGGTGGTGCGGACGAGCACCGACCCGTTCCTGGGCCGGGTCTGCCTGGTGCGCGTGTTCTCGGGGACACTGCGCGACGACTCGCTGGTCCACATCTCGGGACACGGCCTCGCGGACCGCGGCCACCCGGACCACGACAGCGACGAGCGGGTCACGCACCTGCATGCTCCGCTCGGCTCGACGCTCCGGGCGGCGTCCTACTGCATCGCCGGAGACATCTGCGCGCTGACGAAGATCGGCAGCGCGGAAACCGGGGACACGGTCTCCGCCAAGGACGAGCCCCTGCTGATCCAGCCGTGGGAGATGCCCGAACCGCTCATGCCGGTGGCCGTCGAGGCCGCCACGCGCAATGACGAGGCCGCGCTGGCCAAGAGCTTGGCCAAGGTCGCCGCCGGGGACCCGACGCTGCGGGTGGAGCGCAACGCGGAGACGCACCAGTTGATCCTGTGGTGCATGGGCGAATCCCACGCCGAGGTGGTGCTCGACCGGCTGCGGGGCCAAGGGGTGAACGTGCGGACGGTCGACGTCGTCACCCCCTTGCGGGAGACGTTCGCGGCGCCGGCCACCGGCCACGGGCGGTATGTGAAGCAGTCCGGAGGGCACGGCCAGTTCGCCATCTGCGACATCGAGGTCGAGCCGCTCGAGCGCGGTGCCGGTTTCGAATTCGTGGACAAGATCGTTGGGGGAGTGATCCCGGGTCCGTTCATCACCTCCGTGGAGAAGGGGGTCCGGGCGCAGATGGACAAGGGCGTGGCCGCCGGGTTCCCCGTCGTCGATATCCGCGTGACGCTGGTGGGCGGCAAAACGCACAGCGTCGACTCCTCGGACGCCGCCTTCCAGTCGGCCGGCGCGCTGGCCCTGCGCGAAGCTGCGGCGGCAGCGCGCATACAGTTGCTGGAACCGGTCTCCGCAGTGACCATCACCGTGCCTGACGAATATGTAGGGGCGGTGATGAGCGACTTGTCCGCCCGCCGCGGCAGGCTGACCGGAACCGACTCGGCCGAAGGGGAGGGAGCGGAGATCAGTGCCGAAGTCCCCGAACAGGAACTGCTGCGGTATGCCATCGATCTCCGGTCGCTGACCGGGGGCACGGGAAGGTTCCGCCGTGCCTATCTGCGGCACGATCCGGTGCCCACGGGTGCATCGAGCGAGATGGCGCACCGGTGAGACAGCGCCGGTACCCAGCCGCCGGGGTGCCGGATGCCCCTGCTAAGTCGCGGCCCGGAGCACCGCGGCCAGCTTCCTGAAGGACTCAGTCCACCCGTTCCGGTGCAGCTCCAGCCGCTCTTCTGTGGCAAAGCCGCGCTGGGTGAGGACAACCTGGGTCCCGCCGTCCACGGGCTCGAGGGACAGGGACACGACCGTCTCCCGGTCGTCCGGCACGGGTTCCTCCCAGCGGAAGGTGTACTCAAGGTGCCGCGGCGGGTCGACGTCCACGAATTCTCCGGCGAGGTGGAATGCTTCCCCGTCCGGCGGCTGCATGGTCAGCCGGTAGCTTCCGCCCGGCCGGGGATCAAGACTCGCTTCCGGCGTCGTGAATCCTTCGGGCCCCCACCATTTCACCAGCACATCGGGGTCCGTCAGCAGGCGGAAGACCTGCCCGCGCGGGGCCGCCACGGCGAGCTCCAGCTCCAGCACCAGGCTGCCCTGTTGCTCGTCCATGACCTGCTCCAACCGCCGGGAAGCGGGACCACCGGCCCGCAAGCCCATCGTAAGCCCGGCACGGACGCTTCGGCAGGGCCGGAATCAGTGCTGCGCTCGCAGGAATGCGGCCACGGGAGCGGCGACGAAAGCCCCGATGTCGTAAGCGTCCCGCTTCCGGCCGGCGACTTCGAAGGAATGCCCGCCGCCTTCGACCCATTGGATCGTTGCCGCGGGGCCGATCTTCGCTACAACCGCCTCCAACAGTTCCGGAGTCGCGAAGGTATCCTTGGTCCCCTGCAGGAAGAGCATCGGCAGCGTCAGTCCGTAGAGGTGCTCGTCCCGGAGCTTCTCCGGCTTGCCGGGCGGATGCAGAGGATAGCCGAGGTACACCAGCCCCGCGGCCTGCATTCCGTCGGCGACGGCCATGGAGGCCATCCGTCCACCGAAGGACTTCCCGCAGGCCCACAGGGGTTCGCCGCCCGACCTTTCGGCCGCGGCGGCCATCGCTGCCCGCCAGGTGCTGATCGCTGCGGGCGGCCGGTCCGGGAACTTCCGGCCCGCCTCCCGGTAGGGGAAGTTGAACCGCAAGGTGGCCACGCCGTCGTCGTTCATGGCGTCAGTAAAGCCGCGCAGGAAGGGATGCTCCATCCCTGCTCCCGCCCCATGGGCGACCACGAGGGTGGCGGACGCGTTGTCGGGCCGCGCATAGGCGGCGGAAACCGTGGCGTCGCCCACGGCAAGCTGCAGTGGCTGTTTGTCTGGCATGTACCCATGATGCCGCGTTGGCCCTCGTCAGGGACGTCGACATGCCTCTATGGTGGTCCCATGGCCAGCGAGCAGACGATCCTGAAGGTGGACGGACCCCACGGCGAGCGGGAAATGCGGATCTCCAGCCCGTCGCGCGTGATGTGGCCCGAGCTGGGGCTGACCAAGCTGGATCTGGCGCGCTACATCGCCGAAGTGGGAGAGGCCTTCATCGCGGCCAACGGGGACCGGCCGGTTGCGCTCCAGCGGTTCAAGGAGAATATCGACGGCGAGCAGTTCTTCTCGAAGAACCCGCCCAAGGGCGCCCCCGAGTTCGTGCGCGCCGTCCCGGTGATCTATCCGAGCGCGCGCTCGCATCCGCAGCTGGTCCTGGACGAGCCGGCCGCGGCGGTCTGGGCCGTCCAGATGAACACCATCGTCTTCCACCCGTGGCCCTCGCGCACCGCCAACACGGACAACCCGGACCAGCTGCGCATCGACCTGGACCCGCAGCCCGGCACCGACTTCGACGACGCCGTGCCGGCGGCGCTGGAACTGCGCAAGGTGCTGGCCGAGGCCGGACTGGAGGCGTTCATCAAGACGTCCGGCAACCGCGGCCTGCATGTGTACGCGCCGATCAAGCCCACCCACGAGTTCCTGGATGTGCGGCACGCCGTTATCGCTGCGGCGCGGGAACTGGAGCGCCGGATGCCGGACAAGGTCACGACGGCCTGGTGGAAAGAGGAACGGGGCAGCAAGGTCTTCGTGGACTTCAACCAGGCCAATCGGGACCGCACCATCGCCGGCGCCTACAGTCCGCGCGCGCTTCCCAAGGCCACGGTCTCCTGCCCTGTCACCTGGGAGGAACTGGAACACATCAAGCCCTCGGATTTCACCATCGCCACCGTGCCGGGCCGCTTGCAGGAAACCGGGGATCCCTGGGCCAGGATGCACAGCAGCCCCGGCAGCGTTGACGAACTGCTGGGCTGGTGGGAGCGGGACTGCGCCGCCGGCCTGGGCGAGCTGCCCTTCCCGCCGGACTATCCCAAGATGCCGGGCGAACCGCCGCGCGTGCAGCCGAGCCGCGCCAGGAAGAAGGAGTGACATGGCCAGGACCGTCTACTACGTCGCGAGCTCGCTCGACGGATTCATCGCCGACGAGGACGACAAACTGGAGTGGCTCTTCCAGTTCAACGATGCCGAAGGCGTGAAGGAATCCTACGAAGAGTTCATTGCCGGCATCGGCGCCCTGGTCATGGGGTCGGAAACCTACAAGTTCCTCCTGGACAACGGGGGAGAGGGCGCCTGGGAATACGGCAGTACGCCAACCTGGGTCTTTACGCACCACGAACTACCGGGCATCCCGGGCGCGGACATCACCTTCGTCCGCGGAGACATCACGGTGTTCCATCCAAATGTGGTGGCCGACGCCGGCGACCGCGATGTTTGGGTGATCGGCGGCGGCGAACTGGCCGCACAGTACCTCGACGCCGGCCTGCTCGACGAACTCATCGTCACCTACGTGCCGGTGGTCCTCGGCCGCGGCAAGCGCCTTCTGCCCGTCACAACGACGACGGCGCCCGCCGACTTAGCCGGTTCCCGCACCTTGGGCTCCGGCATGGTGGAGAACCGCTACAACCTCGCCAAGTAGCCCCGGCCGCTGGCTTTTGGCTGCCGCTTCGCCAGGCAGCCCCGGCTCCCGACTTTCCGCTGCCGCGCCCTGGCCATCAGGCTCGCCACGCTGGGCGGATCCTAACCAGCCCTCGGCCGGTCGCGGGGATCCTAGCAGTCCGGGGCCGGCCCTCGACCTGTCCTACACCGACGCTGGCCAGCTGCGGCCGTTATCCACCGCCCTGGATATAGAATATCTCTTCGACTAGAATAGTGTGATGGCGAACACGTCAGCGGAACCGCCGCAGGACGCGGAACGACCGGAGCCCCCAGGCGGCTCCGGCGACCGGCGAACCTGCCCGGAGAGTTCCCCTGACGCCGCTGCGGCCACGCCCAACCCGCCAGGTCCTGCCACGCCCAACCCGCCTGTTCCTGCCACGCCCCGCGGCGATCCTGCCGCCGATCAGCCTGCACCCGGCTGCGCGGCCGAGGGGGCCGGTCCCGGTCCCTTCGACGCCCCGTCTGATTGCGGTGCTTCGGACACCTCAGCCCCGGAAGGTTCGGCCGGCCCGGCCGGTGTCCCGGGTGTTGGTCCGCGGCCGGCGGATCCGCTCTCCTGCCGCCCGCCGTGGGAGGAACACTCCTGGGAGGAGGGCGAGGCTGTGGACGCCGAGGGCATCCCGCTGGACGCCCCGGATACCCCGATCCCGCTCTACGTGCTCACCGGCCATTACGCCCCGCCGGAAGAAGACCCGTGGGCCGCCGGCCGCGGCGCGTTCACGCCCCCGGCCTGGGAACCGGTCCTGCCGGCCCGCTCCGGGCAGGTCGGAGACCTGCTGCCCCTGCTGGGCTCCCGCGAGCCGTCCCGCATGCTCTACCAGGAAGCCGCGCACGAACTCATCGCCGCCCGCCGGGCTTCCGCTTGACTCGAGGCCCACATCCTGCGCCTGCTCAACGCCCTGGTCCGCGAGGCCGTGAACGAACAGCCCCACGGCTGGCCGCCGCCGCTCGGACCAGGCACACCGGATGAACACTTAGCCGAAGCCGCGGCAGTCGCCGAAGCTGCCGCCGCTCTACAGATCCCGGAAAAGACCGCCGCAATCCGCATCAACTACGCCCGGACCATCGCCGGTGAATGCCCCGCGACCCTCGAAACCCTCGAACAAGGCAACCTGACCGGCGTGCAGGCCGCCATCATCACCGACGAAACCACCTCGCTGCCGCCCGGGGCCCGGCGCGGGTTCGAACGCGAACTCCTCGACCTCGCCCCGCTATGCTCCACCGGCAGCCTGGGCCGGCGCGCGAAAACCCTCCGCGAAAAGCGGCACCCCGAAACCATCACCGCCCGCCGCGCGAAAAAAGCAGCCGACCGTCACATTGAACTCAAACCCGACTACGACGGAATGGCCTGGCTCTCCGCCTACCTGCCCGCGGAAACCGCCGTCGCCGCGTTCAACCACGTCCAGGCCATCGCGCTCTCGGTCCAAGGCCCCGAAGAACCCCGCACCCTGACCCAACTGCGCGCCGACGCGCTCACCCATCTCCTGCTCAGCAGCACCCCCAAACCCCAGCCCCCGCCAGCGGTAGCGCCCGCCCCCGGTACCGAGGCCGCGGGCGCTTCCGACGCCGGCGCCACGGCCGGCGCAGGGGGCCCAGGTGCTACCGAAGCTGCCATCGGTGCCGGAGGCACTTCCGGGGCCTTTGATCCGGCTGGGAATGACCCGGCGGCGGGGCCCGGGGATCTACGGGAACATCCCGCCCTGGACGGCGGGCTGCCCCCGGGTACCGGATACGGGATCGTGCCCACCGTCGCGCTGACCATCCCCGCCCTGACCCTGCTTGGCCTCGGCCGGGAACCGGCCCACCTTGACGGCTACGGGCCGATCCCCATCGAGGCCGCCGCCCGGCTGGCCGCGAACGCCCCCTCCTTCACCCGCGTCCTGACCGACCCGGTCACCGGCGCGGTCCTGGCCATGGACCGCAAACAGTACCGCCCCACCGCCGCGCAACGCCGCTACCTGCGCCTGCTCTACAACAAATGCACGTTCTACGGCTGCTCCCGCTCCAGCGAGCACTGCGAACTCGACCACACCATCGGCTGGGCCGAGGGCGGATCCACCAGCACCGCCAACCTCGGCCCCGAATGCAAACGCCACCACCGGCTCAAAACCGAAACCGACTGGAACCTTCAACAACCCACCCCGGGCGAATTCGACTGGACCTCCCCGGCAGGAATCGGCTACCCGACCAGGCCCGAACCCCTCGTCCAGACCCCGCCCGAAGAACTCTCCAGCATCCTGGAACGCCACGAAATCCACACCATCAACACCAAACTCCGGGCCTACTACCAACGCAAGCACCAACAATCCGACCACACCGAACCCGCCGGACCAGCCGGACCATCGAAACCAGCACAGGCGCAGCCCGCGGCCCTCCCGCCGCCCTCCAGCGCGCCAATCCCGCCAGAGCAAACCGACGCGGGCACGCCACACGACGCCGGGCACCACCACAACAGCAGCCCCGACGAACCACCGCCCTTCTAACGCCCGCCCCTGCGACTATGGGATCGCCCATTGCGTCCGGGGGGACCGCCTCTGCGACGAGGGGCGCCGGATGCGGTCACAGTGCTCGCCGCGGCGATCTCCTGCCTGGCCGCATTTCAGTTGCTAGCTGGTTACGCGTTGTCCCGAATTAGATTGGTGATGCGGGCCGTGGAAAGCCGACGTCCTTGCTCGTCTGTCATAACCACTTCATGGACGGCCAATGTACGGCCCAGTTGAAGCGCCGTGGCGGTACCAGTGACCAGTCCGGAGGCTACGGACCGGTGGTGGGTGGCTCCGACCTCGATCCCGACGGCATGGCGGTTGGCGCCGGCATGGATCGACGCGGCGAAGGAACCGAGGGTTTCGGCCAGGACGACGTGGGCTCCGCCGTGCAGGATGCCTGCCACCTGTGTGTTTCCGAGCACGGGCATGGTGGCAACGATTCGCTCGGCTGACATCTCGACGAACTTGATGCCCATCTTCACGACCAGCGCACCGACACCCATTTCCCGTAGCCAAGGGCGCAAATGCTCCGGAACTCCGGCGTCGACGAGCTCCTGCATGCGGTTCTCCGCGTTGGCGGCCGGCTCCGCAGCCGGAGTGAGATTCTCGGTCATGCGACTAGGCTGGCACCTGTGAGTGAAACAAACAAACCGGAATCCGTTGCCACCGTCGAGCCTCTTGCAGCCGTATCCGACAGCCAGACAATGGCTGAGCCGGAGGGGCCGCGCCGCCTCCTGGTCGTGGATGGGCATTCGATGGCATTCCGGGCGTTCTATGCGCTGCCGGCGGACAAGTTCTCCACGAGCACCGGGCAGCATACCAATGCCGTGTACGGTTTCACGTCCATGCTCCTGGCGATGATCCGCGAGCAGTCGCCGACGCACGTCGCCGTGGCCTTCGACCTGGATACGCCGACCTTCCGCGAAACCGAGTACAGCGAGTACAAGGCCGGCCGGAACAAGACGCCGGAGGAGTTCCACGGCCAGGTTGATTTGATCATCAAGGTCATGGAGGCCATGCGCATCCCCACGATCTCGATGGACGGCTACGAGGCCGACGACATTATTGCCACCCTCAGCGAGCAGGCCGAGGCTGCCGGCTGGGACGTGCTGGTGGTCTCGGGTGACCGGGATGCCTTCCAGCTCATCACGGACAAGGTCACCGTGCTCTATCCCAAGAAGGGTGTCAGCGAGATCCCGCCGATGAACGCCGCCGCCGTGGAAGCGAAGTACTTCGTTCCGCCGAACCGCTACTCGGACCTGGCCGCGCTGGTGGGCGAGACCGCGGACAATCTCCCCGGCGTACCCGGCGTCGGTCCCAAGACCGCCGCCAAGTGGATCAACCAGTACGGCGGCCTGGACGGGATCCTCGAGAACGTCGACTCGATCGGCGGCAAGGTCGGCAATTCGCTGCGCGAGAATATCGAGCAGGTCAAGCGCAACCGGCGGCTGAACCACCTGCTCCGCGACCTGGATCTGCCGGTGAACCTGTCCGCGATGACGCTGGAGCACCCGGATCGGGATGCAGTCGAGGAGCTCTTCGACGCCTTGGAGTTCACCACGCTGCGCAAGCGGCTGTTCGAACTGTTCGCCGTCGACGAGCAGGTGGAGGACACCGAGGTCCACGCGCCGCGGCACGAAGTGCTGGCATCGGCAGAGCAACTCGACGCGTGGCTGGACGGCACGAACCAGCTGCCGGTCGCGGTCCAGGTGGTGGCAGAAGCAACCACCGGCGGGGAAGACGCCGTCGCGCTGGCACTGGTCTCGCCCTCGTCGGCCGCCTACGTCGCCTTTGAGGGCCTGGACGCGGACGCCGAAAAGCGGCTGGCGGATTGGCTGCAGGACCTGGATGCACCCAAGGTGGTCCACGACTTCAAGTACGCGTACAAGCTGCTGTTCCACCGCGGATTCGAACTGTTGGGCGTGGTCGATGACACCGCCATCTCCGCCTACCTAATCCAGCCGGACCGCCGCAATTACGAGCTGGCGGACCTGGCCCAGTACCACCTGAAGCTTTCGGTGGCGGCGGCGGGAAGCTCGGGCAACGGGCAGCAGCAGCTGGACCTCGGCGAGGACCCGGCCGCTCCGGCCGTCGCCAAGGCTTTTGCCGCACTCCAGCTCAGCGAGCACTTCGCGGGACAGCTCGTGGAGCGCGGTGCAAACCAGCTGCTCGGCGGCCTGGACCTTCCGCTGTCCCTGGTGCTGGCCAAGATGGAGCTCCACGGCATTGCGGTGGCGACCGACCAGCTCGACCGGCTGCTGGACGACTTCACGGTCACGATCGATGCGGCCAGTTCGGAGGCCTTCCGCATCATCGGCAAGGAGATCAACCTCGGTTCGCCGAAGCAGCTCCAGGCGGTCCTGTTCGATGAACTGGAACTGCCGAAGACCAAGAAGATCAAGACGGGTTACTCGACGGATGCGGACGCCCTCAACGACCTGATCACCAAGACCCAGCACCCCTTCCTGGTCCAGCTGCTGGCCTACCGGGACTCTTCGAAGCTGCGGCAGACGGTGGAGGGTCTCCGCAAGACCGTGGGCGAGGACGGCCGGATCCACACGACCTACGCCCAGACGGTGGCGGCCACCGGACGGCTTTCGTCGAACAACCCGAACCTGCAGAACATCCCGGTCCGTTCCGAGGCGGGCCGGCGGATCCGCGAGGTCTTCATCGTCGGCGAGGGGTACGAGTCGCTGCTCACCGCCGACTACTCGCAGATCGAAATGCGCATCATGGCCCACCTGTCCGGCGACGAGGGGCTCATCAGCGCGTTCCGCGAGGGGGAGGACCTGCACCGGTTCGTGGGCGCCCACATCTTCGGCGTGGCACCAGAGGACGTCACCAGCGAGATGCGGGCGAAGGTCAAGGCCATGTCCTACGGGCTCGTCTACGGGCTGAGTTCATTCGGTCTGTCCAAGCAGCTGAACATCCCGGTCGATGAAGCACGGACCCTGATGAAGGACTATTTCGCCCGGTTCGGCGCCGTGCGCGACTACCTGCGCGGCGTGGTCGAGCAGGCGCGCAAGGACGGCTACACGTCCACCATCGAGGGCCGCCGCCGGTACCTGCCGGACCTGACCAGCACCAACCGCCAGCTGCGCGAGATGTCAGAGCGGGCCGCACTGAATGCCCCGATCCAGGGGTCGGCCGCGGACATCATCAAGAAGGCCATGCTCGGCGTGGACGACGAACTCAAGGCGCAGGACCTGAAGTCGCGGATGCTGCTCCAGGTCCACGACGAACTCGTGTTCGAGGTCGCTCCCGGTGAACGCGACGCCCTGGAGCGGCTCGTGCGCGAGCAGATGGGCGCCGCCGCCGAACTTTCGGTGCCGCTGGATGTCTCCGTCGGCGTCGGCCGGAACTGGCACGAAGCCGGCCACTGACCCAGGCCCCGGGTCCGGACACCGGCTCCGGCCGCGGCGGCCGCTCCTCTGGCGGGAGCGGCCGCCGCGCATTAGGCTCGGCTGTCGTGGACACCAGCGCAGCAGACACCCGGGCCGGCACCATCAGGATCGAACAGTTCCCGGCCGGCCTCGAGGACGGACGGCCCGATGCCCGGACCATGGGCTGGTTCGAGGCGGTCCGGGCCGGATTCCATGACGGGGCGCCACAGCCAGGGCACGTGGGGGCCTACGTCGCCGCCTACCAGGCCGACCGGCGCGTGCTATGGGGAGCGTACGACGACGGCGCCCGGCCGGGTGCCTGGGGTCCGGACATCCCGGTGGCCACCTACGGGTCCTTGGCCAACACGATGAACGTCGGAGGCGGGCGGCTTGTCCCGACCCACCAGATCACGGCGGTCACGGTCCGGCCCACCCACCGCCGCCGCGGCCTGCTGCGGACCATGATCACCACGGACCTCGAGCAGGCGGCCGGCAGGGGCTTCGCCGTCGCGGCGCTGACGGCGTCGGAAGCAACCATTTATGGCCGCTTTGGCTTCGGGGCCGCGGCGTTCACCCGTCGCGTCGAGGTCGATGTCCGCGAACGCTTCGCGCTGCGGGCGGCTCCCTTCGGCACCATGGAGCTGGTCGATCCCGCGTCGATGCTGGAGCTGGCCCCGCGAATCTTCGCCGGCTTCCATGGACGGACCACCGGTTCGCTGGACCGCCAGTTTTCGTATGCCCAGGTGGCATCGGGGCGCTGGCAGTCGGAGAAGCCCGAACCGAATCCGGACCTTCGGGTGGCCGTGCACTTCCGTCCGGACGGCGAGCCCGGCGGCTACGTCGCCTACAAGTTCGCCGGCTGGCATTCCGAGCCGCACACCATGAAGGTCGTCGACCTGGTGGCGGCGTCGGAGGCGAGCTACCGCGAACTCTGGCGGTACCTCGGCTCCATCGACCTGGTCCAGCGGATCGTGTGGTCCGCGGCCCCGGCCGACGATCCGCTGCCCTGGGCGCTGTCCGACCCCCGCAGCTACCGCGTCACCGCGGAGGAAGACGCGCTCTGGCTCCGGATACTCGACCCTGTGGCAGCTCTGGAAGCGCGTCGTTTCGAGCAGGACGGCTCGCTGGCGTTCGCGGTCCGGGATCCGCTCGGCTTGGCCGTGGGACGGTTCCGGCTGGACGCTGCCGGCGGGCAGGCACGCGTGGAGCGGCTGGATGCCTCGGCCGCGGTGGACCTCACCCTTGACGTCGACGTCCTTGGCTCGCTCTATCTCGGGGGAGCCCGGGGACGGACCCTGGCCGGCGCGGGTCGGCTGGAAGGCGACGACGCCGCCGTCGGGCGTCTGGACAGGCTGTTCGCGCTGGCCTCGGCGCCCTACTGCATCACGCACTTCTAGGCGCAGGACCAGTCGCGGACAACCCGGACCGCGGGTGGGAAAGGCGGGTTGGAAAAAGGCCGGGACGCACGGCATCCGCTTTGACCCGACTTGGCCGTTGCGGCTAGACTGGTTGGGCGCGTAATGCGTACGCAGAAGCTTCATCCTGCGTCATACCACAATGTCCGCTTCCGGACAGTCAGCAATGTTGGAAGGCTGCAGCCATTTTGTGCTGGGTCCAGAGCAGAGTCAAGCTGTGCGGAACCAAGAAAACTATCCACATCGGAGCCCCTACTACATGACCATCACCTCCACCGAGAAGCCCGGTACCCCTCAGGTCGCAGTCAACGACATCGGTACCGCTGAAGACTTTCTCGCTGCTGTCGACGCGACCATCAAGTACTTCAACGACGGCGATCTCGTCGAAGGTACTGTCGTCAAGGTTGACCGCGACGAAGTCCTGCTCGACATCGGTTACAAGACCGAAGGTGTCATCCCCTCCCGCGAGCTTTCCATCAAGCACGACGTTGATCCCGGCGACGTCGTCTCCGTTGGCGACGAGGTCGAAGCCCTCGTCCTGACCAAGGAGGACAAGGAAGGCCGCCTCATCCTGTCCAAGAAGCGCGCACAGTACGAGCGCGCCTGGGGCGACATCGAGAAGGTCAAGGAAGAGGACGGCGTCGTCACCGGTACCGTCATCGAGGTCGTCAAGGGTGGTCTTATCCTCGACATCGGCCTGCGCGGCTTCCTGCCCGCCTCCCTGGTCGAGATGCGCCGCGTGCGCGACCTGGCTCCGTACATCGGCCAGCAGATCGAAGCCAAGATCATCGAGCTGGACAAGAACCGCAACAACGTTGTGCTGTCCCGCCGCGCCTGGCTCGAGCAGACCCAGTCCGAGGTCCGCTCGACCTTCCTCAACAAGCTGGAGAAGGGACAGGTCCGTCCGGGCGTTGTCTCCTCGATCGTCAACTTCGGTGCCTTCGTGGACCTGGGCGGCGTCGACGGCCTGGTGCACGTCTCCGAGCTGTCCTGGAAGCACATCGACCACCCGTCCGAGGTTGTCGAGGTCGGCCAGGAAGTCACCGTCGAGGTCCTCGAGGTGGACCTGGACCGCGAGCGTGTCTCCCTGTCGCTGAAGGCCACCCAGGAAGATCCGTGGCAGACCTTCGCCCGCACGCACGCGCTGGGCCAGGTTGTCCCGGGCAAGGTCACCAAGCTGGTTCCGTTCGGTGCGTTCGTCCGCGTCGAGGACGGCATCGAAGGCCTGGTCCACATCTCCGAGCTGGCCGTCCGCCACGTCGAGCTGGCCGAGCAGGTCGTCTCCGTGGGCGACGAGCTGTTCGTCAAGGTCATCGACATCGACCTGGAGCGCCGCCGCATCTCGCTGTCCCTCAAGCAGGCCAACGAGGGCGTCGATCCGGAAGGCACCGAGTTCGACCCGGCGCTGTACGGCATGGCTGCCGAGTACGACGAAGAGGGCAACTACAAGTACCCCGAGGGCTTCGACCCCGAGTCCAACGAATGGCTCGAGGGCTACGAGAACCAGCGCGCCGCTTGGGAGCAGCAGTACGCTGACGCCCAAGCCCGCTGGGAAGCCCACAAGAAGCAGGTTGCCCGCCACCTGCAGGAAGATGCCCAGGCATCCTCCGAGGGCGGCGAAGCGGCTCCGACCAGCTACTCCTCGGACGCTGCGTCGACCGAGCCCAGCAGCGGCGGCACCCTGGCTTCGGACGAGGCCCTCGCCGCTCTGCGCGAGAAGCTGACCGGCCACTAATCCCAGGCGCCGCCAGGCGCTGAAGATGCATGCGGGACCCCTGCCTTCGGGCGGGGGTCCTGTTTGGCTTTAAACCACAACACCAACAGCGACGACGGCGGCAGCCACCACGACCATGACTACCACGGCGGCGGCCGGCAGGGGCTTGCCGGCGGTGCTCAGCCTTCGCGGACGCTGACGGTGACGGTGAACTTGGGGTTTCGCGCGACCTGGCGCGTCGGCCCGACGAGGCGCTGCAGGGCCGGCCGGTAGCCGAGATGGCTGTTCCACACCGTCCACAGCTCTCCGCCCGGGGCCAGGACCCGGCCTGCATCGGCGAACAATTTCAGGGCGATCCCGGCGTGCACGGCGTTGCCGATATGGAACGGCGGATTCAGCACGATCAGTTCGGCAGAGGCATCGGCGAGGCCGGACAGCCCGTCGTCCCGGCGGACCATGATCCGGTCCGCGACGCCGTTGGCCTCGGCCGTCGCCTTGGTCGACGACACCGCGGAGGCCGACTGGTCCGTGGCGGTGACCCGCAGCTCCGGTCGCCGCAGAGCCAGATAGGCCGCGATTGTTCCGTTGCCGCAGCCCAGGTCCACCGCCGTGCGGCAGTCGCGGGCGCCGTCGAGCAGGGGGAGCAGGAAACGGGTTCCGACATCCAGCTTCGCTCCGCCGAAGGTCCCGCCGAACGCGACCAGGCGCAGGGGTGCCGGCAGTCCGACGTCGTGGCTTTCCACCAGCGGGAACCGGCTGGATTCCGGGCGCGCGGGACCGGTTGCCGTCAGGACCCGGGCCTTTTGCCGCGCCAGGCCCGCCGTCACGTGGCTGAAGGCGGTCCCCAGTACCTGGTTCATCGCCTTGGTCATGTGCTTGACCCGGCCCGCGGCGAGGACGACGACGTCGGGCGCGGCCGAGCGCGCGATCCAGCCCGCGATTTCCTCGAGCGCGTCCAGGGAACGGGGCAGCTGCAGCAGGACCAGGCGGACGCCGTCGAATATCTCCGGCCCCAGCGGGTATTGCCGGTAGCCGCCAAGTCCCAGCGCCTCGGCATTGTTCGCCAGGGCGAGTTCGCCGGACAACGGGTCCTGGTGCACCCGGATCCCGGCCAGCCCGCGGGCGGCGAGGGACAGGGTCAGCGCACCGTAGTGGTCATTGACGACAGCGACCCTCGCGCCGTCCAGTCCGGCCAGCAGCGGCTCCGCCGTGGCCAGGAGGAGCCGGTCTGCCGCGTCGTAGGCGTAGAGATTCTCCGCCTCGACATCGGGCCAGCGCCGCAGGGCGGCGAGATCGAGGTCAGCCACGGTCCACCCACCGGCTGCCGCTGGGTACAGGTCCGGGGCCGCCGCCGGTCAGCGCCGCCAGCCGTTCGCGGAATCCGGCGACGGTTTCCGGCGAGTCCGGCAGGGCGACCTGGATGCGTGCCTCGTTGGACAGATAGTCCGTGCCCAGGACTTGCACCCCGGCGCCGCGCAACTCGTTCTCGAGCCGTCCCGCGGCAGCGTGTCCGGCCGGAACCGAGAACAGCTGCAGGTGCTCGCGTCGGATCAGCCGCGCGCCCGAGAGGGCCTGCGACACGGAATCCGAGTAGGCCCGCACCAGCCCGCCGGCACCCAGCAGGATCCCGCCGAAATAGCGGACGACGACGGCCGCGACGTCGCTGAGGTCCGTCACCCCGGGCGCCGTCTCGCGTTTTGCCAGTGCCTCCAGCATGGGAATTCCCGCCGTTCCGGACGGTTCGCCGTCGTCGTTGGAACGCTGCACCCTGCGGTCCGGACCAAGGATGAAGGCGCTGCAGTGGTGCCGCGCGTCATGGAATTCCTTGCGCAGGCCGGCGACGAGTTCGCGGGCGGCCTCTTCCGTTTCGACCCGCCGGAGGACGGTGATGAAACGGGAGCGCTTGATCTCCACCTCATGCCGGTGTTCGCCGTCGATGGTGGTATAGCTGGCGGTCGAGGGCGGGGCTGGTTGCACCAGACCAGCCTAGTACGCGGGCCTGCCGCGGCGCGCGTACGGCCGTTGCCTGCCACCGCCGCGGGTGGGAAAATTGCGGTTGGGGGACAGAGCAAACGCCGTGCCGCGCCGTGCGCAGCGAACCATCCGATCGGCATTGCGGACTGTCCTGGTATGCGGCGGGGGCGGCCGGGTGCTCCTGTGTTTGGCGAGGCCGGACTCAGGAGGAACCATTATGTCTACGACCCCAGTCGACTCGACTGTTACCGGCCTCGCGAATCCGTACGAGGACCTCGAGGCCCAGCTGCGCGGCTACGCGATCAAGCCCGCGGACCCTGCCTATGACGAAGCCCGGGCGGTCTACAACGGCATGATCGACCGGCATCCTGCGGTCATTGTGCGCTGCGCCGACGCGGCGGATGTCGTCGCGTGCGTGCGCTTCGCGCGCCAGCACTCGCTGGAAGTTGCCGTTCGCGGAGGCGGTCACAATGCGGGTGGCCTCGGCGTGTGGGACGGCGCGCTGGTCATCGACCTGTCGCTGATGCGCGGCACCACTGTCGATCCGGCCAACCATGTGGTCAGGGTCGACGGCGGCTGCCTCTGGAAGGACGTCGACCATGCGACCGTGCCATTCGGCATGGCGGCGCCGGCGGGCACGGTCGCCTCGACCGGCGTCGGCGGACTCGCCCTCGGCGGCGGCGTCGGCCACCTGACTCGGCGCTACGGCCTGACCGTTGACAACCTGCTCAGCGCCGATGTGGTGCTGGCGGACGGCTCGCTGGTCACCGCAGACACAGAACACCATCCCGACCTGTTCTGGGCGCTGCGGGGCGGCGGCGGCAATTTCGGCGTGGTGACCTCGTTCCGCTTCCGCTGCCATGACGTCGGTGAAAATGGAATCGTCATCGCCGGGCCGGTCTTTTACGACATCGCCGATATCGGCGACGTGATGCGCTGGTACCGGGAATTCCTGCCGGCCCAACCGAGGGAACTCAACGGCTGGATCGGCATCGCGCGGGTCCCGTCCATTCCGCTGTTCCCGGAGGAGATCCATGACCGCAGGGTGTGCATGATCATCTGGTCCTACACCGGGCCGCACGCCGACGCCGAGCGGGTTCTGGCGCCGGTCCGCGGGTTCGGGAACCCCCTGCTCGTTGGCCTGCAGAACATGCCGTTCACGGCCCTGCAGTCGCTGTTCGACCCCCTGGTGCCTGCGGGCCTGCAGTGGTACTGGAAGGCCGACTTCGTCACTGAGCTGTCGGACGAGGCGATCGAGATCCACCGGAAGTACGGGGAAGCCATCCCGACCGAGTTGTCAACCATGCACATGTATCCGATCAGCGGCGCGGCGCAAGAGGTGCCCACGGGCGATACGGCCTTTGCCTACCGCGGCGGCGGATGGGCCGGCGTCATCGGCGGCATCGACCCCGATCCCGCCAACGCCCAACTGATCTCGGACTGGGCAAAGGTCTACTGGGAGGAGCTGCATCCAACGTCGGCCGGCGGAGCGTACATCAACTTCATCATGGACGAAGGCCCGGAACGGGTCAGGGCGTCCTACCTAGAGAACTTCGAACGGCTGGCCCGGGTGAAGGCACAGTACGATCCGGACAACGTCTTCCATATCAACCAGAACATCCCGCCAGCGGCTGACTGATGCGCGGCTGGCCTTCGGCATGCCGCTAAGCTGGCGGCATGCTGAAGGTTGGACTGACGGGCGGGATCGCGGCCGGGAAATCGCTGGTGGCGCGGCGGCTGAGCGAGCGCGGGGCGGTCCTGGTGGATGCGGACGTCCTGGCCCGCGAAGTGGTGGAGCCGGGGACCGACGGCCTTGCCGCCATAGCCGCGGCCTTCGGCCCCCAGGTGATTAACGACGACGGCGGGCTGGACCGTGCGGCGCTGGGCGCCATTGTCTTCGGAGACCAGGCCAAGCGGGAGCAGCTCAATGCGATTGTGCATCCGCTGGTGCGGGCCCGTTCGGCGCAGCTGGTGGCGGAGGCCGGGCCCGGGTCCATCGTCGTCCAGGACATCCCGCTCCTGGTGGAGACCGGGCAGGGGGCCGGTTTCCACCTCGTGCTCGTCGTGGACGCGCCGGAGGAGACCCGGGTCCGCCGCATGGTGGACCTGCGCGGCATGACGCCCGAGGACGCGCGGTCCCGCATAGCGGCCCAGGCGACCGCGGAGCAGCGGCGGGCGGCCGCGGACGTCGTGCTGGACAACGTGTCGAGCGCCGGCGACCTGCTCGCCGCGGTGGACCGGCTGTGGGACGAGCGGCTCGTGCCCTTTGCGGAGAACCTGCAGGCGGAACGGGCGGCACCCCGCGACGGGGGTCCGCAGCTGGTCGATCCGGACCCGCAGTGGCGGCACCAGGCCCGCCGGCTGGCCGCGAGGATCGCGGCTGCGGACAGCCGCGTCCTGGGCGTGGCCCACGTCGGCTCCACGTCCGTCCCGGGCCTGCCGGCCAAGGACGTCATCGACCTGCAGGTGTCCGTGGCGACCCTGGCGGATGCGGATGGGATAGCCGCAAACCTCGCCGCGGCCGGATTCCCGCGCTGGCCGGGCCAGTGGCGGGATTCACCGAAGCCGTCCTGCCCGGATCCTGCGGCGTGGGAGAAGCGGATGCACTGCAACGCCGACCCGGGCCGTGCGGCCAACGTCCACGTCCGGGTGCAGGGGTCGCCCGGCTGGTGTTACGCCCTGGGCTTCCGGGACTGGCTGCGGGCCGAGGCTCCGGTGGCGGCCGAGTACCTGGCGGAGAAGCGGCGGCTGGCCGAACTGCATGCGGGGGACCGGTCGATCGGCCGCTACGCCAAGGACAAGGACGAGTGGTTCACGGACACGGCGGAGCCGCGGCTCCAGGAATGGATCCGCGGCTCCGGTTGGCGGCCCGAGGAGGCCGCCGCCTTCTAAGCCGGACTTGGTCCGGGTGCGGCGTGCGCGCGTCAGCGTCCGGCTTCGGCGCGGTCCCGCTCGATGCTTGGAATCTCCGTGCCGCGGATCGAGCAGCCCGCGGTCTCCGGGACGAACTTGAGCGCAATAGCGCCCACGACGCAGGCGACCATCATGTAGTAGGCGGGGACCAAAGTATCGCCCGTCGACTCGATGAGGAGCTCGTTCACCAGCGGGGCGGTGCCGCCGAAGAGCGCCGTCGCCACGTTGTAGGTGATGGCGAAGCCGGCGTAACGGACCTGGGTGGGGAACATGGCCGGGAACGTCGCGGAGATCGTGGCCAGCTGCAGCACGTACAGCAGGCCCAGCACGGCGAAGCCGATCAGCGCCGCGCCGAAGTTGATCCGCATCAGCAGGTACATCGGGATGGCGGCAACGAACAGGCCGCCCAGCGAGGCCCACCACATGGGCTTCCGGCCGACCTTGTCCGAGATCCGTCCGGCGAAGGGGATCACGACCATCATGGCCAGCTGTCCCAGCAGCGTCAGCGTGAGCGCGCTGTTTGCCGAGAGGTTGATCTCGGTCTGCAGATAGGTCGGCATGTAGCTGAGCAACGTGTAGTTGGTGACGTTCAGGGCGATGACCAGGCCGCCCATGGTCAGCAGAGGCTTCCAGTACTTGACGACCAGGTCCTTCAACTCGGTCTTGGCGCTGGATTCCTCCTGATGGTGGTCCTCCAGGTCCCGGAACACGGGAGTGTCCTCGAGCTTGGTCCGCAGGTAGAGGCCGATCACGCCCATCGGGCCGGCTACCAGGAACGGCAGCCGCCAGCCCCATTCGGTCATGGCTTCCTGGCCGAGGATGATCTGGAAGAAGAGTACCAGCGCGGTGCCGAGCACAAAGCCGAACAGCGTCCCGAACTCCAGGAAGCTGCCAAAGAACCCGCGCTTCTTGTCCGGCGAATACTCTGCCATGAACGTGGCGGCTCCGCCGTACTCGCCGCCGGTGGAGAAACCCTGCACCATGCGCAGGATGATGAGCAGGATCGGCGCCCAGATGCCGATCATGTCGTAGGTGGGCAGCAGGCCGATGGCGAACGTCGCGCCCGCCATCAGGATGATGGTCAGCGCGAGGATGGACTTGCGCCCGATGCGGTCGCCCAGCGGGCCCCAGACGAGTCCGCCGAGCGGGCGGACCAGGAAGGAGATGGCGAATGTTGCCAGCGCGAAGGCCACGCCGCCCTCGGTGGGGAAGAAGTTCGCCGTGATGTAGGTGACGGCCACGGCGTAGATGCCGTAGTCGAACCACTCGGTCGCATTTCCCATGGCGGATGCACCGATCGCCTTGCGGATGGTCCGCCGGCCTTCGAGCGTGTCCATAGTGGGAGCGGCATACCGCGGCTCGGGCTCCCTGCCGGTTCCTCCTGCCGGGCCGTCCGGGATCCGCCGGCCGGCGTTGTCCTCCGGTGAGTATTGGTCGCTTGGCATTTTCTCTCCATCCAGGTGTACGGCCCCCGCGGGCGCCACCTTCTTTTCGGTTCGATGCGGCGTTTAGGTCACAGTATCCGCTTGTCAGCGGCATGAACCAAGCAAATCGCCGCGATTTGTGCCGATTGATCAGTTTGCTTAGGCTTCGCGCGGGCGCGGGTGAAGCTACGCGACCCCGACTTCGGCTCCGGCAGTTCAGCCCCTAGCAATCACGGACCCGCGCTGGCCGCATTCGGGTCTACCGTTAACACCATGAGCCTTGCCCAGGACATCAAACGCGTCGTTGCCCCGTTCGAAGTGATCAGCGAATACCAGCCGGCCGGCGACCAGCCGACCGCCATCAAGGAGCTCGCGGAACGCATCCAGGCGGGAGAGAAGGACGTCGTCCTGCTGGGCGCCACCGGTACCGGCAAGAGCGCGACGGCGGCGTGGCTGATCGAAAAGGTGCAGCGCCCGACACTGGTGATGGTGCAGAACAAGACGCTGGCCGCCCAGCTGGCGAACGAGTTCCGCGAACTCCTGCCCAACAACGCCGTGGAGTACTTCGTCTCGTACTACGACTACTACCAGCCGGAGGCCTATGTGCCGCAGACGGACACCTTCATCGAGAAGGACTCGTCCGTCAACGAGGAAGTGGAACGCTTGCGGCACTCGGCGACGAATGCGCTGCTGACCCGGCGGGACGTCGTCGTTGTTGCCACGGTCTCCTGCATCTACGGCCTGGGTACCCCGGAAGAGTACGTCGCCGGAATGGTGACGCTGCGCCGCGGCGAGGAAGTCAACCGGGACGAGCTGCTCCGCCGTTTTGTGGCGATGCAGTACGTCCGCAACGACGTGGACTTCCACCGCGGGACGTTCCGGGTCCGCGGCGACACGGTGGAAATCATCCCGATGTACGAGGAACTGGCGCTGCGGATCGAGTTCTTCGGGGACGAGATCGAGGCGATCCACACGCTGCACCCGGTGACGGGCGAGGTGCTGCGCGAAGAGAACGAGATGTACATCTTCCCGGCCTCGCACTACGTGGCCGGGCCGGAGCGGATGAGCCGGGCGGTCAAGGCCATCGAGGATGAGCTGCAGGAGCGGCTGGAGACCCTCGAGTCGCAGAACAAGCTTGTCGAGGCCCAGCGGCTGCGGATGCGCACCACCTACGACCTGGAAATGATGCAGCAGATGGGCTTCTGCAACGGCATCGAGAACTACTCGCGGCACATCGACGGGCGCGGTCCGGGGACCGCCCCGCACTGCCTGCTGGACTATTTCCCGGACGACTTCCTGCTGGTCATCGACGAATCCCACGTGACGGTGCCGCAGATCGGCGCCATGTACGAGGGAGACATGTCGCGCAAGCGGACGCTGGTGGAGCACGGTTTCCGGCTGCCCTCGGCGATGGACAACCGGCCGCTGAAGTGGGACGAGTTCCTTGAACGGATAGGGCAGACCATCTACCTGTCCGCGACGCCGGGCAAGTACGAGCTGGGCAAGTCGGACGGCTACGTCCAGCAGATCATCCGGCCTACCGGGCTTGTCGATCCGGAGGTGATCGTCAAGCCGACCAAGGGCCAGATCGACGACCTGCTGGGCGAGATCAACCTGCGGGTGGAGCGGGACGAGCGCGTCCTGGTGACGACGCTGACCAAGCGGATGGCGGAGGACCTCACCGACTACCTGCTGGAGCATGGCGTCAAGGTGCAGTACCTGCATTCCGACGTCGACACCCTCCGGCGCGTGGAGCTGCTGCGGGAACTGCGGCTGGGCACCTTCGATGTGCTGGTGGGCATCAACCTGCTGCGCGAGGGGCTGGACCTTCCGGAGGTCTCGCTGGTCAGCATCCTCGACGCTGACAAGGAAGGCTTCCTGCGCAGCAGCACCTCGCTCATCCAGACCATCGGCCGCGCCGCGCGTAACGTGTCGGGCCAGGTGCATATGTACGCAGACCGGATCACCGACTCGATGGAGCACGCCATCGAAGAGACCAACCGGCGCCGGGCCATCCAGCTGGCGTACAACAAGGAGCACGGCGTCGATCCGACGCCGCTGCGCAAGCGCATTGCGGACATCACGGACCAGCTGGCCCGCGAGGACGCGGACACGAACGCGCTGCTGGGCGACTTCGACTACGGCAAGGGCAAGCGCGGCTACTCCGCCGCCAAACCGAAGGACAAGGCAGGCACTGCCGGTGCTGCCAGCGCGAAGGTGCGCCAGGACGGCCTGGCGGCAGCGCCCGCCGAGGACCTGGCCGGCATGATCGAGCAGATGACGGAGCAGATGCACGCCGCGGCCGCCGAACTGCAATTCGAACTCGCGGCGCGGATCCGGGACGAAGTAGGAGAGCTGAAGAAGGAACTGCGGCAGATGCGCTCTGCCGGCCATGCCTGAGGCCGGCAGAGCGTGCTGTACACTTGTCCGAGCGTAGGGGAGTATCCCGAACACTGCGGACGTCAACACGCGGGGCATCGAGGCCCTGCCGGGCGCAGTGGCCTGACCGGAAACCGGGGGCGGAGAGACTTGCGGCGAACACCCGTACCCCCGCGCGGCGACACCGCGCGGCATCACCTGTGAAAGGCAAGGTTCCGTGTCGGACCAATTATCCCTGCCCTTCGAGATCACCTCATTCGTGGTCTTGGGCGCTATCCTTTTGTTCGACCTGCTCTATGTGGTCAAGCGGCCGCACGAGCCGTCCATGAAGGAAGCCGGCCTCTGGGTCGGCTTCTATGTGGCCCTGGCGCTGATCTTTGCCGGGATGCTGTTCTGGCAGGCCGGCCCTGACTACGGCCAGGAGTTCGTGGCAGGCTGGATCACCGAGTACAGCCTCAGCGTGGACAACCTGTTCGTCTTCATCATCATCATGGCCAGGTTCTCGGTGCCGAGGAAGTACCAGCAGGAAGTGCTGATGTTCGGCATCATCATCGCGCTGGTCCTTCGCGGCATCTTCATTCTGCTGGGCGCCACCGTCATCACCCACTTCAGCTGGGTCTTCTACATCTTCGGCGCCTTCCTGCTCTGGACCGCCTGGAAGCAGGCCACCGACTCCGGCGAGGACGAGGAGCAGGAGAGCGGCCTGGTCCAGAAGCTGACCAAGAAGCTGCCGGTCAGCGAGAACTTCGACGGCAACAAGCTGCGGACCACGGTGAACGGCAAGCGCATGTTCACGCCCATGGTCATGGTCTTCATCACGATCGGCATGACGGACCTGCTCTTCGCGGTGGACTCGATTCCGGCGATCTTCGGCCTGACGCAGAGCGCGTTCATTGTCTTCACCGCGAACATTTTCGCGCTGATGGGCCTGCGCCAGCTCTACTTCCTGCTCGGCGGCCTGATGGACCGCCTGGTCTACCTGAAGCACGGCCTCTCCGTGATCCTCGCCTTCATCGGCGTAAAGCTGATCTTCCACGCCCTGCACGAGAACGAGCTGCCGTTCATCAACGGCGGCCAGCACGTCGAGTGGATCCCGGACATCTCGACCGGGCTGTCGCTCGGCGTGATCATCGGCACCCTGGTCGTCGCCACGGTGGCCAGCCTGCTCAGCCCGGCCGCCAAGCAGGCCAAGATCGACGCAGAGCTCGCTGCGGACATCGAGGCCAGCCGGCACCCGGAGGAGAAGGCACGCATCGACGAGCGGTAGCCAGTATGGCATTCCTTCGGCTGGAATCCGTGGCGGCTTAGCCTCGCCGCGGATTCCCCGGAAAGCGACGCGGCGCTGAAGGGGCGGCAGGATTACCTGCCGCCCCTTCAGCGCCGCAGTGTTTTAACGATGGCCCCGGCCCGGCTAGGCAGGCTGTCTGGAGGCCCCCGAGCCGTTGCGCACCATGGCGAGGAGTCGGCGGAAGATGGCCTCGCCGTCGTCGGAAATCCCGTCATGGTGGAAGTCCGCCGTCTCCCAGACCTGCAGGTTAGCCACCCGGGCCGCCGTCTCCAGCGAGAGGTCGCGGTCCACGTAGATGTCGTCGCGGTACACCGCGGCAGCCGCGGGAACACGGTTTGCGGCGAGCCGGTCCAGGTCGTAGAGGGCCGGCCAATCCTGCTTGGCGGCCAGCAGGCCGGCGGTGGCGCGGAGCGGAACCAAGGCCGGGTCCTCCTCGAAGTACCAGGGGTAGACCATCTCCCCGGTCAGCAGCAGGTCCCCGGCCTCCGGCAGGAACTGCGGGTAGCTCTCCAGCACCCGCCAGGCCGACCAGTCGCTGGCCTCGTGCTGGGCGTAGATGGATTCGTGCATGAGCGCGTAGAGCGGGTTCGAGGCCCGGCCGGCCAGCTGGCCCAGTTGCTCCAGGAAGCCGTCGGACAGCCTGGGGCCCTCGGGCGTGGCGGTGAAGGCGTCCTCGAGGAGGTAGTGGAGCGCGTCGAAGCGGGTGTTGCCGCCGAGGAACGAGCCGGCCATCTGGAAGCGCCGGACGCTGAGGCGTTCGCCGGTGGGCAGGTGTTCCGGCACGTCCGCCAGGTGCCGGGCAATGCGGTTCACCACGGCGCGGTCCTGCGGATAGCGTTCGAAGTACTCCGCATTGCGCGCCTCGACCCGCTGGAACGTGGCCTTGTAGACGCGGTCCGGGTGTCCGGCCAGCGGGGCGAGCCCGCCCGTGAGCAGTGCCTCGCGGAGTCCCTCGGGCGCGAAGGACAGGTAGCTGAGCGTGCAGAAGCCGCCGTAGCTCTGGCCGAACACCGTCCACGGACCGCTGCCCAGGGCCCGGCGGATCAGCTCGGCGTCCGCCACAATGGAATCGGCCCGGAAGTGCGTCAGGTACTCCGCCTGCGCCGTGGCGTCGCCGCGGGCCGGCAGAGTCTGGCGGTTCACGGGGGAGGAGAGTCCCGTCCCGCGCTGGTCCAGCATCAGGATGCGGAAGTGCCGGGCCGCCTCCTTCATCCAGCCGCTCAGCGAGGTGACGCGGTTGCCGCGGCCCCCGGGTCCGCCCTGCAGGAACAGCAGCCACGGCAGGTCCCGGACGGAGTCGTGCTCCGGCGAGGTGTATTCGCGTGCAAACACCTCAATCGTTCCGCGGGACGGGTCGGCGTGGACGAGCGGCACGGTGAAGAAGTGCTCCACGGTCCGCACCCCGCGCATGCGGTGCTCCGCACCGATCCGGTGCCCGGCGCCGTCGTGCATTAGGCCCGCACTCCGGCCGGGCTGGCCGCGCCGAAGTCCTGCAGCGCCTGGCCGGTGAGGCGGAAGGTCGACCATTCGTCCTGCGGGCGGGCACCGAGGCTGCGGTAGAAGCCGATTGAGGGTTCGTTCCAGTTCAGCACGGACCATTCCACCCGGGCGTAGCCGTTGTCGACGGCGTGGCGCGCCAGCGTCTGCAGCAGCGCCTTGCCGTAGCCCGTCCCGCGCGCCTCCGGCCGCACGTAGAGGTCCTCCAGGTAGAGGCCGTGCACGCCTTCCCAGGTGGAGAAGTTCCGAAACCACAGGGCGAAACCCTGGATGCCGCCGTCGTCCTCGGCCACATGTGCGAAGACGGCGGGGCTGGCGCCGAACAGGGCGTCGCGGAGCTGCGCTTCGGTGGTCTTGACGGCGTCCGGCTCCTTTTCATAGACGGCGAGCTCCCGGATCAGTTCCAGGATGACGGGGACATCTGCTTCTGCGGCGGGGCGGATTCGGCTCATGACTGGCATCCTATTCACAGCTGGCCGACGGCGGTAATCCGGACCGCGGCGGACCCCAGCTCGTCCGAGGCGGCGAGGTCGACGACCGCGCTGATGCCCCAGTCGTGGTCGCCGGCCGGGTCGTCGAAGATCTGGCGGACTTTCCACTCGGTCGGTCCCGTTTCGATGGACAGGTACTGCGGGCCGCGCGCGTCCGGCCCGACGCCCAGGTCGTCGTGGGCGTCGAAGTACGCGTCCATGGCGTCCGCCCAGCGGTCCGCATCCCAGCCCGCGTCGGCGTCCAGTTCCCCGAGGGCCTCTTCGTTTTCGGCCTCGAACAGCTCGACGCGGCGGAACAGCTCGTTGCGGACCATGACACGGAAGGCCCGGACGTTGTCCGTGAGCTTCGGCGGGGCCTCCGTGAGGACCGACTGGTGGGCGTGCTCCGCCGCGAGGTCGGCCGCGGAAACGCCGGCGGCGAGTTCCTCCCACTCGTCCAGGAGGCTGGAATCCACCTGCCGGACCAGTTCGCCGAGCCAGGCGATGATGTCTTCGAGGTCCTCGCGCAGGGCTTCCGTCGGCACCGTCTGCCGGAGGGCCTTGTAGCCGTCGGTGAGGTAGCGCAGCAGGATGCCTTCGGAACGCGCGAGGCCATAGAACTGGACGTACTCGCTGAAGTTCATCGCGCGCTCGTACATGTCCCGGATGACGGACTTGGGCGCCAGCTCGAAGTCGCCCAGCCAGGGCGCGCCCTTGCGGTAGACGTCGAAGGACTGCTGGAGCAGCTCGCCCAGCGGCTGCGGATAGGTGACCTCGTCCAGCAACGCCATCCGCTGCTCGTACTCGATGCCCTCGGCCTTCATCGCCGCCACGGCCTCGCCGCGGGCCTTCTTCTCCTGGGCGGAGAGCACCTGGCGCGGCTGCTCGAGGATGGCCTCGATGGCGGACACGACGTCCAGGGCGTATGAGCCGCTTTCGGGGTCGAGCAGCTCCAGGCTCGCCACCGCGAAGGGGGACAGCGGCTGGTTGAGCGCGAAGTTCGGCTGCAGGTGGACCTTGAGGCGGACCCGGCGGCCGGAGGCATCGGGCTCGTCCAGCCGTTCCACCAGGCCGGAGGCGACGAGTTCCCGGTAGATGCCGAGCGCCCGCTTGATCAGCTTGAGCTGGGCGGCGCGGGTCTCATGGTTTTCGGTCAGCAGCCGCTTGGCGGCGGCAAACGGATCACCGGGCCGTTCCAGCAGGTTCAGCAGCATGGCGTGCGTGACGGTGAAACTCGAAGACAGCGGTTCGGGATCGCTCTCCACCAGCTTGTTGTACGTGGACTCGCCCCAGGTGACGAAACCGGCCGGCGGCTTCTTCTTCACTACCTGGCGCAGTTTTTTCTGGTCGTCGCCGAACTTGGCCACCGCCTTGGCCATCGCCTTGGCGTTTTCCACGACGTGTTCCGGGGCCTGGACGACGACGGTGCCCGCCGTATCGTAGCCGGCGCGGCCCGCGCGGCCGGCGATCTGATGGAATTCCCGGGCGTTGAGCAGCCTGGTTCGGACGCCGTCGTACTTGCTCAGGGCCGTCATGAGGACCGTGCGGATCGGGACGTTGATGCCCACCCCCAGGGTGTCGGTGCCGCAGATGACTTTCAGCAGGCCTGCCTGCGCCAGCTGCTCCACGAGGCGCCGGTACTTGGGGAGCATGCCCGCGTGGTGCACCCCGATGCCGTGCCGGATCAGGCGGTTCAGCGTCTTCCCGAAGCCCGGCGCGAAGCGGAAGCCGCCGATCAGCTCCGCGATCCGGTCCTTCTCTTCGCGGGTGCAGACGTTGATGCTCATCAGGTTCTGCGCCCGTTCGATGGCCTCGAGCTGGCTGAAGTGGACCACGTAGACCGGCACCTGGCGGGTGCTGAGCAGCTCCTCGAGGGACTCCTGCACCGGCGTCTGCACATAGTAGTAGTGCAGCGGGATCGGCCGTTCCGCCGAGCTGACCGTGGTGGAGGGCCGGCCGGTGAGCTCCGTCAGCCCGCGCTCGAAGCGTGTCACGTCGCCCAGCGTGGCGGACATCAGCAGGAACTGGGCCTGCGGCAGCTCGAGCAGCGGCACCTGCCAGGCCCAGCCGCGCTGCGGGTCCGAATAGAAGTGGAACTCGTCCATGATCACGGTGCCCAGGTCCGCCGCGGCGCCCTCGCGCAGGGCGATGTTGGCGAGGATCTCGGCCGTGCAGCAGATCACCGGGGCGTCCGGGTTGACCGACGAGTCGCCCGTGACCATGCCGACGTTGTCCGGCCCGAAGATGTCGCACAGAGCGAAGAACTTCTCCGAGACCAGCGCCTTGATCGGGGCCGTGTAGTAGCTGCGCGTCCCGCCGGCCATCGCGTGGAAATGCGCCGCAATCGCCACCATCGACTTGCCCGAGCCGGTGGGCGTGGCCAGGATGACGTTGTTGCCCGTCACCAGCTCCATGACGGCCTCGTCCTGCGCCGGATAGAGCGACATCCCGCGGTGCTCCGTCCACTCCACGAAAGCGGTGTAGATGTCGTCCGGGGTGGAAGTGTCGGCTGCGCTCAGCTGGTCAAGTAGGTTCATCGCCCTACCAGCCTATCGGCCTTCCGCGGTACTACGCTGGCCTTGCATGCCCCGGCACGCCAACAGGCCCCGGCAGACCCGGCAGACCCGACAGACGGAGGAACTCGTCCATGTTCACGTGGGATCCGGCCAAGTACGCCGAATATACGGACGAGCGGAGCCGCCCGTTCTTCGACCTGACGGCGAGGATCCTCCATCCGGACCCGCGGCTGGTCGTGGACCTCGGCTGCGGCAACGGCGAGCTGACCGGCTCTCTGGCCCGGCGCTGGCCCGCCGCCCAGGTGACCGGCGTGGACTCCTCCGCGGAGATGGTCCGGACCGCCCGGGCCCGGAACGTCCTGCCCAACCTCGGCTTCCGCATCGGAGACATCGGCGACTGGATGCCGCCTGCCGGCCTGGACGTGCTCGTCTCCAACGCCGCCTTCCAGTGGGTGCCGCAGCACCGCACCCTGCTGCGGCAATGGGCGCAGCAGCTGGAACCCGGTGCGTGGATCGGCTTCCAGGTTCCGGGGAACTTCGGCGCGCCGTCGCATGTGCTGATGCGGGACCTCGCGGCGTCCGGCCGCTGGAAGCAGCGGCTGGACGGCGTGCTGCGCCACGAGGACGCGGTAGGGGAGCCGGCCGAGTATCTGGGGCTCCTGCAGGATGCCGGGTACGACGGCGATGCCTGGGAAACGACGTACCTGCACCTATTGCAGGGGGAGGACCCGGTGCTGGACTGGGTACGCGGCACGGGCCTGCGCCCCGTCCTCGCGGCTCTTGCAGGGCAGGAGGCGGCCGAGTTCGAGGCCGAGTATGCTGCCGAACTGCGGGCCGCCTATCCGCAGGGAACGCACGGGACGGTCTACCCCTTCCGGCGCATCTTCTGCGTGGCGCGGAAGCGCTGAGCGGACTGCCGGGAAGCGGCTGCGGCCGGACCGGGCTACCAGCCTCGCTCGCGCCACTCGGGCAGGTGCGGGCGTTCCGCGCCGAGCGTGGTGCCCTTCCCATGCCCCGGGTGCACGACCGTGTCGTCCGGGAGGTACCCGAAAACGCGCTCCTCGACGTCGTTCATCAGCGACGTGAAGCGGGCGGGATCCTTCTGCGTGTTCCCGACGCCGCCGGGGAACAGGGAATCGCCGCTGAAGAGGTGCGCCGGGCCGTCCGGGTCGCGGTACAGCAGGGCAACCGAGCCGGGCGTGTGGCCGCGCAGCTTGATGGCCTCGAGCGTTATCCCGTCGACCTCGACGGGGTCGCCGTGGTTGAGCGCCAGGTCGACGGGCACGTCGATGTCCGGTACGTCCTCGGCTCCGGCCGCGCTGCGGGCGCCCGTGGCCTCGACGGTTTCCGCGAGGGCGCGGACATGGTCCCAGTGGCTGTGCGTCGTCACGACGAGCGCGACCTTTGCCTCCGCCGCAGTGTCCGCGGCGCCGTCGGCGAACAGCCGGCGGATCGCGGGCAGATCGTCGGCGGCGTCGATGAGCACCTGGGCGCCGGTCTGCTTCGACGTGAGCAGGTAGACGTTGTTGTCCATCTCGCTGACGGACGCTGAACGGATGGTGATGTCCCGAAGATCCCACATGGGGCCAGTCTAAGCACGTGGCCCGGGCACCGCGGAAGAGCAGGCCGCGACCCGTGCCCTCGGGTCCGCCCGGCCGCCGCCTCCGGGAGGAGCCTTGGAGGGGCGGGTGCGTCCGGAATCACGGGGTGCGCCGAGAGTGAAACGCCTTGCCCGGCGGCGCGGCCCCGGCATAGATTCAATGGGTTGTGTATCGGGCGCGCGGAAGGGTGGACAGCGGATGGAGGCCGACCAATTCGACTGGCGGCTCGACAAGGAAAGCTCCGTTGCGCTCTACGAACAACTGCGCCTGCGCATCATCGAAGCGGCGGACGACGGTGAGCTTGCGGTGGGCACCAAGCTGCCGCCGGTGCGCCGGCTGGCGGACCATCTGGGCATCGTGCCGCACACGGTAGCGCGGGCCTACCGGGAACTCGAGACCGCCGGGCGGGTCAAGACCGCCGGGCGCGCGGGCACCGTGGTCAGTGCCGGCGGGGACGAGACCGCCCGGCTGCTGGCGGAGGCCGCGGCCCGCTTCGCCGCCGTCGCCAGGTCCCAGGGCGTGGAGACCCGAACCGCACTGGCCGCGGTGAAGGCCGCGCTCGAGGGCTGATCCGCCGGATCACAGCGGACGGGTCCCGTCCGCAGCTCCGGGCCTCCGGAACCCCTGGTTACGTTTTCGAACGCATTTTCGATTAGAGTGGAAGCTGTGCTAAAAGCGACTGAATCAACTGAATCCGGCCTCGCGCGACCCGCGGGCGGGGACCTTTCCAGACTGATCGTCAAGGGAGCGCGCGAGCACAACCTGCGCAATGTGGACCTTGACCTGCCCCGCGACGCGATGATTGTCTTCACCGGCCTCTCGGGTTCCGGGAAGTCCTCGCTGGCGTTCGACACCATCTTCGCCGAGGGCCAGCGCCGCTACGTCGAGTCGCTTTCCTCGTATGCACGTATGTTCCTGGGCCAGGTGGACAAGCCGGACGTGGACTTCATCGAGGGTCTCTCGCCCGCGGTGTCCATCGACCAGAAGTCCACCAGCCGGAACCCCCGGTCCACCGTCGGCACCATCACCGAGATCTACGACTACCTCCGCCTGCTCTGGGCCCGTGTCGGCCGGCCGTACTGCCCGGTGTGCCACGAGCCGGTCGCGCGGCAGACGCCGCAGCAGATCGTCGACCAGCTGCAGGAGCTTGAGGACGGCACGCGGTTCCAGATCCTCGCCCCCGTGGTGCGGGGACGCAAGGGCGAGTTCGTCGACCTGTTCAAGGAGCTTTCCGCCAAAGGCTACTCGCGGGCCCGGGTCGACGGCGACCTCATCCAGTTGTCGGACCCGCCCAAGCTGGGCAAGCAGTTCAAGCACACCATCGAGGTGGTGGTGGACCGCCTGGTCGTGAAGGAAGGGATCCACCAGCGCCTGACCGACTCCATCGAAACCGCGCTGGGCCTGGCGGAAGGCCGCGTGCTGGTGGATTTCGTCGACCTGGACGCCGAGGATCCGCAGCGGACGCGGTCCTTCTCCGAGAAGCTGGCATGCCCCAACGAACACCCGCTGGCCATCGACGAAATCGAACCGCGGTCTTTCTCGTTCAACAACCCGTTCGGCGCCTGCCCGGTCTGCACCGGCATCGGCAGCCGGCTCGAGGTGGACGAGGAACTGGTGGTGCCCGATCCTGATCTGAGCCTGGCCGAGGGTGCCATCGCACCGTGGTCGCTGGGCAAGGCGACCAGCGAATACTGGAACCGCCTCCTCGAGGGGCTGTCGCACGAACTCGGTTTCAGCATGGACGACCCGTTCCGGAAGCTGCCCAAGGAGGTGCGCAAGGCGGTACTCCATGGCAAGGACTACAAGGTCGTGGTCCAGTACCGGAACCGCTTTGGCCGGGAACGCAAGTACAGCACGGGCTTCGAAGGCGCCGTGCAGTACATCCACCGCAAGCACCTGGAAACCGAGTCGGATAACGCACGGGACCGCTACGAGCAGTACATGCGGGACATCCCTTGCCCGGAGTGCAAGGGCGCGAGGCTGAATCCGGCGTCGCTGTCGGTACTGATCGGCGGCAAGTCGATCGCCGAGGTCTCGGGGCTTCCGCTGCGCGAGTGCCTGTCCTTCCTGGATTCGCTGGAACTGACGGACCGGGAGGCGCAGATCGGCCACCAGGTGCTGATCGAGATCCGCGCCCGCCTTCAGTTCCTGCTGGACGTGGGCCTGGAGTACCTGAACCTCGAGCGCCCGGCCGCAACGCTGTCGGGCGGGGAGGCGCAGCGCATCCGGCTCGCGACACAGATCGGCTCGGGCCTGGTCGGCGTGCTCTACGTCCTGGACGAGCCATCCATCGGCCTGCACCAGCGCGACAACCGCCGGCTGATCGAAACCCTGACCCGGCTGCGGGACCTGGGCAACACGCTGATCGTCGTCGAGCACGACGAAGACACCATCCATGAGGCGGACTGGATCGTCGACGTCGGACCAGGTGCCGGCGAGCACGGCGGCGAGGTAGTGCATTCGGGTTCGCTGAAGGAACTGCTCGACAACGAGAAGTCCATCACCGGCGACTACCTGGCCGGCCGCAGGAGCATCGAGGTTCCGGCCAAGCGCCGCAAGATCGACCGGAAGCGCCAGCTCAAGGTCGTTGGCGCGTGGGAGAACAACCTGCGCGGCATCGACGCGCAGTTCCCGCTGGGCGTGCTGACTGCGGTCACCGGCGTCAGCGGTTCCGGAAAGTCGACGCTGGTCAACGACATCCTGTACAAGGTGCTGGCGAACAAGCTCAACAACGCCAAGCAGGTCGCCGGGCGCCATACGAGGGTTGAAGGCCTGGAGCACTTGGACAAGGTCATCCACGTGGACCAGAGCCCGATCGGCCGTACTCCGCGGTCCAACCCGGCGACCTACACCGGCGTCTTCGACCACATCCGCAAGCTGTTCGCCGAGACCAACGAATCCAAGGTCCGCGGCTACCAGCCGGGCCGGTTCTCGTTCAACACGAAGGGCGGCCGCTGCGAGGCATGTGCCGGCGACGGAACGCTGAAGATCGAAATGAACTTCCTGCCGGATGTCTACGTGCCGTGCGAGGTCTGCCACGGCGCCCGCTACAACCGGGAGACCCTCGAGGTCCACTACAAGGGCAAGTCCATCGCGGACGTGCTGGACATGCCGATCGAGGAGGCCGCGGAGTTCTTCGCCGCCTTCACGCCGATCGCCCGGCACCTGAACACCCTGGTGGACGTCGGCCTCGGCTACGTCCGCCTCGGCCAGCCCGCGACGACGCTCTCGGGCGGCGAGGCGCAGCGCGTGAAGCTCGCCAGCGAACTGCAGAAGCGCAGCAACGGGCGCAGCATCTACGTGCTGGACGAACCGACGACCGGCCTGCACTTCGAGGACATCCGCAAGCTGCTGGGCGTCCTGCAGTCGCTGGTGGAGAAGGGCAACACCGTGATCACGATCGAACACAACCTGGACGTGATCAAGAGCGCCGACTGGGTCCTGGACCTCGGCCCGGACGGAGGCTCCGGCGGCGGCCAGATCATCGCCACCGGCACGCCCGAACAGATCGCCGGGGCAGACGGCAGCCACACGGGCCGGTTCCTGGCCGAGATCCTGCAGTAACGAAGCCCCTCCGGGGTATGGAAAAATGCCTAAGTGACTTCTTTGCCGGACTTGGTTCTGTTTGATCTGGACGGGACCCTCGTGGACCCGGCCGGAGCCATCACCGGCGGCATCAGCCGGGCACTAAGGGCCCGCGGGCTGCCCGTTCCGGAGCAGCACGTGCTCGACGCCATGGTCGGCCCTCCGCTGGGAGAGTCGCTGCGGTTCCTCGCCGGGGTGCCCGAAGCCGAGGTTCCCGAAGTCATCCGGCTCTACCGGGCGGACTACCGGGCGGCGGGCATGGCGGCCAGCCACGTGTATCCGGGCATCGTGCCCCTGCTTGAAGAACTGAAGGCCCGGGGTGCCCTGCTCGCGGTGGTGACGCAGAAGCCGACGCCGATCGCCGTCGAACTCCTCAAGGTCCAGGGGCTGGCCGGCTACTTCGGCAGCATCCACGGTGCCGCGCTCGACGACGTGGAGGGCGCCGGAGGGCCGGACTCAGGGAAAATCCCGATCCTGGCCGAGGCGCTGGAACATTACGCGGACCGGTTCGGCCGCGCGCTGATGATCGGGGACCGGCACTACGATATCGAGGCGGCGGTCCACCACGGCATTGACGCAATCGGGGTGGGTTGGGGATTCGCCGCCAACGGCGAACTCGCTGCCGCCGGGGCAACGACGGTGGCGGCGTCCGTCCCCGAACTGCGGGTGCGTCTGCAGGCGCCGGGCGGGGAAGACGGCAACGACAACGGCAGCATGGACATAGCGGAGGAAAACGCCGGACATGGAACTCTTTGAAGGCACGCGCTTTGTCTTCCGGACAGGCATCCGCGCCTCCTGCCGGCCAACCGTCGAAGGCCTCGAAAACTTTCCGCGCAGCGGACCCGTCATCGTCGCACCCAACCATCTGTCTTTCCTTGACAGCGTCATCGTCCAGGCGCTGATGCCGCGCAAGGTGGCCTTCTTCGCGAAGTCGGAGTATTTCACCGCCCGCGGACCGAAGGGCGCGGTCATGCGGTGGTTCTTCAATAGCGTGGGGTCCATCCCGGTGGAGCGCGGCGAACAGGCAGCCGGTGTAGCCGCGCTGCAGACGGCGCTGGAGATCCTCGAGCGGGACCAGGCCTTCGGTATCTACCCGGAGGGCACGCGTTCCCGCAACGGATTGTTGTACCGTGGAAGGACGGGAGTGGGCTGGCTCGCACTGACCACCGGTGCGCCTGTCGTGCCTGTCGGACTGATCGGCACGGAGCGGCTCCAGCCGGCGGACAGGAACATGATCAAGCCCCAGCATTTCACTTTGAGGGTCGGAGCACCGCTGTACTTCGAGAAGACCGGCCCCGACCACTCGCTGCCGGCCCGCCGCGCGGCCACCGACAAAATCATGGACGCCATCGCTGACCTGACGGGACAGCAGCGGGCCGGCACCTACAACCAGTCGAGGCAGGCCGGCTAGATGGCGCTGCCCTCGTCCTACCGGCCGCGGCCGGGGGAAATCCCCACCAACCCCGGGGTCTACCGGTTCCGGGATGAGCACAAGCGTGTCATCTACGTGGGCAAGGCCAAGAACCTGCGCTCCCGGCTCAACAGCTATTTCGCCAATCCCGACTCGCTGATGCCGCGAACCCGGGCGATGGTCCACACGGCTGCTTCCGTCGAGTGGACGGTCGTCGGCAGCGAACTTGAGGCGATCCAGCTGGAGTACACCTGGATCAAGGAGTACGCGCCGCGCTTCAACATCATGTTCCGGGACGACAAGTCCTATCCCTACCTGGCTGTCACGATGTCGGAGAAGTTCCCCCGGGTCCAGGTCATGCGCGGTGACAAGCGCAAGGGAACCAAGTACTTCGGCCCGTTCTATCCGGCGAAAGCCATCCGCGAAACGGTGGACACCCTGCTCCGCGTCTTCCCGGTCCGGACCTGCAGCGTCGGCGTCTTCAACCGCGCCCAGCGCACGGGGCGGCCGTGCCTGCTCGGCTACATCGACAAGTGTTCGGCACCGTGCGTCGGCCGGATCTCGCCCGAGGACCACAAGGCGTTGGCGGGGGAGTTCTGCGCGTTCATGGGCGGGGAGGCGGACCGCTTCATCAGGGCCCTGGACAAGAAGATGGCGGCAGCCGTCGCGGAACTCGACTACGAGGCGGCCGCCCGGTACCGGGACGATATTGCCGCCTTGAAGCGAGTCTTCGAGCGCAACGCGGTCGTGCTGAGCGAGGATACGGACGCGGACATCTTCGCGCTGGCCGAAGACGAGCTCGAGGCGGCGGTCCAGGTTTTCCATGTCCGCGGCGGCCGCATCCGCGGCCAGCGCGGCTGGGTCGTCGAGAAGGTCGAGGATGCCACGCGCGCCGACCTGGCCGAGCACCTCCTCCAGCAGGTCTATGGCGACGGCGAGGATCCGGACCGCATTCCGCCCCAGGTGCTGGTCCCGGTGGAACCCGACAACCGGGAGGAACTGGAGCAGTGGCTCCGCGGCCTCCGCGGGCGCAAGGTCGAACTGCGTGTCCCGAAGCGCGGCGACAAGGCGGCCCTCCTCGACACCGTGCGGCAGAATGCCGAACAAGCCCTCGCGCTGCACAAGAGCCGCCGCGCCGGCGACATCACTACCCGGTCCGCCGCGCTGCAGGAACTGCAGGAAGCACTGGACCTCCCCGTCGCGCTGCTGCGGATCGAGTGCTACGACATTTCGCATGTCCAGGGCACCAACGTGGTCGCGTCCATGGTGGTGGTCGAGGACGGGCTGCCCAAGAAGGCGGACTACCGCCGCTTTTCCATCACCGGTGAGGCGGCCCGCGACGACACGTCCGCCATGTACGACGTGATCAGCCGCCGCTTCCGGCACTACCTGGCCGACAAAACCGCGCAGCCGGCCGGCGGCACGGAGCCTGGCGCGGGGCCCGGGACGGCAGGGCCCGCGGCGCCCGCCGCGACGGCGCAAGCTGCCGACACTGCCGGGAACGCGGAACCGGCCGTGCCTGCCGAGCCGCTGGCCGACACCACGACCGAAGCGCCGCGGACCAAGTTCGCCTACCCGCCCAACCTGGTCGTAGTCGACGGCGGCCCGCCCCAGGTCGCCGCGGCATCGCGTGCCCTGGCCGACCTGGGCATCACCGATGTCTTCGTCGTCGGCCTCGCCAAGCGGCTCGAGGAAGTATGGCTGCCCGACGACGACTTTCCGGTGATCCTGCCGCGGGCATCCCACGGCCTCTACCTCCTGCAGCGCATCCGCGACGAAGCGCACCGATTCGCCATCAGCTACCACCGCCAGAAGCGCGGCAAGTCCATGACCGAGTCCATCCTGGACGGGGTGCCCGGCCTCGGGCCGGCCAAGCGCAAGGCGCTGCTGAAGCACTTCGGCTCCGCCCGGAAGCTCAAGGCGGCCAGCGTCGAGGAACTGCTCCTGGTTCCCGGCGTAGGGCCCGCGCTGGCGGCGTCCATCAAGCGCCATCTGGCCCCCAACGCCGCCGCGGAACCGCAGGCCCCGGTCCTCAACATGGCGACCGGCGAGATCGTTGATTCTTAGTTAGGCTTAGAAACGTCCGCCGCGATCACGGGCCGTCTCGTGGCGGCCTACCGCACGGCGGGAAACAAGGAACAGGACGGGCTTAATGTCGGAGGAAGAGGATCTCACGCCGGTGAAACCGGAAGAATCCGAACTGCTGGTGGTCACGGGCATGTCCGGGGCCGGCCGCACCACCGCGGCGCACGCGCTGGAGGACCACGGCTGGTACGTCGTGGACAACCTGCCGCCGCAGATGCTGGGGACGCTCGCCGAGCTGGTCTCGCGGATGCCGGACTCGCTGACCCGGCTCGCCGTCGTCGTCGACGTGCGGAGCAAGAACCTGCACCGCGACATCAGGGAAGCCCTCAACGGCCTGCGGGCCAGCGCCATTAACTTCCGCGTGCTTTTCCTCGACGCCGGCGACAACGTCCTGGTGCGCCGCTTCGAACAGGGCCGGCGGCCCCACCCGCTGCAGGGCGACGGCCGGATCTCGGACGGCATCACGGCCGAGCGGGAACTGCTGGCCGGGCTCAAGGACGCCGCGGACCTGGTCATCGACACGACGGACATGAACGTCCACACGCTCGCCACCAACGTCACAGAGCTGTTCTCGGACTCCGGCCCCATCGTGCTGCGGCTGAATGTGATGAGCTTCGGCTTCAAGTACGGCCTGCCCGTGGACGCCAACTTCGTCGCGGACGCACGCTTCATCCCCAACCCCCACTGGGTGCCCGCGCTCCGGCCGCACACGGGCCTGGAAAAGCAGGTGAGCGACTTCGTGCTGGTCGAGTCCGGGGCGGAAGAGTTCATCAAGCGGTTCGTCTACGCCTTGGAACCGGTGCTCGAGGGCTACCGGCAGGAGAACAAGCACTACGCCACCATCGCCGTCGGCTGCACCGGCGGCAAGCACCGTTCGGTGGCCGTGGCCGAGGAACTCGCCAAGCGGCTCGCCCAGCTTCCACGCGTCAAGGTTGCGGTCCAGCACCGGGACCTGGGGCGCGAATAGTGGCGTTGCTGACAGGGCCGCTGCCGCGCATTCCGGTGGCCCAGCCGGACCGGCCCGGCGGTTCGCGGGGCCCGAATCCGCCGTCCGTCGTCGCCTTGGGCGGAGGCCACGGTCTTTCCGCCTCGCTCGCCGCGCTGCGCCTGCTCACCACGGAACTCACCGCCATCGTCACGGTGGCGGACGACGGCGGGTCCTCCGGGCGCCTGCGCCGGGAACTGGGCGTCCTCCCGCCCGGAGACCTGCGAATGGCACTGGCGTCGCTGTGCGACGACACCGAGTGGGGCCAGACCTGGCGCGACGTGATGCAGCACCGCTTCAAGTCGCTCGACACCGTGGACGGCAGCCTGGACAACCATGCACTGGGCAACCTGCTCATCGTCACCCTCTGGGAACTCCTCGGTGATCCGGTGGCCGGGCTGCAGTGGGCCGGCGCACTGCTCGGGGCCCGCGGCCAGGTCCTGCCGATGGCGACAGTTCCGCTGACCATCGAGGGAGACGTGCTGACCGAAGACGCGGAGGGCCGGCTGCGCAGCGTCACGATCTCCGGCCAGTCCAAACTGGCGGCCGCCGGCCGGAACGCCCGGGTCAACGACGTTCGTCTGATTCCGGACGACGCGCCGGCCTGTGCAGAGGCCCTAAACGCTATCGAACTAGCGGACTGGATCATCCTGGGCCCGGGCTCCTGGTACACCTCCGTCCTGCCGCATCTGATGCTGCCGCAGCTTCGCGACGCCCTGTGCGCGGCGCCTGCGCGCCGGATCCTGACCATGAACCTGGCCACCGATACCAAGGAGACGTCCGGCATGACTGCCGCGGACCATCTGGCCGCGCTGCACCGCTACGCCCCCGGGATGAAGTTCGACGCGGTGCTCGCCGATCCGTTCGCAGTCGGCGACCGCGCGGAGTTCGAATCAGCTGCCGGCCGTCTCGGCGCCTCCGTGGTGTTCGGTAGAGTGGGAACCCCCGGCCGGCGCGCGGTGCATGATCCGCTGAGGCTTGCGACGGCCTATCACGACATTTTCGCCGGGGAGCATGAATGAGTAAGGACAAGATGCATGGCGCTGACTGCAGCGGTCAAAGATGAACTTTCCCGCCTGGACATCAAGAAGTCCCAAGTGCGCAAGGCAGAGGTTTCGGCGACCCTCCGCTTCGCCGGAGGCCTGCACATAATCTCCGGGCGGATCGTGATCGAGGCCGAGGTGGACCTGGCTGCGACCGCACGCCGCCTCCGCACGGCGATCGCCGAAGTCTACGGGCACAGCAGCGACATCATCGTGGTCTCCGGCGGTGGACTGCGCCGCGGCAACCGCTATGTGGTGCGGGTGGTCAAGGACGGCGAGTCGCTCGCGCGGCAGACCGGCCTGCTCGACGCCCGCGGCCGGCCGGTGCGCGGGCTCCCTTCGGTCGTGGTTAATGGTTCCACTGCGGATGCCGAAGCGGTCTGGCGCGGCGCCTTCCTCGCGCATGGTTCGCTGACCGAGCCGGGCCGTTCGTCCGCACTGGAAGTGACCTGCCCGGGTCCGGAGGCGGCGCTGGCCCTCGTCGGGGCTGCCCGCCGGCTGGGTATCTCGGCCAAGGCCCGCGAAGTGCGCGGCGTGGACCGCGTCGTCATTCGGGACGGCGATACGATCGCCGCCCTGCTGACGCGCATGGGCGCCCACGATGCGCTGATGGTGTGGGAGGAGCGCCGGATGCGCAAGGAGGTGCGCGCCACCGCCAACCGCCTCGCCAACTTCGATGATGCGAACCTGCGCCGCTCCGCCCAGGCAGCCGTGGCCGCCGGGGCCCGCGTCGAGCGCGCGCTGGAGATCCTCGGCGAGGATGTGCCCGAGCACCTGCGCTACGCCGGCGGCCTGCGGGTGGCCCACAAGCAGGCGAGCCTGGACGAACTGGGCCGCCTGGCGGATCCGCCGATGACCAAGGACGCCATCGCGGGCCGCATCCGGCGCCTGCTGGCCATGGCGGACAAGCGCGCCGTCGAACTCGGCATTCCCGGCACGGAGGCGAATGTGACCGCGGAGATGTTGGACGAGTAGGGCCTATGCATAGGATGGGGATGTCCGGGCCGATGCCCGGTTCGTGCCCCGTGGGCCAAGGATAAGTTTCCGGCCGGCACTGCCGGTCGGATGATCAATCCGATCATGGCCGCCTGAGGGCGGCCCAAAGTTACGGAGGATATTCGTGAGCAAGTACGAACTGCCCGAGCTCAACTACGACTACGCCGCGCTGGAGCCGCACATCTCCGCCCGCATCATGGAGCTGCACCACAGCAAGCACCACGCCGCTTACGTGGCCGGAGCCAACACCGCGCTCGAGAAGATGGCTGAAGCACGCGACAAGGGCGACGCCGCCGCGGCCGCAAAGCTGTCCAAGGACCTGCAGTTCAACCTGGGCGGCCACATCAACCACTCCATCTTCTGGAACAACCTTTCCCCGGAAGGCGGCGACAAGCCCGAGGGCGAACTGGCTGCGGCGATCGATGAGTTCTTCGGCTCGTTCGACAGCTTCCGCGGCCACTTCACCGGTGCGGCGACCACCATCCAGGGCTCCGGCTGGGCCATCCTGGCCTACGAGCCGATCGGCGGCAACCTGGTCATCGAGCAGATGTACGACCAGCAGAACGGCGTCCCCGTCGCGACCACCCCGCTGCTTCAGCTGGATATGTGGGAGCACGCGTTCTACCTCGACTACCAGAACGTCAAGGCCGACTATGTGAAGGCCTTCTGGAACATCGTGAACTGGGCCGACGTTGCCAAGCGCTTCGAAGCCGCCCGTTCCGGTGCTGCGGCCCTGGTCATTCCCGGCAAGTAGCGGATCCTTGCGGATGCGGAAGGCATACCCGTGCCGGGCACGACGGCATGCCTTCCGCATCCCGGGCAACACAGACACAATGAGGTAAAAGCAGCATTACCGTAGAACGCCGGGCGGGCCACAGTCCGGCGATGATTGACCAGCAGTAACAGGAACCGGCGCCCAACTTGAAGGGGATGGAACTGTGACAACTCGTGTAGCAATCAACGGATTCGGACGTATCGGACGCAACTTCTTCCGCGCGGCCCTGGCCCAGGGGCCCGACCTCGAGATCGTCGCGATCAACGACTTGGCGGACGCCAAGACGCTCGCCCACCTCCTGAAGTACGACAGTGTCATGGGCCGCATTTCCGAAAGCGTGGAGGTCAAAGACGACGGGCTCCTGGTCGGGGGCAGGACCGTCAGGGTGCTGGCCGAGCGGGATCCGGCGCAGCTTCCCTGGAAGGACCTCGACGTCGGCATCGTCATCGAGAGCACCGGGTTCTTCACCAAGGCGGGGGACGCCCGGAAGCACCTCGACGCGGGCGCCGCAAAGGTCCTGATTTCCGCGCCAGGTACCGACGTCGATCTGACCGTGGTCATGGGCGTGAACGACCGGGACTACGATCCGCAGGCCCACAACATCATCTCCAATGCCTCCTGCACCACGAACTGCCTGGCCCCGCTGGCGATGGTGCTGCACGAGAACTTCGGCATCGAGCGCGCCCTCATGACCACCATCCACGCTTACACGGCGGACCAGAACCTCCAGGATGGCCCGCACCGGGACCTCCGCCGCGCCCGGGCCGCCGCGATCAACGTCGTGCCAACCTCCACCGGCGCGGCCAAGGCGATCGGACTGGTGCTGCCGGACCTAAAGGGCAAGCTGGACGGCTACGCCATCCGCGTGCCGGTGCCGACGGGCTCCGCCACCGACCTCACGGCGCAGCTGTCGCGCGAGGTCACGGTGGATGAAGTCAACGCCGCCTACAAGATGGCCGCCGCCGACGAACGGCTCGCGGGGATCCTGACCTACTCGGAAGATCCGCTTGTGTCGTCGGATATCGTCACAGATCCGGCATCTTCGATCTTCGACTCCGGACTGACTAAGGTTATTGGTAACCAGGTGAAAGTCGTTGCGTGGTACGACAACGAGTGGGGCTATTCCAACCGCCTGGTGGATCTGGCCGAACTGGTCGCCTCCAAGATGAGCTGACCGACGCACTGCTAAGGGTAGGTATGACTGCACGCGCTCTTGATGAACTGCTGGCCGAAGGCGTCCGCGGACGCACCGTGCTGGTCCGCTCGGACCTGAACGTCCCGCTGGAAGGGGAGGAATCCTCCCTGCGGGTTTCCGATGACGGACGGATCCGGGCCTCGCTTCCGGTCCTCGGCAAGCTGGCTTCCGCCGGCGCGCGGGTCATCGTCATGGCTCACCTGGGCCGGCCCAAGGGCGAACCGCAGGAGAAGTACTCCCTGCGCCCCGCCGTCGAACGGTTGAAGGAACTGGCGCCGTTCACCGTGCGGTTCGCCGAGGACACCGTGGGCGAGAGCGCGCGCCTGCGTGCCTCGGAGCTGCAGGACGGCGAAGTGCTGGTGCTGCAGAACCTGCGTTTCGACCCGCGGGAGACCAGCAAGGCCGACGCCGAGCGGCAGGAGTTCGCGTCCGAGCTGGCCGCACTGACGGGCGGAGAGGGCGCATACGTGGATGACGCCTTCGGCGCGGTGCACCGCAAGCATGCCAGCGTCTTCGACATCGCGAGCCTGCTGCCGTCCTACCAGGGCGATCTGGTCCGGACCGAGGTGGAGGTGCTGGACCGGCTGACCGAGGCCCCGCAGCGCCCCTATGTCGTGGTGCTCGGCGGGTCCAAGGTGTCGGACAAGCTCGCCGTGATCGAGAACCTGCTGCGCCGTGCGGACGCCATCCTCGTCGGCGGCGGCATGGTCTTCACTTTCCTGGCGGCCCAAGGCCACAAGGTGGCCTCCAGCCTGCTCGAGGAAGACCAGCTCGATACCGTCCGCGGCTACCTGGCCAAGGCCAAAGAGAACGGGTGCGACTTCGTGCTGCCGACGGATATCGTCGTGGCCGAGAAATTCGCCGCCGACGCCGCGCACGAGACGGTGCCGGCCGGCGACATCGAGTCCTCCAGCTTCGGCCCGGCGGGCATCGGGCTGGACATCGGCCCGGAATCGGCCGAAGCCTTTGCACAGCGGATCCATTCCGCCAACACCGTCTTCTGGAACGGCCCGATGGGCGTGTTCGAGTTCCCGGCATTCGCCAACGGCACCCGCACCGTGGCCAAGGCCCTGACCGGCACCGATGGCTTCACCGTGGTGGGCGGCGGGGACTCGGCGGCCGCGGTCCGCAGCCTCGGTTTCGACGACGATGCCTTCGGGCACATCTCGACCGGCGGCGGGGCGAGCCTCGAGTACCTCGAAGGCAAGTCCCTGCCCGGCCTGACTGCACTGGGCCGCTAAACGCAAACGCGCAGCACCGTACGGATCTGAAGCAAAGTCCGCCCCGCCCGGAAACGGGCGGGGCGGACGTTAGACGACTGGAGAGTCAGTGACTACCTCGACCAACGGCAAGTTCGACCGCACGCCGCTGATTGCCGGCAACTGGAAGATGAACATGGACCATGTCCAGTCCATCACGCTGCTCCAGAAGCTCGCCTGGACCCTGAGCGACGCCCGGCACGACTTCAAGCGGGTCGAGGTGGCGGTGTTCCCGCCCTTCACCGACCTGCGGAGCGTCCAGACCCTGGTCCGCGGCGACGACCTCGAGGTCGCCTACGGCGGCCAGGATCTCTCCGAGTTCGATGCGGGCGCCTACACCGGCGACATCTCCGGGCAGTTCCTCTCCCGGCTCGGCTGCAGCTACGTGCTGGTGGGCCATTCCGAACGCCGGACCATCCACGGGGAGTCCGACGAGACGCTCAACGCCAAGGTCAAGGCCGCCTTCCGGCATTCCCTGATCCCGGTCCTCTGCGTCGGGGAGGGGCTGGCTGTGCGGCAGGCCGGCAACCACGTGGCACATACTCTCGGGCAGCTGCGGGCCGACCTCGCCGGGCTGCCGGCCGAGGACGCGGCCCGGCTCGTGGTCGCCTACGAGCCGGTCTGGGCGATCGGCACCGGTGAGGTCGCTGGCCCTGCGGACGCACAGGAAATGTGCGCGGCCATCCGCGCCGAAATCGCGGATCTGTACGACGACGCTGTGGCCGCGGGGGTGCGGCTGCTTTACGGGGGATCGGTCAAGGCAGCGAACGCAGCGGCGATCCTCAAGGAGCGCGACGTCGACGGCGTGCTGGTTGGCGGCGCCAGTCTCGATGTTGCCGAATTTGCTAACATTGTCAGGTTCGAGCACCACCTGGTGACGGACTAACCGGGAAAGGCCACTGTGGACGCTCTGAAGATCACCCTGCAAATCGTGCTGGGAATCACCAGCCTCCTCCTGACGCTGCTGATTCTGCTGCACAAAGGCCGCGGCGGCGGTATGTCGGACATGTTCGGGGGCGGCATGACCACGTCACTCGGTTCTTCCGGTGTGGCCGAGCGGAACCTGAACAGGTTCACCGTGGTGCTCGGCCTGGTTTGGGGCACGGTCATCGTCGCCCTCGGGCTGATCATGCGCTTCAGCGCCGAAGCATAAGGAATTCTTAGTCCCGTTCACTCCGGGCCGGTCGTAGACTTGTGCCACAGATCGCAGTACGACACCGTGCTACCCGGAGATGAACGTTATGGAATCTTCCTACGGGCTCAGAGCCGTGCGCGCCGGTTCGGCTACAGGAGCCGGCCTGGCAGGTTGGCAGGCCGACACCGGCCGTACCGTCGAAATCGTCCGCAAAGTCCCGGTGACCTACTGGTGTCCCCAGGGTCATGAGACGACTCCCGTTTTCGCCGAGCTGGCCGAGACGGAAATCCCCAAGACCTGGGACTGTCCGCGCTGCGGACGCACCGCCTGCCGTGAACAGGGCGCGACCGCCGAGCGGCCGGGGGATGAGCCGTTCAAGAGCCACCTGGAATACGCGAAGGAGCGGCGCACCCCGGAGGAGGCCGAGCGCGTCCTGCAGGATGCCCTGGACCGGCTGCACCGGCGGCGCTCCTAATCTAGTTTCTCCCTCTGCGCCTGTAGTGACGGCTGCGTGCTGTCCGGCGTCTTCTATTCCGGTGCCATTCAGTGCCCGCCCGCCCGGCCTGGCCGGCGCCTCCCCTTTTGCGGCAGCTCGTGCCGAATCCTGCCTTTACGGCGTCGCTCCGGCCCCCACCGCAGTCCGCTCGTTGGCCACACGGCCAGCGTGGGAGCGGTTTTCGGCCAAGGCAACCAATAACGGCCCAATAACGGCGCGATAACGGGGCCGGAGTTGGACTGTAAAGGCATTACAAACTTGCAGCTTCATTGGGGTTCTTGGGGAGAAGAAGCGATGCTCACTGATCTGACCCGCCATTCCCTGGCGACCCTTGTGACCAAGCTCATGGCAGGAGAACGAGGGAGATCATGCCGATTATCACGGATCCGCACCTGTTCAACGAGCAGAGCCTATTCGTCGACCTGGAAGGGGTGCTGGGCCGACGCCTCTATCTGAAGATCGAAGGGTTCAACTTCGCCGGCTCAGTCAAGCTCAAGCCGGCCAGGGAGATGGTCGAGCAAGCTGAGCGGGCAGGCCTCATCGGTCCAGGATCCGTGCTGATCGAGTCTTCCTCAGGGAACCTCGGCGTCGCGCTCAGCATGATCGCTGCCAGCAAGGGATACCACTTCGTTTGCGTGGTCGATCCGCGTTGCAACCCCGCTACCGCGCAGCTCATGGAAGCGCTCGGGGCCCAGGTCGACCTGGTCACCGAGCCGGATCCTGTTGACGGATTCCTGGGGGCAAGGCTCAACCACGTGCGGGAGCTGTGCGCGAACGACGATCGGTACGTGTGGCTCAACCAGTACTCGAACCCCGGGAACTGGGGAGCGCACTACCGCTGGACCGCCCCCGAGATCGCCGACGAGTTTCCGGACTTAGACGTATTGTTCGTCGGAGCCGGAACAACGGGCACACTGATGGGTTGCGCGCGGTACTTCCGGGAGCACCGCCCTGACGTCCGGATCGTCGCGGTCGACGCCGTCGGATCCGTGTCATTCGGACAGCCCCCGGCTACCCGCCTGATCCCCGGGCTCGGCATGAGCGTCCGGCCGCCCCAACTCGACGAGTCCCTGATCGACGACGTGGTGTTCGTCGAAGAGGTGGACACGGTACGCGCCTGCCATCGGCTTGCCGCGGCCGGGTACCTCCTCGGAGGCTCCACCGGAACCGTGGTCCACGGCGCCATGACATGGCTTGAAGCCCACCGGGCCCGCAACGTCACCGCGGTGACCATCTCTCCCGATATGGGTCGCCCGTACCTGGACACGATCTACCAGCCCGACTGGGTACTGGACCATTTCGGTGCCGACGCCGCCGCCTCTGCGGCAGTCCCGGGCCTGCAGTCTGAACCGGTGCCGGCTCCGCAACTCCCGGCGGCCGCCCCGATGACTGAATCCGATGCACTAAGGAGCATCTCGCAGTGAACAAGTCCGTCGACACAATGGCGACGTCACCAGCTATTTCGAACCCCGCAACTCCGGCGATTCCCCACGGGGACGCTCGACCTGCCGCTCCGGCCACCGGCGCAGACACCTCGAATATGTCGCTGGAGCGGCAGCTGGCGGCCCTCCTCGCCGCGGTGGTCAAGAAGGACGACGTCCCGCTGGACGCCAACTTCTTCTACGAGCTGGGCGCGGATTCGCTGGTCATGGCGCAGTTCTGCGCCCGGGTCCGCAAACAGCCGGACCTGCCTGCCGTGTCGATCAAAGATATCTACCAGAATCCCTCGATCTCGGCCCTGGCCGCCGCCCTGGCACCAACGGAGGCGGCCCCGGCGTCGGCGGCTGAACAGCTGCAAGCGCGGCTGGCCGAGGTGCTGTCCGGTGTGCTCGGCATGGAGCAGGTGTCGGCGGACAGCGACTTCTTCAAGGACCTGGGCGCGGATTCGCTGGTGATGGCCCGGTTCTGCGCCCGGGTACGCAAGGATGCGGACCTGCCGTCGGTATCCATGAAGGACATCTACCAGAGCCCTTCGATCTCGGCGCTGGCCGCGGCCCTGGCACCTTCCGAAGCGGCGCCGGCGGCTGAACAGCTGCAAGCGCGGCTGACCGAGGTGCTGTCCGGTGTGCTCGGCATGGAGCAGGTGTCGGCGGACAGCGACTTCTTCAAGGACCTGGGCGCGGATTCACTAGTGATGGCCCGGTTCTGCGCCCGGGTACGCAAGGATGCGGACCTGCCCTCGGTATCCATGAAGGACGTTTACGCCAATCCGAATATCGCCGCCCTTGCTACTGCCTTGGCACCGGCCCAACAGGAGAAGCCGGCGGAGCCGTCACCGCTCGTGGCGTCAGTGCCGGAGACGCCTGCGCCGATGGACGCGCGCACGTGGGAGTACTTCGTGTGCGGCGCTTTGCAGGCCCTCGTCTACCTTGGTTACTGCGTGGCAGGCGGCCTGCTGACGGTCGTGTGGTACCAGTGGGTGTTCCCGGAGTCGGGGCCGGGCAACCACCAATGGATGGACCACGGCCTGAGCTTCCTGGAGATCTACCTGCGGTCGACGGCCTATGCAGCAGCGGCGTTCGTGGCCCTATGCATCCTTCCGCTGGCGGCCAAGTGGGTCATCGTCGGGCGGTTCCGGCCCCAGGAGATCCGCATCTGGAGCCTGGCCTACTTCCGGTTCTGGCTGGTCAAGACCCTGATGCGCACCTCGCCGCTCGCGCTGATGGCAGGTTCCCCAGTCATGACTTTCTACTTGCGGGCCATGGGTGCCAAGGTCGGCCGCAACGTGACCATCCTGACCACCCGGCTGCCGGTCGCCGCCGACCTGCTGACCATCGGGGAAGGGACGGTCATCCGCAAGGACGTGTACGCCAACGGCTACCGCGCCCACGGTGGGGTCATCCAGATTGGCGCCGTGACACTGGGCCGCGACGTCACCGTCAGCGAGGGCAGCGTACTGGACATCAACACGGCCATGGGGGACGGCTCGCAGCTGGGCCACCGGTCCACCCTGTACACCGGCCAGACCGTTCCCGCGGGCGAGCACTGGCACGGTTCGCCGGGCAGGCGTACGGACGTGGACTACAGCAGGGTCGAACGGACCCCCTACCGTCCCTGGCGCCGGGCATTGTTCGCCACCACCCAGCTGATTGCCACGCTAGGACTGGGCCGCATCCTGGTGGGACAGGCTGTCATCCTGTTTGTCCTGGCGGATCCCAATGTGGCCGCGCTCCTGGAACGCCAGGCCCTGGCGTTCACCAGCTGGATTTTCTACGGCGATGCCCTTTTCTACGCCGGCCTGGGCGTCTTCGGCGGGACGATCGTGGCGCTGCTGCTGGTCGCTACCGTGCCGCGGGTGCTCCAGCTCGCCCTGAAGCCGGACACGGTGTACCCGATGTTCGGGCTCCGTTACGCCGCCGAGCGGGCGGTGGCGAGGATGACCAACAACCGCTTTTTGCCCGCGTTGTTCGGCGACAGCTCGTATGTCGTGGATTACGCCGCGGCGCTCGGCTACAAGCAGGGCAAGATCCAGCAGACCGGATCGAACCTGGGCACTTTGTTCAAGCACGACAACCCTTACCTCTCGGAGATCGGCACCGGCAGCATGATCGCCGACGGCGTGTCCTTCATGAACACCGAACACACAGCGACGTCGTTCAAGATGAGCCGGGCGGCGGTCGGCGCGCACAGCTTCCTGGGCAACTTCGTGCTCTACCCGGCCGGCGCAAAGACCGGGGACAACTGCCTGCTCGCCACAAAGGTCATGGTGCCCATCGACGGCCCGGTCCGGCAGGACGTGGGCCTTCTCGGTTCACCGCCGTTCGAGATCCCGCGCACCGTCCTGCGGGACGCCCTCCCCGCGCAACAGGCGGACCCGGCCGCATTCCGCCGGGACCTCGCGGCCAAGAACCGGCACAACCTGCGTTCGATGGCCCTGTTGATGCTGGTCCGCTGGCTCATCGCGTCGCTTGCGGTACTGGTGTCGTTTGTTGGCCTCGACCTGTCCGACCAGTTCGGTTTCCTGGCCCTCAGCGGAGCCTTCGCCGTCATGCTCTTTGTCGGAATACTGGCCCCCATCGGCACGCAGCGCCTGATGCTGGGGTCCGTGCGGCTGAAGCCCCAGCTCTGCTCCATCTACCGCCCCTACTTCTGGTGGCACGAGCGGTACTGGAAGCTGCAGGCCCAGAGCCGGTACATGTTGCTCCTCAACGGAACCCCGTTCAAGCCGCTGCTGTGGCGCCTGCTGGGCGTGCGGATGGGATCCCGGGTGTTCGACGACGGGTGCTTCATCCCGGAGCGGACGCTGGTGACGATCGGCTCCCGCTGCACGCTCAACAGCGGCACCCTGGTCCAGTCCCATTCGCAGGAGGACGGGATGTTCAAGTCCGACTACGACGTCATCGGGGACGACGTCACGCTCGGCGTCGGCGCCCTGGTCCACTACGGGGTGACGATCGAAGACGGCGCCGTCGTCGCCGCCGACTCCTTCGTAATGAAGGGTGAAACCCTCACCCGGGGATCCCTCTGGGGCGGCAACCCGGCCGTAGAGGCGCGTATCGCCACCACATCCACTGCCGCTATGGAAGGGGCTCACTCATGACCATCACCTCAGCGCTCACCTGCCGAACCGCCGACGAGGCCTCGTTCCAGCAGGCCACCGAGAGGAACGACCGCCCTGCGGCGGCGCCGATGGTGGTTCCCAGATGGACGCGGGACGCCGAAGCCGGCCAAGGGCAGGTCGAGGTGGCGGTCCCTGCGGACCTGGAGGCAGCCGTGCGGCCATTGGCCCAGGTCCTGGACGTAACGCCCGGCGCAATCTGGCTGGCCGCCCACGCGAGGGTTCTCCAGGCGCTGTCGGGCGAGAGCGGGGTCACCACCGGTTGCCGGGATGCGACCGGGACGTGGGAATGCAACCTCGATCTGGACCAGCAGTCCTGGCGGGCCCTGGTGGGCGCGGCGCACGCCCTGGAGGGATCCGCACACGCCGGAGCCGGACAGGCTTCCCAGGCGGCATCCCGTGGGTACGAGGTCCTATTCGACACCCTTGAGGACGACGACGTCGATCTGCCGGAGGACATTGTCCTCGGCGTCTTCCTCCGGCAGATCGACGGGGGCGAGGTGCTCCGCCTGCGGTACCGACGGGAGGTACTCGACTCCGGCGCCGCCCTGCGGATCGCCGGATACCATCTGGCAGCACTCCGCCATCTGGTCGCCGATCCCGAGGCGGAGCCCGCCGAGGCGGAGCTCGTCGGTCCCGAGGAGCGGCGCCTCCAGCTTGAGCAGCTGGCCGGCCCCGTGCGGGCCCGGCCCGAGCTACGGTTCCACGAGCTGTTCGAGGAGCAGGTGCGGCAGCATCCCGGGCGCATCGCCGCCGTGCAGGACACGCGGCAGTGGACCTATGCGGAGCTGAACGGCCGTGCCAATCGGATCGCCCGTGGCCTGCTGTCCCGCGGACTACAGGCCGAGGACATCGTGGCGGTTGTCGCCGAGCGGGACCTCGAGTGGATGGCCGCGGTCATTGGAATCTTCAAAGCCGGAGGCGCCTACCTGCCGATCGAACCGCATTTCCCCTCCGAGCGGATCGCTAGGACGCTCACCCGGGCCGGATGCCGCATGGTGCTGAGCGAGGGAGGCAGCACGAAGTCGCTGGACGGGGCGCTGGCAGGATTGCCGACGGCGACGAAGCTCCTTTTCGAAGACATCGAGACCGAGGGGCACTCCAACGACGACCTTGGCATTGAGGTGCGTCCGGACCAACTGGCGTATGTGTACTTCACCTCAGGCTCCACGGGCGAACCGAAAGGCGCGATGTGCGAGCACGAGGGAATGGTCAACCACCTGTACGCCAAGATCGAGGACCTGGGGATCGGCCCCGGCGACGTCGTCGCCCAGATCGCCCCCCAGTGCTTCGACATCTCCCTGTGGCAACTGGTCTCGGCCCTGCTGGTCGGCGGCAGCACGGACATCGTCGGGCAGGACCGGATCCTCGACGTCGAGCGGTTCGTCGACACGATCGAAGGGGGCGGAGTCGCGGTCTTCCAAGTCGTCCCGTCGTACCTGGATGCGGTGGTGGCTTACCTGGACAGCAAACCCCGCGCCCTGCCCCGCCTGCGGTGCGTCTCGGCAACGGGGGAGGCCCTGAAACCGGAGCTCATCCGCCGCTGGTTCGCCGCGATGCCCGACGTCAAGCTGGTCAACGCCTATGGGCTGACGGAGACCTCGGACGATACGAACCATGAAGTGATGAGCTCGGCGCCGGCGGGCGACTATGTGCCGCTGGGGCCGCCGATCCCGAACGTCCGGATCTACATCCTCGACGAACGGGAGCGGATCGTGCCACTTGGCGCACCGGGCGAGATCGCATTCTCCGGGGTCTGTGTCGGCCGCGGCTACATCAACGATCCGGAGCGCACTGCCCTGGCGTACTCCAGTGACCCCTTTGTGGAAGGCGCGCGGCTCTACCGGGCGGGCGACTACGGGCGCTGGTCGCCGGAGGGCAAACTGGAGTACCTGGGCCGCAGGGACAGCCAGGTCAAGATCTCCGGGTTCCGCATCGAGATCGGCGACATCGAAAACGCACTCTTGCAGGTTCCTGGCGTCCGGGATGGCGCCGTCGTCGTCGGCGAGGCTGCCGGGCAGTCCAAGTTCCTCGTGGCGTTCTATTCCGGCAACCGGCCGCTTGAGGCCGACGAAATCCGCCAGCAGGTGGCCGCGCGGGTTCCGGCCTACATGGTCCCCTCGTCCTACAGATGGCAGGAGAGCATGCCCCTGACCGGCAACGGAAAGATCGACCGGAAGGCCCTGAGCAGAGTCGCGCAGGAGGTCGTCCCGGAGGCCACCGAAGCAACGGAAGAGCTCTCGGCGACCGAGCAGCGGCTCGCCGAAGCGTGGGCCTCGGTCCTCGGCATAGCGCAGGGCCGAATCGGCAGGCAGGACTCGTTCTTCGCACTCGGCGGAACCTCCTTGTCTGCCGTGAAGCTTGCCGTCCGGCTAAAGCGCGCTGTGTCGATCAAGGACGTCATGCAGACGCCGGTCCTGGCCGACCTGGCGGAATTGCTCGACGCCGCCTCCGTCACGGCCGCGGCCAACCCGCCCGTACCATCCCTTGACCACTCAAACCCGCAACCCGTGAAACGAGAGGACCTCTCATGACATCGCCATCAACCAGGACCCTGGACGTGGAACGCCATGCCGGCCGGCCGCCGATGCTCAATGTCGAGAACGGCCATGACCCCGCCCGGTGGGCAGAACAGAACAGCGAGGCCCTGCGGATGGCGGTAGCTGAGCATGGCGCGGTCCTGGTCCGCGGGCTCGGCCTCCGCGACCCCGCCGAAGTGGCGGAGGTCTACCGCCTGCTGGTCCCGGGCGGCCTGATGCCGGACCGGGAGGCGTTCGCCGCCAGGCAGCCCTATCTCGACGGCGTCTACTCGTCACTCAAGTGGCCCGCCAACCAGCCCATGTGCATGCACCACGAGCTCAGCTACGCGCTCGAGTTCCCCGGTCTGATGCTCTTCGCCTGCCTGCAGGCGCCCACCACCGGAGGAGTGACCGGCGTGGCGGATGCCCGCGCAGTGCTGGATGCCCTGCCAGCGGAGCTCGTCCAGCGTTTCGAAAACGAGGGGTGGCTGCTCGCACGCAGCTACAACGAGGACATCGGGGCGACCTATGAGGAGGCGTTCGGGGTCGCCGACCGCGCCGCCGTCGAGGAATACTGCCGCGCCCACGCGATCGAGTTCGAGTGGCAGCCGGATGGAGAACTGCGGACCCGGCAACGCCGCCCCGCCATCGTCCGGCACCCGGTGACGGGTGAGCGCTGCTGGTTCAACCAGGTCGCGTTCCTGAACGAATGGACTATCGCGCCCGAGGTGCGCGAGTACCTGGTTGATGTCTACGGTCCCGACGGACTGCCGTTCAACACACGCTTCGGCAACGGCGAGCCGATCGGTGAAGACATCGTGGCGCTCTTGAACGACGTCTATGAGCGACACACCCTGCGGACCCCTTGGGAGACCGGGGACCTCATGCTCGTCGACAACGTGCGCATGGCCCACAGCCGGGAGGCCTACGAAGGCCCTCGGGAAGTGCTGGTCGGCATGGCCGAGCCGCGCAATGTATTTGATCTCGTTACCAAGGATGGTGCCCGATGACTGACTACGCTATTTCCCCGGCCGCTTCCGCGTCGGAGCCGAAGGCTGTTCCGCCGTTCGCGGTCATTTCCGGAGCCCAGGTGCAGGAGGTGCTGAAGGGCCGGGAGAAGCAGGTCGTCGAGCTGGTCGAGCAGACCTACCGCACCCACGCGGCCGGCGATTCGGTGAACCCCCCGTCCTACTTCCTACGCTTCCCGGACCGGCCTTCGGCGCGCATCATTGCGCTGCCCGCCTCTGTCGGAGGGGACGTCGGTGTCGATGGCATCAAATGGGTCTCCAGCTTCCCGGACAACGTCGCGTCGGGCATACCCCGTGCCTCGGCCGTACTGATCCTCAACGACCGGGCGACAGGGTACCCCTTCGCCTGCATGGAGAGCTCCATCATCAGCGCCTCCAGGACGGCGGCGTCGGCCGCCGCGGCCGCGGACTGGCTCAGCCGGGGGCGGGGACGAGGACGCCCGCAGCGTATCGGGTTCTTCGGGACGGGCTTGATCGCCCGCTACATCCACACCTTCCTTGACGCGACCGGCTGGTCCTTCGACGAAATCGGGGTGCACGACCTCTCGGGCGAGAGTGCCCAGGGATACAAGGGCTACCTCGATCGCAGCGGCACGCCGGCCACCGTGACCGTGTACGACAACGCCGAGCAGCTGATCAGGAGCAGCGACCTCGTCGTGTTCGCCACGGTGGCCGGCCAGCCGCACGTGCACGATCCGGCCTGGTTCGCGCACAACCCGCTGGTGCTGCACGTATCCCTGCGGGACCTGGCGCCGGAGATCCTGATGGGGTCGATCAACATCCTGGACGACGTCGACCACTGCCTGAAGGCCGGAACGTCCGCACATCTCGTTGAACAGATGGTCGGCAACCGGAACTTCGTGGACGGGACCTTGGCCGATGTCATGGCCGGCAGGGTATCCCTGGCGGACGACCGCCCGGTGGTGTTCTCCCCGTTCGGCCTGGGCGTGCTGGACCTGGCGGTCGGCAAGTACGTGTACGACGAACTTGCCGGCAGCGGCCAGCTCCGGGTGGTCGAAGACTTCTTCTCCGAACTGCGGCGGTACGGCTGATCCGGACCCAACCACGTTCATCGATTCACACCTATTGAGGAGGGGCACAATGCTCTCGTTAGCGCAGATGCTGGGGAATGTGTCCATGGCAAACGCCCAGTCCCTTGATGACTGGGCAAAGTCGGTCACCGGCGTCCTGCGGGACGCCGCGATCTACCACCAGGCCGGAAACGGGTTCTACCGTGCCCAATGTGACGCGTTGGGATTCGATCCGGCCGCAATCAACGACATCAACGACCTGAAAGACCTGCCACTGCTGCCGGTCGGGATGTTCAAGCGTCCCGACGCCCAAGTGCTGCTGACCTGTTCCCTGGCCGACGTCGAGACCGAGACCCGCTCCAGCGGAACCCGCGGTGTCCCATCCGTCGCCAGACGAAACAGCGAGACGGTGACCAGGGCATTGGTCGGGTTGATCGGGACCTACCGGGAGTTCTTCAACCTGTCCGGGGGAGCGGGGCTCTTCTTGAACCCGACGGACGCCGAAGCCTCGGAGATGGGCCTGCTCAAGGACCTCAACATCCTGAACAGTGTCTTCGACCACCACGCGTACCTCGTTGCCGACCAGGCGTTCGACGCCCGGGAGGCACTGGAGCACCTGCGCCGGTGGAAGGGCCACATGACGCGGCACATCATCGGTCCGCCGTTCCTCATTTACCGGCTCCTCCGGTTCCTCGAGCAGGAGAAGATCAATATCCGGCTGGACCCGTACAGCATGATCATCACCCTCGGCGGCTGGAAGCGGCACAATGCCGAGGCCATCCCTGCCGAAGGTTTCCGGGAACGGTGCCGTGACCTGCTCGGCGTGCGCCCGGGGAACGTGCGCGACATGTACGGGATGATCGAGTCGAACATGCTCGCGGTCGAATGCCAGCTTCATCGCAAGCACGTTCCGCCGTGGAGCTATATCTCCATTCGGGACCCTGGACAGATCGGTACGGAGCTCCCTCCGGGGGCCACCGGCGCCATCGCCGTACTGGACGCCCTCAGCACCAGCTACCCGGGGTTCCTGCTCACCGACGACGTGGGCGAGGTCGAAACCGGTACCTGCGGATGCGGACGGACCGGCCAGGTCATCAATTTCCGCCGCCGGGGGCCGGGCAGCGGGCTTGGCAACTGCCCCGTCAGCATCGAGCGCTACCTGGGCTCGCCAGCACTGGTGCAGGCCTGAACACGGGGGAGGCCCGGTCCGTCGGGCCGGGCCTCCCCGGTGTCCTGCGGGCCGGAGGCGGCGCAGCGTTAGTAGGTTTCGGCCGTTGCTAGCAGAGCGTCCGGCAGCCGGGCAGCGGCGGCCTGGTCGACCAGCCAAAGTGTCTCCTGCCGACCGCGGGCTCCCGCCGCGGGGACCTGCACGTCGTTGGCGCCGGCCAGCGCGAGGCCTGTCGCGCAGGCCTTGTCCTCGCCGGCCACGACGAGCCAGACCTCCTCGGCGGAGTTGATCACGGGGAGCGTCAGGCTTACCCGCTGCGGCGGAGGCTTGGGGGAGTCCTCGACGCCGATGGCCGCTCGGTCCAGCTCCCGGATCCCGGCCATGTCGGGGAAGAGCGAAGCGATGTGTCCGTCCGGACCCACACCCAGCAACAGCACGTCGAAACGCGGCAGCGGAAGGCCGTCCCCGCCGTCGTCAGCGTCCCGGCCCGCAGCCCGGCGCAGTTCCTGGGCGTAAGCCTCCGCCGCTTCGTGCGGGCTTCCGAAATCATCGGTGGAGCCGAATGCGTGCACGCGGTCCTCGTCAATGTCCAGCGAGTCGAGGAGGGCCTGCCGGGCCTGCAGTTCGTTGCGGTCCGGGCTGTCCTTGGCCACGAAGCGCTCGTCGCCCCACCAGAAGTCCACCCGTTGCCAGTCCACCTCGGTGCGTGAGGCATCCGTGGCCATGGCCCGCAAGGTGTTGATGCCCAGCGATCCGCCCGTCAGGACGACTGAGGCCTCGCCGTGCTGGTTCTGGGCCAGGGCCAGGCGCGCGATCAGCCGCCTGGCTACGGCCGAGGCCAGGATCTCGGCGTCTGGGTGGATGTGCAGGACCGGTTCAACGTTCACTGCGGCGTACGCTCCTTAGGTTGGTGCGGGGCAATCCTTCGGTCAGTACTTCGCCGAAAACCTCGTCCGGGTCCAGGCGGCGCAGTTCTTCGGCCAGGCACTCCTCGATGGAACGCCGCGGAAGGGTGATGCGCTGGACCGGCTGGTTCGGCTGGATCAGTTCGGCCACGCTCAAGCCCGGCCGAAGGATCCGGATGTCGCCGTCCACCCGGGTGATCCGGACGCCGCGGATTCCGGTGCCCGCGGCCTCCTCGACGATGGTGACGGGAGCATCGAGCGCCAGCGTGAGCCAGGCGGCCAGCAGGACGGTGCTGGGGGAGTCGGAGGCACCCTCCACGGCGACGGAGGTCACGGGGGAGTATTCGACCTGGTCGAGCACCGCGGCCAGCTGGATGCGCCAGTTGGTCAGCCGCGTCCAGGCCAGGTCCGTGTCCCCCGCGGCGTAGGTCCGGCGCAGCTGTTCGAGCGCGAGCTTTGGCTTCGGCTCGTGGGCGGAGTCGGTAATCCGTCGGTGGGCGATGCGGCCGATCGACGTGGCCGAGGCGTTCTCCGGCATGCCGTGCGGCCACCAGGCCACGATGGGCGCGTCCGGCAGCAGCAGCGCGGAGACGAGGGAGTCGCTTTCGCCCGCGAGTTCGCCATAGCCGTAGAGCACCACGACCTCGGAGGCGCCGGCGTCCCCGCCGACCCGGATCTGCGCGTCCAGCTTCGTTGGTTCCTCCGCGCCCGCGTCCACGAGCACGAGGATGCGGCAGGGGTGCTCGCGGCTGGCGGTGTTGGCCGCCTGAATTGCCACTTCCTCGTTGCCGGCCGTGGTGAGGACCACGAGCGTCAGCACCCGGCCCAGGGTGACCACGCCGCCCTGCTCCCGCATCGAAACGATCTCCTTCGAGACCTTGGAAGTGGTGGTGTCCAGCAAATCGACTATCAAGGCCTTCTCCAGGAACGTCCGTCGCGGGCGAGCAGGGCATCTGCCGACGCCGGGCCCCAGCTGCCCGGGGCGTAGGGCTCGGGCTTGTCGCCGCTGCGCGTCCAGTATTCCTCGAACGGATCGAGGATCTTCCAGGACAGCTCGACTTCCTCGTGGCGGGGGAACAGCGGCGGCTCGCCCAGCAGCACATCGAGGATCAGCCGCTCGTAGGCTTCGGGGCTGGACTCGGTGAAGGCGTGGCCGTAGCCGAAGTCCATCGAAACGTCGCGGACCTCCATCTGGGTGCCCGGCACCTTGGAGCCGAAGCGGATGGTCGCGCCCTCGTCCGGCTGGACGCGGATAACCACGGCATTCTGGCCGAAGTCCTCGTCCTTGTGGTCCCGGAAGAGCAGGTTTGGAGCGCGTTTAAGCACGACGGCGATTTCGGTCACCCGCCGGCCGAGGCGCTTGCCGGCCCGCAGGTAGAACGGGACGCCGGCCCAGCGCCGGGTGTGGATGTCCAGGCGCAGCGCGGCGAAGGTCTCGGTGGTGGACTCAGGGTTGAAGCCCTCCTCCTCCAGATAGCCCTTGACCTTCTCGCCGCCCTGCCACCCGCCGGTGTACTGGCCGCGGGCCGAGTGCGTCGAAAGGTCGTCGGGCAGCCTGACCGCGGCCAGGACCTTCTCCTTCTCGGCGCGCAGATCCTCCGCGTTGAAGGAGATCGGCTCCTCCATGGCGGTCAGCGCGAGCAGCTGGAGCAAATGGTTCTGGATGACGTCGCGGGCGGCCCCCACGCCGTCGTAATACCCCGCCCGGCCGCCGATGCCGATGTCCTCGGCCATGGTGATCTGCACATGGTCGACGTAGTTGGCGTTCCAGAGCGGTTCGAACATCTGGTTGGCGAAGCGCAGTGCCAGGATGTTCTGGACCGTCTCCTTGCCCAGATAGTGGTCGATCCGGAACACTGAGTCCGCCGGGAAAACCGACTCGACGATGCTGTTGAGTTCCCGCGCGGACTGCAGGTCATGCCCGAAGGGCTTTTCGATCACGACGCGCCGCCAAGTGCCGGCTTCGCCCTGGGCCAGGCCGTGGGCGGAGAGCTTCTCGCAGACCTGCTCGAAATCCTTCGGCGGGATCGACAGGTAGAACGCATGGTTTCCGCGCGTGCCGCGGGTCTGGTCGAGCTCGCCCACGACCTGCTTCAGCCGTGCGAAGGCCTCGTCGTCGCCGAATTCACCCTGGACGAACCGCATGCCGGCGCTCAGTTGTTCCCAGACATCGGCCTGGAACGGTGTCCGGGCGTACTGCTCGACGGCGGTCCGGACCTGGTCCGCGAATTCCTCGTCGCTCCAGGCGCGGCGGCCGAATCCCACCAGGGCGAAGCTCGGGGGGAGCAGGCCCCGGTTGGCCAGGTCGTACACCGCCGGCATGAGCTTCTTGCGCGCGAGGTCGCCGGTAACGCCGAAAAGCACCAGCGACGACGGCCCCGCGATCCGGTTCAGCCGCCGGTCGCGGGGGTCGCGCAGGGGGTTGCGCCGGTTGTTTGCCGAATTGACCATCAGCGCTTTCCGCCGGAGAGCGCCGAAACCGCCTGCAGCAACTGTGCCGTTCCGGCCTCGCGGTCCCGCAGGTGCAGGCGGAGCACCGGCCGGCCGTGGTCGGCCAGGACCTGCGCATCGCCGGCGGCCTGTGCCGCGATCAGTTCGCCGAAGGTAAACGGACGTTCGGGGATCGCGAGGTCCTCGGCCGCGTCCGCCGTGATCTGCAGGTAAACACCGACGGCGGGCCCGCCCTTGTGGAACTGCCCGGTCGAATGCAGGAAGCGGGGTCCCCAGCCGAAGGTGACAGGCCGCCGGGCTGCAGTTGCGAGTTCGGGGCGCAGGTTCTCCAGTTCGGCCTGGCCGAAGCGGTCCAGGTACGCCTGCACGCTCACGTAGCCGTTGGCGTCCAGGGTGGCCAGCAGGGCGCGGACGGCACCCTCCACCGTTTCGGCCCCGCCGAGCCAATCACCGTTCGCGCGGATCTCGACCGCGTGGTCGACGGCCAGCGGTGCCGGAGTCTTCGGCTGGGCGTCCAGCAGCCCCCGGGCGGCCTTCTTGGCCGCCTCGACGTCCGGCTGGTCGAAGGGATTGATGCCGAGCAGGCGTCCGGCCACCGCCGTCGCCGCTTCCCACAGCAGCAACTGGCTGCCGAGCGTTCCTGATACGGCCGCCTCATTCCCGCCCAGGTCCACCTCGGCCTCGGCGGAAACCAGGCGGATGACCAGCACGTCCGGGGCGTCGAAGGAGGCCTCCGGGGCGGACTCGCCGACGACCACGGGCAGCACTCCCGTGCCCAGCTTGCCGGTGGACTCGGCGATCAGCTGCTCCGCCCAGTCCGCGAATCCGACGATGCCGGAGGCCTCATCCAGCAGGACGATCTTGTCCCGCAGGGGATCGGTTCCGCCGAGGACGGCGCCGAGCGCCAGCGCGATGTTGTCCGGATCGTCATCGGCCAGGATCTCGGCCGCTTCCTCGGCGTCGTCCAGCAGCGTCTCGATGTCCACCCCGGCCAGCCCGGTGGGCACCAGGCCGAAGGCCGTCAGCGCGGAGTACCGGCCGCCGACGTTCGGGTCCGCGTTGAAGACCGCCCGGTACCCGGCCTCGCGGGCGCTGGCGTCCATGGGCGAGCCAGGGTCCGTGACGACGATGATCCGTGACGCCGCATCGAGTCCTGCCTCGGTGAAGGCCTGCTCGAAAATGCGCCGCTGCGAGTCCGTCTCGACGGTCGAGCCGGACTTGGAGGAGACGACCAGGGCTGTTTCGGCCAGCCGCTCGGCCAGCGCGGCGCGCACCTGCTGCGGGTCCGTACTGTCCAGCACGGTCAGTTCCACGCCGGCGGTGTTGCTGATGACCTCCGGCGCGAGCGACGAGCCGCCCATGCCGGCGAGGACGATACGGCTGACACCTTCGGCGCGCAGTTCGTCCCGCAGCCGCAGGATCTCGTCGACCAGCGGCCGCGAAACCCCTGCGGCGTCGACCCAGCCAAGCCGGATTTCCGCTTCCTGCTCGGCCTCGCGGCCCCAGAGTGTGTGGTCCTTGGCGGCCAGCCGCGAGGCGACCTTGTCTTCCACCAGGACGGGAACGTGCTGCTCAATGGCCGCGCGGGCAGCGCCGGAGGCCTGGATCGACAATGCCCCCACGGTTACTCCTGCCCCGCCTCGTCCAGCGCGGTCCGGACGGTCTGGAGGAGCTCGGACCAGCTGGCCACGAACTTCTCGAGTCCTTCTTCTTCGAGGAGGTCCACGACTTCCTTGTACGAGATGCCTTGCGCATCCACGGCGTCCAGCACGCGGTTCGCTTCCTCGTAAGTGCCCGCGATGGTGTTGCCCTTGACCTCGCCGTGGTCGACGACGGCCTCGAGCGTCTTGTCCGGCATGGTGTTCACGATTCCCTCGGCCACCAGCTCCGTGACGTACATGGTGTCCGGGTAGGCCGGGTTCTTCACGCCGGTGGACGCCCACAGCGGCCGCTGCGGGCGGGCGCCGGCTTCAGCCAGCAGCTGCCAGCGCTCACTGGAGAAGAGCTCTTCGTAGACCTGGTAGGCGAGCCGCGCGTTGGCGATGCCGGATTTGCCCATCAGGGCCTTGGCCTCGTCGCTGCCGTTGGCTTCCAGGCGCTTGTCGATTTCCGTGTCCACGCGGGAAACGAAGAAGGAGGCGACCGAGTGGATGTGGGCCAGCTTGTGGCCGTTCTCCTTGGCCTGCTCGAGCCCGAGCATGAAGGCGTTGATGACCTCGCGGTAGCGTTCAAGCGAGAAGATCAACGTGACGTTGACGCTGATCCCCGCGGCCAGGGTCGTGGTGATGGCTTCCAGCCCCTCCACCGTCGCCGGGATCTTGATGAACACGTTGCTCCGGTTGACCTTGGCGTGCAGCTTGCGCGCCTCGTCGATGGTTCCGGCGGTATCCCTCGCCAGCCGGGGATCGACTTCGATGGACACGCGTCCGTCCACTCCGCCGGTCTGCTTGGCGAGGCCCGAGAAGATGTCGCAGGCCTCGGAGACATCGTCGGTGGTGATCGCGAAGACCGCGGCGTCGACGTCGACCTGTTCCTCGGCCAGCTCGGCGACCTGCGCGGCGTAGGACTCACCGTTCTTGAGCGCGGCGGCGAAGATGGACGGGTTCGTCGTCACGCCCACGACGTTCTTCTCGGCGATCAGGTTCCGGAGCTCGCCGGTGGTGATCAGCTCGCGGGAGAGGTCGTCAAGCCAGATCGAGACTCCGGCGTCGGACAGGGCCTGGGTGTTCTTGTTGGACATGCGGGGCTCCTTAGGAAGTTGCCTGGGCAATGGAATCACGGGCGGCCGCGGTGACGGCCTCCGCCGTGATTCCGAACTCACGGAACAGCGTCTTGTAGTCGGCCGAGGCACCGAAATGCTCCAGGCTGACGCAGCGGCCGGCGTCGCCGACGAGGCGGTGCCAGCTCTGGGCTACCCCGGCCTCGACCGAGACACGGGCGCGGACGGCCGGGGGCAGGACGGATTCGCGGTACTCGGCATCCTGTCGGTCGAACCACTCGAGGCACGGCACCGAGACGACGCGGGCGGCGATTCCCTCGCCCTGCAGTGTTTCCCGGGCCTCCACCGCGAGCTGCACCTCGGAGCCCGTTGCGAGCAGGATGACGTCCGGCTGGACGGCCTGGCCGTCCTTCTCGGCCTCGGCCAGGACGTAGGCGCCCCGCGCCACATTGTCCGCCGAGGCGAAACCGCCGTCGCCGCGGTCGAACACCGGCAGGTTCTGGCGCGTCAGGACGATGCCGGCAGGATTCTTGTGGTTCTCGAGCATCACCTTCCAGGCCTCAGCCACCTCGTTGGCGTCTGCGGGGCGGACGACGTCGAGGCCCGGGATGGCGCGAAGGCTCGCCAGCTGCTCGACCGGCTGGTGGGTCGGACCGTCCTCGCCGAGGCCGATCGAATCGTGCGTCCAGACATAGATCGACGGAACGCCCATCAGGGCGCCGAGGCGGATGGCCGGCCGCTGGTAGTCGCTGAAGATCAGGAACGTGCCGGAGAAGGCGCGGGTCTTCGAGCTGAGCACAATGCCGTTGACGATTGCGGCGGCGGCGTGCTCGCGGATGCCGAAGTGCAGGACTCGGCCGTAGGGGTTGCCGGACCAGGCGTCAGTCTGCCTCGACTCCGGAATGAACGAGGGGGCGCTTTCGATCGTGGTGTTGTTGGACTCGGCCAGGTCCGCCGATCCGCCCCACAGCTCCGGAAGCACCGGTCCGATGGCGTTGAGGACCTTTCCGGACGCGGCCCGGGTCGAGACATCCTTCTCCGTGCCGAACACAGGGAGCGACTCCGCCCAGTCCTGCGGCAGTTCGAACTTTTCGACCCGGTCCAGCAGCGCTGCGGCGTCCGGGTTGGATTCGCGCCACCGGGCATAGGAATTCTCCCATTCGGCCCGGGCTTCCTTGCCGCGGGCGGCCACCTGCCGGGCGTGCTCCAGCACGTCCGCGTCCACATGGAAGCGCTGCTCCGGGTCGAACCCCAGGACCTCCTTGACGCCGGCCACCTCTTCGGCGCCGAGCGCGGAACCGTGGATCTTGCCGGTGTTCTGCTTCTTCGGCGCGGGCCATCCGATGATGGTCCGCAGCGAAATGATGGACGGACGCGACGTTTCCGCCTTGGCAGCCTTCAGCGCGTTGAACAGCTCCTCGACATCCTCTTTGTACTCGCCCGTGCGGGTCCAGTCCACGCGCTGGGTGTGCCAGCCGTAGGCCTCGTAGCGCCGCAGGACGTCCTCGGTGAACGAGATGTCAGTGTCGTCTTCGATCGAGATGTGGTTCTCGTCGTACAGCACCACCAGGTTGCCCAGCTCCTGGTGCCCGGCCAGCGAAGAGGCCTCGGCGGTTACGCCCTCCTGCAGGTCGCCGTCGGACGCGATGACCCAGATGGTGTGGTCGAACGGGCTCTCGCCCGCTTCGGCCTCCGGGTCGTACAGGCCGCGGGTGCGGCGCTGCGCGTAGGCGAAACCGACGGCGGAGGCAAGACCCTGTCCCAGCGGACCGGTGGTGATTTCGACGCCGGGCGTGTGGCCGTATTCCGGGTGCCCGGGAGTCAGGGAATCCCACGTGCGCAACCGGCGAAGGTCCTCGATCTCCAGCCCGTAGCCCGACAGGAACAGCTGGATGTAGAGGGTCAGCGACGTATGGCCGGGGGAGAGGATGAAGCGGTCGCGGCCGACCCACTGGGGATCCGACGGGTCATGGCGCATCAGCTTCTGGAAGAGGAGATAGGCGGCAGGCGCCAGGCTCATGGCCGTGCCGGGATGTCCGTTCCCGACCTTTTCGACGGCGTCGGCGGCCAGGACACGCACCGTGTCCACCGCGCGCTGGTCCAGATCGGTCCAGGACAGTTCTTCCGAATGTGGCACTGGGGGGTCCCTCTCTCGTCGTGAGTCTGACAGGCGCTAAATGGCCCCGAAACTGCCTCTCGGCAGGCACAAGTCCACCTTAGCGCCTTGCGGCCCGCTGCAAGCAGGATGCGGAGGCCTGCGACCGGTAATAGTGGGACACACATCTTCGGGGAGATTTCTACAGGTCATAGAGGATATGATGGAGGGGCACCTTGGCTCCGGTGCGCCCTCACGGGCCCGGGCCGGTGCTAGGCCCGGCAAGGGCCGCACTGAGTCCCGTTCATCCCAGCAGAACTGTGTGGTTTTTCCTTGAAGATCCTGAGCGCTCCGGAACAGGTAGCTGACGCACCCGTCAAGACCGGCTTCGGACGTAAAGTCAAGGCCTACGTAGCGCTCACCAAACCGCGCGTGATGGAACTCCTGCTGGTCACCACGCTGCCCACCATGATCTTCGCTGCCGGCGGGTTCCCGAGCCTTGGCCTCATTGCAGCCACCATGATCGGCGGCGCCCTCGCGGCCGGGTCGGCCGGGTCCTTCAACTGCTACATCGACCGGGACATGGACAAGCTCATGCACCGGACGGAAAACCGGCCCCTGGTCACGGGCGAGGTTACGCCCCGCGAGGCGCTGGTCTTTTCCTGGGCACTGGGGATCCTGTCCATCCTGATCCTCTGGTTCGGGGCGAACCCGCTCGCCGGCATGCTGGGCGTGGGCGCCATCTTCTTCTACGTCGTCATCTACACGCTGATCCTCAAGCGCCGCACCGCGCAGAACATCGTGTGGGGCGGTGCCGCGGGCTGTTTCCCGGTGCTGATCGCCTGGGCGGCCGTCACCGAGACCGTCGCGTGGCCGGCGATCATCCTGTTCATGGTGATCTTCCTCTGGACGCCGCCGCATTACTGGCCGCTGTCGATGAAGTACAGCGACGACTACAACGCCGCCAACGTGCCGATGCTCGGGGCCATCGCCAGCGCGCGGCAGGTCTCGGTCCAGGTGGTCCTCTACGCCTGGGCGACGCTGGCCTGCTCCCTGCTGCTCGCGCCCGTCGGCGGGGCGGGCTGGATCTACACCATCGCCGCCCTGCTCAGCGGCGGGTATTTCGTGTACGAGTCCCACCGGCTGTACAACCTCGCCAAGCGCGGCACCGAGACCCCGGCGGAGACCAACAGGAGCGCCATGCGCGTCTTCCACGGCTCCATCAGCTACCTGACGGTGCTCTTCCTCGCGCTGGCTGTCGACCCGTTCGTAGGCGGCCCGGTCTTTGCCGGCTTCTAGCCGAAAGGCCCCGTCCCGGCCCCTCGCGCCGGCGGCGGAAACGGTTTCCAGCCTGCAATAGGAAGCTCACTTACTTTTCTTGGTATGATGTGCGTCATATTTGGGAACCGGTGCCGCCTGCATGCCGAGGCGGCCTGCGCCCAGGAACCTGCCCCTCTCGTAAAGGAGGCGTACGGTGGCCCGCATCCAGCTGTTGGGCACCGGCGGCACTATTGCCTCGCGCAGCCACGGCTCAGGGGGAGCTGTCGCTACCGATACGTCGTCGGCCCTGGTTCCCGCCCCTCACCGCGATGTCACGGTTAGCGCACGCGATGTCCTGACCACAGGCAGCTACAGGCTGGACCTGGCCGACCTGCGAAGGATAGCCGAGGCTGTCGAGCAGGCCGTTTCCGACCCAGGTACCGATGGCGTGGTGGTCACCCACGGTACCGACACTCTTGAGGAAACGACCTTCCTGCTCGACCTGCTGCACGCGTCCGCGAAGCCCGTTGTCGTCACGGGTGCGCAGCGCACCGCAGACAGTCCGGACACGGACGGCCCGCGCAACGTCGCGGAAGCGGTGAGGGCGGCGGCCGACGAGCACTTGCGGGGGGCCGGAGCGCTCATCAGTTTCAATGGAACCGTCCGTTCCGCCCGCGGCGCCCGCAAGGTCCACACCACCGCGGACAGTCCGTTCGGCGGCGGCACCGAGGTAGCCCACATGGCAGGCGGAAGGCTCGTGGTCACGGCGATGCCCCGCCGGTGCCCGGCCCTGCCACCGCTTACTGCCGCGTTTGATGACACCCGGGTGGAAATCGTCACCGCATACCCGGGCGCGACACCGGCCCTGCTGGACCACGCCGTGCAGCTCGGGAGCCACGCCGTGGTTCTGGCCGGTACCGGAGTCGGCAACGCGGGACCGGGGTTCGCCGAAGCTGTCAAGCAGGCGACAGACCGCGGCTGCATTGTCGTGCTCAGCACCCGGGCGACATGGGGGCCGGTGGTCCCCACCTACGGCAACGGCGGCGGCATCGATTTGGTTGCGGCAGGTGCCGTCCCTTCACTGGACCTCAACCCTTTCCAGGCACGGATCCTCGCCGCCGTCCTTCTCTCCCAAGGCACGCCGCCGGAAGAATTCCCCGGAGTCTTCGACGCCTACCTCTAAGTAAATCCACCGCCAGTAGAGGAGACACCAATGTCCAAGAAGATCTACGTCTCGGTCGGCATCGACGTCGACGCCGTCGGCGGCTGGCTCGGCTCGTACGGCGGAGAGGACTCCCCGGGGGACATCTCCCGCGGCCTGTTCGCCGGTGAGGTCGGCGTGCCCCGCCTGCTTCAGCTCGCCCAGCGCAGGGAGATGCCGGTGACCTGGTTCTGGCCGGGCCACTCGGTCGAATCCTTTCCGGAGCAGTTCGACGCCGTCGTGGCCGCCGGCCACGAAATCGGGGTGCACGGGTACAGCCACGAAAACCCCATCGCAATGACAAGGAAGCAGGAGACCGAAGTCCTTGACTACTGCACTAGCCTCATCGAGCAGCGGTCCGGACGCAAGCCGGTAGGCTACGTGGCTCCCTGGTGGGAGTTTTCTCCGGTGACCAACGAGATCCTGCTTGAGCGCGGGTTCCTCTACGACCATTCCCTCATGCACGACGACTTCACCCCCTACTACGTGCGGGTCGGCGACAGCTGGACCAAGATCGACTACGGCGCCGAGTCCGCCCGGGAGTGGATGAAGCCGCTGGTCCGGGGCCGGGAGACCGACCTCATCGAGATCCCGGCCTCGTGGTACCTCGACGACCTGCCGCCGATGATGTTCATCAAGTCCAGTCCCAACAGCCACGGCTTCGTCAGCCCCCGGGACATCGAGCAGCTTTGGAAGGACCAGTTCGACTGGGTCCACCGCGAGATGGACTACGCCGTCTTTCCCATCACTATCCATCCCGATGTGTCCGGCAAGCCGCAGAACCTGCTCATGCTTGAACGGCTGTTCGACCACATCCAGCAGCACGACGGCGTCGAGTTCGCCGTCATGGAAGACCTCGCCCGGGACTTCGCGGCGCGCCACCCCCGCCAGGACACGTGAAGGTCCTGGCGCCAACGAAAGCAACAGCCATGTCAACGCCAAATCTCCCCCACGGCCGCTCCGTTGAGCCGTGGAACGTCAAGATCACCAAGAAGACGATCACCCACGTCTCGATTGTCTGCTTCATTGCCTGGGTGGCGTCGGTCTATGACTACACGCTCTTCGGCACCCTGCTGCCCGTCATCGCCGAGGATTTCGGCTGGACAACCGCCCAATCCACTGCGATCAACACCTTCGCCACGATCGGCGTCTTCATCGTCTCCCTGCTCGTGGGCACGATTCTCGACCGGATGGGCCGCAAGAAAGCCCTCATAGTCCTCATGCTCGGCGGGGCACTGGCTTCCGGCCTGACCGGACTTGCGGTCGGGGCCGTAAGCCTCGTCATCATCCGTTCCTTCACCGGTTTCTCAATGTCAGAGGAAGTCGTCAACGCGGTCTATTTGAACGAGATTTACAAAGAGGCCAAGAGCCGCGGCCTGATGTACTCCCTCGTACAGGGCGGCTGGCCGGTCGGCGCGCTGATTTCGGCAGGCCTTTCGGCCCTGCTGCTCCCGCTCATCGGCTGGCGCTGGACCTTCGTGGTGGCCGCCGTCCTGTCCCTGGTCGTGGTGGCGCTGGCCCTCCGGCTGCCGGAATCACCCACCTTCGCCGCCATGCAGGAAGTCAAACGCCGGCGCGCCGGCGGCGACGTCGAAGGCGCCCACCGGCTCGCCGCCGAACACGACCTCGAGGAGGCCGCGCACCATGCCACCGGTGTCAAGGATGTCTTCACCCCGCAGCTGCGCCGCCACACCACCCTGCTGGCCCTCTCCTGGTTCTTCAACTGGATCTCCATCATGGTCTTCTCGGTCCTCGGCACCACCATCCTGGTCGACGCCAAGGGAGTCTCCTTCGACAACGCGCTGGTTATCCTGGTCCTGGCCAATGCCGTGGGGTTCGTTGGCTACGTCTTCCACGGCTGGCTCGGGGACAAAATCACCCGGAAACGCACGGTCGTCCTCGGCTGGCTTGCGGGCGGCATCGTCAGCCTGGTCATGCTGCTGGGCCCGGGCATCCCGGCAGTCATCATCCCCCTGTACGCGCTGACGCTCTTCTTCCTCACCGGCCCCTATGCGGCGCTCCTGTTCTACATGGGCGAGTCCTTCCCCGCCCACGTGCGCGGCATGGGCACCAACGTGGCCCACGTGATGGCACCCGTCGGCGGCATCGCCGGCTCCGGCCTGCTCAGCATCCTGCTCGCCGCGGGCGTCGGGACGGGCTGGGCGGCAATCATCACCGGGACGGGCGGGCTGTTCATCTCCGCACTGTGCATGGCCGGGACACGCACCATCCACGACGCCCATCAGAAGACGACGGTGATCGCATGACCTCCGGCGGCGCCAACCGCGACCACGGCAAAGGGCGGGCCGGCCGCCTGGACCGCGACGACGGACTGGAGGGCAAGGTCGCTGTCATCTCCGGCGGCGGCAGCGGAATCGGCCGGGCACTGGCCGTAGCTTACGCCCGTGCCGGTGCCCACAGCGTGATCGGATACCTGCCTTCGGATCCCCACGACGCAACCGATACCGTTCGCGCCGTGGAGGAAGCCGGAGGCCAGTGCCTGGCCGTTCCCATGGACGTGCGCCGTTTCGAGGACACGGAGCACCTCGCGCAGGCCGCGCTCGATGAGTTCGAGCGGTTAGACATCTCGGTAGCCGCCGCCGGTATCCTGCGCCGCGCGGCCCTGGCCGAGATGACCGATCAGGCCTGGGACGACATGATGTCCGTCGACCTCTCGGGCGTACTGCGCGTCTTCCGCTCCTGCAGCGCGCGGATGGACCGCGGCGGGGCGATGGTGGCCACCTCGTCGATCGCCGGCGGCGTCTATGGCTGGGAAGAGCACAGCCACTACGCCGCGGCGAAGGCCGGGCTGCTCGGCCTGTGCCGTTCGCTGGCGGTGGAGCTGGCACCGCGGCGGATCCGGGTCAACGCCATCATCCCGGGCCTCATCGAGAGCCCGCAATCCCTGGATCCGGTCAATTCGCTGGGGCGGGCCGGCCTCGACGCCGCCGGCAACATCATCCCCTGGGGCCGCGTGGGCAACGTCGACGAAGCCGCCCGCGCGATCCGCTTCCTGACCAGCGACGACTCTGCCTACGTCACCGGACAGCAGCTCACGGTCGACGGCGGACTGACCGTCCGCTGGCCAAGCTGAATTTCGAAAAGGACTTGCGATGGGACGACAGCTCGAAGGCAAGGTCGCGGCCATTACCGGCGGAGGCAGCGGAATCGGTGCAGCCATCGCGCTGCTCTTCGCCCAGGAGGGCGCCGATGTCGCGGTGCTCGACCGGGACGAACGGAACGCCTCGGCGGTCGCGGAGGAAGCCGGTGCCTTCGCCGGCCGTACCGCGGCCCTCACTGTGGACGTCACCGACGGCGAGGCCGTGAGGAACGCGATGGACGATGTCGCCGACCGGTTCGGCGGCATCGACATCCTGGTCAGCGCCGCCGGCATCCTCGACGAAACGCCGCTGCTGGAAATGAGCGAAGCGACGTTCGACAGGACCCTCGCCGTGGACCTGAAGGGCGTGTTCCTTGCTGCGCGCTGGGCTGCGCCGCACATGGTGGAGCGCGGCGGCGGAAGGATCATCAACATCGCGTCCCAGCTGGGGCTCAAGGGCGGGGTCGGTTTGACGCACTACGTGGCTGCCAAAGCCGGAGTGATCGGCATGACCAAGGCCATGGCACTGGAGCTGGCTGCGCACAAGATCCTGGTCAATGCGATAGCGCCGGGGCCGATCTTTACTCCGCTGATCGACGGACTCTCTGAAGAGTGGAAGGCGTCCAAGCAGGCAGAGCTGCCCATCGGCCGCTTCGGACAGGCACGCGAGGTGGCGCCCACCGCCCTGCTGCTGGCGTCTTCGCCCGGTGGAGATCTGTACACCGGGCAGACCCTGGGGCCTAACAGCGGTGACGTGATGCCGTAGCCCCGCCGGCACCTCTCCGCCGCCGGGCGACGCTGCGGGGCGGGCGGTTTCGTTAGTGCCGGAGGGCCGCCGGCTGCCGGGTGACGCCTACGTAGACGACGTGGGCGCAGGCGGCGGCGAGCAGCGACGCCCCGAGCATGTGCAGACCCACCAGCAGGATGGGGAGGCCGGTGAAGTGCTGCCAGTAGCCGATGACAGCCTGCAGCGCGACCACGGCGGCGAAAAGCAGCAGCGGGCGGCGCAGCGGGACGAAGCGGGGGTTGCGGTAGGCCATCACCAGCAGCACCACGGTGGTGGCGACGAGCAGGTACACGGGCAGGACGTGGACGCGGGTGATCAGGTCCGGATGGAGATTGTTGCGCGGGGCCATCGCGTCCCCGGCATGGGGGCCGGATCCGGTCACCATGACGCCGAGGAGGATCGCCAGCCCGCTCAGGACGGCGAGGGCCCACAGCAATTGGCGCACGGTCGACGTCGTGAACCGCTGCACCACGGTGGAGGCGCGCTCGTTGTCCAGCCACGCGCGGTGGACCAGCAGGGTGGCCAGGGTGACCATGGACATCGAGACGACGAAATGGCATCCGACGACCCACGGGTTCAGGTGCGTCCAGACGGTGATCCCGCCGATCACGGCCTGCGCGGGAATGCCGGCCAGGAGCGCGATGGACAGCCGGAAGAGGTCCTTCCGCTGCTTTGCCATCCGCCAGACCGAGACCAGCATCGCGAAGGCGATTGCCACTAGCACGAAGGTCAGCAGCCGGTTGCCGAATTCGATGGCGCCGTGGATGCCCATTTCCGCGGTGGCATGCAGGGACTCAGGGGTGCACTTGGGCCAGGTCGGGCAGCCGAGGCCGGAGGAGGTCAGCCGGACGGCGCCGCCCGTCACCACGATGAGGATTTCCGAGACCAGCGACGCCACGGCCAGGGACCGGACGGTCTTGTTGGGTTCCAGCGGAAGCCGCTGCGGCAGTCCGCCGGTCTCCCGTCGCTGGGCGTGTGGTGTTCCGGTCATAGTGTCAGCTCCATTTGAACCAGCGGATGGCTGCCAGGCTGGCCACGACGGTCCAAACCAGCAGAACAATTGAGGCGGTGAGGTTGAATTCGGCCTGCATGAGCGCGCTGCGCAGCGCGTCGCCCAGGGCGGTGGAAGGCAGCAGGTGGGCCGCCGGCTCGTACACGTCCGGCCAGCTGGCGATCGGGAACAGGATGCCGCCGGCGGCCGCCAGCAGCACCCACAGCAGGTTGGTGATGGCAAGTGTCGCTTCGGGCCGCACCGTGCCCGCAATCAGCAGGCCGAGGGAGGTGAATGCGCCGGCGCCGAGCACCAGCTGCACGAGCGCGGGGGCGATGCCGGCCGGCGCCGGGTGCCAGCCCAGCAGCAGCGCCACGGTGGAGATCACCACGGTCTGGATGGCCAGCACCGTGAGGACCGCGATGACCTTGCCGAGGATCAGCCCGCTTTGGCCGAGGGGAGTGGTGGACAGGAAGCGCAGGACGCCGTAGCGGCGGTCGAAGCCGGTGGCGATGCCCTGGCCGGTGAGCCCGGTAGACACGGCGCACAGGGCCAGCACGCCCGGCGCCGCCATGTCGATCCGGCTGTCGGTGAACTCGTCGAGCAGGGGTGTGATGGAGAGGCCGACCAGCGCCATCAGCGGCAGGATCACCGCGATGAGCAGCTGTTCGCCGTTGCGCAGCATGGCCACCGTCTCGTAGCGGCCCTGCAGCAGGACACGGCGCAGCAGCGGGGCGGGGGCGTTCACCGCAGCTCCTTTCCGGAAATGTCGAGGAAGACGTCTTCCAGTGAACGCGGCGCCATGTGGATCGCCGCCGGCATCACGCCGTGCGCGGCCCAGAACTGCGCCAGCCGCACCAGATGCTCCGGCGCCAGTGCCCCGGTCACGGTGTAGCGTCCGGGCACGGCCTCGTGCACTTCGAGGGGCAGGGCCCGCAGTTCGGCCAGGTCCAGCCCGGGGCGGGCGTCGAACGTCAGGAGGCGTTCGACGCCGGCGCTTTCGTCCGTGGCCTTCGTCAGTTCCGCGACGGTTCCGTGGGCGACTGTCTTGCCGGCGTCGATAATGAAGACGTAGTCCGCCAGGCGCTGCGCGTCGTCCATAAGGTGCGTGGTGAGGATGATGCCCAGTCCCTCGGCACGCAGCTCCTGGATCAGGTCGAAGACCACTGCGCGGGACTGCGGGTCGAGGCCGGCGCTGGGCTCGTCCAGGAACAGGACTTCGGGGTCTCCGACCAGCGCCGCGGCGAGGGCGACCCGCTGTTTTTGGCCGCCGGAGAGGCGGCGGATCGGGGTGTTGGAGAAGTGGTGGATGCCCAGCCGCTCGACGAGGTCGTCGACGCTGCGCGGCCTGCTGTACATGCCGGCCACGTGGCGCAGCAGCGGAACGGGCCGGATGGCCTGGGGCAGGCCGCCTTCCTGCAGCATGACTCCGACGCGGCTGCGCAGGCCGGCTCCGGCTTCGAAAGGATCCTTGCCGAGGAGCCGGACGCTGCCGCCGTTGGGCCGGGTCAGGCCCTGGGCACACTCGAGCGTGGTCGTCTTGCCGGCCCCGTTGGCACCGAGCAGCGCGGTAACCTGGCCCGGGAAGGCGCGCAGGTGCACGCCGTCGATTACGCGGACCATCTTGCCGTCCAGCGCCGCGACCGGCCCAAGATCTTTGACGAGCCCCTGGATGTCGAGGCAGGGATCGGAATGAGGCACCAGAACATTCTACGCGACGTAGAGGCACCCGCCGCGGCCTTTCCGGCCCGCGCTAAGGGGCGCCTTACTGGAGGGCGGGAAGAGATTAAGTCATGATTGTGTTGTGTATTCCATGACCAACCCTCCCTCTTCGCGCGCCCAGGCGGCGGAAACCGAGGAGCGCACGCGGGACAAGGTCCTGCACGCCGTTTTGGAGCACGGCCCGGTCAGCGCCGCTGAGCTGGGCGAGATCCTGGGCTTCACGCCCGCGGCGGTCCGGCGGCACCTGGATGCGCTCTCACGCGCCGGCCTGATCGAGATCAAGCTGGTCACCAACTCGGCCACCGGGGCAGGGCGTCCCGCCCGCCGCTATGTGCTCAGCCGGCAGGGCCAGTCGAAGCTCGGCGATGACTACCTGGTGATCGCCCGCGACGCCCTCAACGCGCTGTCCGAGGCGGCCGGCGAGGAAGCCGTGGCGGCCTTCGCCCGGCGGCGCTACGCCGACATGGAACAACGCTACCGCCCCGTCGTCGAGGCGGCAGGGCCGGAGATCGAGGCGAAGGCCGAGGCGCTGGCCAAGGCCTTGAGCGAAGACGGCTTCGTCGGCTCGACCACCGTGGTTGGCCAGAAGTCGCCGCACAGCACCATGCTGGCAGTGCAGCTGTGCCAGGGGCACTGCCCGATCCAGCAGCTCGCGGCGGAGTTCCCCGCTTTCTGCGACAGCGAAACCGAAGTTTTTGCCCGACTGCTCGGAGTGGATGTGCGCCGCCTGTCCACCCTCTCGAGCGGGGGCCACGTCTGTACGACCCACATTCCCGTGGGGCGAACAAGGTCTGCGGTTCGGAATTCCGAGCCGGCGCCAGGCACCAGAAGAGTATCCATCAATCTGCAGGAGAGGCCGTAATGACGGACCAAGTGGATCAGGGCGTGAAGGATGCCGTCGGCAACACCGATGTCTCCGACACCACCATTTCCGAGATCCTTGAGAAGAACCCCGAGCTGCATGGCATCGGGAACTACGCGTTCGGTTGGGCGGATAAGAACGATGCGGGCGCCAACGCGCGCCGCGGCCTGAACGAGGAAGTCGTCCGGGATATTTCGGCTAAGAAGAACGAGCCGGAATGGATGCTGGATCTCCGCCTCAAGGGCCTGAAGTACTTCGACCGCAAGCCCATGCCGACGTGGGGTGCGGACCTCTCCGGGATCGACTTCGACAACATCAAGTACTTCGTCCGCTCGACGGAGAAGCAGGCCGCCTCGTGGGAGGACCTGCCCGAGGACATCCGGAACACCTACGAGAAGCTCGGCATCCCCGAGGCCGAGCGGAGCCGCCTCGTTTCCGGCGTCGCCGCCCAGTACGAGTCAGAGGTGGTCTACCACCAGATCCGCGAGGACCTGGAAGCCCAGGGCGTCATCTTCCTGGACACCGACACCGCACTCAAGGAACACCCGGAGATCTTCGAGGAATACTTCGGCTCCGTGATCCCGGTGGGCGACAACAAGTTCGCCTCCCTGAACACTGCCGTGTGGTCCGGCGGCTCCTTCGTGTACGTCCCGAAGGGCGTCCACGTCGAGATCCCGCTGCAGGCCTACTTCCGCATCAACACGGAGAACATGGGCCAGTTCGAGCGCACGCTCATCATCGCGGACGAGGATTCGTACGTCCATTACATCGAAGGCTGCACCGCGCCGATCTACACCTCGGACTCGCTGCACTCGGCCGTCGTCGAAATCGTCGTGAAGAAGGGCGCCCGCGTCCGCTACACGACGATCCAGAACTGGTCGAACAACGTCTACAACCTGGTGACCAAGCGCGCCGTCGCCCATGAAGGCGCGACCATGGAGTGGGTCGACGGCAACATCGGCTCCAAGGTCACCATGAAGTACCCGGCCGTGTACCTGACCGGCGAGCACGCCAAGGGCGAGACCCTTTCCATCGCGTTCGCAGGCGCAGGCCAGCACCAGGACACCGGGTCCAAGATGGTCCACATCGCCCCGAACACCTCCAGCTCCATCGTTTCCAAGTCGGTGGCGCGCGGCGGCGGGCGGGCTGCGTACCGCGGCCTCGTCCAGGTCCGGGAGAACGCGAAGAACTCCAAGAACAGCGTGGTGTGCGACGCCCTGCTGGTGGACACGATCTCGCGCTCCGACACCTACCCCTACATCGACGTCCGGCAGGACGACGTGACCATGGGGCATGAGGCGACGGTTTCCCGCGTCAGCGAAGAGCAGCTCTTCTACCTGATGTCCCGCGGCATGCCCGAGGACGAGGCCATGGCCATGATCGTGCGCGGGTTCGTCGAACCCATCGCCCGCGAGCTGCCGATGGAATACGCACTCGAGCTCAACCGCCTGATCGAACTGCAGATGGAAGGATCCGTAGGTTAATGACTGAGACCACTGAGAAAGCACGCATCGGTGCTCCGGCCATCGACGGGTTCTCCGAGGAAGGCGAGGACCTCTCGCCGGTCAACGCCGGCCAGGGGCCGCTCGCCGGTGCCAGCACCAAGGGCCACAGCCACGGCGGCGGCGTCGGCGTTCCGGACAGCTCCCGCGCCGGACGCCGCACCTCCTACCAGCTGGCCGATTTCCCGCAGCTGACCGGGCGCGAGGAGGATTGGCGGTTCACCCCGCTGAAGCGCCTCCGCGGCCTGCACACGGAGGCACTCACGGGTGCCGCCCCGACCGTGACCGTCACCGGTCCGGAAGGCAGTGAAGCCCCGTCCGCCGTGAAGGTGGAGACCGTGGACCGCAGCGACGCCCGCATCGGCAGCGCCGGCATTCCCGAGGACCGGGTGTCCGCGGCAGCCTGGGAGGCCTTCACCGAGGCCACCGTGCTGACCATTCCGGCCGAAACGGAACTGGAGACCGGCGTCGTCGTCGCGATTGAAGGCACGGGCACCGAGGCTTCGGCCCAGCACCTGGTGATCGTCGCCGAGCGCTTCTCCAAGGCCGTCGTCGTCCTCGACCACAAGGGCACCACAACGGTGTCGCAGAACGTCGAGATCGACGTCCGCGACGGCGCCGAGCTCACCGTGGTCTCCGTCCAGGAATGGAACGACGACGCCGTGCACGCCTCGTCGCAGCAGGCCAAGATCGGCCGCGATGCGAAGTTCAAGCACGTGGCCGTCAGCCTCGGCGGCGACCTGGTCCGCGTGACTCCGTCGGCGCGGTTCAGCCAGCCGGGCGGCGACGTCGAGCTCTTCGGCCTCTACTTCGCCGACGCTGGGCAGCACCTGGAGCAGCGGCTGTTCGTCGACCACGCGGTGCCGAACTGCAAGTCGCGCGTGCTGTACAAGGGCGCGCTGCAGGGCGAGGCCGCGCACACCGTCTGGGTGGGCGACGTCCTGATCCGCAAGGAGGCCGAGGGCACCGACAGCTACGAGGCCAACCGCAACCTGGTCCTGACGGACGGCGCACGCGCCGACTCCGTGCCGAACCTGGAGATCGAGACCGGCCTGATCGAGGGTGCCGGCCATGCCAGCACCACCGGACGGTTCGACGACGAGCACCTGTTCTACCTGATGGCCCGCGGCATCCCCGAGGATGAAGCCCGCCGCCTGGTGGTCCGCGGCTTCCTCAACGAAATCATCCAGCAGATCCGGGTTCCGGAGCTGGAGGAGCGGCTGACCGAGGCCGTCGAGCGGGAACTGGCGGCAGGGAACCTCTGATGGCGGAAACACCGCGGGGAAAGCTCGTCTGCAAGGCTTCCGAAGTGCAGGTCAAGCAGGCGCTGCGCATCCTGATCGACGATTATCCGGTGGCGGTCGTGCGCGATTCCGACGGCGAACTCCATGCGCTGGGGGACACGTGCTCGCACGAGGACTACTCGCTCTCGGAAGGCGACGTCGAGGACTGCACGATCGAATGCTGGGGCCACGGTTCCCAGTTCGACCTGCGCAGCGGCCAGCCCCTGAGCCTGCCGGCGTATGACCCCGTCCCGGTGTTTGCGCTGACGGTCGACGGCGACGACGTGTACGTCGACGTCGCGACCGTCATCAACGGAGCCGGCGCTCCGGACTTGCACTAAGAATTTCAACAACTTCACGAAGCGGCCGTCTGGCGATAACGGCGACCGCACAGGAGAAAGCAGAGAATATGTCGACTCTGGACATCAAGGACCTCCACGTCAGCATCGAGACTGAGCAGGGCAAGAAGGAAATCCTCAAGGGCGTTTCCCTCACCATCAACACCGGCGAGATCCACGCGATCATGGGCCCGAACGGCTCCGGCAAGTCCACGCTGGCTTCCACCATCGCAGGCCACCCCCGCTACACCGTGGACTCCGGCTCCATCACCCTGGACGGCGAGGACGTCCTGGAGATGAGCGTGGACGAGCGCGCCCGTGCCGGCCTCTTCCTCGCCATGCAGTACCCGGTCGAGGTCCCCGGCGTGACGATGACCAACTTCCTGCGCACCGCCAAGACCGCCCTGGACGGCGAGGCTCCGAAGCTGCGCACCTGGACCAAGGACGTCAAGGAAGCGATGAGCCAGCTGCGCATCGACGCGGACTTCGCCCAGCGCAACGTCAACGAGGGCTTCTCCGGCGGCGAGAAGAAGCGCGTCGAGATCCTGCAGCTCGAGCTCTTCAAGCCGAAGTTCGCCATCATGGACGAAACCGACTCCGGCCTCGACGTCGACGCCCTCAAGGTCGTCTCCGAAGGCCACAACCGGGTCCACGAGGCCGGCGGCCTGGGCACCCTGCTCATCACCCACTACACGCGGATCCTGCGCTACATCAAGCCCGACTTTGTGCACGTCTTCGTCGACGGCAAGATCGCCGAAGAGGGCGGCCCCGAACTCGCGGACCGGCTGGAAGAGGAAGGCTACGACCGCTTCCTGCCTACCGCTGCAAAGGCCTGATCATGACCGAAACCAACGCTTCCCGCACCTCGCTGGAGGACGTCGAAGAGGCCCTGAAGGACGTCATCGACCCCGAACTCGGCGTCAATGTCGTTGACCTCGGGCTTCTGTACGGCCTCAAGTACGCCGAGGATGGCGCGCTGCTGATCGACATGACGCTCACCACCGCGGCCTGCCCGCTGACGGACGTCATCGAAGAGCAGACCGGCAAGGCGCTTGACGGCGTCGTCGACGAATGGCGCCTGAACTGGGTCTGGATGCCGCCGTGGGGTCCGGAGAAAATCACGGACGACGGCCGCGACCAGATGCGTGCCCTCGGTTTCAACATCTAGCTGCCCTAACATCCAGCTGCCCTGTGCGGCTGCTGTGGTTGCCGGTCCCGGCCAGGGGCCGGCAACCACTGCTTTAACCGCCCGTGCCGCCCGCCGCCGTCGTAATTGGCGCTAGCATCGAGGCATGGCAGAACCAACCCTTGCCGGCCCGGCCGCCGGACGTTACAACGAGGAAACCGCGGCGCGCCTGTTCCACGGCGCAACGGCCCTGATGGCGGTCCTCGGGCTGGTCCTGCAGATCATGGCCACCGGGGAATCGCCGGCGCAGGCGGTGGCCCCGGCCCACACCTGGTGGAACTTCCTCGCGTCGGCCAGCCTCCACCTCAACGCCCTCGTCTTCATCGTCTCGCTCAGCCTCCTCATGGAGCCCGCCCGCGCCGGGGGACCCGTCTGGCGCGCGGTCCGCGTTATCACGCTGGCCGGGACATCGCTGCTGCTCCTGCTCCAGTTCACGCCCTTCCGCGGCGTGCCGGCCTTTGCCGCCCTGAACCCCACGGCGGTCTTCGCGGACCGGCTCCTGCACTACGCGGTGCCCATCATGGTCATTGTCGGCTGGCTGATCTTCGGGCCGCGGCCCAGGATCACGCCGCTGCGGGTCCTCTGGTCCCTCGTGTATCCCGCCGCATGGCTCCTCGGTACGCTGATCCGCGGCGCGGCCACGTCCTGGTATCCCTACCCGCTGCTCGACGTAGGCCTGGCAGGCATCGGTCCGGTCCTGGTCAACAGCGTGCTGGTCCTGCTGCTCTGGCTCGGCGCGGGATTCGTCTTCCTGGCGCTCGACCTCGCGATGGGCCGCGAGCCGGATGGCTACCTGCCCGGCTTCGGCGATGAGGCGCGGGCAGAGGTGGAGGACCGCAACCTCTAGGGCCGGTCCAGATTGGCGGCGTTGAAGGTGTCGCAGGCGCCCGGATCCCGGCTTTCGTAGCCCTGCGAGAACCATGCCTGGCGCTGCTCGCTGGAGCCGTGGGTCCAGGTGTGCGGGTTGACCTGCCCGCTGCTGGCCGACTGGATCCGGTCATCGCCGACGGCAGAGGCCGCGGAGAGCGCGTCGCTCAGGTCCTGGCTGGTCAGGGGCTGCATGAACGGCTCGCCCGTAGCCGGATCCATCTGCTCGGTGGCGTTGCCCGCCCAGACTCCCGCGTAGCAGTCTGCCTGCAGCTCCACGCGGACGGCCCCGGAGCCCTGGCCCTGCGGGTCCTGCTGCGAGTAGTCCAGAACCCCGGTCAGGTTCTGGATGTGGTGCCCGAACTCGTGGGCCACAACGTATTCCTCGGCCAGCGGTCCCTCGGCGGCGCCGAGCTGGTCCGTGAGCTGGTCGAAGAAGCCGACATCGAAGTAGGCGGTGGAATCCCGCGGACAGTAGAACGGTCCGACGGCGCTGGTGGCGCTGCCGCAGCCGGTGCTGACCTGTCCGTCGAACAGCACGGCAGCGGGAACCGGATACTGCAGGTTGTAGCGGGGGAGCGCCTCGCCCCAATAGCGGTTGAGGCTGTTGACCGTGGCGACAACCCGGCAATCGCGCCGCGCATTCGCATCGGCCCCGGTCTCGCATTCCTGCCTGAGTTCCTGGCCGTCGGTGGCCACCTGCTCCGACGTCGGGGCGGCGCCGGTGAGGCTCTGCAGCAGCTCGGGCGGGACGCCGAGCAGGCTGGCAATCAGCAGGATCAGCCCTCCGCCGCCGATGGCAATCTTCCCGCCCATGCCGCCGCGCCGGTCCGAAACCTGGGACGTGTCAAGCCGCGAGCCCTGATTGAAACTCATGCGCTAACAATAGCGTCCGGTCCCGTCCGGCGGGTCAGTCCATGGCCTTTTCGCCGAGCCCACGCGCGGCCAGGGCGTCGCCGGTCTGCCGGGCGTACGCCACGGCGCCGATCAGGACCGGCTGCACGATGGCCCGCGGCGACGTCCCGAGGCCCCGGGCCCGCGCCGCGTCCCGGACATCGTGCAGGGAGCCGAGCAGGAACGGGATGCTGCGCAGCATCAGCCCGATGGTCAGCGCGAAGCGCTCGGGGTCCGCACCGAAACGCCGCAGCGGCGTGACCGCCGCGACCAGGCCGTCCAGCAGCCGCTGGACCTCCGTGGTGGACGTCAACAGGTTGGCGGCGTAGATGCACGCGAGGAGCCCGGCCGCGACGCCCAGCGCTGCGGGGAGCGAGTCAACCCACCAGCGGTACCCGAGCACCACCAGCAGGAACAGCCACATGCTGCGCAGCGGCGCCACCAGCCGGCGGGCGGGCAGGCCCGCCGCCAGGTGGACCATAACGACGGCGGCAAGCACCACGGCGCGCGGCCTCGGTCCGGGGAGGGCCAGCACGGCCACCCCTGCGGCCACGAGGAGTCCGAACTTCAGCGCGAGCGGTGCCCGGTGGAGCCAGCTGCTGCCGGGTACGTAGGCGCTGACCAAATGGGCGTGGCCGCGCATTCAGCCGCTCCCCGCGACGTGGGCGCTCAGCTCACGGTAGAAGGACACGGCGGCCGCCGGCTCGCCGTCGTACACGATCCGGCCTTGGTCCACCACCAGGGTGCGGACGCTGTCCTGTGCAAGCTCCAGGTCATGGGTTGCGGTGACCAGCTGCTGTGGCAGCGCGGCGAGCCGGCGGCGCAGCAGCATTGTGTTGCGCAGGTCCAGCAGCGTGGAGGGCTCATCCAGCACGAGCACAGCGGGGTCGACGGCGAGCACGCTGGCCAACGCCGCGAGCTGGCGTTCTCCACCGGAGAGCTGGTAGATGCTCTGGTCCGCCAAGTGCGCAAGCCCGAAGTCCTCGAGCAGCGACAAGGCGGCAGCGCGCCGCTCGGTCCGTTTGCGGTACTTCCGGCGCAGGGACAACTCGGCGTCTTCCAGCGGGGTCGGCATGACCAGCTGGGACAGCGGGTCCGTGAAAACGAAGGCCACCCGGCGCCGGACGGCGGCCCCGTCCGAGGCGGTGCCGAGGCCGTCCACGTCCACGGCTCCTTCGTCCGGGACCACGAGCCCGTTGATGAGCTTCAGCAGCGTCGACTTTCCGGAGCCGTTGGCCCCGATCACGCTGATCCGGTCCTCCGTCAGCTCCAGTTCTGGCACGCTCAGGATGGGCGCGGCCGGCGTCTCGCCCGCCCTGTCGCCCAGCACCCGCACGCTCCGGAACCGGATCATGCTCAACGCTTCCGGCGCAGCAGGTCGGGGAAGGCCTTGTGCAGGCTCAGGGCGATCGCGGCCGCCACGGCGTTCTTGGCGAGGTCGCCGGGGATGAAGGGAAGGTCGGCTACGAGCGCCGCCGGCAGCGCCAGCTGGCCGTTGAGCATCATGCCGGCCACGCCCATGGCATGGGTCAGCAGCGTGCCGGCGGTTGCGGCCAGGAAGAGCAGCACCGTGGTCACGGTGCCAACCTTGGAGCTTCGACGGAGGATGATGCCGGCGAGGAAACCGACCAGGGCCGCGGTGAAGGGGAAGGACAGCAGGTAGCCGGCCGAGCCCGCTGCCAGCACGCCGAGTCCGCCCTGGAAGCCGGCGAAGATGGGCAGCCCGACCAGGCCGAGCAGGACGTACAGTCCGACGGCCGCCGCGGCACGCGAGGCGCCCAGGACCAGGCCCGCCAGGGCCACGATCATGGTCTGCAGGGTGATCGGCACGCCGAGGATATTGCCGGCCGGGATGGGCGGTACGGCGACCGAGGCGGCCGTGAGGGCGGCGAAAACGGCGATCAGCGCGAGGTCGGTGCCGGTCCAGGAGCGGCGACCCTTGCCGACGGCGGGCGGTGCCGGGATGGACACCGGATCCGGCGCCGCCGTTCCGGGCCGTGCCGGTCCTGACTCTGCCGAAGGGGAGTGCCGGATGTCTTCCGAAGCGGGCATGGTGGGATTCCTTCTGTCGATCCGGCACAAACGGCCGGTGATTCACACAGACAATAGCCCCTGCAGGCCCGCGGGGTCTTGTAGGTTTCCGACTAAGACCAGGGGGCCCGTAGAATGGATGGGGCCCATTCCGGCCCCCATCCCCATCGAGAGGTCCCATCTGTGATTACCGTCAGCGAACTTGAGCTGCGAGCCGGAGCGCGTTTGCTCATGGAGGCGGTGTCCTTCCGGGTGGACAAGGGGGACAAGATCGGGCTGGTCGGCCGCAACGGTGCCGGCAAGACCACCCTGACGAGGGTGCTGGCGGGCGAGGGCATTCCGGCCGCCGGCCAGGTGACCCGCAACGGCGAAGTCGGCTACCTGCCGCAGGATCCG
>NZ_BRVS01000001.1 GCF_026011795.1 Arthrobacter mangrovi | reverse complement strand
TCCGAGTCGTGCGGGACCGGGGAATGCTCGGCCGGGGCGCTCTCCACCACGTCGTCCCACCACTGGTCGCGGCCCTCGTGCCAGTCCACCGGTTCGCCGTTGCGCTTCACGACGACGACGTTGCCCACGCTGTGCCCCTCGGCCTCCAGCGCAGCGTCCACCGCGTTCTTCAACGGGCTCGGCTTGCCCCTGCGGTAGGTGCCGTCCGCCGTGACGACGAGCTTGGCTTCCGCATCGTCGATGCGGCTGCGCAGCGCGTCCGCGGAGAACCCGCCGAACACCACCGAGTGGATGGCACCGATCCGCGCGCAGGCCAGCATCGTGATGACGGCCTCGGGAATCATCGGAAGGTAGACGGCCACGCGATCTCCCTTGCCCACCCCGAGTGACTCGAAGGCATTGGCCGCCTTCTTGACCTCGTCGGTCAGCTGCGCGTACGTGTAGGTCCGGGTGTCGCCTGGCTCACCCTCGAAGTAGATGGCCACCCGGTCGCCCAGGCCGTTCTCGACATGGCGGTCCAGCGCGTTGTAGGCAGCGTTGAGGGTGCCGCCGACGAACCACTTCGCGAAGGGTGCCTCGGACCAGTCCAGCGTCTGGGTGAAATCCGTGTCCCACGTCAACAGCTCGCGGGCCTGCTTGGCCCAGAACGCCACGCGGTCGGCGTCCGCTTCCGCGTAGATGTCAGCGTGGACGACCGCGTTGGCGGCGAACTCCTCACTGGGTGCGAACTTCCGGTTCTCCTGGAGGAGGTTCTCCAGGGCATCGCTCTTGGCTGCGGACGAGGCACCGTTGGCTTCAGACATTCGAAGACCTTTCGTGTTGCGGCTTGCATGGCCTGCCGATGGCAGCGGCTGCCATCCGTGTCGATTATCACACTAGCGCGTGCCTCCGACGCCAGTGTGCCCCGTCACATTCGGCGATGTAAAAGGCTGCAAATCTGCGCCGAACGGTCAGATCGGGTTCGGCGCGCTGCCGCGGTTCGGCTAGTGAAGGCCCACATCGTTGACTACGCTGAAATCAGCTGGCTCTGGTGGCCGAAACGAACGGAGATAGACGATGACTGATCCTGCCGTGACCAACCGCGACGGCGTGGGAGAGGCGGTGGCAGGCCCCTTCACGATGCGCGACATCACCGTGGCGCTGTCGGTAGTCCTGCTGTTCCTCGCGTCGGTGCTGCCCGCGGGGGTATTCCGGGGAATTGTTTTCAACATGTGGAACTCCGGCGGGCTCTTCCAGCTCGGCCTCAGCATCCTGCTGCCGGTCATCGTGCTGGTTCTGTTCGCCATCCGCAGGCTGGCCCCGAAGACCAAGCTGCGGATCGGGTCCCTGTCCGTGGACCAGTTCGCCTCCGTGGTGGCGTGCTTCAACGCCGCCTATTACTTCCTCGAGCTGGTTTCGGGGCTCAAGCCCGTGTCCATCATCGGCTTCGTCGGCGGTCTGGGCCTGCTGGCCGCGACCGTCTGCGCCCGTTGGATTCCGCAGTTCCGGGCAGACTTCGTGGGACGGCCGGAGACCACGGCGCACCCGGTGGCCCGCGACGCCGTCGAGCCGCGGCCGAAGGCGGCCAAGCCCAAGGCCGCCACGGCCCCGGCAGCCCGGGCGGGCCAGGCGGCCGGCGGTGCTTCAGCCGGAGCAACAGCAAACGCAGCCGGCGGGCCGGCGGGGCACAGCGCCTTCGCTTCAGCCGCCGAAGGGACCCGCCCTGGAGCCGGGGAGCGGCAGGGCAGCACCGCCGTCGAGGCAAAGAGCGGATCCGCAGGTGCTGCCGGCCTGTCCCGGGGGGACCAGGCCAAAGATGCTTCCGTTTCCTCCCCGGCAGCGGGGTCGAAGGCCGGAGCTGCAGTCGCCGGAGCGGCCGGAGCCGCCGGAGCCGCCGGAGCCGGAGCGGGCTCCGCGGCCTCGGCAGGCACCCCGGGGGCCGGAGCAGCGGCCGGAACCGGGACGCAGCGCCCGTCAGGCACTTCCGCCTCGTCGCGCACGGCGGGAGCAGGGGCCGCCGGGGCGGACCGCCTCGGTGAGGGCCATCGGGTGACGGCGCCGACGGGGGCGGCTGCGAAATCTCCCGCCGCGTCGGACGATGAGGCGGCACCTGGCGCAGCCGACGGCGAAGCCGTGGGAATCCCGGTCTCGGATGACGAGGCTGTTGCCGCAGCGGGCCGTTCCGCCCGGGAAAGCAGCGCGGCGGCCTCGGCCGAGGCCGCAAAGGAATCCACCCCGCCCGCCGAGCTTGGTGCCAAAACCGAGGCGAACAGCATCGCCGGCGCCGGCTCACGCGGCCCCGATGCCGCCAAGGGCCAGCCCGATGCCGCGCTCTCCGCGGCCGGCGGCACCGGCCGGACCGCTGCGGAGACCGAGCGCGCCGCGCACGAGCAGGACCGCGCCCCGCAGGAACAGGACCGCGCCCAGCGGGAGGAACGCGCAGAGGAGGCAACGGCGTCGTACCCCAGGACCGCGGCAATGGGCTCGGTGGCTGCGGGCAGCACGACGGCCTCGGCCACGCCGATCAGCGCCACGCGCGAGCACTACGAAGAGCCGGAAGAGGAGGTCACGTACGAGGCCTTCTGGTTCGCCGTCGGCCGGACCCGCCCCGTGTTCGATGAGAACACCGGCCAGGTGGCGTTCACCCTGGAACCCGGGGCCTGGATCCTGGCCCTGCAGGACCGCGGCGATGAGTTCCTGGTCCAGCACACGGACGGGCGCGTCGGGGTGCTTCGGGACCTGACGAACATTGAGCGTGCCTGAGCGGACCGCGCGCAGGCCGCGCAGGACCGGCGCGGAAGAGACGCCGCTGGCGCTCAAGCGCCGCGCGCGGCGGATCAACAAGATCCTCGCCGAACAGTACCCGTACGCGGTCGCGGAGCTGGACTTCCGCAACCCCTTCGAACTGGTCGTGGCGACGGTCCTGTCCGCGCAGACGACGGACGTCCGCGTGAACGCGACGACGCCGGCCCTGTTCGCCCGCTATCCGGATGCCAGGGCTATGGCCGAGGCGGACGAGGCGGAACTGCAGGAGATGATCCGGCCCACCGGGTTCTTCCGCGCGAAAGCCCAGAGCCTGCTGGCGCTCTCGAACCGGATCGTCGACGAGTACAACGGGGAGGTCCCCGGCCGGCTCGAGGACCTCGTCACGCTGGCCGGAGTGGGCCGCAAGACGGCGAACGTGGTGCTGGGCAACGCCTTCGGAATCCCGGGCATCACGGTGGATACCCATTTCGGCCGGCTCGCCAGGCGCTTTGGCTGGACGTCCTCCACCGATGCGGTCAAGGTCGAATTCGACGTGGCCGAATTGTTCGAGCCCAAGGACTGGACCATGCTGTCGCACCGCGTGGTGTTCCACGGCCGCAGGGTCTGCCATGCGAAGAAGCCGGCCTGCGGTGCCTGCGCCGTGGCCGACCTTTGCCCGTCCTTCGGCGAGGGGGAGGTCGATCCGGACAAAGCGGCCAAACTCCTGAAGTACGAGCTGGCTCCCGGGCGGGAGGAACTGCTGGCCCGGATGCGCACCGGGCAGACACGGGCCGAACTGCGGGCCGCCGGTTTTAAGCTGGATGCATGAGTGCCAAGGCGGATCTTGAAAAGCTGGTGAGCGTGCCGCTCCACGAACGGCTGTCGGTCCGCGACCGGGAGCGCTGGTACAACGTCGAACTGGACGAGGACGAAGCCAGGACGGCTGCCGTCCTGATGCTCTTCGGAGCCCTGGACGACACGCCCGCCGAGTTCCATCACTCCGTCGTGCCGGACGATCTGGACCTGCTGTTCATCGAGCGGGCGGCGACGCTGTCCTCGCACCCGGGCCAGGTGGCGTTCCCCGGCGGCGGAATCGACCCGGACGACGACGGACCGGTGGCGGCAGCGCTCCGGGAAGCGGTCGAGGAAACCGGCCTGGATGCCGGCGGCGTCGAGGTCCTCGGCACGCTGCCCGAGATCCCGCTCTCCGTCAGCAACTTCCTCGTGACGCCTGTCCTCGCGTGGTGGACGTCGCCGTCGCCCGTCTCCGTGGTGGATTTCGCGGAATCGGCGCAGGTCTTCCGGGTCCCGGTCGCCGACCTGCTCGATCCGCAGAACCGGCGGACGGCGGTCGTGAAGCGCGGCGGCCACGTCTTCAAGAGCCCCTGCTTCCTCGTCCACGGCGTGACGGTCTGGGGCTTCACCGCGATCCTGCTGAGCCATCTTTTTGACGACCTGGGGTGGACAATGCCCTGGGACGCGTCGCGAGAAATCCCCGCTCCGCTGCGTCCCGCCCGACCGGCCGGGGAGTAACGCCGAGCTTCAGCCGCAACCGCGCCGGCATGACGATCGTTGCCGGCGTGATCGAGGGTAGGGCAGGCGCGGCGGCCGCGCGGAGGAACCCGTCCTCCGATGCCGTTCGTCCCGCATCCTGGAGCCGGCCGTGCTGTCGGCCGGCGCCCACGGCGACAATCGAAAACCTGGACCCGAAGTCCAGGTTGCGGATGACCCTCCCGGTGAAGGACGAGCGCGCGGCGATTCCGGAGCCCGCGCCGCCTGAGGCCCGTTCCAAGCCGGTCTTGGCCGCCTTGGCCAGCCCGTGCGACAGGATGCCGGCCGGTCCCGAGGCGGCAAAGGACAGGGCGTAGTCACCGCCCGTGCGCGCCGATTCGACGGCCCGGCCGACGGGCGTAGGTCCGCTGAGCCCGCCCAGCCGGATCACCGTTTGCCGCCTCCCGGCGGCAAACGGCAGGACCGCCGTCCGCAGGCTCTTGGGCAGGCTGCCGGCCAGCGCCGATCCGGAGGTGCGCAGCAGCTGCCGCGCGATGCCCGCGTCGGCGGCGAAACGATCGGTGACCAGCTGAAAGACCCGGACCGCAGCCAGGAACCGGCCGGCCGCCGCGGCATTTGCGAGCACGGCCCCGATTCCCGCGCTGAGCACGGACACGAGGACCGAGACACCGACGGACACGGCGACGTCGCGCACGAAGGACTCGATTTCGGCCGCCAGCTGGGCGTGGGTGTCTTCGACCGTCTCCGCCATCTGCGTGCAGCCGGCGGCGAGGGCACGGCACGCCTCGGCAATGTCCAGGCTGCCGCGGTGGAGCTGGCCGTGGTGCTCTTCGAGCAGCGCGATGTCCGCGGAGCGCTGGCCGGCAAGCGGCGAGGTGGCCGAGGACAGAGCCCGGTCCGCTTCCGCCTCAAGTTCGGCGGCGACATAGGACCAGGCGGCGGCCGTGGCGCGCATGGCCGCGGCATCGCCCGACGGCCAGGCCCGGCCGGCGGCGTCCGCGACCACCTGGCCGAATTCCGGCATCAGCGGGATCCGGCCCCCTACCGCGGACACGGCCTGCGGCGGGCACACCGAGGCGACCGGTTCCGGCGGGACTTCGTACGGTACCGGCGCCCCGCCGGACAACTGCTCGGTGAAGGCGTAAAGCGAAGCCGCCACCCGGGTGTGGAATCCGGCCGAGGCGTAGGCGGCCGACAGCTGGTCCAGCGCGCCCAGGATGCCGGCCGCGGCGTCGTCGTAGGCCTCGCCCCATGCCAAGGCCTCGGTTTCCCAGCCGGACATGCCGGCAGCTGCGGCCGACCTGGCGACGGCGTCCCGCCGCAGCGCGGCCAGGTCCGCGGCAGCGCCCTCAGCCGACGCGGCCGACGCGTCCAGGGCCTCGGTGTCGATCGTCAGGACTGCCATTCTCCTCCTCCGCCGCACGGCCTTCCCGGCCGTCCTGGGGACGAGGCTATGCGACGCCGCCGGCGGCGGCCACGGCCCGTCCGCGGGCTGTGGAAAAGCCGCTACTTGGCCTCGGCATAGGAGTCGACGGCCGCGATGCTGACGGGGAACTCGACGGGAATACGCCCGAACATGAGCCGGGTCGCATCCGCCGCCGCTTCCGCCACGAGGGCGCAGGCGGCGTCGGCCTGGTCCTGCCGCACATGCAGGACCACCTCGTCATGCAGGAAGAACACCAGTTCCCCGATGAAGGTGCCGGACGCCGCGGAGGCGCGCAGCCGCCGCCGTACTTCCGCCAGCCAGCACAGGGCCCACTCCGCCGCCGTCGACTGCACGATGAAGTTGCGCGTGAAACGGCCCCGGCTGCGCGCGGCCGCATCCGCCCGCCGCTGTTCCTCCGCGGTCGCGCTGAGCTGGGCGCGCCGCCATGCCGGCGAGGGCTCAGGGCAGCCCCGGCCCAGATGGCTGCTGACCACTTCTCCGGCCTCGCCGGCCCGGGCCGCGCGCTCGACGGTCGCGAGGGCCCGGGGATACGTCCGGGCGAGCTGCGGCACCAGGCGGCCGGATTCGCCCGTCGTCGCCCCGTACATCGCGCCCAGCATGGCCACCTTGGCCTTGGCACGGTCACCGCCGAACCCGACGTCGGCGATGCCCTGGTAGAGGTCCCGCCCCCGGGCGGCCGCCGCCAGCGCATCGTCCCGGGCCAGCGCGGCGAGGATGCGCGGCTCCAGCTGCGAGGCGTCGGCCACCACCAGCCGGTGGCCCTCGTCCGCACGCGCCGCGTCCCGGACCTGCTGCGGGATCTGGAGGCCGCCGCCGCCCCGCGAAGCCCACCGCCCCGTCACGACCCCGCCGACCACGTACTCGGTCCGGAACCGTCCCTCGCCGGCCCAGGACTCCAGCCATTCCCAGCCGTTGGCGGAGGCAAGCCGGGCGAGCTTTTTGTATTCCAGCAGCGGACCGATCGCCGGGTGGCGGTGTTCCCGCAGCTCCCAGGAGCGCGTGCTCCGCACTTCGATGTCCGCCCGGTGCAGGGCGCGCAGCAGCTCCTGGGGCGAATCCGGGTTGAACGCGGGGACCCCGAGCAGCCGGTACAGTTCCCGGGCGAGCGAGTCCAGCCGGGCCGGTCGTTGGCCCGGCCGCGGACGCGGGCCGAGCAGCCGGGTGAGGATCTCTTCGTGCACATCGCGGCGCCAGGGCAGGCCCGCCCGTTCCATTTCGGCGGCGACCAGGGCGCCCGCGGATTCGGCCGCCACGAGGAGCTGGAGCCTCTCCCGGCGGGGCGAACCGGCGACCGCGGCCAGCTGGTCCTGCAGCTCCTGCAGCACCGCCCCGATGGTCGCCGACGGCGGCTGCTGGTCGAAGAGCGTGAATTGGTCCTGTTCGTCGTCCCGGTGCGGCTGCTCCGCCGGCCGGCGCCCGCTGTCGGCTCGCAGGGCCCGGATGTAGCCGGTGTCCGCCGCGTACTGCGACAGGACGAGCAGCTCCCGGGTTAGGGACAGGTCGTGGCAGCGTTCGACCGTGGTTCCGGCGCGAAGCAGCGGCAGGTAGCTCCTGCGGGTCCCCTCCCAGACCCAGCGCAGGGACGGCTCCTCCAGCGCCGCCACGGCGGCGGGAAGGTCCGCTGAACTAACGACGGCGGCCGGTGCCGCGGGCGCGCCGGTAGCGTCCGCGCGTTGCAGCAGGAAGGAGGGTTCGCGGGCGGCGCCGCCGTCGCCGGAGGGGCCAGTCGCTAGGACCATGTACACCCAGCCATTTTCGCCGATGGCGGCCGGTGGCTTGTCCTCCACAGGCTGACGGCCGTCCACAGCGGACGCACCGGCGGTTCCGCCGGCGCCCGCGGAGGGGCAGGTTGGTGGTTATGCAGACGGAAAGTTTGGCGGCACGGCACTGGACACCGCGGCATGACGGAGCCGAGGTGCTGCTGGTGACCGCATCGGCGCGACTGCGCGATGAAGTGGCCCGGGTTGCGGCGGCGGCCGGCGTGGACGTCAGCCTGCTTGAGGTCCACGATGCCGGGCACATACCAGAAGGCAGCGTGGTGGTGCTCGGCAGCGACGCCGCCGCGAGGCTGCCCCGGCTGGCGGCGGACGTGATCGTCGCCGGTTTCCCGGACGAATCCACGCTCCTGTGGGAACAGGCGGCTGCAGCGTCGGCGCATCGGGTGGCCGTGCTGCCCGAGGCCGCGGGTTGGCTGGCCGAGTACCTTAGCCGCAGCAGGCACGGTGACGCCCGCGGCACGGTGGTCGCGGTGTTGGGAACCAACGGCGGCCTCGGCTGCTCAACGCTGGCCGGCTGGCTCGCCGCGGACGCCGCCGCCCGAGGACGCACGACCCTGCTGGTGGACACGGACCAGCTGGGCGGAGGGTTGGAAGCCGGTCTGGGATGGGAACAGGCCGAAGGACTGCGCTGGCCGGATCTCGCCGGGGTGCGGGGCTCGGTCAACCCCGGCCAGCTGCGCGCCTCGCTGCCTGCTGCCCACGGCTTCTCCCTGCTCGGCTGGGGCCGCAGCGGGGGAGCGGTGGACATTCCCCGGCAGGCCGTGACGGAGGTCATGACAGGCGCGGCGGCCGGTTTCGACCTGGTCATTGTCGACGCCGGCCGGGTCCGCGCCGAAGCGGGCAGCTGGCTGGCCGTGGCGGACCGGGCGGTGCTGCTCATGCCGGCGGGTGCCCGCGGGATTGCGGCTGCTGCTGCGGCGGCCGGCTTCCTGCGTCCGGTCCCGACCAGCGCGGTGGTCCGCGGCCCGTTGCCGGCCGGTATGGACGAAGACCTGGCCGCCGAGCAGGCCGGGGTGGAACTTGCGGGCTACCTGCCGCGGCTGCGCGGTATGGCTGCCGCCGAAGACCGCGGCAGGCTGCTGGAGAAGGCCGCGCACCGCAGCGTCCGCCGCCTGCTGCGGCGTCTGGGCCCGGCCGTCTCGCCGGCTGTTCCGCCGGCCGTTTCGCCGGCCGTGACGAGAGCGGGCTGAGCGGTGGACTTTCGGACGGGAACGCATGGGCGGCGGGCCGCCCGAGCCCCGCTGGGGACCCCGCTGGACCTGAGCGCCTTCCGCGACGCAGTGCTGTCGGACCCGTCGCCGGTTACGGGAGCCCGGGTAGCCGCAGCGGTCCAGACGAGCGGCCAGGTCCTTGGGACGGCAGCTGTGCTGGATGCCGTCGAAACGCTCAACGCGGACCTGCGCGGCCTGGGTCCGCTGCAGCGGCTGGCGCAGGAAGGCGGAGTCACGGACATCCTCGTCAACGGGCCGGAGGACGTGTGGACGGACGGGACGGCAGGGCTGCGGCGGAGCGACGTGGTGTTCGGTAGCGACGCCGAGGTCCGGGCCCTGGCCGCCCGGCTGGTGACGGCCGGAGGACGCCGGCTCGATGACAGCAGCCCCTGCGTGGACGTGCGTCTCGAGGGCTACCGCGTCCACGCGGTCCTTCCGCCGGTCTCCACCCGGGGGACCCTGCTCTCGATCAGGATCCGGCGCCCGCGGGTCTTCACCCTTGCCGAACTGCTCAAGCAGACGCCGGCCTGGATCCCGTACCTTGAGGCTGTCGTCGGCAGCCGGTTGAGTTTCCTGGTCAGCGGCGCCACCGGATCCGGCAAGACCACGCTGCTGTCCGCGATGCTCGGGTTGGCGTCCGTCCACGAGCGGCTGGTCCTGGTCGAGGACGCGGCCGAACTGAACCCGGACCATCCGCACGTGATCGGACTGCAGAGCCGGCACAGCAATGTGGAGGGCAGCGGCTCCGTCGACCTGGGCGAACTGGTCAGGCAGGCGCTGCGGATGCGGCCGGACCGGCTGGTGGTCGGAGAATGCCGCGGCGCCGAAGTGCGCGACTTCCTGGCCGCCATGAATACCGGGCACGCCGGGGCCGGCGGCACCGTCCACGCCAATTCCGCGGCCGGAGTGCCGGCCCGCCTGGCGGCGATGGGCGCGCTGGCCGGGCTGTCGCCGGAGGCCGTGGCACTGCAGGCCGGCAGCGCCCTGGACCTGGTCATCCACCTGGAGCGGACAGAGGGCGGGCGGGGAGTCGCCGAGCTGGCCCTCATCCGCTGCACGGCGGCGGGATCACTGGAGACGGTACCTGCACTGTGCATGGACGGCGGCGTCCTGCGGGCGGGACCGGGCTGGACCGCGCTGCGGGTACAGCTGGCACGGTCGGGCTATTCCCTGCCGGAGGACGAGGCGGCATGAACGGGCTGGCGGTTTTCCTGCTGTGCCTCGCGGCCGCCCTGCTGGTCGGCGTGCAGGGGACCGTCCTGCGCCGGGAGCGGCGGCGGAGGCGCAACCGCACGCGGGGCGCGAACAGCAAGGCATATGCGGACTGCCTGCACGAACTGCCGATGTTCGTCCGGCAACTGGCCGCATTGCTGCGTTCGGGCAGCACTCCCGCACGGATGTGGGACGAAGCGGGCCGGCTCTACGGCACGGGAGGCGAAGGCGTGGCTGGCCCGGCGGGGCCGGACGCCGGCGCTCCGGAAACCCTGCGCCAGATCGCGCTTTCCGCCCTGCTGCGGCCTGGCATCCGCGCTGCCGGCCAGGCCGCCGGCTTGGGACTGAGCGTTGCTGCCGCGCTCCGGCACGTCAAGCTTCCCGCAGGCGTGCCCCCGGAGGCCAGCGCAATGACCGTGCGGCTCTGGCGGGATCTCGGCGCGTGCTGGGACGCAGCGGAACAGACGGGTGCGCCGCTGGCACTGCTGCTGGAGAACTACGCGCACCACCTGCAGCACCAGCTCGATGCGGCAGCTGCCCGCAGGACGGCGCTGGCAGGACCTCGGGCGACGACCACGCTGCTGGGCTGGCTCCCGCTGCTCGGGCTCGGCCTCGGAATGGCGATGGGGGCTGATCCGCTGGGCATCCTCCTGGGGGCGCCCTCGGGATGGCTTATCCTCGGTGTCGGGCTGGCCCTGCTGGCGGGCGGCCGTCACTGGTCCCGGCGGCTCGTCGACGCCGCGGCCCGGGAGTAGTCCGGATGCTGACGGCACTTGCGGCAGCACTGCTGGCACTCACCGGCTTCTTGCTGCTGGACCCGCCCGGATCTCGTGGCAGGCCCCTGCGCGTGTCCGGGCCGGAAGCAGGCCGTAGGGCGACGCCACGGCTTTCCGGTGCGGGGGAACGGGCGGATGCACCGCTGCCGGACCCGGCGCTCATGCTGGATCTGCTGGCCGCCATGTTCCGGGCCGGCACCTCGCTGCCGGCGGCGGTACGGACGCTCGCCAGGGCGGCCGAAGGAGACGGGCGGATGCGGCTGGAAAAGGTCGCCTCGGCTCTGCAGCTGGGGACGGAATGGGGGAGCGCGTGGGCGCTCGCAGGCGACGACGAAGACCTGGCCCGGATCCGCGAGGCGCTGACTTTCGGCGCGGCGACCGGGGCGCCGGCTGCTGAGATCCTCCATGCCCAGGCCGAACAGCTCCGGCGGCGGCGCAGGCAGGAGGCCGAGCGCCGCGCGGCGGCCCTGGGCACCAAGCTGGTGCTGCCGCTGGGCCTGTGCGCCCTTCCCTCCTTCGTCGCCCTCGGCATCGTGCCGGTCCTGATCTCGCTGCTGCCCCGGCTTTGACCCGCGCGAGTCATCCTCCACAACAGCGGCGGATGGGGCGGATATCCACCTCGGCGAAGAGCGCACTGATCGTCCTGATCCCCATCCGGAAAGCTCATGGATACCGCAACACCGCGGCAAACCACAGGAGGAAAAATGTCATCAACACCATCGCTGGCACCCCGCCCCGCAGGCTCTGCGGCCGAACCGGAGACCGCCGCCGGCCGGGACGCGGACATCATTGAGTTTCCGGCGGCCCCTGCCGAAAGGGCGCAGCGCAGGTGGCGGGACCTGGCCGGTTCCGAGGCGGGGATGGCCACTGCCGAGTACGCCATCGCCACGTTGGCAGCCGTGGCTTTCGCCGGGCTGCTGGTACTGATCCTGCGCAGCGGCGAAGTGCGGGGGCTGCTGATGAACCTCGTTGAGCTGGCCCTGACGGCAGTGTGAGCACCATGGTCCGGCTTTCAGCCCTGCACCCGCGCAGGGCATTCCGCCTGGCGGCGCAGCAGCCGCTGCCGCTGGAGGTCTCCAGTGAACGAGGTTCGGTGACTGCCGAAACGGCGATCGTGCTTCCGGCAGTGGTGGCGGTGCTGGCCATGCTGCTGGCGGGAGCGACGGCCGGATCAACCCAGCTCCAGCTCGAGAAGGCTGCACAAACCGCGGCGCGCCAGCTGGCCCGGGGCGAGTCCGGAGCTGACGCCGCCTCGGCCGTACGGCGTATTGCCGGGCCGCGGGCGGCGCTGGCATCCGGGAACGCGGGCGGGTGGGTCACTGTCGAGGTCAGCGCGGCCGTGCCCGGCCCCTGGGCCGGCGCCGGAGGGTGGAGGCTGAGCGCCGAGGCCTCGGCTCCGGCGGAACCGCACGCCGGCAGCGGGACAGTCCCATGAACCGCGGGCTGACCAGCTGCCGGCCTCCCGGGAACCGGAAGGATCTCGGCGCAGGCACGGTCCTGGCTGCCGGGATCGCCATCCTGCTGTGCCTGCTGCTGGCAGCCGTGGCGATGGCGGTGCAGGCGGGAGCGGCATCGTCCCGGGCAGCGAAGACGGCCGACCTGGCCGCGCTGGCGGCTGCCGATGCCGCACGCGGGCTGATCAGCGGCGAACCGTGTTTGCGGGCGGCGGAAGTCGCCCGCAAACACGGGGCCGCGCTGGAGGAATGCCGCAGGATCGGGCCGTCCGGGCACATTGTGGACGTCGACGTTGCCGTTCCGCTGCGGCTGCTCGGCTGGCTCGATGTACCCTGGCGGGAAGCCAAAGGCGTCAGCAGGGCCGGCCCGCCGCCGGGGCGCGGGCCGTGAGCGCTCCCGCGGGCCATTCGTGCCAATGCAGGTTGTCCGGGTCGGCGCCGCTCAGGGTTCCGGCACGGGCCGTGAGCGCCTAGGAGACGGGCTGTTCGAGGGGCGTCCTGGCGGCGTGCAGGAGGGCGTCGAGGAGGATGACGGCTCCGGCCTTGTCCAGCGGATTGTTCTTGTTGCCGCACTTGGGCGACTGGACGCACGAGGGGCAGCCCGAGTCGCACTCACAGGCTTCGATGGCGTCGCGGGTGGCCGAGAGCCAGGTGCGTGCGGCGTCATAGCCTCGCTCGGCGAAGCCCGCCCCGCCCGGGTGCCCGTCGTAGACGAAGATGGTCGGCTTGCCGGTATCGGCATGCAGCGCGGTCGAAACCCCGCCGATGTCCCAGCGGTCGCTCGATGCGACGAGCGGCAGCAGGCCGATGCCGGCGTGTTCGGCGGCATGGAGGGCCCCCGGTATCCGCGCGGCGGTCAGGCCGGCGGCGGCCAGATCCGGCTCATCGATGGTGAACCAGACGGCCTTCGTGAACAGCTCGCGCGACGGCAGCTCCAAGGGTTCTTCGCCGAGGATCTCATTCGAAATGAAGGCCTTGCGCTGGAAGGAGATGACCTTCGTGGTGACTTTGACGTCGCCGAAGCAGGCACGGACGGAGCCCCAGTCCTCGCCGCGCAGTTCTCCCAGCACCTCGATCTGCGTGACGTCCCGTGCCTGTGTGTAGTAGTCCGGGTTGGACCGCGTGACCATGGCGCAGTGGTCCTGTTCGTTCAGTTCCTCGACCAGGTAGGTCGTCCCCTGATGAACATAGATGGCTCCGGTATGGGCCTGGTAGTGGGACTGGGGCGAGTCCATGGTCCCGAGCAGCGTGCCGGATTCGCTCTCGACGATGCTGATCGGGCCGCCCCCGTCGGCCCGGAGATTGACCATGGCCGCGGCACTTTCGGCATGCGTCCAGAACCAGCCCGCCGGACGCCGGCGCAGGAAGCCGTCCGCTGTCAGTTCGTCGACCAGCCCGGCGGCGGACGGGCCGAAGAGTTCGAGGTCGTCTACGGTCAGCGGAAGCTCCTGGGCGGCGGCGCACAGGTGCGGGCCCAGGACATAGGGGTTGGAGGGATCGAAGACCGTGGCCTCGACGGAGACGTCGAAGACTGCCTCCGGATGGTGGACCAGGTAGGTGTCGAGCGGGTCGTCGCTGGCGACGAAGGCGGCAAGTGCGTCCTGGCCGGCCCGCCCCGCGCGTCCGATCTGCTGGAACAGCGATGCGCGGGTCCCCGGCCAGCCGGCGACGAGCACCGCGTCCAGTCCGGAGATGTCGATTCCCAGTTCCAGCGCGGACGTGCTGGAGACACCGAGGAGCTGGCCGGAGCGCAGTTTGGCTTCCAGCTCCCGCCGCTCCTCGGGCATGTATCCGGAGCGGTAGGCGGCGATCCGCCCGGGCAGGGAGGGGTGCACCTCCTCGAGCATCCGTTTGGTGATGCTGGAGATGGTTTCCGCGCCACGCCGCGACTTGATGAAGGCAATCGTGCGGACCCGCGCCGACACAAGGTTGGCCAGCAGGTCGGCCGTCTCCGCGACCACGGTTCGGCGCTCGCGGGCGCCGTTTTCCCCCTTGAGGTCCGTCAGCTGCGGTTCCCAGAAGGCGACCGTGGTGCTGCCGTGCGGGGAACAGTCGTCCGTGACGCTGCCGGCCGGTGCGCCGATAAGCCGGCTGAAGGAAGCCGCGGGCTCACCGGCCGTGGCGGAGGCGCCGATGAACACCGGGTCGGCTCCGTAGCTCGCGCAGACCCGGCGCAACCGACGCATCAGGTTCGCCACGTGGGAGCCGAAGACCCCGCGGTAGCTGTGGGCTTCGTCGACGACGACGAACTTCAGGCGGCGGAAGAACCGCGCCCACCAGGTGTGGTTGGGCAGGATGCCGAAGTGCAGCATGTCCGGATTCGCGAGCACGAAATTGGCATGGTCCCGGATCCAGCGCCGCGCACCCGGGTCGGTGTCGCCGTCGTACGTCTCGGCGCGGACGGTCGGCAGCTTGAGGGATTTCACCGCCGCGAGTTGGTCGGCCGCGAGTGCCTTGGTCGGTGCCAGGTAGAGGACAGTGGCGCCGGTGGGTTCCAGCCGGGCCTGGTCCTCGAGGGCCGTGCGGTGGATGGCATCCAGCGCGGGCAGCTGGTAGGCGAGCGACTTTCCCGACGCAGTGCCGGTGGCGATGATCGTGTGCCGCCCGGCATGGACCTGCGTGGCCGCCTGGAGCTGGTGCCGCCACGGCTGCGCGACACCCAGGGATGCGTAGGCCTCAACAACGTCCGGGTGCACCCAGTCCGGCCAAGGATCGTGGACCGCTTCGCGTGCCGGCACCTCACGCACGTGCATCAGCTGTTCCGGATCGGCGCCGGAACCGAGCAACGGAATCAGCGAATCATGCAGGGCCACCACAGCATTGTTTCATCCTCATGCGGCAACCGCAGGATCGCGCTTCCAGCGGGGGACGAGCCCGTTACGGTACTGACGGGCGATGCGGAGATTGGCGGCCGGGGCGACCTGGATTATCCGGGCCGGCCAGCCGGCGGTTCAGGCAGCGTCCGTGGGCTTGAGGATCATGACGTCGCAGACGGTATCCCAGCCCAGGTGCTGGTACAGCATGCGGCCGTCGTGCGATGCGATGAGCAGGCCTGTGTCGACAATGTGCTCGAAGGCCGACGCCGCCAGGGCGCGCATGATGTGGGTCGCGAGGCCGCGGCGCCGGAACTTCTCGTTCGTTTCAATGTGGTCGAAGACGGCCACGCCGTCCACGACGGCCATGACGCCGTGGGCCGCTTCCTCCTCGCCGAACATGACGCGGGCACGGTGCACGTTGCCGTCCCGGTCGATCTCCGTCTTGAACTCCGGATCGCGGTACCAGGGATCCTCGGCGTCCTGGTCGGACATGTTCGTGACCATCATGGACTGGTCGTAGTGGTGCACCCGAAGGCCGTGCTGCGGGGCCAGAGCCTTGAACCGCTCGGGTTCGCGCGTCAGGACGGTGAAGATGCGCTTGGGCGACGCGATGGTGTTCCTGGCCAATTCGGCGAATTCCTCGTCGCCCGGCTCGTAGGCGAAAAACTCCCAGTCACCCGTCTTGTCCGAGAGGACGATGGCCGGATGGCCCGCCTCCTCGGCTGCCGTGTAGCCGCGGCAGGCCGACCAGCCGGCGACCCAGGCCGGGAGCAAGTTATCGGGTGCGTCTGCAGTGAAATCGAGGCCCATAGGATGACAGTACCTAACCTCGGGCACTCTGGATATGCACCGGTGATCAGGTGCGTTCACAATCTGTGGTTTGGTGCCGCGTCGTAACCTTAAAGGCGTGGCTCTTAACCGAATTGTGCTTTACTACGCCTTCGTCCCGCTTCCTGACCCCGAGGCCGTGCGTCTCTGGCAGCGGGCGCTGTGCGAAAAGCTCGGGCTCACCGGGCGGATCCTGATTTCCAAAGACGGCATCAACGGAACCGTCGGCGGTGAAATCAACGCGGTCAAGCAGTACGTCAAGACCACCCGCGAGTACCAGGCCTTCCGCGGCATGGACGTGAAGTGGTCGGACGGCGGCGCCGAGGACTTCCCGCGGCTCAGCGTCAAGGTCCGCGATGAAATCGTGTCCTTCGGTGCCCCGGGCGAGCTGAAGGTGGACGAGAACGGCGTGGTCGGCGGCGGCACCCATCTTCGCCCGGAGGAACTGCACGAGCTCGTTGAGTCGAAGGGACAGGCAGGGGAAGAGGTCGTTTTCTTCGACGGCCGGAACGCCTTCGAATCCCGGATCGGCAAATTCCGCAACGCGGTCGTGCCCGACGTCGCCACCACCCATGACTTCATCCGCGAACTCGACTCCGGCAAGTACGACGGGCTGAAAGACAAGCCCGTGGTCACCTACTGCACCGGTGGCATCCGCTGCGAGGTGCTTTCCTCGCTGATGGTCAACCGCGGCTTCCAGGAGGTCTACCAGCTCGACGGCGGGATCGTCCGGTACGGCGAAGAGTACGGGGACAAAGGTTTGTGGGAGGGCTCGCTCTACGTCTTCGACAAGAGGATGCATCTGGAGTTCTCGCCGGAAGCCAAGACGATCGGCGAGTGCGTGCGCTGCCAAGCCCCCACGAGCAAGTTCGAGAACTGCTCCAACCAGAGCTGCCGGAACCTCACGCTGTACTGCGCCGACTGCGCCGCGAACCCCGAGACCCTGCGTTGCCCGGATGGCTGCGCCGCATAACTCCTATGGACTGGGTCGGGCTCGCCGCGAGTGTCGGATAGTGCGACGTGGACTTCAGCCTGTCGTTGCAGGCCCGTCCTGTCCCAGCGCCGATCTGCCGCGGCCGCACGTCCCGGACCGCCGACCCGCGGGCCCCGCCTAGACTTTCCTCTGTGACTGAGTTCAGAACCGGCAACGTTCCGCAGGCCCCGCAGAGCACGGATCAGCGGCTGATCGCAGCCCTCGCCGAGGATCTAAGGGCCCTCGACTACACCGTCGACGGCGTGGAGCGGCTGCTGGGGCCTGCGGCCTACGAGGCGCTCGGCCGCGACCAGCTGGTCCCTGCCAAGCTGGCGACCGAACGGCCATCGGAAGCCGATGCGCCGGAGCCGCTGGCCGCCGTCGTACGTTTATGGCTGCTGGGCGAGGACGTCGAGGAGGCGCACCTGGCTGCCGCCCTGCCGGGCCTGGGACTGGACGGGCTCGCCGCGCTGGGACTGGCCACGAACGACGGCGGGTGGTTCCGTGCCGACGTGGACCTGCGGCCGTATGCGTTCGATGCCACGAATCTCTGGGTGGCCAGCGACCTGGGCGCGCACCAGCGGCCCGGAGTGCTGCGCCACGACCACGTGCTCGGGATCGGCCAGGCGTCGCTGACGCTGGCGCAGCTGACCATCCGCCGCGTCGTGGACCGCGCGCTGGACCTGGGCACCGGCTGCGGCATCCAGCTCTTCCACCTGCTCAGCCATGCCCGGCACGTAACCGCCACCGACATCTCCGAGCGCGCGCTGGCGTTCACCCGCTTCAACCTGCTGCTGAATGCGCCGGCCCTGGACCTGGACCCCGACGACCTGGCCGACCGCGTCAGCCTGCGGCTGGGCAGCCTCCTGGATCCCGTAGCGGGGGAGCGGTTCGACCTAGTGGTGTCCAACCCGCCCTTCGTCATCACGCCCCGGACTTCGGAGACGGCCGCCGATGAGCTGTTCACCTACCGCGACGGCGGGCTCCCCGGGGACGATATCGTGGCCACGCTGGTGCGGCGGTTGCCATCCGTGCTGGTGCCGGGCGGCGTCGCGCAGATGCTCGGAAACTGGGAGATCCAGGCGGACGCCCCGTCCTGGCACAGCCGCCTGGAGTCCTGGCTGGACCCGGACACCGAGGCCTGGGTCATCCAGCGCGAGCAGCTCAGCCCCGCCGCCTATGCCGAGACCTGGCTGCGGGACGCGTCGGAGAACCGGGATCCGCAGCTGTACGAGAGGGTCTACCGGGCCTACCTTGAGGACTTCGGGACGCGGAACGTCGAGGCGGTCGGGTTCGGCATGGTGTGGCTGCGCCGTTCCGGCGCGGCTCCGGCGCACGACGGCGGCGGGGAGGTTAAGGCAAACGACGCCGGCCGCGGGATGCTGCGGCGGTTCGAGGAGCTGACGTACCCGCTGGAGCAGCCGATCGGGCCGCACCTGGCGGCGGCCGTGGAGCGGCACGATTGGCTGGACGCGCACCGCGGGGACTTCGCGGATCAGCGGCTGGCCGTGGCGGAGGACGTCACCGAGGAACGGCACCAGCGCCCTGGGGCCGAGCACCCGGGCGTCATCCTGCTGCGCCAGGGCGGGGGCCTGCGGCGGACCAACCTGATGAGTTCGGAACTGGCCGGCCTCGTTTCCGCCAGCGACGGCGAGCTGACCGTCGGCCAGCTGGTGACCGCGCTGGCGGCCCTGCTGGAGCAGCCCGGGGAGGAATTCGCGGCGCGGCTGCTGGAGGAAGCCAGGAACCTGGTGCTGGACGGTTTCCTGCTTCCGGCGGCGGGATAGACTTACTGTTCATGACAAAAGGTGCATCGCCCTCCCTCGATCCTGTCGCGGGCGAGGCTTCGAACGGCCCGGCGGACCGGGTCAACATTTCCGATGCCAGGGCCATCAGGGCGTTGGCTCATGCGGTGCGCCTGAAAGTCATCGAGGAGCTGTTCGATACCCAGCAGCCAGCCACCGCGACCGAGCTGGCCCAGCGGCACGGCCTGACCCCGAGCGCCATGAGCTACCACCTGCGGGCGCTGGAGAAGTGGGGTTTCGTCAAGCGCAGCGCCAACCAGGGCGACGGCCGCGAGCGGCACTGGCAGGCGGCCGCCGGCCGGCTGGACGTGACGTCGGTGGCGGACAGCCGCGCCGCGACGCTGGGCGTCGTCGACGTCGAACTCAACGACCTGCGCGAACGCCTCAGTAAATATGTGAAGCGGGACAAGGAAACCCCTAACCCGGATACCTGGCGGCAGGAGGGGCACCTGGCGGCGCTGAGCACCGGCCGGTTCTACCTGACGCCGGAACAGCGCGCGGACCTGGGCCGCCGGATCGGCGAAATCCTGCTTGAATACAGCCCGACCACCAACCCGGACAATAGGGGCGAGGGTGCCGAAAAGCTCTACTACGTCTTCTCGTTCCTGCCGGGCGATATCGACGACGCCTGAGCCGTCCGGAAGTCTTCCGGAGGCGGTCCCGCTTCCGTTTTGCGCTAATGTTGCGGCTACCCTAGTGCAGGTAAGCACCGTCGAACCTCAGCGTCGGCGGCGGCGCATCCGCAGAACCACAGCAATTCGTCAGTAGGAGCAACGTGCCAGCGAAGGCCCGCGAAAAGACCGGCAAGAAACTCGTCATCGTCGAGTCTCCTGCCAAGAGCAAGACCATTGCCGGGTACCTCGGCGAGGGCTTCGAGGTCACAGCATCGGTGGGCCACATCCGTGACCTGCCGCAGCCATCGGACCTGCCGGCCGAGCTGAAGAAGACCTCGGTGGGCAAGTTCGCCGTCGACATCGAGCACGGGTTCGAGCCCTACTACGTGGTCTCGCCCGGCAAGAAGAAGACGGTCTCGGAGCTGAAGTCGCTGCTCAAGGACGCCGACGAACTCTATCTGGCCACTGACGGTGACCGCGAGGGCGAGGCCATCGCGTGGCATCTGCTCGAAGTGCTGAAGCCGAAGATTCCCGTGCACCGCATGACGTTCTCCGAAATCACGCCCGAGTCGCTGCAGCGGGCGCTGAACGAGCTGCGGGACATCGACACGGACCTGGTGGATGCGCAGGAAACCCGGCGCATCGTGGACCGGCTGTTCGGCTACGAGCTGTCCCCGGTGCTCTGGCGCAAGATCAAGGCCGGGCTGTCGGCCGGCCGCGTCCAGTCGGTCGCCACCAGGCTGGTGGTGGAGCGCGAGCGTGAGCGGATGGCGTTCCGCTCGGCCTCCTACTGGGACCTGCTGGCCACCGTCGAGCCGCTGGAGGCGGCCAAGGGCGGCAGCTTCAAGGCGAAGCTGGCGCAGGTCGACGGCGACCGCGTGGCCACCGGCCGCGACTTCGACGACCGCGGCGCGCTCAAGACCCGCGGGGCCGTGCACCTGGACGAGGCCGCCGCCACCGCGCTGGCCGAGGCACTGCAGGGCGCCGAGTTCGCGGTCCGCTCGGTCGAGAACAAGCCCTACACCCGCCGCCCCGCGGCGCCGTTCACCACGTCCACGCTGCAGCAGGAAGCCGCGCGCAAGCTCGGATTCTCCGCCCGGACCACGATGTCGCTGGCCCAGCGGCTGTACGAAAACGGCTACATCACCTATATGCGTACGGACTCGCCGGCGCTGAGCGACCAGGCCGTCAACGCCGCCCGCCGGCAGGCCTCCGAACTGTACGGCCCCGAATACGTGCCGCAGTCGCGCCGCGTCTACAAGGGCAAGTCCAAGAACGCGCAGGAAGCCCACGAGGCCATCCGTCCCGCCGGCGACTCGTTCCGCACCCCGGGGCAGGTCCGCAGCCAGCTGGGCAACGACGAGTACCGGCTGTATGAACTGGTCTGGAAGCGCACCGTCGCCTCCCAGATGGAGGACGCGCGCGGATCGACGTCGACCGTCCGGCTCGGGGCTACGGCTTCGGACGGGCGCGACGCCGTGTTCACCGCCTCGGGCACGGTCATCACCTTCCCCGGCTTCCTGGCCGCCTACGAAGAGGGCAAGGACGCCGGCCGCAACGAACAGGACGACGCCGAGGGCGGCCGCCTGCCGAACCTCGCCGAAGGTGACGCGCTGACGCCGCAGGAAGTGACCGCCGTCGGCCACGAAACCTCGCCGCCCCCGCGGTACACCGAAGCCTCGCTGGTGGCCGAACTGGAAAACCGCGGCATCGGCCGCCCGTCGACCTACGCGGCGACGATCTCGACGATCATGGACCGCGGCTACGTCCGCAAGCGCGGTTCTGCGCTGGTGCCGAGCTGGATCGCATTCTCCGTGGTCAAGCTGCTGGAGGACCACTTCCGCGACTACGTGGACTACGACTTCACCGCCGAACTGGAGCAGGGCCTGGACCGGATCGCGGCGGGGGAGGCCAAGCGGACGGACTGGCTCAACGGCTTCTACTACGGTGACCGGCACGAGACCGGGCTCAGCACCGTGGTCAACGACCTGGGCGAGATCGATCCCCGGGTCGTGAACTCCATCGACATCGCCGACGGCATCACGCTGCGCGTGGGCAAGTTCGGGCCGTACCTGGAGCGCGCGGGCGAGGAAGGCGCGGAGGAGCCGCAGCGGGCGAACGTGCCGGAGGACCTGGCGCCGGACGAGCTCACCGCGGAGAAGGCCGTGGAGCTGATGGAGACCCAGGGCCCCGGCGAGCGGGAGCTCGGCCAGGACCCGGAGACCGGGCGCACCATCGTGGCCCGGGAGGGCCGCTACGGCGCGTACGTCACCGAGGTGATCCCGGAGCCGACGGCGGAGGAACTCGCCAACCAGCCGGTGGAGTACTACAAGAACGGCAAGCCGAAGCCGCCGAAGAAGCCGGCCAAGATCAAGCCCCGGACCGGTTCCCTGTTCAAGTCGATGACCGTGGACACCGTCACGCTCCAGGACGCGCTGAAGCTGCTCAGCCTGCCGCGGGTGCTGGGTACGGACGCCGAAGGCAACGAGATCACAGTGCAGAACGGACGCTTCGGGCCGTACCTCAAGAAGGGCACGGACTCGCGCTCGATCGGCTCCGAGGAGGAGATCTTCACGATCACCCTCGAGCAGGCGCTGGAAATCTACGCGCAGCCCAAGCAGCGCGGGCGCCAGGCCGCGGTCCCGCCGCTGGCCGAGTTCGGCGTCGATCCGGTTTCGGAGAAGAACATCGTGGTCAAGGAGGGCCGCTTCGGCCCGTATATTACCGACGGCGTCACGAACATTACGGTGCCTCGGTCGACCACGATCGAGCAGCTGACCCGGGAGCAGGCCATCGAACTGCTGAAGGAAAAGCGGGCGAAAGGACCGGCCAAAAAGCCGGCCACGCGGCGCAAAGCCGCCGCCAAGAAGTAGGGCCCGGATGCCGCCGGTCCGCCGCGATGTTCCGGACGGACCGGCCTGCGTTCAGCCGCGGCGGACCTCAGGCGACATAATGGGACCATGCGTCTAGGCGTCCTCGACATCGGTTCGAACACGGTCCACCTGCTGCTCGTGGATGCCCACCCCGGCGCGCGCCCGGTGCCGTTCGCGTCGCACAAGCGTCCGCTGTCGCTGGTGGCCTACCTGGACCGCGCCGGCAACATCACGGAGTCCGGCCAGCGGGAGCTGGTCTCGTTTGTCCGCGAGGCCTGGCGCTTCGCCGTCCAGCACAACGCCGAAGACATGCTGGCGTTCTGCACCTCCGCCATCCGGGAATCGACCAACGGCGAGGCGGTGCTGGCCCGGGTCAAGCGGGAGGCCGGCGTCGAGCTGCAGGAGCTGAGCGGCCCGGAGGAAGCGACGATGACCGTGGTGGCCGTGCGCCGCTGGTACGGCTGGGGCGCCGGCACCGTGCTGGACCTGGACATCGGCGGCGGTTCCTTCGAGATGGCGATGGCCCGCGACGAGCAGCCCGAGGTCGCCGTGTCGGTGCCGCTCGGCGCAGGCCGCCTGACCAGGGAATGGCTGCCGCAGGACCCGCCCAGCGCCGGAAGCGTCAAGGACCTGCGGAACCACATCCGCACCACGCTCGAACCGGCCATCAAGCAGTTCGACGGGCTCGGCGTGCCGGACCTGGTCGCGGGAACGTCGAAGACGTTCAGGTCACTGGCGCGCATTACCGGCGCGGCGCCGTCGGCCGCCGGACCCTACGTCCGCCGGGAACTGCGCCGCAACGACCTCTCGCTCTGGACCCAGCGGCTCGTGGCCATGCCGGTCGAGGACCGCGTCCACCTGCCAGGCGTCTCCCGGGTGCGGGCGCCGCAGCTGCTGGCCGGCGCCATGGTGGCGGAGGCAGCAATGGAAATGTTCGACGTCGACACCCTCCTGATCTGCCCGTGGGCCCTGCGGGAGGGGCTGATCCTCAAACGCTTCGACCACCTGCTTTACGACAGCGACGCGCCGGTCCGGCCGGTGGGGACCGCGCTGGTCCAGAAGGCGCTCCAGCCCGCGTCGGCGAACGGCAACGTGAAGCCGTGACGCGGGCCGCCGATGCTTCAGGCAACGGCGCCCGCATCCCAGTGGCGCTATCCAGCGCTTCCGTCTATCCGCTGGCGGTCCACGACGCGTTCGCCGTCGCCGCGGACCTCGGCTACGACGGCGTGGAAGTCATGGTGACCAACAACCAGGACTCGCAGGACCCGGACGCGCTCCGGAACCTGCGCGAACGCTACCAGCAGCCGATCGTCGCGATCCACGCGCCGACCCTGCTGCTGACGCAGCAGGTCTGGGGCAAGGCCTGGAACAAGATCGTCATGTCCGCGGCCATGGCGGCCGAGGTCGGCGCCGCCACCGTCGTGGTGCATCCGCCGTTCCGCTGGCAGTCCGGCTACGCCGAGAATTTCCCCGAAGGCATCCGCAACATCATGGAGGACTTCGGGGTCACCATCGCGGTGGAGAACATGTACCCGTGGAAGGTCCGCGGGCGCGAAACCAAGGCCTACCTGCCGCACTGGGACCCGCGGCCGCTGGACTACCAGCACGTCACCTGGGACTTCTCGCACGCCGCCTCCGCCGGAGTGGACTCCCTCGCTGAGATCAAGCTGCTGGGGGACCGGCTCAGCCACGTTCACCTCACGGACGGCTTCCACACCAGCTGGGACGACCACCTGGTTCCCGGACATGGCCAGCAGCCGTGCGCGGAGAGCCTGCAGCACCTCGGCAGCAGCGGCTGGCCCGGGATCGTCGTCGCGGAGGTCAGCACGCGGAAGGCCCGGGGCGCGGGCGAACGCGAGGAATGGCTGGGCGAAACCCTCGACTTCGCCCGCCGCCACCTGGGCCTGGGCGCCGCCGCCCGGCCAGCGGAAACACGTCCCCGCCGGACGTAGCCGGGCCTTGTCCGGTCGGTCATACTGATGCCATGAATGACTCTGCGACCCGGCCGCGGCGCCTGCTGCTCGGGATTCTTGTCCTGGTCGGAGTCCTTGTGGTCGCGGCGCTGGCCCTGGTTTTTACCCGGGGCACGCCGAAGCCCCTCGACGCCGCCTCTCCCGCGGGCGTGGTCCAGCGCTATACGGCCGCGATCATCGACGGCGACGAGGACGCGGCGGAGCAGTACCTGACGGCGGAGGCCCGGGAACGCTGCAGCGAGCCGGAGCAGCCTTACACAGACAACCTCCGGGTCTCCCTGATTTCCACATTCGAACGGGAGAGCTCGGCCGACGTGAAGGTGCTCATCGTGACGTCCAGCGACGGCGGGCCCTTCGGCATGTCCGAGTACGAGACCGAGGAGGTCTTCGACCTCGTCAAGGAGGACGGCCGGTGGCTCATCGAGTCGACACCCTGGCAGTTCGCCTTGTGCACCAGCAAGGCGGCGGCCCTGTGACGGCGGCGCTGGCACCGGCGTCCGGTCCCGGAGCGGGAACCGTTCAGCGGACCGTGCGCCATCTGGTCGTCTACACGCTGCTCTTCGTCCTGGTGTCCATTGCCGCCAGCGGCGCCGGGGCCTTGCTGGGACGGCTGCTCGGGATCGGGTCCGAGTTCGTCGCCGGCGACGTCGCCGGCCTCGCGCAGGGCTTCGCCTTCTTCCTCATCGGCGGGCCGCTGGCCGCAATCCTCTGGTGGTCAGTGTGGCGGCGGCTCGGAGAACCGGCCGAGCGGTCCTCGCTGGCTTGGGGCCTCTACGTGGCCGCGATGTACGTAGTGTCCATGGTCATCTCCACGACCTCGCTGCTCGCCACGCTGTCCGAATTGATCGCCGGCCGGACGGCCGGGTGGGGGATGACCATCGGCGGAGCCCTGGTCTGGGGCGCCGTCTGGTTCTGGCACCGGTGGATGTGGCGGCATCCCGGCAAGGGCCCCCTCCGGCTCACTCCGGTTCCCGCCGTCGCCGGCACCGTCTACGGCCTGGTCATCGGCACCGGCGGCACCGTCACGGCGCTGGCCGCGCTGTTCGACTCGGCGGTCGAAGCGTTGACGGGTACGACGGCGGTCGGCAGGCCGTGGTGGGTGTTCGCCTTGCAAGCCCTTGCCTGGGCGGCTGCCGGCGTCATCCTTTGGCTGTGGCACTGGTTCCATGAAGGAGGCCGGCGCCTGCGCTCGCGGCTCGCGGACGTGGCTCTGGTGGTGGCCGGCGTCCTCGGCGCCTGTGTGCTGGCCGTGACGGGGTGGGGGACACTGCTGTTCGTCATCCTCCGGCTTGCCTTCGACCGCTCGGAACCCGTGAGCGAGCTGCTGGAGCCCCTGGGATTCGCGGTGGCCGCGGGAGCCGTCGGCACCGGGGTCTGGCTGTACCACGCATCGGTGGCCGCGCGCAGGACGGAAGGCACCAGGGAGGGAGCGAGGCTCGTGGTGTGCGGGGTGGGCCTGGCCGCAGCAGCGACGGGAATCGGCGTCGTCGTGGATTCCCTCCTCGCCCTCGCCGGCAACACCCTCGCAGGAACGGACCCGCGCACCCTCCTGCTCGGCGGTATCAGCGCGCTCGCCGTCGGCGGACCCCTGTGGTGGCGCAGTTGGCGGCCCGGCAGAGCCGGCAGGACAACTGCGGCCGCGCCGGAACCGGCGGGCCGGCGGGTCTACCTGATCACGGTGTTCGGCATCAGCGCGGTGGTGGCACTGGTGACACTGCTGGTGATCGGCTATCGGGTGTTCGAGCTCCTGCTCGACGGCACCACCCCTGGCAGCCTTGTCGACCGGATCCGCGCGCCGTTCGGCCTGCTGGCGGCCACCGGACTGGTCGCCGGATACCACTTCAGCGTGTGGCGGCACGAGCGGCCGGCCGTCCCCTCCCGCCCGCCCGCCGCGTCACGACCCATCGGCCACATCGTCCTTGTCTCCGCGGGAGACCCCGAACCCTGGCGCCGGGCGGCGGAGGAAGTGACCGGCGCACGGATCACGGTGTGGACGCGAGCCGATGCCCCGGCAGCGCCGGAAGCAGGTCGGGAAGGGCCGGAGCCGGAAGAACCTGTAGCCGCCCGGCTCGAGCGGGCGCTGGCGGACGTCCGGGCCGACCGTGTCCTGGTGATCGCGGGGCCCGGTAGCAAGCTGGAAGTCATCGCCCTCGCCGATTAGCGCATTCGCCGGCGGGAACTGGCATCGGTTCGTGCCGGCGTCGATGGACCCGCGTCCATACCCCGGTGCCGGCCCGGCCTCCAGTCAGGTGGAGTGCACGCGCTTCCAGGAGGCGTGGCCCAGGGCGGCGATAACCGTCAGGAAGATGCTTGCGACCAGGGCCATGAGGAAGATGGTGCCGTACTGCCGGTCGTCGGCGAGTCCGGCGGTAAGGAAGTTCTGCAGTGAGCTTCCAAGGAACAGCGAGCCGGCAAACAGAGCCACGCTCGTGGCGCGGGCCTGCGGGGCGATGTCGGTGGCCCATCCCTGCATCGAGGAGTGAAGGACGGCGTTGGAGACGCCGACGAGCACCGCCGTCGTTGTTACCGCAGCTGGCGCGTGCGACAACGACGAAACCAGGAATGCCGTGACCAGTACGCTTCCGCCGATGGCGATGAGCTGCGTGCGGGTGAACCGCTGGACCAGCCGGCGCATGATGCGGGCTCCGAGGATGACTCCGACGCCGAATCCCGCGGCCAGCATGCCGGCCAGGCTGACCCCGACCCCTGCGTTCTGCAGGGCCGGGACGATGTACGTCAGGATGCCCATGAGCACGGCACCCTCCAGGACCGCCAGCCCGTAGATGCCCAGAGCGGAAGGCGAGAACGCGTGTGCCAGCCGGACGCCGCCGCGCCCCGAGTGCCCGTCGATTTCCACGCCGCGCAGGAGGACCAGCAGGACCAGGCAGCCCACGGCCGGCAGCGCGAAGACCAGCCGCCAGTCCACCAGGGCGGCGAGGGTGCCGGTGGCGAGGGCCGCGATGGTCGTCCCGAGCGACGAGTAGATCTGCAGGTCGGAGAGCCCGCGGGCCCGGTCGATCCCGGTCCGTGTGTCGCCGAGGATCGTCATCAGCGTCGGGTAGAGCGCGCCCGCCATCAGGCCGGTGAACGCCCGCGCCAGCAGCAGCGGGAGGTAACTGCCGGACAGCGTGCTGGCCACCGACCCGACCAGGACTCCCGCCAGCGCCGTGCGGAGGATCGCCAGGCGGCCGAACCTATCGCTCAGCAACCCCCAGACCGGCTGCCCGACGGCGTAAAGCAGGGCGTACGCCGCGACCAGCTGGACCGCCTGGCCAAGCGACAGGTCCGTCCGTTCGGCCAGCACCACGAGCATCGGCGGCGTGCCGAAGCGGTCGAAGAAGGACAGGAAGCCCACGGACCGCAGGACGCCATCGGGTACGCGGTTCCGCGGCTTGCCTGATCCGCCGGAACCGGTTGCACTCGCCATCATCTAGTCAGCTTTCCCTTGTCGTCGCCGGCCGCCCGCGGGGGACGGGATGCGTCGATGGGGAAGCGGGGAACCAGCCTTCAGGATAGTGAAAATTACGCCCTAAGCCACTCATTTGGGGGTTCCGGCCATCCCCAGAACTGGAATCTGGCCCGGCGGCGCCGCGACAGGCAGACTCAGAGTGTGCCGGATCACCCGCCCCTTTGCGGACGGCCCGGCCCGCGGAGCGGGGCCGACCCCCAGACCCGTTCCTTTGTGCCCCTGCCGCGAGAAGGGGCAGGGCATTGCCCCGGGACGCCTCGGCGCCCGGGGCAATGCCACCTCCGCAGTGCCGGACCTCCTGCCGGGAATCTGACAACCGCCACGCAGGAAACCTGCGCCTTCTGGTTGCGCCGCATTCGGTCGTCTAGCCTGTGAGCACAGCTTGGACTACCTCTAAGGACCACCTTCATGCCGAACGCCTTCAGACTTCCAGCGGTTCTGACCACCGGGCTCCTGCTCGTCCTCGGCATGGCGGGCTGCAACGCCAGCCCCTTCGAGGACGGAGAGGCCAGTGCCGGGGCGGGCGGGTCCGAGGCGCCCCTGCTCGTGGGATCGGCAAATTTCCCGGAGAGCGAGACCCTTGCCGAGATCTACGCCGGGGCTTTGAACGCCGGAGGCGTCCCCGCGGCCACCAAACCGCGGATTGGATCCCGCGAGGTCTACGTCCGGGCGGTGCAGGACGGTTCCATCGACCTCGTGCCCGATTACAGCGGCAATCTCCTGCGCTACCTGGACGAGGGCACCTCGGCACGGGGCGCCGAAGAAGTAATGAAGGAACTACCCGGAAAGCTGCCGGAGGGGCTCGCGGTACTGGAACCGGCAGCCGCGGAGGACAAGGACTCGCTCGTTGTCACTCAACAGACTGCTGCCAAGCACGGACTGGAATCCCTCGAGGACCTCGGCAGAATCTGTGACGAAATTGCCCTCGGCATGCCGCCTGAGGCCCAGGAGCGCCCGCAGGGACTGCCGGGACTCAAGGCCGTCTACGGGTGCGTCCCGAAGGAGTTCGTCCCGTTCAACGACGGCGGCGGGGCCCTGACGCTTCAGGCCCTGCTGGACGACCGGATCCAGGCCGCCAACATCTTCACCACGTCCCCGCTGATCGCTGCCAACAACCTGGTCGCGCTGGAGGACACCAAGGACCTCTTCGCCGCCCAGCAGGTGCTTCCCCTGATCAGCACCGGCACTGTTGGTGGCGAGGCCCAGGACATCCTGAACAAGGTTTCGCAGGAGCTGACCACCGAGGACCTCATGCAGCTCAACGAGAAGGTCTCCGGAGACGCGAAGCAGAACCCCAAGGACGCCGCAGCGGCCTGGCTCCAGGACAAGGGCCTCGCCTGATCAGGCGCTCCCGGTCCGCCGGGCCGTGCCGCTGAACCAGGTCCGGCTCGGAGTGGCGGCGCGCAGCTGCACTAGCGGATCGCGGGCCTTGCTGGCAAGCCCCTGCAATCTTGAACCGCGCGGCGGGTAACAGGGCGTGACCTTCCGTCATCTTCGCCCCAAATCGTTGCCGCCGGCGGCCGGCGCGGCATAGCTTTTTCAACAGATCACGAGTTCCAACGCGAAGCCCTGGCTGGTTGGACGGCAACCCTCTTCGTGGTGGGGTGCCCCAGGTGAAGATCCGGCCGGGCACAACCGTGTTCCGGCAAGCATCGAGCCGGCTCCTCCGCGAGCCCTCCCGTACAGACGGAACCTGCGCATGTCCTTCATCTGCCTCATCCTCTCCGGCGTGGCACTGCTGATCAACGGCCTGGCCCTGCTCGGACGCATCCCGCCGCGCGACAGCGGAACCCTGAACCTGCTCATCGGCGGCCTCCAGCTGATCCTGGCCACCCTGATCGCCGTGACCGCGGCGGACGACCCGGCCCGGTTGCTCAGCGCGGCGGGCGTCGTCCTTTTCGGCCTGACCTATACCTACGTCGGCCTGAACTCGCTGTTCGACCTCGGCTCGGCCGGCGTCGGCTGGTTCTGCAGCCTCGTCGCCGCGCTCGCCGTGGTCTACGCGGTATCCAATTTGGCCGCCGACCCGTTCTCCGCGGTGCTGTGGTCCAGCTGGGCCGTGCTGTGGACGCTGTTCTTCCTGCTCCTAGCCCTCGGCAGGTCCGCCGTCACTGCCTACACAGGTTGGGCCACGCTGCTCACCAGCCAGCTAACGACGACGGTCCCCGCCATTTTGGGCCTGAACGGCGCCTGGCCTTCGGGCTGGGGGAGTGCCGCGGCGGCCGCCGTCCTGATTGCCCTCCTGTTCACCGCCGCAGGGTTCCTGGCCCGGCGCAACGGCCGTGCCGCCGTCGTACTTCCGGAACCCGAGCACACGCCCGCCGCCAAGGCGCCCGGACCCGCCCCCGCCGAACTGCCCCGGCCCGCCCAGGAACCGGCACCCGCCGCCGTCTGACCCACCCGACTTCCCAAATTCCCGCAACAACGAAAGGCCCGTCATGACCTCCGTAACCACGCAAAGCACCCACGCCGCCGGGACCGACTACGAGACCCTGGCCAACCGCTTCCGGCCGATCTTCGCCCGCATCGCCGAGGGCGCCAGCGCCCGCGAGCAGGACCACCAGCTGCCCTTCGACCAGATCAAGGAGCTGACCAAGGCCGGCTTCGGCGCCGTGCGCGTTCCCGTGGCCGACGGCGGTGCCAGCGCCACCCTGCCGCAGCTGTTCCGCCTGCTGACCGAGCTCGCCGCGGCGGACTCGAACATCCCGCAGGCGCTGCGCGGCCACTTCGCCTTCGTCGAGGACCGGCTCGTGTCCTCCGGCCCGCAGCGCGCGGTCTGGCTGGAGCGCTTCGTGAACGGCGAGATCGCCGGCAACTCGTGGACCGAGGTCGGCGCCGTCAAGATCGGCGATGTCATCACCAAGGTCAGCCCGGATCCGGACTCGGCCACCGGCGGCTTCCGCGTCAACGGCACCAAGTACTACTCGACCGGCAGCATCTTCGCCGACTGGATCGACACCTTCGCCCAGCGCACGGACAACGACGTGAAGGTTATCGCCGTGGTCAACGCGCACCAGCCCGGCGTCACGCACTCCGACGACTGGGACGGCTTCGGCCAGCAGACCACCGGCTCCGGCACCAGCATCTTCAAGGACGCCGTGGTCGAGGCCGACAACGTGATCGACTTCGACACCCGGTTCAAGTACCAGACCGCCTTCTACCAGGTCGTGCTGCTCGCCGTCCTCGCCGGCAGCATCAAGGCCGCCGAGCGCGACATCGCCACCGAGGTCCGCAACCGCACCCGCATCTTCTCGCACGGCAACGCCGACTCCTTCCGCGAGGACCCGCAGATCCTGCAGGTCATCGGCGAGGTTTCCGCCAAGGCCTACGCCGCCGAAGCCACCGTCGAACGCGCGGCGCAGGCCCTGCAGCGCGCGTACGAAGCCGCTTCCCTCGGCGACCTCGAGCAGGAAGAGCACCTGAACGACCTCGCCGAACTCGAGAGCGCCCAGGCCCAGGTCGTCCTGACCGACCTGGCCACGCGTGCCACCTCGGACGTCTTCGACGCGCTGTCCGCCTCGGGCACCAGCACCAAGAAAAACTTCGACCGCCACTGGCGCAACGCCCGCACCGCGGCCAACCACAACCCGTGGGTCTTCAAGGCGCGCATCATCGGCGACTACTCCGTCAACGGCAACCTTCCGCCGCGCGTCTGGGCCATCGGCGCCGGCCCCGACAAGAAGTAGCGGCAGGGCGCGAAGCGGCGGCGGTGACTGTTCCCGCCGCCGCCTTCGTGTGCGCGGCACCGGAATAGCCAACCGACGGGACGGACCGCGAAAATCGTGTGCGGCGTCCCGTGGCACGCGTCCTTCCCTCGACGCGCCTCCGCGCTGCACATAGGGTGGCCGGACGCATTCTTAACATCTTGGGGGTCCTCGTGAGTGTCATCAACAGAATGTTCGCTGTGCTGCCGGCCATGTTCGTGTGCCTGGGCCTCGTAGCCCCAGCCGCCACTGCGGCGACCGTCAAGGGCTATGAGATCGATGCGCCCTCCAGCCTGCAGGTAGTAGTGAACAAGCACCGGAAGCTGAACCCGCAGAATTACGTCCCGTCCCGCCTGGCGAGGATCCAGGGCGAATCGCTGCGCGCTGAAGCCGCCGATGCTTACAAGAAGTTCGCCAGCGCTGCCAAGAAGGCGGGCGTCACCATCGTGCCCGTGAGCGGCTACCGCTCCTACAACCAGCAGGCCAGCCTCTACAACAACTACGTCCTGCAGTACGGCCAGGAAACGGCCGACACCCTTGCCGCGCGCCCGGGCCACAGCGAGCACCAGACCGGCCTGGCCATGGACATCGGCAACCCCGGCGGCACCTGCGCCCTCGATCCGTGCTTCGAGAACACGCCGGCCGGCAAGTGGGCGGCCGAGCATGCCGATGACTACGGCTTCATCATCCGCTACCCGAAGGGCGCCGAGGCTACCACCGGCTACACCTACGAGCCGTGGCACCTGCGGTACGTCGGCACCTCCCTGGTGGGGGACATGAACGACGGCGGCTTCCGCACCTTGGAGGATTTCTTCGGGTTGGGAGCGGCGCCGGACTACCTCTGAGCCGGTTCGGATACGCCCAGCAGCGCAGCCGCGACGGTCCGGAACCTGCCGGTGACCTCGGCTCCCACCGGGCCGGCCGTCTCGAGGAACCCTGCGGCCTGGCTCATGGTGTAGCCGTCGGTCAGCCGCAGGAGGATGTCGACGATGTCCTCGACTGGTGCGACCGGGTGGAATTCGCCGTCTTGGGTTCCTCGCCTGATGACCTGGGTGAACGGTGCGACCCACTGCTGCGAGACGGATTGGATCAGGCGCCGGTGGGCCGGGTTGTCCAGGCCGGAGGCGGCAAAGGTCAGCCACATCCGCGCGCGTTTCGGGTAATCGCCCCACTCCCGATACGTCGCCAGCATGCCGCACAGCTCCTCCCAGGCCGTTTTGGAACTTGCCGCCTGCGAGGAGCGAAGGATCGCGTTCACCGTGTCGGCGGCGATGCTGTAGAGCGCCTCGTCGACCAGGTTCTCCTTGGAACCGAAGTAGTGCTGCACCGTCCCGACGGAGACCTTGGCTTCGGCCGCCACGTCCTTGAGGCGCGCGCCCGCCAGCCCGGTGCGGGAGATGACCTCGATGGCGGCGTCGACGATGGCGGCCCTGTTCCCGGGCGGGCGTCCTGCGGCGTTTGCGGTCATGTCGCTGTCCTGTTTGGTGGTTGAGGTCGAAGGTCGAAGGTCCTGCCTTGGCATGGCGGGCGCACTGGGTCCTGCCAACTGTTTAGTACTGCCATATTAGTAAGCGCGCGGCTTGGGTGGTATGGCGGCGCACTTCGGTGGTGCCTCCCTGACGGAACCTGAAACAAAAGCCCCGAACATCGCCGGAAACCGCAACGGCTTAGTAATACGGCGGTAATAGGCGCTCACTAGGTTGGAACCAGTCAGTTGGGGGATCACAGACAAACCCCGCACTAGATCCAGGAGCCCGTGTATGAAAGCCAATTCGAGGAAAGCCTTTGCCGTCGCCGCCGCGCTCTCCGCGGGACTGCTCGCGGGATGTTCGGCGTCGTCCGGCGACACCGCAGAGGCCGCCGGGCCCAAGGTGGAACTGACCACCCTCACGCCGGGCACGATCAAGGTCGCCATGATGCCGTACCTTCCATACGTCGGGGAGGATGACGGCAAGCTTGAAGGGCTCGACGGCGAAATCCTCAACGCGGCCGCGGAGGAACTGGGCTACAAGATCGAGATCGAGCAGACCGACTTCTCGGGCATGCTCTCGGCGGTGCAGACCAACCGCGTCGACCTGGCCCTCGGCTCGATCTTCTGGACACCGGAACGCGAGGAGACCGGGCTCTTCACCGACCCGCCCTACTACTCGCCGGTGGCCCTGGCCGTCGGGGACGGGAAGACCTACGAAAAGGCGGAGGATCTCGAGGGGCTCCACATGGGCACGGTCACCGGCTACAGCTGGACCGCCAGCATCCAGGACACCCCTGGAGCCACGCTGCATACCTACCCCGACGCCAACGGAACCTTCAACGACCTGAAGGCGGACCGCATCGCCGTCGGAATGCTGGACCCGCTGGTCATCAGCTACACCGAACAGAAGAACCCGCAGCTGTCCTTCAACACCCAGTACATCGAGAGCCCGACGGCGGAGGAGATCAAGGAACACCCGGGCTGGCAGTACCTGACGCCGTCGATGACCGGCTTCTACGTTGCCAAGCAGTCCCAGGATCTCGCGGATGCCATCAGCGAGCAGATCGGCGAAATGTACGCCGACGGCTCCATGGAGGAACTCGTCACCAAGTGGGGCGGGGATCCGGAAGCGTACCTGAAGCCGAGCCCGGGCATGCTCGAACTGCGCCAGGCCGCCGACCGCGACGCCGACTGGGCCCTGCCGACCATCGACTGACGCCTTCCGAACGAACCTTCCAGCACTTCACCCCGGCGGCGGCGCACCTGCCGCCGCCGGGGACCAGCAGAAAGTGACGACTATGTTCAACGTTCCCTGGGCCGACTATGCCGACGACCTGGTCGACGGCATCATCGCGACCCTCCAGTACACGGTCCTCGGCTTCGTCGGTGCGTTCATCCTCGGCCTGGCCCTCGCCCTCATCCGGCTCAGCCGGTTCAAAGTCCTCCGGGGGCTGGCCGCCGCCTACACCGAGCTGTTCAAGAACATCCCGCTGCTGGCGGTCATCTTCCTCATCTACTTCGGGCTGGCCACCGTGGACATCACACTGGACGTGCTGTCCGCCGGCACGCTCAGCCTGGTCGCCTTCTACGGTGCCTACCTGTCCGAAATCTTCCGCTCGGCCATCTCCAGCGTGCCGACCGGGCAGACCGAGGTCTCGCTGGCCCTTGGCTTCGGCCGGGTCTCCACGCTCTTCTCGGTCATCCTGCCGCAGGCACTGCGCACCGCCCTGCCGGGAACCAACACGATGCTGGTGGACCTGCTGAAATCGACGTCGCTCCTTATCACCATCTCCGCGGCCGAACTGATGACCCAGGCGCAGCTGATCGCCTCCGAGACCTTCCGGGCGCTCGAGGTCTACCTCGTCATCGCCGTCCTCTACTTCGCGATGTGCTACCCGCTGTCCCAGTTCCTGCTCTGGCTCGAACGCCGCCTGGCCGCCGGCAAGCCGCTGGGCCCCGGCCGCCGCAAGCGCCTGCAGCACGCCGCGGCGCTCCTCGAGTCCTATTCGCCCGCGCAGAAAGTGAACGCATGATGACTCTCGACCAGCCCCTCACCTCAGCCCCCGCCAACACCGGGAAAACAGCGATCTCCGTCCGCGGCCTGGAGAAGTCCTACCACGGCCGCCCGGTGCTCAAGGGCATCGACCTCGACGTCCGCGCCGGCAGCATCGTCACGCTGATGGGCAAGAGCGGCGGCGGCAAGAGCACCCTCCTGCGCTGCCTCAACCTGCTCGAGGTGCCCGACACCGCGGACATGACGGTCCTCGGCGAGCAGGTCTTCTTCAGCAGCCGCCAGGTCCTGCACGATCTTCCCGCGCTGCGCCGGAAGATCGGCATGGTCTTCCAGAAGTTCCTGCTCTTCCCGCACCTGACCGCCTTCGAGAACATCACCTACCCGCAGACCAAGGTCGGCGGCCGGTCCCAGGCGGAGGCGGAGGAACGCGCCGTCCAGCTGCTCGACCGCGTAGGCCTGCGGCACCGCGGCCTGGCCTACCCGGACCAGATGTCCGGCGGCGAGCAGCAGCGCGTCGCCATCGCCCGCGCCCTGGCGATGAACCCGCAGGTGCTGCTCTTCGACGAGCCCACCTCCGCCCTGGACCCGGAGTCCACCAAGGACGTGCTCGCCGTCATGAAGGAGCTGGCGGAGACCGGCATGACCATGGTCGTGGTGACCCACGAAGTCGGCTTCGCCCGCGACGTCTCCGACTGGCTCGTGTTCATGGACCAGGGGCTGATCGCCGAACAGGGCGACGCGCGGCAGGTCCTGGAGTCGCCGAAGAACGAACGCACCCGCGCGTTCCTCGCGGCCTGAGGCGCTCCGATGCCCCGGACCATGGATGACGCACCGTACCCGCCGAAGACGTCCATGCCGGACTGGCCGGCGGAACCCGGCCGCCTCGACCCCGCGGCCGTCAGCTACACGCTGTTCTCGCTCGGGGAAGCCGACAAAGCCGTGCTGAGGCGATGGGCACGGACGCTGGAGGACGCAGCCGTGCCGCACGACGCCGTCGTTGTTGACACCCGGTACCTGGCGGCCTGGATCGAGGACCTGCCCCAGACAATGGTCACGCTGGCCGCCGGCCGGCGCGTCGGATGGCGGATCGCGGCCGCCGGGGAGGAATCTGCGGTGCTGGCCGTTGCCGCCGCGGCCCGCGAGGCCGGGCTGCTGGACGTGGAGCTGACGCTGTTCGTCACGGACTCGCGCCGCATCCGGGTGTACTGCCCGCACTGCAAGTCCCACACCCTCGCCGAGGCCCGGCCCGGCTCGGTGGTCCGCTGCTCCGGCTGCGCCCTCGACCTGGAAGTGCACCCGCACCTGTCCCTGCACACGGGCATGTACCTCGGCACGGACCGGGCCGCGCGCGAGCGGCGCCGGGTACGTCAGAGCCGCACTCCGGACCTGCAGGAGGCGCTCCATGGCTGATGTGTTCGTCGCGGAGAGCATCCGCGAGGTCTCCCCGGACGTCAAGGAGTTCACCTTCCGGCCCGCTGGCCCGGGCGCCGTGCTCCGTCCATACGCGCCCGGCTCGCACATCGTCGTCGAAATGTCCGGCAAGGCGAACGCCTATTCGCTCACCGGTGACGGAACGACGGCGGACGGTTACCGCATTTCCGTGCGTCGCCAGGGCGACGGCGGCGGTTCGGCCTGGCTGCACGACCGGCTGCGTCCCGGTGACAGCGTCCGGCTGTCCCCGCCGCGTTCGGCCTTCGCCCCGGTGGCGACGGCCAAGCACCACCTGTACGTCGCCGCCGGGATCGGGGTCACGCCGATCCTGTCCCACGTCCGCGCCGCGCTGCGCTGGAACCGCTCCTTCGAGGTGGTCTACGGCTACTCCGCAGCCGGAGCCCCGCACTTGGAGGACCTGCGGCGGCTGGCACCGGGCCGGCTGTTCGAGGCGGCGGGCCGCGGCCGGCTGGCCGACGTCCTTGCCGAGCGGCTGAGGCAGCAGCCGGTCGGGACGCACGCCTACGCCTGCGGGCCGGCCGGCGTGATGACGGCGTTCCAGGAGCTCGGCGGCAGCTTCGGCTGGCCCGAGGAACGGCTGCACGTCGAGCATTTCGCCGCACCGGAGCGGGAGCCCGGAGAGCCGTTCACCGTGCGGCTCGCTTCCGGCCGGGCGGTCGCGGTCCCCAGCGGTACCAGCGCCCTGGACGCGCTCGCCGAAGCCGGCGTCGCCGTGCCCGCGCTGTGCCGGCAGGGCGTCTGCGGCCAGTGCCGGGTGGACGTCTCGGCTGGCATTCCCGAGCACCGCGACCTGATCCTCACGTCCCGCGAACGCGAGGCCAACGACTGTTTCTACCCATGCGTCTCCCGGGCGCAGACCGACGAACTGGAGCTGGAGCTGTGATCAAGACCCCGATCGAGCGTTACCCCTGGCCGCTGGCCGATTCCGTCTTCCGCTACTCGGCGAATGTGGAACCGGCCCGCACCGTGCGGACCACCGCGGCGGGGGAGTGGGGCGGCAACATCCTCGACATCGACGAGCACTACGCCGAGACCGTCGCGCTGCGGCTGAGCATTTTCGACGCCGAGCCGGAGCGCTGCCGGATCCTGCCGCACATGGACGTGGCGGCCTGGGACACGCTGCTGTTCTGCCTCACCGAGCTCGCGGCGACCTACCCGGAGTCCATGCACCTGGACCGCAGCGGCGACACCTACCACTGGCGGAACGACCTGCTGGACATCACCGCGGACTTCGAGTTCGGCGTCGAAAGTTCCCTCCCGATGCCCCCTCTGCGCTTCGCCGCCACCCAGCTGCAGGAAGACATCGTCCTGCTGGACCAGCGCGAAGGCCGGCTGTTCGCCGACGGCGTCGCCCTCAGCTTCTCCGGCACGTGGTCGAACACGTTCGTGGTGGGCATGGGCTTCGGCGACATCCATGGGCCGGTCCCGCGCATCCACGAGAACGGCATGGTGTCCCGCACCGAACAGTTCCTCATGAACCTGGTGCCGGGCGAGAACTACCGCCGGACCAGCTGGGTGATCGCGGTCAGCCCCCGGCTGGACATGAGCCTGGAGCAGTTCCCGACCTGGGGTGCCGATACGCTGCGCCGCATCACCGAAGACGGCGCCTACGGGGAGACCCGGCTGCGCGTCGAGGTCCAGCACAGCGTCCGGCTGCCGACGTCCAATGCAGTGCTGTTCCTCGTGAAGACGCACCTGTGCCCGCTCGCCGACATCGTCACCGTCCCCGAATGGGCCTCCCAGCTGCACGCCGTGATGGAGGAGCTGCCGCCGGACCTCGTGGCCCACAAGGGCTTCGGGGAGTTCCGCGAGGAGATCCTCGACTGGCTGCGCGAACGGGTCGCGGAGCACACCATTGCCGCCGGCCGTCCGGCCTGACAGGCACACCGCTAAAGCAGCACGCTGTTGCTTCCGGCCCCTCGGCCCGACCGCGAGGCAAGACAACCAAGAGAAGAGGAAAGCATGGAACTGCAGGCAGACGTCGTCGTAGTGGGCCTCGGCGGCTGGGGCTCGAACGCCCTGTGGCGGCTGGCCAAGCGCGGAGTCTCGGTGATCGGCATCGAGGCGCGGTCTACGGCGCACGACCAAGGCTCGTCCCACGGCCTCACGAGGCTGTTCCGCGTGGCCTGCCGCGAGCATCCGCAGCTTGGCCCCGTCGGGCTGCGCGCCTTGGAACTGTGGGATGAGTTAGGCAGCGACACCCGCACCGTCCAGCTCACCACCACCAAGGCGCTCATGGTGGGAAGCTACGGCAGCGAAACCATTCAAGGTTCCCTCGCCGCCGCGGAGGCCGCCGGCATCAAGACGGAACTCCTCGCCCACAATGAGCTGCGCTCGAGGTTCCCGCAGTACGGCAACCTTGACCCGGACGACGTCGGTCTGCTCGATCCCTTCGGCGGTATCAACTACCCGGAGCGTGCCGTCGAAGCGGCGACCCGCCAGGCCGTCGAACTGGGCGCCCGCGTCCTCACCGGCACGCCGGTCCGTTCCATCAGCGACGACGGCGGCGGCGTCACCATCGAGACCGACGCCGACATCATCCGCGCCGAACACGTCGTCGTCTCCGCCGGCTGCTGGGCCCCCGGCCTGCTGCCGGAGCTGTCCGACGTGCTCCAGCCCCGCCGCATGCCGATGTTCTGGTTCCGCCCGGCCGCCGACACCGACAGCTTTGCGCTCCCGCAGTTCCCGGCCTTCATCCGCGACCTCCCCAGCGGCTCCGGCATCTGGGGCCACGGCTCCGGACCCGGCCACGCCATCAAGGTCGGCATGTGGGACGACGGCACCAACTTCGAGGACTGCGACCCCGACACCATCGACCGCACCGTCACCCGCGAGCGGGACTGGCAGCAGCTCTCCGGCCTCGTCGCCCACGCCTTCCCCGGTCTGGACCCCGAACCCATCGAGGCCAAGATGTGCATGGTCACGGACTCCCTCGACGGCCAGTTCCTCCTCGGCCGGCTGAACCCGGCCTCGAGGGTCATCGTTGCCAGCGGCGACACCGGACACGGCTTCAAGCATGCCCCCGCCATCGGCGAACTCGCCGCCCAGATAGCCCTAGGGGAGACACCCTTCGTCGACCTGGACTTCCTGGGCCCCGCGCGCTTCGCCGCCAACCGGCTTTTGGCCAAGCCCATCGGCCGGTAGGTACCTACACCAACAACGACGGCGGTGCGCCCGGGATGTTTCCGGGCGCACCATCGCTTGGGACTTGGCGCGTGGGGCTTTCCGGCCGCGGCACAGTAGCGAACGAAACAGTGAAGCCCGCGGCCAGCGCCGTTTATTGTTCGGTTTCGCCGACCGGTACGCATCGGAAAAGCTCGCTTTACTCGACGAAACGCAACCTGCAAAGCTGGGCTAGCAGCATCTAATTTCAACGCCGATGAAAGGCACTTCGCATGAGCGACTCAATGACGAGTACTCTGACCACCGCAGCAGGCCCCGGCAGTGCAGGCCCTGGCAGTGCAGTCCCCGACAGCGCCGGGCTTTTTTCGTCGGAGAACCTCGGTCCTTACGACGCACCTTGCTCCGAGCCGGATTGTGCATACTGCTTCGGACCGGAAACGGACTAAGCGCCTCCGAGCATCCGTTCGAGGATCCCTTACCCAGACAGCCAGCGGGATCGGCCAGCGCCGGGTATTTCTATCATGGAGGGGCAGACCAACGTGAGGTCTGCGTCCACGCGCACCTACTGACTCTGGAGGCACGTTTGAAGCTCTTGCTTACCTCAGGCGGCGTGACGAACCCGAGCATTCACGCGGCGCTCGTGCAGCTTCTCGACAAGCCGGTCGCCCAGTGCCGCGCCCTGGTCGTTCCTACAGCGCAGTGGGGTCACCCGATGTGCGGACCGGCATCGGTGCGGGGCCTCCTGGCCGCCGGGCACGACTTCCGTCATTTGTCCGGTTTGGGCTGGGCGTCGCTCGGTGTTCTCGAGCTCACCGCGCTGCCCACCATCGGCGCGGATCGGTGGGTCCCTTGGGTTCGGGAGGCTGATGTGCTCTTGGTCGACGGCGGCGACGCGACGTACCTGTCCCATTGGATGCGGGAATCCGGACTGGCCGAGCTACTGCCGTCACTTCCCGACACGGTGTGGGTGGGAGTGAGTGCCGGAAGCATGGTGATGACGCCCCGGATCGGCGAATACTTCGTCGAGTGGCCGTCCGCGACGGATGATCGGACTCTGGGGGTGGTGGATTTTTCGATCTTTCCGCACCTGGACGCTTTCCCGGGCAACACCCTGGCCCACGCCGAGCGGTGGGCTGCCGACATAGGCGTCCCTGCCTACGCCATCGACGAGCAGACAGCTATCAAGGTCACCGACGGCTCCGTTGAGGTCGTTTCCGAAGGGCATTGGAAGAAGCTTGGGTGATGCCCACCATTTGTGAATGGAAGGCGGCCGATGCCAGCAGCGCGGGTTGGCTGCCAGCCATTTGAAGACCTGGTAGGTCCAGGGCTTCCTGCAGGGCGAACTTTTCGTCCGAGAGCATCGGGAACCGCAGGCGTGACGGAACTACTGCGGACGCGCCATCAGTCCCTTGAGGGCGGCCACGAGCTTGTCGATCGTGCCCGGCGAGAGGACGCGCAGCGGCACGTTGGGTGCGCGGCTCCTGAAATCGGTCGTCCTGAGATTGTCCGCAACGGGCCTGAACTCGGGGATGTCCGCGAGGTTGTCCAGGAACGCCTGCACGATTCCGGCCGGAGGCCGCTCGTCCTCCGGCTTGGACGCCAGCCGGTTGAAGTTCAGCTCCACCGACGTGCCCATGCCGTTGTAGGCCAGCACCGACAACGTGCCGAGCTGTTTTCCGGAGCAGTCCGGGATCGGAAAGCCCGCGGAGGGCTTGGCGGCCAGTGAGCCGGTGAGCATCAGTCCGGCCAGCTCCGCCGCCGACACCAGCACGTCGAACCCGGCGATTGCCTGCGAGTCGTTCTCCTGGATCCACGAGCGGTAGGTCGGCAGGTCCCAGACAACCCTGGCCGCACTCGACCTGTTGGCCTTGGCCTCGGCCGACTCCTGCCCGTAGATCTCCGGCACCAGGAGCTCCACCTCCCCGTGGAACATCCGCGTGTACGCGACGGCGATCACCGACGTTTCCGGTCCGCTCATGGCGTTCAAGTACTCCACCATGCGCCTTAGCGGCCTGTTGATCTGGTCGGCGGCCAGGACCAGCCGGAACCGCCCGTCGGACAGGTTCCGGGCGATCGCCTCGCGCAGTACGTCGGCCTTCTCGTCGTCCAGGGCCGCGAGCAGGTCCGAACCCCGGTGGCGCCACTTCGCCAGGAAGTCATTGACGTCCATCTTCCAGAAACAGGACGCGAAGTCGAAGAGCTGCCCGACGATTTCGCGCCGGATCTGCGGGTTCGCGGCGAGCTTGCACTCGACCAGGGTGAGCTCGCCGTTCTCGTCCACAATGACGAGGTCTATCGGTCCCGGCTCCGTCAGGAATTCGCGGCAGGACGCGGCCGCCGGCCCGACCCCGGGCACCAGCGCGGGATGGGCGGCAAGCAGTGCCTGCATCTCGCTTTCCAATGCATATCCGGCGACCTTAGGAGCAGCCCAGCCGTTTCCCTGCCTGAGCAAAATCTCAGTCATGCTCCCGTTCCCTTCCACGGTCGCATCACTATAGTCCTCGGGCGGCAAAAGGCACTACGGGCCAAGGAACTGCATTCCGTACCGGGATTGGGCTATTACGACGGCGGCCGCTTGCTTTCGCGGGAATGTCGTGAGGGCGTATGTATGGTTTGCTGCCAGACGTGACGTGCACAAGGCTTTTGGGCTATATCGGCACCCCACCAGGAGGGCCCGGGCGGAACGAGCGCTGCCGTGGCGCTTTACCAAGGAGGCGCATCCGGCTGCAGCGGCCCGTCGCCGAAGGGTCGCCTCCAGCCCTCGGCCGGTTCGGTCGATGGCTGGCTGGATGAGCCCGAGGCAGTCGCCAACAGGAGACGTCCGTCCATGGTCAGGCTCCGCTCGTCTTCTTGCGGAGCCGCGGCATCGAGTCGTTCGCCGCGTTTCAGGGCAGGCAGATGCCGGAAGCGGTTGCGTCGTGGCACCTGGGACGGGTCGATGTAGGCCGGGGGGATGAACCACGGTATCCCGTCGACGGATTCGATCGTCCAGTCTTGCGCGTGAACCAGGTGGTGATGGAACGAGCAGAGCAGCACTCCGTTTGCGACCGATGTCCGGCCCTTGTGCTTTTTCCAGAAGCGGATGTGATGGGCTTCGGTCCAGTGCGCGGGCATGGTGCAGCCGGGGAAGGCGCAGCCTTTGTCGCGTGCAACGAGTGCGCGGCGCTGGGCGGGTGTGAAGAGGCGCTGGGCGCGTCCGACGTCGAGGACTTCGCCCTTTCCGCCGAGGACGACGGGGATGAGGTCGGCGTCGCAGGCCATTTTGCGCACGGTGCGGGGTGTGATGAGTCCGCCGAACACGGCCTGCCCCGAGGTCCCGGCTTCGGCGCCGATCTGCTTCACCAAATCCTGGAAGTCGATCGTGACCATGACCTGCGGTCGGTGGCCGCCGCTGGCGGGGAGTCCGTCCGTGGACAGGGCGATCTGGCAGGAGCCGACCAGGCCTTGCAGCAACTGTTGGGGGCGGGTAGGCATCGGCCAGTCGGGGGCCGGGCGGTCATCCACGTCCAAGCCGGCGTCCTGCGCGGCCGAGGAATCGCCTTCGGCCGCGAACGTCTTGCGCAGGCGCGGGTTCGTGTGCGTGTTCATGGCGGTGATCAGGTGTTCGTACTGTTCGTCGGTCGCAACGACTTCTAACCTGTTGAGGCCCCAGCGCTTCGGTTTGACGAACACACCCTGCTGGGCGGCCAATTGTTCGGTGCTCGGCTCCCGGCCGTCGGAGTCGATGGCGGCTTCCCAGTTCCTGGTGATGACGCGCAGTGTGTCCAGATCGGACTCGGCGGCCTGCCGGGTCAGTTGCTGCTCCATCGCAGCGAAGTCCTCAGGGGAAGCGACGGGACGGACCCGTTCCAGCGTGTCGTGGATGAGCGTTGCGGCCTTGCCATCGATTTCGGACTCAGCCAATCCGGCTGCCAGGTGTTCGTACTTCGGCGGCGCTTCGCCGCCGCTGATGAGCGTTTGCGGCATCGTGCCAGCGCCTAGGCGAATCCTGCGGTTGGCTTCGCTCCGGCTGATGCGCAGCCGGGAACGGAGGTAATCCGAAGTGTCGCGGAACTCGGACTTCGACTCCGGGTTATTCGGGTCGCGGCCGAGCAACGCCGCTAGATTCTGTTGGTCGACGGCATGCGCGCCAGTTATCTGCAGTTGTTCGACAGTCCTTGAGAGATCCTCCAAGAGCGCCACGCACTCGGCCAGTTCTTGGGGATCTTGTAAGGCCGCGTCTTGGCGAAAGGCAAAGGCGAATTCCCGCAACGCGCAGCGCACGGAAGCGAGGAAGCCGGGGGCTTCCTGCTGCGCTTCGAAAGTCGCGATTGCCATGAATTAACGCTATCGAAGACATATTCGGGATGCACCCGAAAAAGGGCTGTGTGTAGGACAAGAAAGATGCTTTCAAAGGTGCATTGAATCAGCCGGCACAGTAAGGCCGACAGCGGCAAAGCCCCGCGATCGGGCGGCGGCGATCAAGGCGGTAAACATCCTCACAGTGCGGTGGATCGTATCGTTCTGCGCCTCTGCCTGATTCACGGGCACTGCCTCGTCACCGCAAGACGATCCCGTGTCAGCGCCCAGTGGTGGCGAGCTACGCCGACTGTACCGGGATGGAGCCGCCTGTTGAGTGCACCCGTTTCCATGCACCCTGCGCTGATATCCAAGCCACTCCTGCTCCGTTCATCACAGACTGAAGAACCAGTAATTGCGTGAGCCGAATCACCTCAACGTTGGGAGTATAAGGATGGCAGTCAACGAGTTGGATTTCATTGTGGTCGGCGCCGGTTCGGCCGGTTCGGTCGTCGCCCGCAGGCTGATTGACGCGGGGAAGACCGTGGCGGTGCTGGAAGCCGGCGGCGAGGACACCAACCCGGTGATTGCGGACGTCTTCGCGGCGGGCGCGCTCTGGCACGGCCCGGAGGACTGGGACTACTTCACCACCGAGCAGCAGGCCTGCGGCGGCCGCCGCCTGCACCTGCCGCGGGGCAAGGTCACCGGTGGCTCGCACGCGCTGAACGCCACCATCTGGGTCCGCGGCGCCAAGCAGGACTACGACACCTGGGCGTACCTGGGCTGCCCGGGCTGGAACTGGCAGGACGTCCTGCCGGTCTTCAAGGCCATTGAAAAGTACGACGGCGGTGCTTCCGATACGCGCGGTGGTTCCGGCCTGCTCGACGTCGTGGAGGACTTCCCGCGGAACCCGGTCCAGGACGACATCCTCGAGGCCGCGCAGGAAGTCGGCGTGAAGCTCAACGAGGACTACAACTCCGGCGACGTCGAGGGCGTCTCCAAGATGCAGCTCAACGTCCGCAACGGCAAGCGGTTCAACACCTGGCACGCCTACCTGAAGCCCGTCGTCGGGCACCAGAACCTCACGCTGATCACCAACGCGCACGTCCGGCGCCTGCTGATTACGGACGGGACCGTCACCGGCGTCGAATACGAAAAGGACGGCCAGTTGCACCGGCTGAGCGCGGGGGAGACCGTCCTGGCCGCCGGCGCCATCAACTCGCCCGAACTGCTGCTGCGCTCCGGAATCGGCCCCGCCGAGGAGCTGCGCGAGGCCGGCGTCGAGCCCGTGCTGGACCTGCCCGGCGTCGGCAAGAACCTGCATGACCACCTGCTCTCGCCGGTCATCTACACGACCACGAAGAAGGAAGTCCCGCCGTCGCAGGTCGCCGCCGCGGAGACCCACCACTTCTGGAAGAGCAACCCGGACCTGGCCGTGCCCGACACCCAGCCGATCCACTTCTCCATCCCCATGTACTTCCTGGACGACATGACCGGTCCCGAGAACGGGTTCTCCCTCATCGGCGGCATCGTCCGCCCGCTCAGCCGCGGCGAAATCACACTCTCCGGCCCCAACCCGGAGGACCCGATCAATATCGACCTCGGCGCGCTCACCGCCGAGGAGGACGTCCGCGCCCTGGTTGCGTCGGTCCGCCAGTGCCGCGAGATGGGCCGCACCGCAGCCCTGGCCGAGTGGGGACCCGAAGAGGTCTACCCCGGAGCCGAGTACTCCGACAGCGACGAGGACCTGGAGCGCTACGTCCGCGAAACCGCCGTCACCTACCACCACCAGGTCGGCACCTGCAAGATGGGCCTGGACGAGCTCGCCGTCGTCGACCCCCGCAGCCTCAAGGTCCGCGGCCTCGACGGCATCCGCATCGCCGACGCCTCCATCATGCCGCTCGTCCCCACCGGCAACACCAACGCCCCCTCGGTCCTCATCGGCGAAAAAGCCGCCGAGTTCATCACCGGAATCCCAGCAGGCACCAGCGCCTGAGCCGGTAACGGAAGTCCCCGCATGGATGACCATGCGGGGACTTCTCCGTAATCAACTCCAGCCTTCCGCTTGGGGGAGGGCACAATGACTGGCAGTACAGAGAGGTACCTGATGTCGAAGCTGACTGTCCGGAAAACCGATGTGGACTTTGCGGGCGAGACGTCCACGAATTTCGCGCGCTGGAAATCGATCGTGGGCGCCGCCTTCCCGCCGCTGCGCATGTCGCTGCCCGGTTCCAAGGGGTTCAGAGGCCATGTGCGTGCCGCCGGTTCCAACCAGTTGCTCATGTCCCACATTTCTTCGTCCGCCCATATCATTGAGCGCCGGCCGGACCTCATTTCAAAGAACGACGGCGGGTACCTCAAGCTTTCGCTGCACCTCACCGGCACGAGCCTCATGGTCCAGGACGGACGGGAAGTCGTCCTGCAGCCCGGCGATATGACCTTGTACGACACCTCGCGGCCCTATTCCATGGTGCACGAGGAAGACTTCTCCTTCCTCGTCGCCATGTTCCCTGCCGACGTGATTCGCTGCGTTGCTCCTGACGCGCAGTCGTTTGCCGGCCTCAAGATCGACGGCACCACCGGGCTCGGCGCCATGGTTGCCTCCTACATGCACGGACTGATCAAGAACCTCGACGAGCTCAACGGACCGACGGGGGAGCGGTTGTCTCGCATCGGCTTGGACCTGATCGGCACCCTCCTGGCCGACAAGCTGGATGCCCTTCCTCAGCAGGGGGCGTCCGTGCAGCTGCGGCAGATCTACCGCTACATTGAGGACCATCTGCCGGAACCGGACCTCACGCCGTCGTCCATTGCCGCCGCGCACTTCATCTCCATTCGGCACCTGCATAGCTTGTTCCGGACGGAGGGCCACACCGTCGCCGCCTGGATCCGCACCCGCCGGCTCGAGCACTGCCGCCAGGACCTGGGTGATCCGCTGCTGGCCGCGCAGTCGGTCTCGGAAATCGCCGCGCGTTGGGGCTTCCTCGACGCCGGCCACTTCAGCAAGACCTTCCGGCAGGCCTTCGGCGTTCCGCCCTCCAGCCTCCGTCGAAGCATGCGCTGAAAGACTGCACTCTCGCTCCACCGTTCCGCACGGAATCACCAGAAGAGTGATCCAGCTCACTGCAACCATGGATGCATGCCCGGCATCCCAGCCGGCGAGCGTGAGAGGAAAACACAGTGACTACTGCCGAGCTGAACCAGATCATGGAGCTCATGAAGCAGGGCGGACCGGACTTCAAGGACGAAACCGGCAAGGCCCGCAGCGACTTCGATCAACTGCTGGCGTCCCTGCCGGTCGACGAGACCCTGGAATTCGAAACCCGGACCATCGGCGGGATCGAGGGAGTCTGGCTGGCCGGCGAAGACCGCCAGGACCGCGTGCTGCTGTACCTGCACGGCGGGGCCTATGTGGTCGGAACGGCCTTCGGCTACCGCTCCCTGGCGGCCAACATCGCCCGCGCCGCCGGCACCTCGCTCTTCTCGCCGGAGTACCGGCTCGCACCGGAGCATCGCTACCCGGCGGCCATCGACGACGCACTGGATGCCTACCGCGGCCTGCTCGAGGAAGGCTTCGCACCCCAGCAGATCGCCGTGGCCGGGGACTCGGCGGGCGGCGGACTGGCCGCCGCGCTGCTGGTCGCCATCAAGGACGCCGGATTGCTCCAGCCGGCCGGAGCCTGGCTGCTCTCGCCGTGGGCGGACCTGGCCCTCACCGGCGAAACAGTCGTCTCCAAGGCGGACGAGGACAAGCTCCTCGACGCCCCGGGGCTGAGCAAGACGGCCGACGACTACCTGAATGGAGCGGACCCGCGGACCCCAATGGCCTCGCCCATCTACGCGGACCTCTCCGGCCTGGCACCGCTGTTCATCCACGCCGGGTCAGCGGAAATCCTCCTCGACGACGCTGTGCGTCTGGCCGCCCGCGCCGGGGCGGCCGGCACCAGCGCCCGCCTGGAAATCGGCGCCGGACTGTTCCACGACTGGCCGCTCTTCGCCTTCATGCTCAGCGAAGGCCGGGACGCGCTCGCAGCCGCCGGCGGGTTCCTGGCCGCGCGCCTGGACGCAGCCGAAGAGCTTTCCGCCGTCTCCGAGCCCCTCGACGCCTAGGAAGGTCCAGAGATGACCCACACCACTGATTTCGACGTCCTGATCGTCGGCGCCGGCTGGTCCGGCCTCATGGCATTGCACCGCCTCCGCAGCCGGGGCTTCTCCGCCCGCGTCCTCGAGGCTGCACCGGAGGTAGGCGGCACCTGGTACTGGAACCGCTACCCGGGCGCCCGCTGCGACGTCGAAAGCATCCACTACTCCTACTCCTTCGACGAAGAACTGCAGCAGGAATGGAACTGGACCGAGCGCTATGCCGCTCAGCCGGAACTGCTGTCCTACGCCCGGCACGTGGCGGACCGCTTCGACCTGCGCCGAGACATCCAGTTCAACACCAAGGTCAGCTCCGCGAAGTTCGACGACGAGGCCAGCGTCTGGACTCTCCGCACCGAGGAAGGCGAAAGCCTCACCGCGAAGTTCTGCATCCTCGCCACCGGCGTGCTCTCTGCCACGAAGATCCCGGACCTGCGGGGCCTCTCCCGGTTCCAAGGCACCCTCCTCAATACCTTCGACTGGCCCGAAGAACCCGTCGACTTCACCGGCAAGCGCGTGGCCGTGCTGGGCACCGGCTCCTCCGGCATCCAGGCCATACCCGAGATCGCCAAGAGCGCCGAGCATCTCTACGTCCTGCAGCGCACCCCCAGCTTCAGCCTGCCCGCGAAGAACCGGCCCCTGCAGCCGAAGGAGCTGGAGCAGGTCAAGCGGGAGTATGCCCGGCTGCGCGCCGCCGCCCGGGATTCGCTGGACGGACTCGCGCTGGAGAACACGGGCAAGTCCGCCTTCGACGTCACCGAGGAAGAGCGCAACGCTATCTTCGAGGAAGTGTATGAGGAGGGTGCGCCGTTCAAATTCCAGGGCATGTTCATAGACCAGATGACCGACCTGAAGGCCAACGCCACCGCCGCCGAATTCGTCGCACGCAAGATCGCCGAGCGCGTCAAGGACCCGGAAACGGCAGCCGCCCTGACACCCTCCGGCTATCCCATCGCCACCCGCCGCCTCTGCATCGACACCGGCTACTACGAGACGTTCAACCGCGAGAACGTCACCCTGGTCAACCTGCTCAAGGAACCCATCACGGAGGTCACCGAGAAGGGAATTACGACGGCGGCGCGCACCTATGAGGTCGACTACCTGGTGCTGGCCACGGGGTTCGACGCCGTTACCGGTTCCTTCACACGGATCGATGTCCGCGGCGTCGGCGGCCAGTCGCTCAAGGAAAAGTGGGACGCCGCGGCAAGCAGCTACCTTGGGCTGGCCGTCAACGGCTTCCCGAACCTGTTCACGGTCACTGGCCCGCTGAGCCCCTCCGTGCTGAGCAACATGATGGTCTCCATCGAGCAGCACGTCGACTGGATCACCGCCTGCCTCGGCTACCTGGAGGAGAAAGGCATCGACCGGATCGAGCCCACACAGGAAGCCGAGCAGGAATGGGTTCGGCACGCCAGTGAAGTCGCCGATTTCACGCTGTTCCCGCAGTCCAGCTCCTGGTACTCCGGGGCCAACGTTGAGGGCAAGCCCCGCCAGATCCTGCCGTACCTCGGCGGCGTCCACAACTACCGCCGCCTCACCCAGGAAATCGCCGCCGACGGCTACCGCGGATTTACTATCCGATCCCGCGAAGCAGCAGAGCTGGCAAGCTGATTAATCGGGTGGAGCCAGGCTAACCGGCCGGACTCGAACATGCCGCCGGCAAAAAAGGGGGTGGCACCGGATTTTCTCCGGTGCCACCCCTGTCCGGCGTTGCCGTCTGCCTGGGTGGTCAGGCGGCCCGCGATTTCCGGGCTTCAGCCAGCGGGCCGCTCAGTCCTTCTGCCCGCTGGAGGTGCTGACCTTGACAGTGCTGGACAGCTCGATATCGCCCGAGGATCCTCCGACGCGGACGGTGTAGTCCCCTGCCGGCGTGCTCCACACGTCCGCTTCGGCATCCCAGCAGCGCGGGATTCATCGCGACACCTGCGTTGTCCTTCAGGACCAGCGAGGTCTTGTCCGCGTCGGAGGCGATCGGCAGCGCGCCGTTGTTCTGCCTCCATCATGCTGCTCGTCCCCACCGGCAACACCAACGCCCCCTCAGTGCTCATCGGCGAGAAAGCCGCCGAATTCATTACCGGCATTCCGGCAGGCACCGAGGCCTAGGCAAGCAGACCGCTGTCTTCACGGGCACAAGCGTCATCGTCAGGCGCTTGGCCAGGTGGCCGCAGTCATGAGGAGGACGGAACGGAAACGCGGGTCACCAGTGGTCCGTCCCGTCCTTCTCGCCTGACCTGTGCGGTCAGTGCCGGGGCGGAGCCACCGATCCGCGCTCGATGAAACGAGACTCGAGCGTGTGCACTTCGGGCTCGGGGTCCTCCCCTTTGATCCGGGCAAGGAGCCGTTCCGCGGTGAGGGCGCCGAGCCGCAGCATCGGCTGTTCGATCATTGTGAGCGGGGGATCCATTACCGCTGCCCAGGAACTGTCATCGAACCCGATGAGCGAGATATCTCCCGGGTACTTCAGCCCGGCAGCGCGGACGGCGCGCAGGGCGCCTGTCATGGCATCATTCTCGGTACACAGCAGGGCGGTCGGAGGATCCGGCAGCCTGAGCATCTGTGCGGCCGCGTCGGCCGCCGTCGCCTCCGTCTTGACCCCCACCATGATCAGGTTCGGGTCGAAGGCGATGCCGGCGTCGTCGAGCGCGTCCAAGTAACCGCGCAGCCGCTCACTGTCGGTCCAGAGGCTCTTGGCCGCCGCGGCGAGTAGCTCGCGTCGGGTCGCCACCGGGCGCGTGGAGCTTGGTCCCCAGACGAAGCCGATCCGCCGGTGGCCAACGGCGATGAGTGTTTCGACGGCGCGGCGCGAGGCATCCCGGTTGTCGATGACGACGGCGTCGGCGGCGACGTGTTCCAGCGCCCGGTCCACCAGGACTACCGGGATGCCGACGTCCATGGCCTCCTGGATGTGTTTCGCCTCCTTGGGGCTGACGGCGGCCGAGGCCAGTATGATCCCGTCCACCCGCTTGTCGAGCAGTACGCCCATGGAGGCCTTTTCCTCGGCCAGGTCTTCGTGGCTGCTCAGGACGATGGTGTCGAAGCCGCTGGCACGGGAGGTGTCGCTGATTCCGCGCACCACGCCCGCGAAAAACGGGTTTCCGATGTCGGCGACCACCACGCCAAGCGTATGGCTCACCCCGGTCGAGACGCTGCGGGCCAACGCGTTTGCCCGGTAGCCGAGCTTCTCGGCCGCGGCGAGCACGCGCTCGCGAAGCTCCGGGCTGACATAGCCGTAGTTTCCCAACGTGCGGGCGGCCGACGCCCTGCCTACTCCGGCTTCGGCGGCGACTTCCGAAATGGTTGGTGAGGACGTACCGCGAACTCGCTCCGCAGCCATTGGCACAAACCTACTTGTCTCTGGAAAGGGGGATGGGATGACTCACATTCTAGTTGTCGCGCCATCGCCGACCGGCTGGCCGTGCCCGAAAGCGCCGTCCACCAGGGTCTGGCGCGCGGCGAAGGATGCGGCCGAGGTGAGGCATTCGGCGCGCTGGGCGGCGGAAGGCAGTTCTTCCCTTGTCCAACCGGCCCACAGCATGGCGGCCACGAAAGCCGCCAGGTAGGCATCGCCGCAGCCCATGGTGTCGACAATGGCTTCTTCGTCGACAGGTTCGCAACTTCCTGCCAGGAGATTCCTGCCGTCCCAGAGGATGCTTCCTGCAGTGCCGCGGGTACCGAGGGCCATGCGAGCACCGAGCCGGACCGCCTTCTCCAGCAGGGCGGTGGTCTCCGTGACGCTGAGGTGGGAACACGAGAACAGTGCAAGGTCGATGGAAGGGCAGACGCGGGACAGATAGCCGTGGGTGCGGAAATCGTCCTCGCTGGAGAAGTCGTAGCTGACCAACCTGCCGAGCCCGTGCAAGGCGGGCAGGTCATGTTCTGACCTGGAATAGACGCTCGAGTGCGTCAGCGCGAACTCTGCTGCGTAGGCCAGGAGAGCCGGATCCAAGGTGAGCGGTTCAGACACAGTGACGCCACCGCCGTTCCAGCCGCCGAAGACCCGCTCGCCGTCGACGACCGTGAGATTGCTGATGCCGCTCGGTCCTTCCCGGATCACGCAGTGCGGCGTGCCTACTCCTTCGAGGGCAATGGCACCGCGAAGCAGGTCCGCATAGTCGTCATTGCCGAAAACGCCGAGGTAATCCGCGTCCAGACCCAATTTCCGGGCGAATACCGCGAAGTTGACGCAGTTTCCGCCCGGGTAGACCACGCGGCGGTCGTTGAACCGGTCGATGATGTTGTCACCGAAACCAAGAACCTTCATTGCATGCCCCTTTCCGGGCCAGTCCAGGCGCTGCCGGCACCCTCGATGCCGGCAGCGCCTGCGGCGGTGCTGATCAGCTGTGTGCGACGGCCTCCTAGTACTCCATCACCCGGTAGTACCGGCGGAGGTCCAGGGAATGCTCGCGCACGCGCTCCAGGTGCTTGCTCACCCGGCCGGTTACCGTGTCGAGCACCATAGGAGCGAGAATGCCGCGGAATTCCTCGCTGATCCCGGTCAAGGGATAGTCCTTCGTATCGAAGATGGTCACGTCGTCGGAGACCTTGCGGACGAACCGTTCGACGCGGTCGGTCAGGACACGGGCCTCGTCTTCGCCTTGGAACAGGATGACGCTGGTGTCCTTTTCCAGAAGTTCCAGCGAGCCATGGAAGAACTCGGCGCTGTGTACACGGGTTGTGCGCAGCCACTGCATTTCTTCGAGGATGCACATGGAGTAGAGGTAGGTGAAGCCCCACAGGTTCCCGCCGCCTACCAGGAAGTGGTACTCGGTGTCCCGGTGTGCTTCGGCAAACGCCGCCGCCACAGGCTCTGCCTGCCGGGCGACTTCGACGAGCACGTCGGGAAGGTTGGCAAGCTCGTCCGCGAACTTCTCGTAGCCGGCGAATTCGCCGCGGGTGGAGAGCAGGCAGGTCATGAACAGCAGCATCTGCATGTCGAACGGCCAGGTCTTCGGCCGCGAAACGAGAGCAACGTCGACGGCCTGGGCGATCGGCGAGTCCGGGTAGCCCGTAAAAGCGATGGTGCGTACGCCTTTCGCCTTGCAGAACTCGATCGCGCGCAGGCTGTCGTCCGTCGTGCCGGAGACCGAGGTGAAAATGGCCACCGAGCGTTCCCCCAGAGTTGCGTCGCCGACGGCGGTGAGTTCCGCCGCGATCGCTGCCTTGACCGGAAGAGTCGAGTGTTTCGCCGCCAGGTGCTCGTAGGGCCACATGGCTGCGTACGTCCCGCCGGCCCCGACGAGGAACAGGTTGTCGAAGCCCTGCGAGGTCAGGCTCTGGACGAGCTCTTCGATTTGCGGCCTGAGACCGACGGCGCTCGCCGTCTGGGCGCGGAACTCCGATTCGTCGAAACCGAGCATCTGTGGATCCTTTCGGAAGGTTTTCTGGGAGGGGTGGCGTCGGTTTACAGAGGACATCTGATACCGGTATCAGCCGAGCTACATCGTGGCACACGCCTCATTGCTCGTCAATGGCCAAGTTTTTTGATTTTCCGGAAAAAATCTCTGGTACCGGTATCACTTTTTCTGTAGAGTCGCACCACACGAACAGTGGCGGGGGCCACTGGAGAAGAGGGGCTCCCCCGATCCAGATCGGCAGTCCCGTCCGGCCAGCAGCAGGCGCGAGATGAAGGAAGACAATGAACGCACGCAGATTCGCAACGGTCACGGCCGTCTCGGCCTTGGCAGCCCTGGCACTCACCGGATGCGGCGGGGGGAGCCCCGAGGCGGCAGCCGATGTCAGCGCGGCGCCGGAGTACGCCGGCACGTTGAGCATCCTGACCAAGTTCGCCGGCGAGCCGCTGGAGCCCTACTTCGAGGACCTGGCTGCGGAGTACGAGGCTCTGCACCCGGACGTCACCGTGGAACTGATCCAGGAAACAGACCAGAGCATCAAGGACAAGACCAAGACGCTCACAGCATCGGGAGCACTGCCGGACATCTACTTTTCCTGGACCGGGAACTGGGCGGAGAACTTTGTGCGGGGCGGGCTTGCCGCCGACCTGACCGAGGTTCTCGGGCCGGACACGGAGTGGGGCGGCTCCTTTGGGGAGGCCTCGCTGGACGCGTTCTCCTATGAGGGCAAGTACTACGGAATCCCGCTGTACAACAATGGCAAGTTCATGGGCTACAACAAGGACGTCTTCGAGAAGGCCGGAGTCAAAGTGCCGACGACCTTCGAAGAGCTCCTCAGTAGCTGTTCCGCCATCCGGGAAGCCGGCTATGAACCGATCGCCTTCGGGAACAAGGACGGCTGGCCGGGCCTGCACTACCTGCAGCAGCTCTTTGCCTACAACGTTCCGGGCGACAAGCTCAGTGCGGACTTCGTTCCGGAATCGGCCACCTTGGACGAACCGGGCTACATCAAGTCCTTGGAACAGTTCAAGGCGCTGGTTGACGAGTGCACCGACACCGGCCGGGGAACCAACGGCGTCCTCTACACGACAGCCCAGGAAGCATTGGCTGGCGGCAAGGCCGCGATGTACTACCAGGAGGTCCTCGAGTTCGACACCGTGACGGCCGAGGGCACCCAGCTCAAACCTGAGGATTTCGGCATCTTCCCGCTGCCCGTCCCCACCGGGGCGGCGGGGGACCCCGGCGCCATCGAGGGGTCGCCCGAAGGCTACCTGATCAACGGCAAATCGCCGCGGGCCGCCCTGGCCGTCGATTTCATGAAATTCGCGACGACGGCGGAGAACGCATCCACGCTTTCGGCGCCCCCGTATGGACAACCGAGCGCGGTGGTGGGCGCCGTTACCGAGGACACCTCCAGCGCCGCCGTCTTCGAAGGCATCGGCCGGGTCAACGACGCCTCGCAGCTGGTGATCTGGCTGGACACCGTCACGGTTCCCGAGGTTGCGGACGCTTGGCTCGCCGGCGGCGAAGCGCTGATCAGCGGCGATGCCACTCCGGAAGAAGTACTCGAGAGCGTGCGCAATGCTTCTGCAGCAGCCAAGTAAGACCGCCTCCGGCGCCGGCCTGGTTCAGCCAGTTCCCGGTCGGCGCCGGCTGCGGAGGCCCGGGGCGCGGCGGGATCGTTCGTCCTCGGGGCGGCTGTCCTCGGTACGCCTGCGCAGCTTCGCGTGGGTCCTGCCCGCGGTGCTGCTGCTGGGCTCCTTTGTCTACCTGCCGCTGCTGCAGAACTTTGCGTTCAGCACGCTGGAATGGGACATCTACTCCGGCCGCCAGACATTCATCGGCGGCGACAATTACGTCAAGCTCATGCAGGACCCGGTGTTCTGGTCCGCGCTGGGCAACAACGTCCTCTACGCGGTGATCTCCATCGCCTTCCAGGTCTTCGGCGCCATCGTGCTGGCCGCGATGATTGAGGGCATCCGCAGCGACCGCTGGCGTCGCGCTCTGCGGGCCATCTACTTCATCCCGTCCGCCATCTCGCTGACGGTGGCCGGTCTGCTGTTCTACTTCATCTACGAACCCAACCTCGGGATGCTCAACTATGTGCTGGAGACGCTCGGCCTCGCGGCCTGGGCCCAGCCCTGGCTCGGGCAGGAGAGCACCGCCATGCTCGCGGTGATCGCGATGAGCCAGTGGCAGGGTTTCGGCTACTCGACCCTGCTCTTCGCGGTGGCGATCCAGCGGATTCCGTCCGAACTGTATGAAGCAGCGGCCCTGGACGGCATCGGACCCGCCCGCCGCCTGTTCCACATCACCATGCCTCTCGTCCGGGAGATGTCCGGTCTCATGATCATCGTGACGATCTCCGGCGCCTTCCAGGTCTTCAACGAAGTCATGGTGATGACCAGCGGCGGGCCGAACAACTCCACCCAAGTGCTCGGCACCTGGCTCTACCGCAACGGCTTCGTCCGGAACGACTTCGGCTATGCGGCGGCCATCGCCACCGTGATCTTCGTCGTCACGCTCGGTCTGGCCCTAGGCCAGCTCTACATCTCCCGCAAGCGAAGGGTTGAATGGTGACTCGCAGTTCCTTCCTCCTCAGCATCACCAGAATTTTCACGTGGACCTTCCTCCTCGGCCTCGCGGTCGTTGTTCTCTACCCACTGCTATGGATGGTTCTCAACGGCTTCAAGGAGAACGCCGAGCTGTTCGGCAACCCGTTTGCCCTGCCCGTGGCATGGAACTGGGAGAACTACGTGGACGCCTGGAACCGGGGCGTCGACAACTACCTGATGACAAGCGTCCTGGTGACCATCACGTCCACCGTAGCCACCGTCTTCATCAGTGCGTGGGCGGCGTTCGGATTGACCCGGGTGAATATCCCCTTCAGCCGGACCATCGTCACCCTCATCCTCGGCGGACTGATGCTCGCTCCGACCGTCGCGCTTGTGCCGCTGGTCAAGCTCTTCCAGTCCCTGGGCCTCTACAACACCTTCTGGGCTTTGCTCATCCTCTATACGGCCTTCCGGATCCCGTTCACGACCTTCCTGATCCGCGCCTACATGATCGACTTGCCCCGGGAAGTGGATGAGGCCGCCGAGGTCGACGGCGCCAGCAAGGCAACGACGTTCTGGAAGATCATCCTGCCGATGTGCAAACCGATCATCGTCTCCACGGTGATCCTGCATGTCTTGTTCGCCTGGAACGAGTACCTGTTCGCCATGGTCTTTACCAGCGGCACCGAAATGCAGACTCTCCCCGTGGGACTGACCAGCCTGATGAGCAAACACGGGACCGACTATCCCGTTGTCTTCGCCGGCATGGCGATAGCGGCCTTGCCCGTGGTCCTGCTGTTCTTCGCCGGCCAGCGCTACTTCATCAAGGGGCTGGCAGACGGAGTCGGCAAGTGAACGTCGGGCCGGACATCCTGGAGCGGATTACGGGATCCAATTTCGCCTACCAGCACCTGAGCTTCGAACGGTTCCTGGATGATATGGCCGTGCTCGGGCGACAGCGCGTCGAGCTCTGGGGAGTGGCGCCGCACCTGCACATTCCCGCGCTCGGACTGGGGGACCTCCGCCGCATCCGGCGTCAGCTCAATGAGCGGGGCCTAAGCGTCGAATGTCTGACCCCCGAGCAGGTGGCATATCCCGTGAACCTTGCTTCGGGTACCGGCTGGCTGCGGGAACAGAGTATTCGGATGTTCCGCAAGGCCGCCGATATCTGCGCCGATCTTGAGGCGCCGTTGCTGTTCCTGACCGCGGGCCGCGGGCTCGAAGACGAACCGGTGCAGGAGGCCTGGGGCAGGGCAGCTGAATCGCTGGCGGCGGTCGTCGACTATGCGGCGTCCCAGGGCGTGGGCTGCGTCCTCGAACCGCTGCAGAGGACCGAATCCAATCTCGTCAACGACATCGCCGGTCTGCAGAAGATGCTCACAGACGTGGGCTCCGCCAACCTCGGCGTTGCGCTGGACACGGTCGCGATGGCGGTGGCCGGAGAGAGTGTGCAGGACTACGGAGCTGCATTCGGAGAAAGGGTCCGGCATGTGCACCTGATCGACGGCGCCCCGGCGGGCCACCTTGCCTGGGGAGACGGAGAACTGCCCCTGCGCCGGTACCTGGCGGGGCTGGCCGACATCGGCTACTCGGGCTTTATGACTTTCGAGCTGTTCGGCGACGGCAGTTATGCCCTTGACCCGCTTCCTGCATTGCGCCAATGCCTTGATGCAGTCGGGGCAGCAACCGGCTCAGCGGCATAGCTCCTGCTATAGGTCTGACGACGGTGGGCAGGCAGTGTTGCCGGCCACCGCCGTCGTACGCCTCCGGTCAGCCCACGTGCGGAATGCTCTTCTCCTGGTGATGGGCCAGCAGGGCGAAGCCGGCGCCCAGGACAGCAAATACAGCGGCCGATGTCCAGGCGACGGTAGGCCCAAACTGCGCGAGCACCAGTCCGAAGGCCAACGGGCCCACCGTTCCGCCGATGTAAGTCCCGCTTTGTGCGATGCCTGTGGCCCGGGCAGTGTAGGGGTGGGATTTGTGCGAAACGACGTAATGGATGAGACCATTCCAGCCCCAGCCGAAACCGAATGCAAGGGTGCACCCGATGGCGAAGGCAACGTTATTGCCCCACGCGATGGCTAGCAAGCCGGTGCATCCAATGGCCAGCATTCCGGCGACGGTAGCCATGGAGCCACCGAATCCACGGTCCGCGGCCAAGCCGACAAGCGGCCGTATCAGGCATCCGGCGGCGCTGCCTAAGCCGAGCAGCAGGCCTGCTGTCGCGACATCGAAACCGGCCGCGGAGGCCGAAATGACGGTAAAAGCCCCCAGCGCATTTGCCTGCGCAGATCCCAATGCTGCGGCAACGGCAGTAAGGACCAAAAACCTTTTCAGCTCCCGCGGAAGAGGGTGCTTGTCCGCCCCGTGCCCGGCCGTTGCTGTCGCCTGCCGTCGCCGGGGAGTGACGCCGAGCAGCACGGGAACGAGCAGCATGGCGAACAGGGCACCGATGGCAAACGTCCATTTCCAGCCGATGGTCAGCGCGAGGACGGGGACGGAGATGCCCGCGATCAACGTGGCCGCCGGCACGGCGGCCTGCTTGAGCCCGAACGCAAAGGCACGGTTCCGGACGCCGACCTGCTGGACAATCAGACCGTTCGACGGGGGATGGCCAAGGGCATTTGCCACACCGCCCAGGGCCAGCCAAGCGTATAGCCAAGGCCACTGCGGAGTAGCGAAACCGATTCCCGCCAGTGACGCCAGGCCTCCACCGACCGACAGCAGCATCCCGTTGCGGGCACCGAGCCGTTGCGCAATGCGGCCACCCGTCGTGGAGAGCAGGGCCGAAACGGCCCAAAAAGTGGCGACGCCGGCACCAAGGAGCGCGGCGCTCATGCCAAGGTCATCTTCCAGCTGGATGGCCAGCCCGCCAACAAGGAACACGGGGAGCACGGTCACAATGGTGGTGGCGGAAGCCATTGCTGTGGCCGTGAGTCCGGGATGCCGTCCCCGGCTCTCGGGAAGCGCATCGCTACCGGACTCCGGCAAGGCAGCGGAATCCTTCACAGCATTGCCCATATATGTCAGTCCTCGATAGATCGGTATCCGTGGGGCCGGGCTCAGAGCCAGCCCGGAACCAGGACGGTCAGCCAGGCCAGGCCGGGACCGGCGGCGACGACGATGCCCGCGTAGATGAGCATCTTCCGGTAGAACTTGTCCCGGTCCTTGTCATCGACGTTTGCCAGCACAAGCGCGCCGTTCGTCGAGAACGGGCTGACATCCACCACTGTGGCAGCGATCGCCAGGGCGACGACGAAGCCGATGGGATCGATGGCACCGGACTGCAGGAATGGCACCGCGAGGGCGATCGCCACGCCAATGATGCCGACAGATGACGCCATGGCGGAGGTGATGCCTGCCAGGTAGCACAGCAGCAGGGCAGCGACGAGCGGGATGCCGATAGAGGCAATGCCTGCGCTCACGAATTCGATGGTCCCGGCGGTCTCGAGAACGTTGACAAAGGTCAGCACACCGGCCACGAGGATCACGGTGGACCAGCTCACCTTGTTCATGGCATCCTTGGCCGCCTTGGGCGAGAAGATGGCCAGCACCGAGGCGATGCTCAGGGAGAGGATTCCGACGTCGAGGCCGAAGACCGCGGTACCCACCGCCAGGGCGGCAAGGCCGACGAGGGTCAGTTTCTGGTACGGGGTTGCCTTCTGCGGACCCGGTCCAGCGTCCGGTGCCTCGACCTGCGGCCTGGTCAACAGCGCTGTTCCGCCGCTATGTGGAGCAGTACCGCCGGCCGGAAGTCCGGAGGACGGAAGCCGGCCGCCGGTGCCGGGGCCGTCGTCGGTAATGCGGAGGCCCTTCAGGCTACGGCCGCCCATGCTGAAGTAGACGATGCCGGCAATGATGGTATTGAAGACCATCGGCACGAAGAACAGGGCCAGCGGGCTAACCGGCAGTCCCTCCTTCGCGAGATAGCCGTTGATGAACGCACCGTAGACACTGATGGGGGAGAATGCACCGGCCAGCGCCCCATGTACGACCATCATGCCCATCATGAGCTGGTTGATCCGGTAGCGGCGGGCGAACGGAATGGCCAGCGGCGCGACAACGGCTACGGCGAAGAGGGCGCCGACGGAGATCAGCAGGGCCGAAAGCGCGAAGAAGATCCAGGGCGCGGCGGCGACTTTGCCGCGGACCGCCCGAAGGCTCCAGCGGACCAGCAGGTCGATGCTGCCGTTCTGCTGGGCGAAGCCGAAGAGGAACGTCAGGCCCATCAGGACGAGGAAGAGCTCGCCCGGAAAGCCGGCAATGACGTCGTCTGTAGCCATTCCGACAACGGGAACCCCGACAGCGAAGGCCGCGACGAACGCAAGCACGCCCATGTTCACGGATCGGATTGTGGCGACCAGGAACAGCCCGGCCAGGACGATGATCGAGACGATTTCAGGAGTCATGAGTTCCCTTGGAGGATCGGGACGTGAGATTGCATACATTGCATGCAATCCGCTCCACCGTAGCATATGGTGTGATGCAGGACATATCCGCTACTGCGGGGCCAGCTGTCTTGAGAAGTTTGAGGGAGGGACGATCCTTGGCCAGCAGCACAACCCACAACGCCGGGGCGGTGGAGGCAATCCGGTCCGCCATCCTGCGCGGCGATTACGCGCCGGGCGAGCGGCTGAAGGAGGCCGAAATTGCCGAGCGGGTGGGGGTCAGCCGCACGCCTGTTCGTGAGGCATTCCGGGTGCTCGAGACCGAAGGGCTCATCGAGTTGCTGCCCGGACGCGGCGCCAAGGTGCGGGTCTACAGCGCTGAGGAGGTGGCCATAATCCATGAAATCCGCAGTGTGCTGGAGGGTAAGGTCGCGCGCCGGGCGGTCATGCATGTTTCACCGAGCCACCTGGCTGCCCTCGACGCCAGCTGCGACCGCTTGGAAGAACTCCGGGTGGGGGCCGCTGAGGAGTGCGACCTGGAGAACCAGTTCTTCCACGGGCTCATCTTTGACCTCGTCGGGAACGACCGGCTGACACACATTGCGCGGCGTCAGCTTGAGGTGCCTTTGCCGTACAAGCAGGACTACTGGAGCACGGCAGAGGTGAAGCAGGCGTCGGTCGACGCACACCGCGAGGTCTGCGCCGCCCTGCGGGCCGGGGATGAAGATGCGGCTGAAGACGCGATGCGCCGACATGTGCTGGCTACGGGGGCAGGCCTGGTGCAGGACAGCCCCGGGCACTCAACTCTTGCCATGCCGACTGGCTGACGCCGCCCGTTAGATGGAGGGGCCCTGGTAGCCGAGGGCCTCGCTGGCTGAACGAGCGGCCTCCGCGACTTTCGGGCCCAGCAGATCCACGTCCTCCGGGCCTACGCGCTGCGTCGGAAAGCCGAGTCCGAGGGCGCCTGCAAGCTGGCCTGCGTGGTCGAAGACCGGCGCACTGATGGAACCGACGTCGCTGTGGCGCTCGCCGAAGGCCGCGGCGAAGCCTTGCCTGCGTGTTTCTTCAGCTTGGCGGTCCAGGTCGGCAAGATTGCCGGGGGTGGCGGGCGTGAACTTCGTTAGTGGCGACCCGGTGATGGCGGACCGTGCCTCCGGGTCGAAAGCGAGGAAAATCTTTCCGGCCGCGCCGGCGTGCATGGGCATGACCTGCCCAACCATGAAGGGCCGCATGACCACGTGGCGGGTTTCGGCGACGGCGACAATCGTGCGGAATGCGCCGTCGCGGACGTAGAAGCAGGCGCTTTCGCCGGTGTCGTCGCGCAGTTGCTGCAGGATCGGCTTGACCAAGCGTACGACGTCGAGACCGAGCGTTCCGGGGGTAGCCCACCGCACCAGTCCAATCCCGATCCGGTACCGGTCGCCGTCGCGGTCAAGGAAGCCTTCCCGCACCATGTTCTGGACCAGCCGCTGGCAGGTGCTGGACGGCAACCCGGTCCTGCGGATGATCTCCTGAAGCGTCGGATCGGGCGCCTCAATGGAGAAGCAGTTGAGGATCTGGGTCACTTTATGGAGGACCAGGATCGGGGACGAGCCGCCGTTGTTCTCCGCCGCCAAACTGGATTTCCTTGCCCTGGTTGTTGCTGTCGATGCCCCGCAATCCTATCGCCTTCCCGTCGCGTTCCCGGCGCGCTATGAGGCCGGCCGAACCGGCCGCCCGGGATGTGACCCAGTTGACATAGCCAGAGTGTGACCCGCATTATGGGTTGCGATCCCACTAAGTGGGTTTGATTGTCACCGAGAAGCATGGAGAACTACGTGAACACCCCTGACATGGCATGCGAGACCGTTCCGGCCCCGAAGCAGGCCGGCCTGTCCCGCATCGGACTGATCGTTCCCAGCTCGAACACGACCATGGAGACGGAACTGCCCGAGCTCTTCCGCCGGCAGGCTGAGGCAACCGGGCACAAATACACCTTCCACTCGGCGCGCGCCGGCATGAAGAACGTCAACCGCGAAGAGCTGCTGGCCATGGTGGCGAAGGCCGCGGATTGCGCTGCCGCCATCTCCGATGCCAACGTCGACGCCATCGCCTATGCCTGCCTCGTTGCCGTTATGGCGCAGGGGCCCAACGCGCACACCGGATCGGAAGAGAGCATCGCCCAAGCTGCTGCCGAAAACGGCCATCCTGCCGCCGTCACCAGCAGCGCCGGAGCGCTGGTCCGCACCCTCCAGGAGATGGGCGTCCGGAAGATCGCCATGGTGACCCCCTACATGAAGCCGCTGACGCAGATGGTCCGCGAGTACATCGAGGGTGCGGGCATCGAGGTGCTCGACGCCGTCAGCCTGGAAGTTGCCGACAACCTCGCCGTCGGTCGCCTGGACCCGCAGAACCTGCCGCAGATCGCCCGCGACCTCCAGCATGAGGGCGCGGAGGCGATTGTCCTGTCCGCCTGTGTGCAGATGCCGTCGCTGCCTGCCGTCCAGCTGGTCGAGGACGAGCTGGGCCTGCCGGTCATCACTGCGGCAACGGCAACCACGTACGAGATCCTCAAGGTCCTGGGCCACAAGCCCTCGATCAGCGGAGCCGGCAGCCTGCTCTCCGGTGCGCCGGTCAAGCTGCCCACCGGGATCTAAAGGGGAGCAGCCATGTCAGTGTCGCTTATCGCCTTCGCCGTACTTATCGCTGCATTCGCCGTCGGCTCGTTCACCCGCATCAACGCCGGCCTGATCGCCACCGTCGCTGCCTTCGGCGTCGGGACCCTCGTGGCCGGACTGACCATCAAGGACGTGATCGGCCAGTTCCCCGCCGGGCTGTTCTTCATCCTCGTCGGCGCCACCTTGCTCTTTGCCATAGTGCGAATCAACGGCACGATCGACTTGCTGGCCTACTGGGCCGAACTGCTGGCGGGAAACCGACGTTTCCTGGTTCCGGTCCTGATGTTCCTGCTGACCGCAGCCCTGGCCTCGGCCGGCGCGTTCACCCCGGCTGCCATCGCCATCGTGGCACCGGTCGGATTGGCACTCGGTTCCAGGTTCGGGATCAGCACGCTCTCCATGGGCCTGGTGATCGTCCAGGGCGCCAATGCCGGTGCCTTCTCGCCGGTGAACCCCTTCGGCGTGCTTGGTAACGTCATGCTCGATGACGCCGGAGCATCGCAGGACTCCCTGAAGCTGTACCTCTATTGCTTCGCTTTCAACGCGGTGCTCGCCGTGATCGCCTACCTCCTCATTGAAAGCATCATGAAGAAGCGGGCCGCCCGCGCCGCGGTAGCCGAAGGTAACGGCGCGCCGGAGTCCGGGTCTGAGGGGCTTGGATCTCCTGCGCCGACCGCAGGCGGAGGCGCAACGGCACTCATGACCGCACCGGCCGCCGTCGTTGTTGAAGCCGCCGAAAGGACGCCGGTCAAGGTGGCAGCTACGCCTATCCGCGTCGCTACTTTGCTGGGCATCGGCGCACTGCTGGTCATGACCACTACGTTCGGGCTGGACGTCGGCGTGGCCTCGCTGGTCGTTGCGCTTGCGCTGATCATCCTGAATCCGGGTGTCCAGAAGCCCGCCGTTGAGAGCATGCCGTGGTCCGCCATCGTGCTCGTGACCGGCATCGTCACCTACGTGGGCATGCTGGAGGAGATGGGTGCCCTCGAGGAACTCCAGGCCGGGATCGCCGGGCTGGGCAACAGCTCCGTAGCCGCGCTGATCACCAGCTACGTCGTCGGCATCGTGTCGGCCTTCGCCTCGACCACCGGCACCCTGGGCGTCATCAGCCCCATCGTGACCCCGATCGCGATGGATCCGCTCCTCACTCCGATCGGCGTCGTCACTGCCATTGCCATCAGCTCCTCGGTCGTCGATGTCAGCCCGATGTCCACGAGCGGCGCCCTGCTGATGGCCAGCGCGCAGCCCAAGGACGAGCGCATGTTCTTCCGCGCCCTGCTGCTCTGGGCCGTCGCCATGATTGCGGTTGTGCCGCTGCTCGTGTGGTTGGTCTTCGTGCAGCTCGGCATCGGCTGATTCTGGCCGCGCCTGCCAGGTGCGGTGAAGGAAAGTACGACGGCGGCCCGCCCCTTTACGACTCCGGTTCCGGAGTCGAGGGGCGGGCCGCCGTCACCTTTGCCTGCCTATTTTCCCTTACCCCTCAACGGGGCCCGGACGGAAATGGCCCGGCCATTCTGCTTTCCTGATCCGCTTGGTTTCGCGGATTTCGCCCATCGTTCCCCACTCATCCAGCCCGAGCCGCGACAGCGGATCCAGCTGGTCGATCCGAGGGTGCGTCCCTTCCAGCACGTCGGACGAGACGGCAGCATGCACGACCTCTCCGAACACCAACGTACAGTCGCCCATCGGCAGCAGTTGGTGCAGTCTGCACTCCAGCGCCACGGGGGACTCCTGCACCCGCGGCGGCTTCACTGTCCGGCTCGGTTCCCTCGTCACCTCTGCTGCGTCGAACTCGCTCACCTCAGGATCGAAGTTCGTGCCGGTCGCGTTGACCTCAGCCAACAGGCCAGCCGTGGCAAGGTTCACTACGAATTCTCCGGTCGCCCGGATATTCCGCAGCGAGTCCTTCTCGCCCACCGAGGTGAACTGGACGATCGGCGGGTTCACCGACGCCACGGTGAAGAATGAATGGGGCGCCAGATTGTCCACGCCGTCCGCGGACGTGCTCGAAACCCAAGCGATCGGTCGAGGAACCACAACTGCTGTCAGCAGCCGGTAGAAATCCCGGGACGATAGTTCCTCAGGGCTGAAGTCGCTTCGCATGGTTCCACCCTAACCAGTACTCTCCTTCTGGCCGCGCCGCGAAGCAATAGCGCTGCAGATCAGTGTGGGTTCGTAGTGCTATTAAGACGGCGGCTGTTCCGTTAGGGGTTTTCCCGCCTTCCGTGCGGGCCGTCAGACGAGCTTGGCCAGCTCCGCGAGCAGGTCCTTCGCCCTCCGGTCCTGGTTCTCGGCGAGCATCTCGTTGGTCAGGAAGGAGAAGCCGACGTTCTTGCCGGGCCAGGCGCCGTGCAGTCCGCCGCCGGCGCCGGAGTGGCCGAAGGCGGGGGCGACGGGGCCGTAGGTTCCGATGGGGTCGGCGAGTTCGTAGCCGAGGCCGAAGCGCAGGGGCCGGTCATTGATCGCGTCCACGCCCTCCGACCAGGTGGTGGTCGCGTCGGCCAGCGCGGCCGGGCTGACCACTCCGCCGGCCGGATCGGCCAGGCGGGAGTAGAGGCTGGCCATGGCATCGGCGGTTCCGATGCCGCCTCCGGCCGGATCGGCCAGGCGGGAGTAGAGGCTGGCCATGGCATCGGCGGTTCCGATGCCGCCTCCGGCCGACATCTCGCCTCGGCGCATGCCGATGCTGTTGAAAGAGTCCTTGTCCGGATCCACCAGGTTCCGGTACATCCGCTCGACGATCTTGCGCCGCTCCGGATCCTGCAGGTAGGTGCTGATCGCGTAGCTATCGGAGCGGAAGACGGTGGCCACCCGCGGATCGAGCTCCTCCGGCAGGCCGAGGTAGATCTCCAGGCCGAGGGGCTCGCGGATGAGCTCGGCGATGAGCTGTCCGACCGGCTTGCCCGTGGCGCGGCCGAAGACCTCGGTCATCAGATAGCCGTAAGTGGCGGCGTGATAGGCCACCTTGCTTCCGGGTTCCCAGAGCGGCGCTTGGGCGGCGAGGGCGCGCGCGTTTCCCTGGTTGTCCAGCTGCGGGTCGTCGCCCTCGGGCTCCGGGTCGACGTAGGGCAGGCCAACGGTATGGCTCAGCAATTGGGAAACGGTGACGGCTTCCTTGCCGCCGGCGGCGAATTCGGGCCAGTACTCGGCCACGCGCTTGCGGACGTCGAGCAGGCCGCGGTCCACCAGCATCGCCGCCACTGTGGCGACCACGCCCTTGGTGCCGGAGAACATGACAGCCATGGTCTTCGGGCTCCAGGCTTCCTCCACCTCGGCCGATGGAGCAGCACGCCTGTTGGTGCTGCCGCCGTAGAAACGGGCCAGCGGTTCGCCGCTGCGGTACACGCAGAACGCCATGCCGCCCTGCGCTGCCGCCAGATGCCGGGCGAAAACCTCACGCAAGCCGGCAAACCCGGCTGGCGGCAGGCCGCCGTCGTTATGGCTCTCAAAATCCAGGTCCACGATTCTCCTTCTCAAACAGGTCGGGTGGGGTCAGAACTGGGCAGGGGACTTCGCGCGGGCAGGCCGGCACCAGGCACTGGCTGCTCAGAACGTCGGGACGTTGGCCAGCAGCTCGCGCGTGTACTCGTGCCGCGGATGCTCCAGCACTTCGTCGGTGCTGCCGGACTCCACGATCTGCCCGTGCTGCAGGATGGCCATGCGCTGCGAGATGTGCCGGGCGAGCGCGATGTTGTGCGTGACGAAGAGCATCGACATCTTCGTCTCGTGCTGCAGGGCGCGCAGCAGGTCGATGATGGATGCCTGCACCGAGACGTCCAGTGCGGACGTGACCTCGTCGCAGACCAGCAGTGACGGCGCGTTGACCAGCGCCCGGGCAATCGCCGCGCGCTGGCGCTCGCCGCCGCTGAGGTCTCCGGGCCGGCGGTCCAGGTAGCTGCTGCCGAGCCGGACCTGGTCCAGTGCCTCGAGCACCCGGCGCCGCCGTTCCTTGCGGCCCATCTTGCCGGACATCTGCAGCGGCACCTCGACGGATTCGCAAATGGTCCGCCGCGGGTTCAGCGAGGAGAACGGGCTCTGAAAGACGTACTGGATGCGCTGGCGCTGCTCGGCGGTGCGCGCCCGCGTGCCCGCGGACAGGGTGTCGCCGGAGAGCCGGACCTCGCCGGAATAGTCGTCGTTGAGCCCCGCCACGCAGCGGGAGAGCGTCGTCTTGCCGGAGCCCGATTCGCCGAGCAGCATCATCGATTCGCCCGGCGCCAGCGTGAAGCTGATGCCGTCGAGGATCTGGTTGCTGCCGTAGGCCAGGCGCAGGCCGGAAACTTCCAGGAAGTTTGCGGATGCCTCCCGGCGCGTGCGGTCCTCGGCCGCGGCCGGCCGGGGATCGACCACGGGCTGCTCCCCGGTGATCACCGAGGTCCGCCCGACCCTGCGCTTGCCCGCCAGGTCCGGCACTGAATCGAGCAACTTCCGCGTGTAGTCATGCTGCGGCTGGTACAGCACCCGCTCCGTCGGCCCCTGTTCCACCACCTCTCCGGAGAGCATGACCACCACCTCGTCGGCAATCTTTGCCACCACCGCCAGGTCATGGGTGATATAGAGCCCGGCGACGTTGTGCAGCTCGGCCAGCTGGTCGATGGTCTGCAGCACCAGCGCCTGCGTGGTGACGTCCAGGCCGGTGGTCGGCTCGTCCAGCACAATGACGCTGGGCCGGCACGCGAACGCCATCGCGATGCCGACGCGCTGCTGCTGCCCGCCGGAAAGCTGGTGCGGGTAGCGGCGCTGGTACGCGTCGTCGTTCTTGAGGCCGACCTCCGCCAGCACCTCGGCAACCCGGGCCCGCCGCTCCGCGTCGGAACTGCCGTGGCCCTGCACCTGGAGCACCTCCATGATCTGGTCGCCGATCCGCATCGCTGGATTCAGGGACAGCGCCGGATCCTGCGGAACATAGGAAATGACGCCGCCGCGCAGCTTCCGGCGTTCCGGTTCGGGCAGGTCCAGGATGTTCGACGACGGACCGGAACCCGCCATCCGGATCTCACCGCCGGTGTGCGTCAGCCCGGCGCGGAAGTGGCCCAGGCAGGCGAGTCCCGCCGTCGTTTTTCCCGAGCCGGACTCGCCCACGAGGGCGAGGATCTTCCCGGGCTGCAGTTCGAAGGAGACGTCGTGCAGGATCTCCTTGCCTGCCGTGGTGGCGATCCTGAGGCCGGTGGCGCTGAGGACTGCCGTTCTGATCGGATCCTGCAGGGACGTGCTCATTTGCTTGCTCCCACGTTCGCGTTCGCCGCCGCGCGGGCCAACGAATCGGTGATCAGGTTGATGCCGACGGTCAGGACGGCGATGGCGAGGACCGGCAGGATGACGCCCCACGGCTGGATGACCAGCGCGATCCGGTTCTCGTTGATCATCAGCCCCCAGTCCGCCGTCGGCGGCTGCATGCCCAGGCCCAGGAAGGACAGGGACGCCACGGCGCCGATCGAGTAGGTCATGCGCAGGCCCAGCTCCACCATGAGCGGGCCGGTGATGTTCGGCAGCACGTCCTGCACCAGGATCTTCCAGCGCGGCACCGCGTACATCTCGGCGGCGCGGATGAAGTCCTCGGTGATGACGTCCACCGTGGCGGAGCGCGTGACCCGGGCAATCCGCGGCGCGTGGGTGATGCCGATGACCGCCACCAGCACCCAGCCCTCCGGCCCCAGGACCGTGATGGCCAGCAGCGCGAACACCAGCGATGGCAGCGCCAGCAGGACGTCGTTGCTGCGCATGATCAGGCTGTCCACCCGGCCGCCTGCGTAGGCCGCGGTCATCCCGGCCAGCACGCCGAGCACCATGCCCAGCAGCGTCGCCAGCGCGGAGTAGGCCAGCAGGCGCAGCCCGCCGTCGAGGAAGCGGCTGAGGACGTCGCGGCCCAGGTTGTCGGTGCCGAACACGCCGTCCGGCTGGAACGGCCGCCCGGTGAATTCGGTGCTGGTGAAGCCCGTGATCACGGGCAGCAGGACCGGTCCCAGCAGGGCCAGAAGTACGACGGCGGCGGTCAGCCCGATCCCGATCTTCGCCTGGCGCTGTGCCACCAGCCGGCGGAGCAGCCCGGGCGGTGCCTTGGTTTCCTGCGTGACGAGCTGAGGCGAATCAATGGCGGTCATCGGGCACCCCCGGTGCGTAACTTCGGATTGGTCAGGATGCCGACGACGTCGGCCAGCAGGTTCACCACGATGTAGACGGCGGCGATGAGGATGGCGAGCACCTGGACCACCTGCACGTCCCGGTTGGTGACGGCGTCCACGAGGGCCTGGCCGATCCCGGGATAGCGGAAGAGGAACTCGACGACGACCACGCCGCCGGCCATCCACGCCAGCTGGATCGCCACGACCTGGGCGACGGGGGAGAGCGCGTGGGGCAGGGCGTGCTTAAGGATGACCTGCCGTTCGGGCACGCCCTTGAGCCGGGCCATCTCCACGTAGCCGGACTCGAGGACCTCCAGCATCGTCGCCCGCATCATCCGGATGATGTAGGGCGTGACCACGAGGACCAGGGTCAGCGTCGGCAGGATGAGCTGCTGCGGATAGTTCCACACGGGCTCCCCGGGCGGGGCCATGGTGACGGACGGCAGGATGGTGAACACCGTCGTCGAAAACAGCGTGACCAGCGCGATGCCGATGACGAATTCCGGCAGCGCGGCCAGCACCAGGCTGGTGCCGGTGGCGATGTGGTCGCCAGCCCGGCCGCGGCGCAGCGCGCTGTAGGTGCCCAGCAGCAGGCCGACGGGGATGCTGATGGCGCCTGCCGCTACCAGCAGAACCAGCGAGGCGCCGATCCGCTCTCCCAGCAGAGCGCTGACGGCGCCGCCGGAGGCAGCCGAGACACCGAAGTCGCCGATGAAGAGGCCACCCAGCCAGGTGAGGTAGCGCTGCCAGACCGGGTCGTTCAGGTTCATCTGCTCGCGCAGCGCGGCCAGCCGTTCGGGCGTGGCCTGCTGGCCCAGGATGGCCTGCGCCGGATCGCCGGGCAGCAGCAGCGTGGCCACGAAGACCAGTACGGACACCGCCAGCAGGATCAGCACGCTGGTGGCGAGCCTGCGAAGGATGATGGGCATCATGAGGCGCCTCCTAGCCAGACGCGGCGGAATTCGAAGCCGGACAGGGCCAGCCCAGTGCGGCTGGGGACGAGGCCCGCGACGTACTGCTGGTAGGCGTCCGCCTGGTTCGCGTGGCCCCAAATGATGTAGCCGCCTTCGTTGTATTCGATCTCCATGGCCTGCGCGATCAGCGCGTTGCGTTCGTCGTCGTCGACGGTGGCGTTGGCCTTTTTGATCAGGGCGTTGAACTCGGGGTGGTCCCAGTGCGTCTCGTTGAACGGCGACGTCGGCAGGGTGCTCGCGTTGACCTGCGGCAGGTAGTTGCGGGTGTAGTAGAAGTCCTGGGCGAAGTCCCACTTCAGGTAGCTGTCGCCGAAGAACGTGGTTGTATCCACCTGGCGGATCTTGACCATGATCCCGGCCTCCGCGGCCTGCTGGGCGAAGACCTGCGCCGCCTCCACCGCGCCGGACTGGATCGGCGCCGTCACGAGCTCCACCGTGAGCCCGTCCGGATGGCCGGCCTCGGCCAGCAGCTCCTTGGCCCGTGCAATGTCCTGCTTGCGCTGCGGAAGATGCGAGGGATAGCCCGGGTCGAACGGCGAGTACATGTCGTTGCCGAGGCTGCCGTTGCCGCTGAGCACCTGCTCGATCATCTGCTCCCGGTCCACGGCCAGCCGGAAGGCTTCGCGCACCCGCTTGTCGTCGAAGGGCGGCCGGTCCACTCGCATCGTAAACGGCATCCAGGCGCCGGTTTCGGCGGAAAGGATGCTGATCCGGGGGTCCGCGTCGATGACCTCCAGCAGCGTCAGCGGGATCTGTCCGATCGCGTCGACCTGGGTGGAGAGCAGCGCGTTGATCAGCGCGTCGTCGTCGTTGAAATTCAGGATCTCCAGCTCGTCCAGGTACGGCTCGCCGTCCCGCCAGTAGCGCTCGTTGCGGACGAAGACGCTGTTCCGCCCCGGAGCGAAGGACCGGTACTTGAAGGGACCCGTGCCCACGGGGTTGGCCGGGTCGTAGTCGGCCGGGACGATGCCGAGCGTGTACTGGCCCAGCGAGTCGTCGAACGTTGCGCTGGGACTGTTGAGCCGGAATTCCACCCGGTGCTCGTTTACTACGGCCACCTCGTCCAGGATCGCCAGCGCGGCGGCGCCGCTCTTGGGATCCTTGGGATCCACAATTCGCTTGAAGCTCGTGGCCACGTCCTTGCCGGTCATCGGGCGGCCGTCGTGGAACAGCACGTCCCGCCGCAGGTCTACCGTCCAGACCCGGGCATCGGCCGACGGCGTGACCTTGGCCGCCAGCAGCGGCTTCAGTTCGTAGTTTTCGTCCCGGTAGAGGAGGGGCTCGTACAGGTTCACGATCCGGGCAATGTCGGTAGTGCTCACGGAGGAGTGGGCGTCCAGGCTGTCGGCTGCGCCGCCGCCGGCCAGCCCCACCCGCAGCCGGCCTCCACGCTGAGGCGGGCCGCTGGGTGCGGACAGCACCGCGGCGGGGCCGGTGCCGCACGCGGCAAGGAAGCCGCCCAGCCCGAGGGCCAGGCCTATCCCGAGCACCCGGCGCCGGGTCGGCGCCAGGGCAGGTCTATCGGGCAGGTGCCCGCGAAGAACAGGAGATGTTTCCACTGGTCCTTCTTTCTGAAAAAGGGACGGCTAGGAGCTGACGGTCCTGCCGGTCCATCCCGGTGCCGGCTCACCGGGGCCGGGCAGGAATGAGGTGATGGTGTCCATGACGGAAGGGGTGAACCCGGTGCTGCGTCCGGACTGCTGGTCCACGTGCAGCGTCAGCAGTTCCTCGGTGGAAACCAGCGTTTCCCCGGAACGCATCTCATGGGCCAGATGCAGCTTCTTCGGCCCGGCGGCGACAATCCGGGAGGTCACCGTGAGCTCCGCGTCCAGGCCGGTCTCGGCGAGATATCGGATGTGAGCCTCGACCGTGTAGAGCGAGCACCCGGTGGAGCGCCGGTACTCCTCGTCCATGCCGAGCTGTTCCATCACCTGGTCGGTGGCAAAGCCGAACACCAGGACGTAGAACGCCTCGGACATGTGGCCGTTGTAGTCGATCCACTCGGGCTGCACCCGGCACCGGTACGCGGGCAGCACGCCGGCAGCCGCCGAGCTCATGCGCCGCCGGCCCGGACCTGGGCGATGGCGTTGCGGATCGCGATGATTGCCTCGTCGCGCTCGGCCACCAGCTCGACGACGGACCGCCCGGCGGCCTCCTCGTCGCAGCCTGCGATGACCGCGTTGCGCAGCTCCGGCGTCAGCTCGGGCGCATCCAGCCGGGTCCACGGGGAGAGCAGCGACGGCCCGAAGTGGTCGAGCATGTGTGCCATGCCGCCTTCGCCGCCGGCCAGGTGGAAGGTCAGCATCGGCCCCTGCAGCGGCCAGCGCAGGCCCGGCCCGTCGGTGATGGCCAGGTCGATCTGCTCTACGGTGGCCTCGCCGTTGTCCACCATGTGCAGGGCCTCGCGCCACAGCGCCTCCTGCAGGCGGTTGGCGATGAACCCCGGAACCTCGCGGTCCATGGTGATGACGGACTTGCCGATCAGCTCGTACCAGGCCGAGGCCCACTTCACCGCGGCGGCCGAGGTCTGCTCGCCGCCCACCACCTCGACCAGCGGGATGAGGTACGGCGGATTGAACGGGTGCCCCACCACCAGCCGGGACGGATTCTTCGCCTCGGTCGCCATCTCCGTCATCCCGTACCCGGAAGTGGAGGAGGCAATAACGACGTCGGGGGCCGTCACCGCGTCGATCTGCGCCAGGAGCGACTGCTTGAGTTCCAGGACCTCCGGCGCGCTCTCCTGCACGAAGCCGGCGCCGTCGACCGCCTCGGCGAGGTCCGTGTGGACGCTGATGTTGTCCTTCGACGCATTGGGTGCGAGCCCGAGCTTGGTCAGGGCGGGCCACGCGGCGTCGATCAGCCGGCGGAGCTTCTGCTCCGCGTCGGGTGCGGGGTCCCAGGCCTTGACCCGGAAGCCGCGCGCCAGGAAGTACGCGGCCCAGCCCCCGCCGATGGTGCCGATGCCCACGCAGGCGATCGTGTCGACGTCGTTCATGTCCAGGGGAGTGAAGTCTTCGGTCATGTTCACGCTTTCTTCTCGAGCCGGAGGATTTCGCGGGCCTCGTCCGGAGTGGCGACGGAGGACCCGAGGTCGTGCACGATCTGGATGGCGCGCTCGGTGAGCTGAGCGTTGGTCGCCTTGACGCCCTTGCTGAGGTAGAGGTTGTCCTCGAGGCCCACGCGGACGTGTCCGCCGAGCAGGACCGACTGGGCGACCCACGGCAGCTGGTCGCGGCCGATCGCGAAGGACGTCCACTGGGCGCCGTCGGGCAGCATGTTGACCATGGCCTGCAGCAGGCCCGCGTTGACCGGGGCGCCGTAGGGGATGCCCATGCAGAGCTGGTAGAGCGGCGGGGGAGCGATGAGGCCCTCCTCGACCATGATGTTGGCGAACCACAGGTTGCCGGTGTCGAAGATTTCCATCTCCGGCTTGACCCCCAGCTCCTTGATCCGCTCGGCGCCCTCGCGGAGCATGTCCGGCGTACTGATGTAGACCTGGCTGCCCTCGCCGAAGTTCAGCGAGCCGCAGTCGATGGTGCAGATCTCGGGGCGCAGCTCCTCCACGTGGGCCAGCCGCTCGATCGCGTTCACCAGGTCCGTGCCCGGCAGCTGCTTGGTCGGCTCGCCTGGATCCAGGATGAGGTCGCCGCCCATGCCTGCGGTCAGGTTGATCACCGGGTCGACGTCGCTCTCGCGCACCAGCCGGACGACCTCGCGGTACAGCGCCACATCGCGCGATCCCTGGCCCGTCTCGACGTCGCGCACGTGGATATGGACCACCGAGGCGCCGGCCCGGGCGGCGGCGATCGCGTTGTCCGCGATCTGCTCCGGAGTGACGGGCACGTGCTCGCTCTTGCCGGTGGTGTCGCCGGCGCCGGTGAGGGCACAGGTGACGATGACCTTGCGGTTCATGCAGGGCTCCCTTGTTCGAGGACGATATTGCGGTCGATAAAACTTTCGATATGCCGGTACATCTGATCCGAAGTCAGCATGCCCGTCAGGACCTTGATACCCAGGCCGTCGATCAGGCTGGTGAGCTCCATGGCGAGCTGGTCGGACGGGACGACCACGAAGGCGCCGGCCTCCTGGCCCTGCACGATCGCGTCCTCCACGGTCTTGAGCCACCGCCGGTAGCCCTGCGCGTGGTTCTCCTTGCCGGAACCTTCGACGGCGACGTCCGCCCAGGTCTGCAGCCAGATCGAGAACTCGGCCTGGCCGCGCTCGCCGGCGGGCAACTGCAGCTCGATCAGCCGCTTCAGCCGGCGCACCGGGTCGCTAACCTGAAGCAGTTCGGCGATCTGCCGGTCGAAGGCCAGCTTGATCGAGTAGCGCAGCGCCTCGGCGAAGATCTCGCGCTTGCCCGAGAAGTAGTAGTGGATCGCGGCCGTGCTCAGGCTGCAGGCGTACGCGATGTCGGCCACGCGGACCGCCGAATAGCCGCGCCGCGCGAACAGCCACCACGCCGCCTCGATGATCGCCCGCCGCTTCTGCGCGTGCTCGTTGTTTTCCGGATGCCGGGTCGGAAGGACCATCGCCGGCGGCGGAACCGACGGCCCATGCGTCTCGTCCGAACCCGACAGCAGCCAGTTCACCGTTACGCCGGTGATGTCCGCCAGGCTCGTCAGCTCCTCCGGATGGAACCGCCGCGTGCCATTCAACGCCTTGGACAGCTTCGTCTCGTCCAGACCCATGTGATGCGCGATCTCGCGCTGGGCCATCCCCGAGTTCCGAATCGACGCCCGAACCCGCTCTGTGACGCCGGTCTCATTTGATGCCATGCGTCGAAGCTAGTCGTTGTTTGCGATTCTGGCAAGGGCTGTTAACTGAAAGTCAGAACTTTGCGATTCGCTAGAGAGTGAATGCCGTAGGAGGTCGGTGTTTTTTCCGGAAACCAGTCTTGGCTGTCGCCAATCGGATAGGCTGTAGCGCAGTCAAGCGTTTCTTTTGGGGGAGAAGTCATGGCACGAGTAAGTTTCAAGATCGCTCCAGGCGTTCGAATCAGTGCCTCCAGCAGGGGAATCCGGACGAGCGTCGGAAGCAGCAAGGCGCGGGTCTCCTTCGGCAGCGGCGGGATATATTCGTCGGCGAAGATCGGCGGAGTACGAGTGAGCCAGTCGAGCCCCACCTCGACGACGAGGCGTCCCTCGAGTAATTCATTCCAACCGAAACGTCCCAGCCTCACGCAACTTGCGCGTGCTGAAAAGGCAGCTGCCGCCGAAGCGCAGATCGCGGAGCTCGCTGTGTTGGAGAACGCCTTGGTGTCGCTCCATCACGAGGATTTTGAGCGGGCCGCGCCAGTCGACGTTCCAGTGCCGCCCACAGCTGACTACGAACTCATCCGTGACGCGTTGTCTCAGCAGATGCTGGCCGGAATCGGTCGCTTTCAGTTGGCTGAACGCAAGGCAGCGAAGGTCCAAGCCGACCAAATGGCTCATGCCGAGAAGGCTCGACTCGAAGCGGAGTGGCAGCGCAGCTACCGGATTCATTGCGGACTGGCCCAGGAGAACTGGGAAAAGCTCCTCGGTCATGAGCCGGAGGCAGTCATGATGGCGCTGGAGGAAGCTTTTGCTGACAACGCTTCTGAAGCGACTTGCGTCGACGTAGGGACCGAAGACGGCACCAACTACGCCACGGTGGTCATTCTGTTTGGATCAGCGCAGATGGTTCCCGAGAGGACACCGTCCTTCACACCAACGGGCAGACACACGACGAAGAAGCGAACTAAAGCGGACCGCAATGCAATATACGTTGCTGCCTTGGCTTCGACGGTTCTAGCCACGGTCAAGGAGGGGGTGGCCGTTGCCCCGTCCGTCGAGGAATTTCGCGTCGTTGTCATGAGGAAAGACTCTGGGGCGGCTACTCCCGCAGATTTCCTGACGCCCATTTTTTCTGGCTCATTCCGTAGATCTAACCTTGAGAGGGTGCGCTGGCGAGACGTTGATCCCATCGCGCTACTTCTAACTGCTGATGAGGCAGTCTTTACCCGCAAGGGCGCCGCGGGTGACGTGATGCCCATTAGCCTGGGCGGCAGTTCAGGCCTGCAGCAGATGCTCGACGCTTTCAAGTCTTTAGTCAGTAAAGACTGATCCCAGCGAGCCTGCTCGCAATCCGGCTTCCTCTATGCCGAATTGCATTCCAGCTGATACCATTCCCTCGACATAAACGCTTTATCATGTCTCGTTGGGGGAAACCATGTATGACAATCCGTACTATCAGCCTGCTCAAAATCGGTCTCCGAAGTGGCGTCCCACTGTTTCTTTCTGGATAACAGTTGCACTCCTTTTGATGCTGCTTATAATTTTTCTTGCAAACGGCGGGTTCGGTCCCTATCTCGTAATTCTCGGCATCCTTGCTGCTGTCTCTGGCCTGTTCGCGCTTGTGTTCAAGCGTCGCTCGTGGATGGGGCTCGGCAGCCGGGGTGCAGCCAAAATGACCTCGATGTTCGGTGTCCTGGCGTTTGTGTTGGGGCTTGTAGTCACAGGGGCCTCAGCCACTGCCGAAGAAAAACTTGAACCGGTTACTGGCAGCTTCACGGCGTCTCCGTCCCCCAGTGTCAGCACGGTGGCATTCACCGAGTGCGACTCAGAAGGCATGATTCAGGGGATCAACGGCGAGGTTTACATCTGCACCGAAGATCAAGATGGAGTGTTCTTGTGGATGGATCGCGACGATCACGACAAAGTGGTAGCTGCTGTAATCGCTGAAGAAGAAGCGCGAAAGGCAGCGGAAGCCAAGAAGGTCGCGGAGGAAAAGAAGGCCAAGGAAGAAGCCGCAGAGAAGGCCGCCGCCGAAAAGAAGGCCAAGGCGGAGGCTGCTAAGAAGGCGGAGGCCAAGCGTAAAGCCCTGGAAGAACGTAAGGCAGCGGAAGAAGCGAAGCGCCAAGCGAGAGCGGAACGCGAGGCCGAAGCCCAGGCAAACCGCTATGCAAGCTGCACAGATGCAGCGAACGACGGTCTGTCCAACATCACTTCCGGTTCACGGGGCTACAATCCGGAACTCGATTCTGATGGCGACGGCGTCGCCTGCGAAGATTCATCAGGCGGCGGCAGCGGCCCGGCCCCAGTCGAGCAGCCCGCAGCTCCGGCACCTGCGCCGGCGGCCTACTACGCGAACTGCACTGCAGCCAAGGCTGCAGGGGCTGCTCCTCTCTATCGGGGAAACCCCGGGTACGGCTCTCACCTCGACAGCGATGGCGACGGCGCGGCCTGCGAGTCGTAACCTCTTCAACCCGAATTCGACGGGTCCTCCCGCAACGGCTTGCGTTGTGGGAGGACACCACCGAAGGTACAAAATGCAGAATCTTCAGGCCAAAGGCCTTTCCGCGCTGGTCGCCATCTCGATTCTCTTCGCTGGAACCGGCTGTCAGTCCAACTCCGCCAGTGCAACGCCGCCCGAGTCCTCTAAAACCCTTGACACTGCTCCGGCCACTGCAGCACCGGCAGAGTTGCCCATCATCAGCGAGCGGGCCCCCACACCCATGGGGGAGGAGTCTGTCAGGGGGGCGCCGGCCGATCCGTCAGCGGGGACTGCTCTGGCGCAGCTCGAAACTATTGCGATCAAGGGGCGGGCTCCAAAGACCGGATATGACCGAGACGTGTTCGGTCAGGGGTGGAAAGATCTCGATCGGAACGGATGCGATGCCCGTAACGACATCCTCAACCGCGATCTGACCAATACAGTACATAAGCCCGGGACTCACAGGTGTGTCGTCGCATCCGGCGTTCTAGCAGACCCGTTCACGGCAACGACGATTCACTTCGTCCGTGGCAACGCAACCAGCACTGCAGTACAAATTGACCATGTTGTGCCGTTGTCCGACGCGTGGCAAAAAGGGGCACAACAGTTGGTGCCCGAGCAGCGAGAAGCCTTCGGCAATGATCCGCTAAATCTGTTGGCTACGGATGGGCCTACTAACGGGGCTAAGAGCGATGGAGATGCGGCAACCTGGCTTCCTCCTAACAAATCCTTCCGATGTGAATACGTGGCAATCCAGACAGCTGTGAAAGCGAAGTATGGGCTGTGGATGACTCAGGCGGAGCACGATGCAATTCAGCGAATCCTGACGTCATCGTGTCCAGATCAGCCAGTTCCAACGGACGAGGGTGGTGTAGCCGTTCCTATTGCTGCTGAGCCCGCGCCGGTACCAGAAACAGTGCAGGATACGCCCACGGCACCTGTTCCCGGTCCTGTCAGCGGTCCTGATGTCGTCTACAAGAACTGCACTGCTGTACGCTCCGCCGGCGTAGCACCGATAAGGGTGGGCGACCCAGGATGGGACACCAAATTCGATCGCGACGGTGACGGCGTCGGCTGCGAATGACAGCAGTATGCTCGTTTCTGTGCAGCAACTCCAGTCTGCACTCAGGAACGAGGCCAAAGATCACATGTGGCTATGTGATCAGAACGGTTCTCGTTTTCGCTCTACTCCTGTTTACCGGCGCACTCACCCTTCGCGACCCTGCACGGTACAAGAGATCCTCCTGGGCGAGGATCTGATAGGCGCTATTCTCGGCCAGCTTCTGGACCAGACCTCCTCCCGACCGACGGAATTACCGACGGAGACCCGGCCGAGATCCAAGGCTTGGGTGCCGACAGTTTTCCGGCGAAACTCATAGTTAGCCCTTTTAGCTGGCCGAAAGCAGGTGCGGCCGTCCTCTAATATGCGCATATTTCGATGCTCGATGGGAGGCGACGGATTTTCGTCCTGCTGCTGTCAGCTGGACCCCCTGAGGATTTACGTTTCCCGGCCATACGACAAGGTAGCCTGGTGTGATGAACAGGGGGGAAATCGGTCATTTCTGGAGTCACGATGAGATTGATGTGACTGTGGAAAGCTACTTCAGGATGCTCCGTCAAGAATTGACTGGTAAGCAATATAACAAGGCAGAAGAGAACCGGCGGGTGCAGGCGGTAACCGGTCGTAGCAAGGGTGCTGTTGAGTTCAAGCACTGCAACATTAGTGCAGTTCTGCAGGGGCTTAAATCCTTCTATATAGAGGGGTATAAACCGAGGGCGAATGTACAAGGTGCGCTGCGCGAAGCCGTGGTGCAACGCTGGGTGCACGATTCTGATCTTCATGGGCTCATGCTGAAAGTAGCTGACGAACCGATACCGGACTCTCCTGATTGCGCTGCCCTGAAGTTAGTGGAGGCGCCGACCGTCGAGGTCGATGACTACATCGTTGAGGGCAACGCGGCGCCGTTTGATTACGTGAAAATTGAAGCGGAAAAGCTGGGTCTGAAGCAGGCTGGCAAACTGGCGGTCGTCGAGTTTGAGCAGCAAAGACTCCGAAGCCTTGGTCTAGATCGACTGGCTGAGCGAGTCGAGGGCATGTCCCCATTTGATTCCCACGTCGTGGGGTACGACGTCCTGTCCTTCGACGTGGGTGGGCGCGAACGATATATTTCCGTCAAGACGACCCGGCGAGTTAGAGAATGGCCATTCTTAGTGGGCATAAACGAAGTGCGGTTTTCGCGAGAAGAGGCAGAGCGTTACCACCTCTACCGTGTCTTTCGTTTCGGCGCAAAACAGCCGGAGCTATACACGATCCAGGGTGCCCTCGATAATTCCTGCACATTGGAACCAAGACTTTTTGAGGCAAGGCCGCGTGCCGTATGACCGTTCGCCAATGGAACTAATCGCTCGGGCGGGCCCGAGGTGAGGCGGAGGCACTAGCCGTAGAAACCGCCTTCGGAAGCAGAAGGACTCACATTTATACGTGACTGATGTGGTATCACAATAGGGGGAGCCTGACATGGCACTAGTGACATGGATTAAGCAGAAGGACAAGATCGACGGCGCCATGAAGGCGAAGGTCTATTCCTTCTTCGAAAAGCTCCAAAAGGATGACACCGCCCCTGGCCTTCACATCGAGCCGATGCACACCCCGGCTGATCCCCGGGTCCGCACAGGGCGGATCGACCTCAACTACCGTGCCGTGCTGTTCAAGGTGCTCTATGAAACGATCCCGCACTACTTCTACTACGGAGCCTGGCCGCACGACGAGGCCATCAATATTGCCCGGTCGAGTGTTCTCAAGGTGAATTCGGTCAATGGCGTTCTGGAAGTCATCCGCGAGTCCACGCCGGACCCCGTGACTACAACTCCGCCGCAAAAAGAGAAGAAGGCTGGCGAGCAGGATTCGCAGGCCGGCGACGAGAAGCGCGAACCGTCCGGAGAGCTGTGGTCGAACCCACTGATTGGTTATGGGCTCGTTGCGGCGGACCTCGTGAAGGACCTCGGACTTGACGCCGAGATCGTCGATCACGTATTTGCCGCGTCGTCCGAAGAAGACCTTTTCGACGTAATGGCAGAAGCTCCGGAATGGCAGGCAACAGCGCTGCTTGAATTGGCTGCGGGGACATGCATAGCAGAGATCCAGGAAAAGCTGTCCCTCACTGGCTACGTCGACAACCCCGACGAGTCCGAGGAAGAGAAGATTCGGAAGGCCCTCGAGCATCCGGCCACGAAGATGCAGTTCACCTTCGTGGGCGACAACCCCGAGGAACTGAAGCAGGTCATTGAGGGCGGTGATTTCGACGCTTGGCGCACCTTCCTGCACCCGGAACAGCGCATCTACGCGGAGCGCCGTTACAACGGTTCCTTCCGTCTCTCTGGCGGGGCCGGCACCGGTAAGACTGTCGTGCTGCTCCACAGGGCAAGGATGCTGGCCCTATCTGAACCGCAGTCACGAATCGTCCTGACTACCTACACCACGACGCTGGCAGACTCTTTGTCCACGGGACTCGGCAAGCTGGACGCGGATCTCCCGCGGTCGGCAGCTCCCGGCTATCCCGGAATCTATATAGGTGGTGTGGACTCCCTCGTCAGTAGGGTACTGCACGGCGCCACTGATGTAGAGCAGCGGCGGGCGATGAAAGAGGTTTTCGGCACTGAGAGCGTTATCCCCGGCAAAGTACTCGACGCCGCGTTGGCCCGGCATCAGTGGGAGGCGGCGATCAATGATGTCACCCACAACTTGGAACCGGAGCTGGCCAACGCCACATTCCTCCAGCAGGAATATGAGACCGTCGTGCTTCCAAACTTCATCAGCTCGAAGGATGCCTATCTCACGGTGCCGCGCACCGGCCGCGGAACGGCCCTCAACCGCTCGAAGCGCCTGGATATCTGGACGATAATCGCCGCCTACCGCAACTACAACAGTATCCAAATGAACTGTTCCTTCGTGGAGCTTGCCCATCTGGCGACTGCCGTTCTCAGGCAACGTACGGCGCTGGGAGGCCGATGTTTGGCTGACCACGTGCTCGTGGACGAGTCGCAGGACCTTCATGCCGGCCACTGGCTCTTTCTCAGGGAACTGGCGGATGTACATGCAGACGATCTGTTCATCGCAGAAGACTCCCAGCAGCGGATCTACGGGCAGAAAGTACCCCTGTCACGCTTTGGGATTGCCATCGTGGGTCGGTCACGCCGCCTGACCCTCAATTACCGGACGACACAGCAAAACCTTGACTACGCCGTTCGACTGCTGACAGGGGCGGCCATGACGGATATGGAAGGTGGGAAGGTGCCGGATAGCGGATATATTTCGGCGCGCACCGGCCCACTGCCTGAGGAGCGCAGCGCAGGTTCCTTTGCAGACGAACTGGACGTCCTCGCAGACTACTTGACCCAGTGGCGTGACGAAGGCGTGGCACTGGAGAATGTCGGGGTCTTAGTCCGTGCAAACTATCAGGTTGCAAAGGTTGTTGACGGACTCAAGGAACGAGGGCTGACCGCTAAAACCGCCTCGGTGGGCCGCGACGAGCCTGGCATACCAACCGTCATGACAATGCACCGCTCGAAGGGCATGGAGTTCACACGAGTCGTGCTCTTTGGCATCTCCGACCAGGCGCTTCCGGCAAAGCACCAAGTCAGTAATGTGGCGCCAGCGGAGCGCGCGGATGCTCTGCTTCGGGAACGGTCCCTGCTCTATGTAGCAGCGACCAGGGCTCGAGATGGGCTTGTAGTGACATGGAGCGGCAAGCCATCGGAGCTGCTTGGTATGAAGTAGTCGGGGCAGCCACTGAGAACATAATGCAATGACGCGCGAATACTACCTAAATTGATGAAAGGGGCCGGGACACTGTTGGTTGGTGTCCCGGCCCGGTCCATTCGGGGCTGCCTGCAAGGAACTTAGTAGACATCCTGGCTAATGCGGTGTGCCAGGTCGCTCGGCGCATAATCGTCGAGGTGGAAGACGTTCCACCCTTGATCTTCGAGCCACTCGTCACGTTCGGCGTTCTTGTCAATCAATACAGCCACGTATTCACTGCGCCAGGACAGGTCTATCTGCCACTGGTTCTCAAGGCCAGCATCCTGACCCCATTCAGCTACAGGAACGTCCGCGTCGGCGATCTCCTCAATCAGTTCGCGAAGTTTCGGTTCACCCAGATAGATGCTCTCCCATTTGCTGTCTTCGATTGCCGGAGGCACCACAATCCCCGTTTCTTCCGCCTGGTCACCTGTCTGGGGCCGGTGTCCTGAGCTCTCAGCCCACGCAAAGAACCCTTGTGCTTCCTGGCCTTGAATGCCGAACAGACAGGCACGATCCAGTTCACTGTTGAAGAGTTCACAGCTCGTTTCAGGCAACAGCACGCAACAGTGGCAAGCCGCCAAATTGCGCGCGTCGGTTCCTGAGCCCTGGGACTCTATGCAAACGGGGTCTGCCGAGCACCATGAGGTCCGTTCGATCCCCTCGGAGAGGGCCGCTCCGAGACGGTCGGCGTGTGCCTGGGCAGCGATGCCGCCCAGGCTGCCTGCGGAATCCGCTGTGGCCGTGTACAGGAGAACCCCGCACTGTTCTTCGCTGATGTAGATGCGTTCCCGGATTGACGACGCTGGATAGCCAGCATCCAGTGCCAATTGGTCGATGACCATGTGGGAAAGGGTATGGAGGAGAACCTGGACAATGTCGACAGGGACCGGTGTTGTATTACGTGCGGCCGCGGCCTGATCGGCATTGCGTTTCAGAATCTCATAGCGGGACCGCGCGAACTTGGTCGCGGCCCATGCGTCGACCTGTTCCCTGTCCAGGGCAATGAAAAGGCCCTCGCCGAGCGTTTCAATCGCCGGCAGCCAGTGCTGGACATTATCTTCCGGGTACAGCGGTGAGAGCTTGGCCTCGGGATTTTGTTCACGGGGAAACAACCTGCTGAACCCGTACAGCGCCCTAACTTCCCTGAGGCGCGTTACCTTCCGGACGGCCTGAATCCAAGCGCAATGTTTCTCAGGCACAGACATCACCTCGGCCACAAACTCGGAGTCCGGGTTGTCCTGGCGGCCGTTCATCAAGGCCAGGAATTCCTGCTCGCGCAGTTCCTTCTCGCTCAGTTCGTCCTCTTCGCCTCCGTGGAACTGGCGTTCGATCTCTGACCGAAGTTCCTTAAGGGAGAACCGCCCCTGGAATTCCTTGACGATGTCTTCAAGCAGGAACTCCGCGACCGGTTCGAGGATCTTTGGGTTGGAGAGCTGAGGCGCCCGCTGCGTCACGAGCCGGCTGAGGAACTCCGAGTACGGCGGGATGGAGATGGCGGACCGTACTGCGGGGAACCACACGTTAGAGGCACCGCGCTGCACCGTCTTGGGCTGCTTGTCACAGCCCTTCTCGCGGTAACCCCAGCCCAGCCACGGCCGGTTGCCTCCGCAGCGCATCTCCTTGAGCATAAGGGGGTTGAAGGCATCGGCCATTGAACGTGCCTTGCCGCAGGAACAACGAACGATGATGTCGGCGAGCGATGACGTCCGCCCCTCGGAGATCAGGCTCAGCTTATGGTTTTCGCGGTCTTCCGGATTGTAGCTGTGGACCCAGTATGCGTAGGGGAAATCATCCAGATGCCCGTTCTCGCAGGCGACGACGAAACGTGAGGGTGCCAGCTCGCCTTTCTTGGAGCAAAGGCCGCAGACCGGGTCGTCGTAACGGGACTTGAGCTCCCTGAGGTTCCCCAGCCGGTTGCAGCGTGGGCAGACCAGCATGTCCGGGAAACGCACCACTGGGATGTGTCCGCTCTTCCCTGACGGAGGAAGACACAGCTCATTGACCCTGAGGTTTCTGGCCAGCCGGGGTTCGGAAACCCGCTTGAGCCGCTTCTCGTCCCACTGGTCAGTGCTCGTGATCATGAAGCTGTTGTTTTCGGCGGGAAAGAGGCTTCCGACGCCGAAGGTGGAAATGAGCTGGGCACGACGGGCCGCATAGTTCGTCCGGGCCATCAGTTGCCGTCCTTTCGCTGGAATCCCGGTTCAGTAGCGGTTTTGCGCATGCGGGAGGGGCGCAGGGTTGTTTCGGCGTCGACGTCCCGCATGCTCGATGGCGTGGGCCACGGCACTGACGCCGTGGAGTAGGCAAATTCCGGGTCATCGAGGGCATCTGTAGCGTTCACCAACAAGGCACCTTGGGGGTTCCTGCGGTTGTCGTACACCAGCTGGTCATTGTTGTTGATCGCGGTGCGCCATGTGGTGAGAAGGGTTTCCAGCTCGTTCCCTGTCGCCGCGAGCTCACGCTCATCAACCTTCCTGACACGGTCCAGAACCACGTTGCGCACCTGGTCAATGACGGCGGAGGCATCGCGGGCGCTACTGGCGTCGGTGTTCGACCGCAGCTCAGGGGCCACCATACGCAAGGCGGAGACGAACATCGCATGAAGCGCCCGGTCGCGGGAGCGGGCTGCGAAGGGGGTGGCGCTCGTGGCTTCGACAGCCCTGTAGAGGGCTCCGTGGTAGTCGGTGAATCCTTCGAAGTGAGAGCGGTCACGGGTTTTTGCCGAATTGAAGATGGTCACGACCAACCCCGGATGCTTGCGCCCCACCCGGCTGGTGGCCTGGATATACTCGGCACTGGACTGGGGCTGTCCCATGACCGTCATTAGTCCAAGCCGGTCGACGTCGAGGCCGACTGAAATCATGTTCGTTGCAAGCACTACGTCTTGCGGTGTGAGCTGTCCACCAAGACGCTGTTCCAGCGCCTTAAGGGCGGCGGGTATCAGGTTGTTTTCGACGCGGCTGGACAACTCTGACAGCTGAACCTCCCGTGCGTTCTCCCGTCCCTCGCGGTGCGCCAGAAGCCGGAGCCGTGCAGCGACGTCGTCGTAGACCTGAAGGTGGGCGGAGCCGAGCACGCGCAGGCTGTTGAAGTATCCGATAAGAGTCCAGTACGGGTCGCGGTCCTCCTCCGTTGACTCAACAACCATGGCCGAATGAAGGAGCGAGGCATAGGTCCTCACCATGAGCGTGGCATGGCTGGTGCCTGCCGCCATAACGCCGACGTATTGGCGGGTACCTAGTTCATCGGCAGGAGCCTTCTCCGAGAAGAACGAGTCGTCGGGGCTGAGTCCCGGCGGGGGAAACAACTCCGATTCACGGTTGAAGACCGAGCGAATCTGGTCTCCTGCCCGCCTGATCGTCGCCGTCGAGGCGATGATTTTAGGACGCCGTTGACCATTGGAGGATTCGTTCAGTCGCAGGCGGCCGCCTGCTGCGAGATCGACCGCCGTCTCGAACAGCCCGACCGTGGAACCGAGGGGGCCGGAAATGAGGTGGAGTTCGTCCTGGATAATCAGATCCGGACCATGGTCATTTTTGTCCAGCCGGCCGAACATGGTTGAAATTTCGCCATTCCAAGCCATACGCGCAAACTTGTCGACAGTGCCGATGACCAGTTCCGGCCGTTCCCGGTATACGTCGGTATCTACAATGTGAACCGGAAGGCCTTCACGGAAATCGCACTCGTCATTCGGGCAGCGGACCTTCATCTGGTCCATTGGGGTCTTGTATACAACGTAGTTCTCGGGCCGGAGGCGGCTCCCGCACCATGGGCATGCTTCAATCTGGCAGGGGTTGCCCTCGACCACATTGTCGCCGCGCATCAGTTTGTTGAGGTTGGCCTTGGCGTCTTTGATGTTGTTCGGAGTAGCGCCGGAGCCAACCCAGAGGCCGATGCCGAAAGCTTCGTTGCCTAGACGCCCATCACTTGCGATGCGAACAGATTCCAGGGAGCAGATCAGCATGGCTGCTCGTTCGAACTGCTGGATGGTGAGCAGGCGTAAGGTGTAACGCATGATGACGGCCACCCCCTTGGCACCAGGGTCGCGCAGCCGCCTAAGCAGGATCAGGTACGCGATGAGACCAAGATAGGCCTCGGTCTTGCCCCCGCCGGTGGGAAACCAGAGCAGATCGGCAACGTCACGTTCCTTGTGGTTCCCATCTGTAACCGACGGCAGATTGATGAGGATGAAGGCAAGCTGGAACGGCCGCCAGGCCTGCTTGTCTTCCAACCCGAAGTCCTTGGCCCGGCCGCTGCGCACCCAGTCCTGGCGGGAGCGCTGCATGTGCATGGCCTGGTTGGCTAGCTGGAATGCCTCGAAGGCTTCATCGGAATCGCGCAGGGTTTGGATGCCGTTGCGGATTCTGGACAGCGCCTTGCTCGCATCGTCCATGTGGTCTTGCGCCACCTTACGGAGATGATCTGGGACGCCCGTGTCGGGAGCATCGATTGACGCCGTCTTGGACCGGATCCACCCTTCGTAGTCGGAGGCAAGGGCTTCGAGCTGCTGCAGGACCTCTTCGCGCGGGGCCGAGCCGAGGAAACCGAGCCGCAGGTTTGCAGCACTGCTTCCTGCCTTTGAACGATGGACATCGACGGTTGGTACAAACGTGGTCGAGACACGTCGGCACTTCGCCTCGTCAATGTCTTGGTCGTCAACGGTTACGGCACAACCGTGTCCGGCGGCAAAGATCATGTGCTCGCGGTAGATGAGCTCGGCCGAAGCCAGATCTGCGTCATTTGAAACCGTGGTTCGAAGTTTGGACCGATCAGTCAACGAGAAGTCCGGGCTTTCGACGGTGAGGCCAACCTGGAACCAACAGGCGATATCGCGGTCCGTGCCGGTAGGCGGTTTGGGCTTCCGATTCCGCAGTACAAGCGTCACCGAGGAAACGCCGTCCTGCCGCGGACGTACTAAGGTATATAGTTCAAGTCCTTCATCCACTTTGCGTGTGGAAGCACCGGTTTTCAGAGGAACCGTGATAGGCCGTTCTTCGAGTTCGATCCGACGCCAATCCGGGCTTAGCATCCGTTTGCCCGTTTCCAACGCGTCATTCTCGGCCGGTTCATAGCGGGCCGCGCGAGGCCTGACGATGAGCTCGTTGGTCAGGGAAAGGTCGACGGCAACTGTGAGCCCGATACTGCTGGGGAAGGCAAGACGAGCGTTGGCTACCGGGCTATCCGGTGCGGCCTCTCCGTTAGCTGCCGCAACTGACTCTGGGTCATCCGGAACCTCTTCGACAGACTCGTCCGCCGCCGGCCAGAGGATGCCGGTCACGTAGCGTTCCAGCGGTCGTTCGTTGATCACTTCATCCTGGGATCCCGGCCCGAAGAGATCCGTCTTGAGCCGGTCAATCATTTCACGGCGAAAGGCATATTTTGAGTCGAGGGTTTCCATCACTGCTCTTTCTTCCAAATGGGTCGAATCAAGCCTGTCAACCTGGGAACCAGCCACATACCGGAGGCTCCAATGCTGGCATCCATGGTTTCCTGAGGGTTTCCCGTCGCGCATTCCACCGAGGTGATGCGGGCACCCAAGAAGCTCTCGGGCCAGTTCCACTTCCGGCCGAGACGGAACGCTCTCCTGAGGTCCCAGCCAAATCCTTCTGCCGTACGGCCGACGGCATTGCCCGCCTCGTCGAAGAGGAAGTATCTCGCCGCGCTGCCATCTTGCACACTCGACTCATCCAGGACTCCGTGAATTGGTGTGCCGATGACGTCTTGTTCGCTTAGGCGCAACTGCACCTCCAGAGCTTCCTGGACTGAACGTCCGAAGGGCAGCTGATCGTCAATGTCTGCATTCAGGAATTCCATCCGCGCTGTATTCGAGCGTCCGCCATAAAAGCGCAGCTCGCTCCAGCGATTGCTAGTCCCCAAGGTCTTACACGCCTTTGTGGCACCCTTGGGAAACCCGGAAGAGATGAGCTGCTCACGAGCTCGGCTCAAAGCAACATACTTTTGCCTAAGCGTCGGCCAGGTTCGCTGCCCCGCTGGCGCCTTCGGTCCAGGCGGCAAATAGATGACGTTGGTGAACTCCAAGCCTTTGGACCGGTGTACAGTGGAAACTGTCAATGCGTGATGGTCGCTGACAGTCAGCGAGACAGGGACGGACAGATGCCTCAGGCGTTGGCCCAACAAGGCGACATTGAGCGAGCTGTGCGAGCGGAAATCACCTTCTGCCGTCTTGAGATCCCTCCATCGGTCCTCGACGGACTCGTCACCTAGCGCTGACAGTTTGTCGAGAATTACCTTCTCCGGATAGGACCGTGCTTCAAGGTTATGAAGAACGGTATGCACCCACGGAGCAACGCGCATGTCCTGGCTTCTGCGGCGGACAACATGGCTGATTCCCTCATTCCACAACAGCTCACTGGCAATCAAGACCTCGTAGTTCGTTGAAGTAAGAACGGCTGTAGTATCACCGTCGTCCGGCTCTAAGACACCTGCTTCATCCAAAAAGTTGCTGCTTGTGATGCTGCGTCGGAACCGGTCCAAAACTTCGTGGGCGCTCTCCACAACCTCCACGTCGCCGTCGCTCGGCCGAATCCTGCCCGCTATATCGATCAACGACCTCATCTGGCTGCTGGTCGCCCGATAATGGCCCTCCAGCTGCACGAGCTCTGGAGCGTAGTCATCAAAGAGACGTCGTCTGAACTCGGAGGACGTCATCTGTGAGACTGACTCGTCGAGCTGGAAGTCATAGATGCCCTGCAGCGGGTCACCCAGCACTGTGAAGCCTAGGTCATCGCCAAGGGCATCAAAGATCGCCAGAACCAGTTCGGCACGGTCCCCGACGACGTCCTGTGCTTCATCGATGAGAATGTGACGTACCGGCTCCAGCAAGGGAGGAAGGTCCCCGTCCCGTACGAGCTCGGTGGCCCGCCTAATCCGTTGTTCAAAACTGCCGGCCAGCGGATTGGCATCTGTGGCGCCGTCCAGCAGCAGACGGGCAGCCAGCGCATCGAACGTCAAGATGAGTACGCCGTCGAGCCCCTGTTGCAGAGAACGGCGACGTGCCGTTTCGACCGCTGCCCGGGAAAAGCTGAGTACTAGCACTTCATCTGCCGGATTCAGCCCGTCGGCCCTCAAGGAACGGATACGTTCCAGCAGTACCTCGGTCTTGCCCTGGCCAGCCGCAGCGACCACGAATCGTCGCTCTTCGGGCGCTGCGTGGGCTACGTCCTGCTGGCTTGGATCCAGCTCAATTTCAGACTGCATAGGACTCCGTACGGTTCCACAGGTAATCGAATTCGGTGTAGGCCAATGCGGTGCCGAATTGGTCCAGGTTGTCCTGAATGTTTACGACTAACACTTCCTCGCTGCCGCCGTTGGCCGGTCCGCGAAGGCCTCGTCCAACCATTTGAATGTACTTATTGGGAGAGAACGTCGGCCGGCACAGGTAAACGGCGTCTACCTTGGGGGCGTCAAAGCCCTGGCTGAGGACGTCGAAGTTGGTCAGGACCTTGAGCTCGCCCTTGCGGAAACGCTCGATCAGGCTGCGCCGATGCGCGGAACCGGTCCTGCCGGAGATCGAGGCAGCGGGAATGCCTGTCGCGCTGAGTACTGCTGCCAGAGCTTCCGCGTGGTCTACAGATGCAGCGAATACGAGAGCGTGCGCGATCGAATCCTGGTTATCGCTTAGATGCGCCAGAATTCTTTCGTTCCGCTCTGCACTCGCTGCAACGAGATCCAGGTCAACCCGCTGATCGAGCATTGCGTTGCGAGCATCGTCTTCCGGCAGATTCCGCTCCGAGGCCGTGTTGCGCTGCGTCAGCTTAATGCCTTCAAGCACTTCGTGCCGTACCCTGGCCAGCACGTCGATTCCTTGAAGATACTCATGGGCATCCTCAGCGGAGAACTCATTTGGTTCGATGAGGTTGGCTTCAAAGCGGTTGACCAGCCTCTCGGTTTCAATCTCATTGGTGCCCCGATAGGGGGTGGCCGACAGGCCGATCAGAGGACCGGCAGAATTGCGGGCCGAACGCTTCATCCACTTCAATACACCCGTGTAGCTCGTGGCGATGGCTCCGTGGGCTTCGTCGATAATCACGATATCCGGGTTGCTTAGCCACGAGTATTTAAGACCGCGAGGTTCGCCACGGTCGGCATCGTCAGCAATCCGCGACAACGTTTGAATGGTGGCGACGACGAGGTGAAGGCGGGTGTTCTCTTGTTGAGCTGAGTTTCCACCCCATAAACGGCTGACGGCCATCCGCTCGCCTTCCGGCCCAACAGCCTGCCATACGTTCGACCATGATTCGATGGCCTGTTCGCATAGCTCCTCAGAGTGGGCAATCCATACAACAAGCTGCGGCTTTGCCTGCACAGACAGATGTTCGATGACGCTTTGCGCCGCGACCCGTGTCTTGCCGGCCCCTGTGGGCAGCTGGACAACACCGCGGTGATGCTCCGTAGTTCCCGACAGAAGGGCTTTGAGTTTCTGGGAAGTCGATTTTTGGTAATCGTGAAGTTCCTTAAGCCTCACCGGCCCGACGATCTCCTCGCGTTGAGGCTTGCGGACCGATGGCTCGTTGATCAGCTCCGGCGAGAATCCGAGTTCGCGCAGGAAAGCGCGGGCATCACTCGTCTTTCCCTGGAAGATCTCCACGTTGCCGATGCCGGTCTCATTGAGCGCTGGTTCGAGCCGCTGCATCAGGTTTGTGCCGTAGAGGTTGCTGACCACATCGAAGATCAACTGATCAGTCAGAGTGAGCTGGCGCATCTGAAGCATCGCTTGCACTGGCTGCGGGATCAAACTTTCGAGGGCTTCCCGACCGACTAGCGCCATTAGTTTCTGCGCCGGGCCGTCTGCGTCACGGATTTTATCGACGAGCGCTTTTTGCTTGGCGTCGGCAATCAGCGACTTACGCTTGTCTTCGATCGCCTGTAAGGAGCGTGTTTCGTCGAAGGCGTCCAGAAGCCCTTGCAGTAGTTTTTTACGGGTCAGGGACTCGTCATAGTAGACGTAACCACTGTCCTTATCCCGAACGATTTGGAGGCTTTCAACGACCTTCTGGTCATCGACATTGTTACGTCGAACGCGTTCGATCGAGGTGCAAGGGATACAGAGTGTCGACCGCTTGACCTTGCTTGCACGGTCAATGAACGGAAAGAGCTCGTTCGCCGGTTGACGATCCGAATCCTTACTTTCGACTGTTCGCAGTTCGGTTTGCAACTCTACGGACACCGGAGTGAGGCCCCAGTGTTCGGCCAGTGCTGCGTTCAGTTCGCTGTGCCTGGTGTAGATTGATGCGTGGCGACCGCTGGCAGACAGATATTCATGGCTGCTGGCATCCTCGGCAACGTTAACGTCTTCTGAGCGATAGCGCGTCGTCTGACCTCGGCCATAGGCTACGAGGAGCTCCTTGGGTGCCCTCGCTCCATGCTTGGCCATGAGCCCATACAGGACGTGGACGTCGTCGAGGCACAACGTCTTTTCTGCGAGTGGAACGACATACTGCCACTGGATCGCGTCAACGGAATCCGGCAATGCTAGGGCTGCAGCTTCCTCCGCCCCGGGGTAGGGCAGGAAGGCCGACGGGAACCCATCGGGATCTCCGCTGCAGTACTTGGTTTCAACCCAACCCAAGGGCGTATTGAAAACACCGAAGTTCCTCACCCACCAAAGGTCCGGACCTTCGAGGGGGACGTCCCGCTTGTACGCCGACGAAAACTTGGCAACAGCCCGATACTGCGTGCGTCGCAACAACTCACGTGTGATCGTTTCCCGGGATTGAGCCGAGGCTATGCTGAGCTCCTGGAGCCGCTCGGTGTGCGGTACAACATTGAAATTGATGGAAGCAGCCGCGACGGGTTCGGGACTCTGTTCCGACTCTTTGGAAAGCCGCTGAGCTTCCGCATTTTTCCAAGATTCGTAGGCATCGCCTTTGTTCGAGGTGTGTTCAGGCAGGGTCTTGCGAATTCCGAGACGCTGGAAAAGGTCCAGATCTCGTGCATGGAACTGGGGATCTATGACGAGCGGGGCATCCTCAGGACGCTCATGGCTGAGGTACGGTCCGGACAGCCAGGCGGTGCCCAGCGGCTTCCACGATCCGCTTTGCCTCCTGACGAGGATTTTCGAAGCCTCTGTGTATTTCCCCAGTGCTTCGATCACGTCTGGCGCATTAAAGGTGCGCGCAACGCGCCAAAGCGATTGCGCCATCTCCGGATCCGAGTAGTCGTCAGCGACTGCCCGGGCAAGTTTGTTGATCTTGCCTATGCCGTCGAGGACCTCGAGCCCGAGTGCTCGGAGGTACACAGCGCATTGACCGTAGTGCAGGAGCTCGTAGGCGACAAGGGTCTCGCCGGCTTCGTCGCTGTCCGTGGGCAAGTCGAGCCGACCTGCGATCGGTGCTTCAATTCTTCCGTCGGCCATCAAGACGATGCGGCTTCGGCGCATCTCAGCAATGTGGTCAGGTTGGCGGCGATCGATCTCGGCAGCGATTTGCAATGCGTTTTCGTAGGATTGCAGGCTGCCTTCCTGCACAACTTCCTCAATCCATTCGGTGACTGAGGCGCGCTTCTTGTTGGCTTTGAACAATAGACGATTGAGGAGACCGTTGCGCTCCTTAGTGGCAAAAGCGCTCTTGTGAACCCAAGGTCGATCTGCTCCAACGGCCGCTTCCCACATAGCCTCGATTGCCATGGCTTCGGTCAGCTCCGGCTGGATACGCATGCTGGTAATAGTCTGAAGCGTTCCGGATCGGTCCGGTAGGAATGGAACGGAAGCCAATACAGTCATTATTGGATCGTAAATAACGCCATCTGCCCAGCTTCGCGTTTCTCGGTCGCGCGACGGAAGAACATCGAAATGGGCTGCTGGGTCGTTACCTGTACTCAGAAACGGCATGGCGCCAGCGACCATCCGAGGAACGGCCTGAGTCAGTATTTCCCTGTTGTAGAGAGTTTCCAACATGCTGACCCGGTCTTCGTTCATTTTGAAGGCCGCATTGATAATGCCGCGGAGCGAAGTCCTGTGCTGGGTCGGGAAGTAATTCCAGAAGGTGCCAAGTTGGCGCCTGGACTTGATATCCAGCGGCACAGCCCAGCTTACCGGGACTTCACGGCGTGCAAAGATGCTACCCGCATCTGCGGCCGCGGTCTCCGAGACCGTGTGCACGTGCTCAAGCAGTAGCCATTCCTCGGTTGCTCCCTCGCTGGAGAGAGTGATTCGCTGGCCGGTCCGTTCCGACGTCCAGGCAGTTGATATTTGCTTTACACGGTCCTCAAACCGCAGTTCATGAATGTCAGGGGAGAAAAGCAGGAAATGATGTGGGAACGATGCAAGTTCGTCATGTAGCCACGACGCGTTGCCACGCAGGGGAAGTCGGACTACCGTCGTAGCCCATGACATGAGGGAGGCAAGCTCGTTGTCATTCTCCGCCTCGGCGCTAGCGTCAATCGGTTCGGCGAGACGCAGGACGGGATAGTTGACCAACCCTGGTAAGACGGATTCCAGCAACTGCTGGCTCCGTTGCCTGCTCCAGGAAACCGAGCCGGAGCGACTGAAGATCTGCGGCGTGTCCGAAACCTGCAGCACGGATTTGAAGCCCAAGCCGAATCGTCCGATTTGGTCATCGCGCTTGTCCGAGGAGTGGGACAGCATTAGTGTCTGATAGCCGCTGCTAGTGAACGGCGCTCCTTCGTTGGCGCAATACAAGGCGTCGTTTGTGAGTACGACTGCGATACGTCCGCCGTGGCCACGCATCGCGTCTGCCGCATTCTGGATTAGTTCATTGAGCTGCTTCCGGCCGTATCCGCTTTGCGAGATGGATTGCTCTATGTTGCTGTGTTCGCGCACCAGATCCGGCCGCACGCGATACGCCTCAAGAGCGGATTGTGCGTCTGTACGAATAAACTTTGCTATCGTTCCGTCAATTCCGGCCCATTGCTCTAGCATGGTTGCCCCCAACCTTTACGACTTCAGCGTCTGCTGTCCCTACATATCTACTCGTCGTCACTGACAAGATTCACATGTGGGGCGGGGTACGCCTACCCCAACAGCTTAAAGGATTATTTCACATAAGGGAGCAAACTACTGGCAATAGCTTGACCCAGCCAACGTGGTACAGCGTTTCCTATTTGCTTTGCGATCGCGGTTTTTGATCCAACCCAACGGTGTTCATCATGGAAACCTTGCAAACGAGCTGCCTCTAGGTGGGTAATGGCCCTGTCTGCCTCTGGGTGCAAATAGCGCCCCTTCTCTGGCTTAAAGAACTCCGTCCGTATAGTTACAGAAGGTTTGTCCCAGTGAAGTCGTCCCATTACATCGCCAGAACCTGACAAGTGACCCAACCAGCATGTGGCTTTGAGGTCATCCGGCAGGTCCATCCGGTTCCCTCCGGGAGGGATCGCGGCGAATCGCTTTAGGGAAATGGCTCTGTAATCCCGGTCTAGATGAAGGTCTATCGTCCTAAAGGGGCCAGGCATAGGACGAGTGGCAGTCTGGATTCGGGCAGGCCCGAGTTCTCGGCCGTCAGGCAGGAAATCTATACCTTCAAGCGCGTCACGGACTGTCCGGTGTCTACCAACGTGAGTCGGCGTCGGAAAGACGGGTTTCTCCATGTCTCTCCGATGGCCGATGAGAATAGCCCGCTTACGAGCTTGAGGCGCGCCGAAATCAGCAGCATTAAGGATCTGCCACTCAAAGGCGTAATCCGCTAGCAGGCCAGTAGGTGAGGTGGCCTCGTGAAAGTCGAGAAGCTGCTTGGACTTAACGAATGTCGCAACGTTTTCGACGACAAAGTACTTGGGTTGGGCTTTGGCTAGCGTCTGCGCGTATTGCTGCCAAAGCTGATTGCGTTCATCATTCTCATCGCGTTTCCCAAGGAGGGAAAACCCCTGGCATGGTGGGCCACCAATGACGATGTCGACCTGGGGCGTTTGCTCTTCATGAAGCCAGTCCTGAATTGGGCCTGCGTATACTTTCTGTCCGTATGTCGCGGCAAAAGACGCAGCAGCCGCAGCATCAAACTCAACGGCTCGCTTGGTCACGAAGCGGTCATCGGCGGCATAAAAGCCGTTCGTCAGTCCGCCAGCACCGGCGAACAGATCGAGCATGGTTATGGAAGACGCTGAGATATCGCGTTCGTATGGGGCGCGAGATAAGCCGCTCATTTTTGTTACAGGACCTCCGGTGGGCACACGCCCTGTAGTCATGGGCGGTGTTGCTGTCGTCGTCTCACTTTAGCGTCTGGCCCTGACAGGTATGGCCACGACATCCCAATCCGATATCTCCTCTAGTTGCCTGTCAATCCTGTCAAAATGACAACCATGGCGAGGCCTTTTACTCTGATTCAGCTGCGGTACTTCGCGGTGGTGGCGGAGACGGAGAACATGACGGCGGCGGCGCAGCGGCTGCGGATTACGCAGTCGGCGCTGTCGAATGCGATTTCGCAGCTGGAGCAGGAGCTGGAGGTGCAGCTGTTCATCCGGCTGCCTCAGCGGGGGTTGAAGCTGAGCCCGGCGGGGCGGGAGTTCGCAAAGGAGCTACCGGCGTTCCTGGAGCATGCTGATTCGCTGTACGAGTCGGCGCGGGGGATGTCGGAGAACCTGACGGGCGAGCTGACGGTGGGGCTGTTCGCGCCGCTGGCTCCGTTCCGGGCGCCGGTGATCCTGCAGGCGTTCGAGCAGCAGTACCCGGATGTGCGGGTGTCCTTCCTCGAGGGCGACCAGGAGTTCCTGCGCCGTTCCTTGCTCGAGGGACGCTGCGAGGTCTCGCTGATGTACACGCTCGGGCTGCTGGATGGAGTGAGCACGCAGCTCGTGGAGCGGGTGCCGCCGCACGTGCTGGTGCACGAGGGGCATCCGCTGGCGGCGGATCCTGAGGGAGAAGTGGCGCTGCGGGACCTTCAGGAAGAGCCGATGATCCTGCTCGATCTGCCGCACACCCGGGAGTACTACCTGCAGCTGTTCCAGATCGCCGGCATCACTCCGAACATCCGGCACCGGGTGACGGGTTATGAGACCGTGCGGTCCTTTGTGGCCCGCGGGCACGGCTACTCGGTGCTGAACCAGCGGCTGCACCACAACCTGACGTACTCCGGCGGGAAGGTGGTGCCGCTGCGGCTGGTGGACGAGCTGCCGGGGATCGAGGTCGTCATTGCCCGCCCGGAGGGGCTGCGCCCGACCAGGCGGGCCCTGGCCTTCGAGGCGATCTGCAAGAAGCTCTACGGCGCGGACCGGTAGGGGAGATGACCACCTAAGGGTGGTGCCGCCGTCGTTCTTCGAATAGAAGGAATCGATGGCGACTGGAGAAATTATCAATTGGACAGCTGTGAGCGCGGTCACAGAGACTGGGGTGCATTCCCGAAGGGCCGGGCCGGTGGTGATGGTGTTCCCGTGAAGATACGGGGCAGGAGCCGCGGTTCGGCCAACGCAACCAGGAGGAACTGCATTGCGACAGAACCTGCCATGTTTCCGTTCGATTACCGGAGGCCCCATTGAACCGGGTCCGGCCCGAAACCTTTCCCGCCCGAACGCTTTACACCGCCGTAACGCCGGGCAACTGAACCGCAATTCCGCCTCCGTAGGTTGGCAGTCATGACGACCAACGAGACCCAGATGCGGCAGGGAGCCGCCAGCGCCACGGCGTTCGCACAGTCCAACAAGACCTCCGGCATGCAGAAGCGCGTGCTCGCCGGCGGCAGTGTTGGCCAGTTCATCGAGTTCTACGATTTCGCGCTCTACGGCCTGTCCGCCGTGACGCTCTCGCAGCTGTTCTTCCCGAGCGAGAATGCGTTGGTCGGGCTGCTGGCCACGTTCGCGACGTTCGGCGTCGCGTTCATCGCGCGGCCGATCGGCGGCCTGTTCTTCGGGCAGCTGGGCGACAAGCTCGGCCGGCGCAAGGTCCTCTACATCACGCTGGTGACGATCGGCGGGGCGACGGCGGCGATCGGCCTGCTGCCGCCGTATGCGGCGATCGGTGCGCTGGCTCCGGCGCTGCTGGTGCTGTGCCGGCTGCTGCAGGGCTTCTCGGCCGGCGGCGAATCGGTGGGCGCTCCCGCGTTCGTGTTCGAACATGCGCCGGTGCACCGCCGCGGCTTCTGGCTCAACATCACGCTGGCGGCCACCGCGCTGCCGTCCGTGGTGGCGGGCGCGATGATCCTGATCCTCAGCCAGAGCATGTCGGACGAGGCGTTCTTCGCCTGGGGCTGGCGGATTCCGTTCCTGCTGGCGCTGCCGCTGTCCCTGTTCGGCGTGTGGATCCGCTCCAAGACGGAGGAGTCCGAGGCGTTCAAGCAGGTGGCGGCGAAGGCCGACCAGAAGGAGTACAGCCCGATCCGCGACGCGTTCCGCGAGAACAAGGTGCGGATGCTGCAGGTCATCTTCGTGATGGGCATGACCGCGATGGGCTTCTACTTCCTGACCGGCTACTTCGTGGGCTACGTGCAGACCACCGGCAACCTCAGCCGCGAGGCGTCCCTGCTGGCCAACGCGGTGGCGATGCTGACCTACGCGCTGCTGCTGCCGATCGGCGGGATCATCGGCGACAAGGTGGGCCGCAAGCCGATGCTGATTGCCGGCTCGGCTGCGATCGCGCTGCTGGCGTTCCCGTGCTTCATGCTGGTGACCAGCGGCTCGCTGGGCCTGGCGATCCTGGGACAGCTGCTCTTCGTGCTGCCGCTGTGCATCTACGGCGGCGGCTGCTACACCTTCTTCGTCGAGATCTTCAGCACCAAGACCCGCTTCACCTCGGCCGCGGTCAGCTACAACGTGGGCTACGCGCTCTTCGGCGGCACCGCCCCGTTCATCGGCACGGCGCTGGTCAACGCCACCGGCGTCTCGTACTCGCCGGCCTACTGGCTCTGCGGGGCGGCGGTGATCGTGTTCCTGCTGCTGACGCTGACCAAGGTGCCGGAGACCCGCGGCCGTTTGGGCTAAAGGAGGACGACGGCGGGAGCCTGCCTTCCGCCGTCGTACTTTCCGTACCTTTCTTGCTACTTTCGCCGGCCGCCGCTGCCGGCCCCGCACCACGTTGAGAACCAGGAGTACTCCGCCATGTCCGCTGACGCCTTCCTGAAGGATTTCCACCACGTCGCCACGATCGGCGCCACGCCCAACAACGGCGTGGACCGGCAGGCGGCCACCGAGGAGGACCGCCGGACCCGCGACTGGTTCGCCGGGTTCGCCGACGAGCGCGGCTGGGAGGTCCGGGTGGACGCGATCGGCAACATGTTCGCGCTGCTCGAGTTCCGGCCCGGCGCGAAGTACGTGGTGGTCGGCTCGCACCTGGACAGCCAGCCGCTGGGCGGGCGGTTCGACGGGGCGTACGGCGTGCTCGCCGGGCTGCACGCGGCGGCGCGTCTTGAGGATGAGGTGCGGGCCGGCGGGGAGCTGCCGCCGTTCAACCTGGCGGTGGTCAACTGGTTCAACGAGGAGGGCGGGCGGTTCGCGCCGTCCATCATGGGCAGCTCGGTGTTCGCCGGGATCATGGACCGGGAGAAGATGCTGGAGGTGAAGGACCTGCAGGGCGTGTCCGTGCGGGAGGCGCTCGCGGGGATCGGGTACCTGGGCTCCGACGCCGGGCCGGAGCCGGTGAGCTACGCGGAGATCCACATTGAGCAGGGCCGCATCCTGGAGCGCGAGGGGCTGGCCCTGGGTGCAGTGGATTCGAGCTGGTACACGCAGAAGCTGGACATCGAGGTGCTCGGCGAGCAGTCCCACACGGGGGCGACGGCGATGGCTGACCGGCACGATGCGCTGGTGGCGGCGTCGAAGATCGTGCTGATGGTGCACGACGTGACCGGCGACTTCGAGGAGGAGGCGCTGGTGTCCTCGGTGGGGCAGCTGACGCTGGAGCCGAACTCGCCGATCGTGGTGCCGCGGCGGGTGCACCTGGTGGCTGACCTGCGGTCGAACTCGCAGTCGATTGTGGAGGCCGCCCGGGATTCGCTGCTGCGGGACATCGCGGCGCTGGCCGAGGAGCACGACATCCGGATCAACGTGAAGGACTTCGACATCCGCGCCAACCAGTACTACCCGGAGTCCGGCGTGGAGCTGACCGAGAAGGTCGCGGCGGAGCTGGGGCTGGGCGTGCGGCGGATGCAGACCATGGCCGGGCACGACTCAGTGGCCATGAACCGGATTGTGCCGTCGGTGATGATGTTCATTCCGTCGGTGGACGGGGTCAGCCACTGCGAGCGGGAGTTCAGCACGGACGAGGACATGGTGGCGGGCGTGGAGGCGCTGACGGCGGTGGCGCGCGAGCTGGTGTTCGGGGCGCTGGTCGATGATCGTGTTGCCGCGGCCGCCACGGCCGAGGCAGGTGCGTGATGACGAAGCTGCACTATCTATCCGCCGTCGAAGCCCTCCGCCTCTTCCGCTCCCGCGAGCTGTCGCCGGTGGAGCTGCTGCAGGCCGTCACTGACCGTGCGGCCGAGGTGAATGGCACGGTCAACGCCTTCACGGAGCAGCTGCAGGACGAGGCAATGGCCGCGGCCCGTACTGCCGAGCAGCGCTATCTGCGGGGTGATTACGACGACGGCGCCCTGTCGTCCACTGGCAGGGCCGGCTCCGCTGCTGCGCAATCCGCCGCCGTCTCCGCCTTGCTGGGCCTGCCGGTCGCGACGAAGGAGAAGCACTCGATCGCCGGGCGTTCGCTGAGCCAGGGGCTGCTGGCCTGCTCTGACGATGTCGCCGCCGTCGACCACCCCGTGGTGGAGCGGATCCAGGCCGCCGGCGGAATCATCCACGCGCGCACGACGTCGCCCGAGTTCAGCTGCGCGACCGTCACGCACAGCCCGATGTGGGGCGTCACCCGGAACCCGTGGAATCCGGAATGCTCGCCCGGCGGCTCATCGGGCGGGGCCGGCGCCGCGCTCGCCGCCGGCATGACTACCTTGGCCACCGCCTCGGACATTGCGGGATCGACCCGGCTTCCGGCGTCGTTCACCGGAAACGTCGGCTACAAGGCGCCGTACGGGCGGATCCCGGGGATGCCGCCGCTCTCCGCCGACTGGTACCGCGGCGACGGGCCGATGGCGCGGACCGTGGCGGACACGGCGCTGCTGGCGAACGTGATGGCCGGCCCGCACCCGCTGGACCACACCTCCGTTGGTCCGGCCGCGCCGCTGCCGCTGGAGTACGACGGCGTCGAGGGGATGCGCATAGCGCTGTGCATCCGCTTGGGCGACTACCCGGTGATGCCCGACGTCGAGGCCAACACGCGGGCCGTTGCCGCCGCGCTCGAGGCGGCCGGCGCCGTCGTCGAGGAGATCGAGCTGCCGTGGACGAGCCGCGGGATCAGCGAGACCATCTTCACGCACTTCGGTCACATCCTCGGCCCGGCGATGGAGGCCGCCACCGCCGGGAGCGAGGACCGGCTCGCGGCGTACACCCGGCGGTTCATCGCCGACGCGCGCGCTGCCGCGTCGCGCCACACGCTCCTAGAAGGGCTGACGGCCGAGGCCCGGATCCAAACGCAGCTCGCCGAGGCCATGGCCGGCTTTGATGCCCTCGTCTGCCCGGCCTCCGCCGTGTCCGCGCTGAAGGCCGACGAGGATTACCTGGACGGGATCGACGTCGGGGGAGTGAGGCTGCAGCACTACTGGGAGGCGCACATGACCGCACCCTTCAACATCAACAACCGCTGCCCGGTGCTCGCCGTGCCCAGCGGCCTCGCCGACGTCGGCATCCCCACCGGCGTGCAGATCGTCGGTCACCCCTTCGACGACCACACCGTCTTCCGCATCGGCGCCGCCGTCGAGCAGGCCAGGCCGTGGGCGGACATGACGCCGCCGCTCTAGGGCCGGCCTGTTCGGCATTCGCCGGACCGAGGTGCGCGGCCTGGTCCGGCATCTGTTGGCCCGAAACGACCCCTTTAGGCGCTGTAAACGAGCCTTTTCGGGCCAATCGTTTGAACAGGCGGGGCTGAGGCTCGTGGTTCGGGAAGGCGGGTGCTGAGGCGCGGGATTCGGGAAGGCGGGTGCTGAGGCGCGTGGTTCGGGAAGGCGGGTGCTGAGGGGCGGGGGATGAGCAGGCGGGACTTGGTGCCGGGGTTGAGCAGGCGGGTGCGGGCAGGCGGGTCAGGCCTGGGCCATGGCTTGCTGGGCTTCGGCGGGGTCGACGAGTTGTTCGGCGATGAGCCAGGTGATGGCGTGGTTGCGCATGCGCTTCTGATGGAAGGTGTACCAGTCGTCGCGAACCTTGGGGTAGTGGTAGACGGCGTCTTTGAAGCGGCGGTAGGGCCGCTTCCCTTCGATGGCGTGGTGCAGGGCGGCACGGACCTGCTCGTCGTCGAGGGTGGCGATGAAGTCGCGCATGTCGCGGTAGCCGCGCTGGGGATCGTCCGGGGGGATGGGGACGGCGCCGTGGCCGTCGAGGTCCCAGCTGGGGAGGGAGTTGCCGGCATCGTCGCTGGTCATTTCGACCTGGCCGGTGCTGGGATCGAGCCACCATTGGGCTTCGAAGGTGTCGCTGATTTCCATGGCCGTAATCAGCATGTCCATGTCGATGGCGCCGATGCTGAGCATGACTGCCTCCAGGGGCGGCGTTAGGTCGGGGATGAGATTAAGCGTAGTCCTGCACGCCGGATCTGGCACCGGCCCGCACAGCTTCCGCTTCTGCCGGTAGCGTGGCAGGCAGGTGGCAGCGGCCGGCCGATGCCGCCCCGCAGGAAAGGTACTGCGGCGCGCTACGGCGACGTCCGGCGTCGTTGTTTTCCCTGTGCGCAGCGCCACTATTTGCTGTGCTATCTTAGTCCAGATAAATCTGATTTATTGTCGGCTGGGCCACTCGAAATCAGATGTGAAGATGCGTCTGAGGAGTTTCCCATGGCAGAGCAGAACCTGCCCCCGGTTGTCGTGATGGGTGTGCAAGGATCCGGGAAGTCGACGGCCGGCCGGGCCATCGGCGCGCGCCTGGGCCTGCCTTTCATCGACGGCGACGACCTGCACCCGCTGGCCAACAAGCAGAAGATGGCCGCCGGCAACCCGCTGACCGACGAGGACCGCGAGCCGTGGCTGTCCATTATCGGCCGCAGCCTGGCCGAGGGGCTCGAGCACGGGGAAGCGCGGGTGATCGCCTGCTCCGCGCTGAAGCGCCGCTACCGGGACCTGATCCGCTCCTTCGCGCCGGCGGTCCGCTTTGTCCACCTCGCGGGCGAGCAGGACCTGATTGCGGACCGGCTCACCGGGCGCAACCACGAGTACATGCCGCCGGCGCTGTTGGACTCGCAGTTCCAGACGCTGGAGCCGCTGGAGGCCGACGAAGCGGGCATCGTCCTTGACATCACGCTTTCCCCCCAAGACATCGCTGAGGCCGTGGCCGACGCGCTCGCCGGCGGCCGCTAAGCCGCCGGCAGTTTCCCCACCCCTGATAGGACAAAGATGACCGACCTCGAACTCAACTGGACGTTGAGTACGCCGGCCCTGCTGGGCGTCGCCGCCGCGGCGATCGCGGCGCTGCTGGTGCTGATTATCCGCTTCCGCGTGCACGCGTTCCTCGCGCTGATCCTGGTCAGCCTGCTGACCGCCGTCGCGACCGGCATCGGTGCCGCCGACATTGTGCCGACGCTACTGCTCGGCTTCGGCACGACGCTGGGCAGCGTAGCGCTGCTGGTGGGCCTCGGCGCGATGCTGGGGCGCATGCTGGAAGTCTCCGGCGGCGCCGACGTGCTGACGAACGCGCTGATCCGCCGCTTCGGCGAGAAGCGTGCCCCGCTGGCGCTGTCCGTGGCGTCGCTGCTGTTCGGCTTCCCGATCTTCTTCGACGCCGGCCTGGTGGTCATGCTGCCGATCATCTTCACGGTGGCCCGCCGACTGGGCGGATCGCTGCTGCTCTACGCGTTCCCCGCCGCCTCGGCGTTCTCGGTGATGCACATCTTCGTGCCGCCGCACCCGGGCCCGGTCGCCGCGACCGGTCTGCTCGGCGCCGACGTCGGACTGGTCCTGGTCCTCGGCCTGATCGTCGCGCTGCCGACCTGGTACATCGTCGGCTACCTGTTCGGTACCTTCCTGGGCCGCAAGTTCGACATTCCCGTGCCGGACATCCTGGACGCGCCGCAGGGCTCGGCCGAGTCCGAGTTCAAGTCCTCGCCCAAGCTGGGCACCATCTTCTTCCTCCTGCTGCTGCCGCTGGTGCTGATCTTCATGAACACCGGCCTGAACATGCTGGCCACCGCGGGGGCCGTCTCGCTGGAGGACACCTGGGTCCAGATCCTGCGCACGCTCGGCGAAACCCCGGTGGCGCTGCTGATCACCGTCTTCGCGGCGATGTGGATGCTCGGCCACCGCCAGGGCAAGCCGCACAGCCTCACGGAGACCGTGGTGGACAGCGCGCTCGGCCCGGTCTGCTCGATCATCCTGATCACCGGCGCCGGCGGCATGTTCGGCGGCGTCCTGCGCGCCAGCGGCATCGGCAACGCGCTGGCGGAATCGCTGGACGCCATCGGCCTGCCGGTCATCGTGGCCGGCTTCGTGATCGCCGCGATCGTCCGCGTCGCCCAGGGCTCGGCCACGGTCGCGCTGACCACGGCCGCCGCGCTGGTCCAGCCGGTGGTGGCGGGCAACCCCAGCTACAACCCGGTGGAGCTCGCCGCGATCGTGCTGGCGCTGGCCGCGGGCTCCGTGTTCGCGGGCCACGTGAACGACTCCGGCTTCTGGCTGGTCAGCCGCTTCTTCGGCATGGACACCAAGACCACGCTGAAGACGTGGACGGTGGGCCAGGCGCTGATCGGCGTGATCGGCTTCGTTATCGCGCTCGGCATCTTCCTGGTCGCCACATCCTTCTAGCACCTGAAGCACTACTAGCACCGGGAGCGGGGACGGCGCCGTCGTCCCCGCTCCGCAAGGAACCACCATGCCTGTGAACATGTTCGACATCTCCGGCCGCGTCGCCCTGGTGACCGGCTCCAGCCGCGGCATCGGCAACGCCATCGCCCGGGGCCTGGCCGCCGCGGGCGCCATCGTTGTGCTCAACGGGCTGGACCCGGTCCGGCTGGAGGGCGCCCGCGCGAAGCTGGCCGCGGAGTTCGGCGAGGAGCGGATCTTCGCCAAGGGCTTCGACGTCACCGACGCGGAAGCCACGGCCGACGGCGTTGCCTGGGTCGAGCGCGAGGTCGGACCGCTGCGGATCCTCGTCAACAATGCGGGAGTCCAGCACCGCGTCCCGATGCTGGACCTGGACGTGGCGGACTGGGAGCGGGTGCTGCGCACCAACCTGACCAGCGCGTTCCTGGTCGGGCGCGAGGCCGCGCGGCACATGATCCCGCGCGGCGAGGGCAAGATCATCAACATCGCCTCGGTACAGACGGACCTGGCCCGGCCGACGATCGCCCCGTACACCGCTTCCAAGGGCGGCATCCGCAACCTGACCCGGGCGATGACCGCCGAGTGGGCCGCCTCCGGCCTGCAGATCAACGCGATCGCCCCCGGCTACATCCACACCGAGATGACACAGAACCTGGTCGACGACGAGGCCTTCAACAACTGGATCCTCGGCCGCACGCCGGCGCACCGCTGGGGCACGGTCGAAGACATCATCGGCCCGGCCCTGTGGCTGGCCTCGGACGCCGCCAACTTCGTCAACGGCCAGGTCGTCTTCATCGACGGCGGCATGACCACCGTTGTCTGAGCCTGCAGAACCACAAGGAGCCTCCGAGATGACCGAACTTCCCACCCAGGCCCTGGGCGTCGTCGCACACGGCGCGGGCGACCTGCGCGTCGAGCCCTTCGAGCGGCCCGAACCGAAGCCCGACGAGGCCGTCGTCGAGATCGTCTACGGCGGGATCTGCGGCTCCGACCTGCACTACTGGCAGCACGGCGCGGCGGGGGAGTCCATCCTCAAGGCGCCGATGCTGCTGGGCCACGAGGTCGTCGGGCGGGTCGCCGCCGCGGCCGCGGACGGCAACGGACCGCAGGCGGGCACCGCCGTCGCAGTCCACCCGGCGACGCCGGGCGAGGGTGACGGCGCGCGCTACCCGCAGGACCGGCCCAACCTGTCCCCGGGCTGCACCTACCTGGGCAGCGCCGCGCGCTTCCCGCACACCGAGGGCGCATTCGCCCGCTACATCAACCTGCCCGCGCGGATGCTGCGCGAGCTGCCAGCCGGGCTGCCGCTGCGCCGCGCCGCGCTGGTGGAGCCGGCCAGCGTCGCCTGGCATGCCGTCTCGCGGGCCGGCGACGTGAAGGGCAAACGCGTGCTGGTCATCGGCGCCGGGCCGATCGGCGCGCTCATCGTCGCAGTGCTGCGCAGCGTCGGCGCCGCGGAGATCGTCGCCGTCGACATGCACGACAAGCCGCTGGAGATCGCCCGCGAGGTCGGTGCCACCCGCACGCTGCACGCCACGGACGCGGAGGCGATCGTCGCCGTCGACGCCGATGTCTGCTTCGAGTCCTCCGGCAATTACCGCGGCCTGGCCTCGGCCGTCCGCGGCGCCACCCGCGGCGGGCGCGTGGTCATGGTCGGGCTGCTGCCCTCGGGTGAACAGCCCGCGCTGGTCTCGCTGGCAATCACCCGCGAGCTGGAGCTGGTCGGCTCCTTCCGGTTCAATGACGAGATCGACGACGTGATCGCGGCCCTGGCAGACGGCAGCCTGCAGGCGGACCCGGTGATCACGCACGAGTACGGCGCCGAGGATGCCCTCGAGGCCTTCGGAATGGCGCGCGACTCGGCGAGCAGCGGCAAGGTGCTGCTGCGCTTCGGCGACGCGGAGTAGCCGGGCGGGCGCGGGACAGCCGGTGCTGGCGGCTGAGCGTTACGCCGTCACCAGCCGCCGCGCGTCGGCGTGTGCCCCTTGCGGGCGTCGTCGGGCATAGCCATCTCGACCCGCAGGCCCAGCAGCCGGATCGGCCGGCCCGCTTCGATGGCAGTTGCCAGGGCCAGGGCGCGGGCGAGGATCTCGTCCCGGTCGAAGGTCTCGGGGATCTTCTTCGCGTGGGTCTTGGTGAAGAACGGGGCGTAGCGGACCTTGAGGGTCAGCCCGACCACGGGCCGGCCCTCGGCGACGACGTCCTCGAGGACGTGGGCCGTCAGTTCCCGCACTGCCTCGTCCACCTGGGCGGGCTCGGTCAGGTCGCGCTGGAAGGTGGTCTCGCGGCTGTGCCCGCGGGCCACCCACGGGGTGTCGTCCACGACGCTGGCTCCGTCCCCGCGTCCGAGCTCCGCGTACCAGGGACCCATCCTCGGGCCGAACTCCGGGACCAGGTCCTGGGGGTCGGCCGCGGCGAGCTCGGCGACGGTGTTGATGCCCAGTTTGGCCAGCCGGCCGGAGACCTTGGCGCCGACGCCCCACAGCTCCTTGGTGGGCCGGTCGCCCATGACGTCGAGCCAGTTCCCGGCAGTGAGCCGGAAGACGCCGGCGGGCTTGCCGAAGCCGGTGGCAACCTTTGCCCGCACCAACGTGTCGCCGATGCCCACGCTGCAATGCAGCTTCGTCCGCTCCAGGACGGCGGCCTGCAGCTGCCGGGCGTAGGCCTCCGGGTCCTCCGTCTCGGCGCCGACAAACGCCTCGTCCCAGCCGAGCACCTGCACCGTGGCGCCGGGCTGCTCGCGCAGGGTGGCCATCACGGTTTCGGAGGCTGCGAGGTAGGCCTCCTGGTCGACGGGCAGGATCACCGCATCCGGCACTTTCCGCGCCGCGATGCGCAGGGGCATTCCGGAACCCACGCCGAACGCACGGGCTTCGTAGGATGCGGTCGACACGACAGCCCGTTCCGTGGGATCGCCCCGGCCGCCGACGATGATCGGCTTCCCTGCGAGTTCCGGCCGCCGCAGCACCTCGACCGCTGCGATGAACTGGTCGAGGTCGACGTGCAGCACCCACGGGATTGAGCTCACGCGATTAGTCTGCCGCAAACTCCTTCGTCAGGCACCGCCCCGGCAGGGTTTGCAGCTTCAGCTGAAGACGCGCGGCTCGTCCCGCCATACGCTCTCGACCTCGGCCACGGTCCGCCGCATGATCTTGTCCATCGCCTCGCGTGCCGCCTCGGGCTGCCCGCTCTGGATGGCGTTGGCGACGTCGACGTGCAGCTGCAGCGCCTCCTCGTGCGGGTGGGCCGGCATCAGGCCGTAGTCCGTCCGGCCGCGCAGCACCTCGGCGATCATCGACTCCATCTGCGCGAACATCTCGTTGCCGGAGGCGGCGAGGACCAGCGCGTGGAAATGGATGTCGAGTTCCAGGAAGCCCTGCAGGTCCCCGGCCCGGCCCAGCTTCCGCATCCTGGCTGCGACCGCGAGCAGTTCCGCCGCGATGTCCTCGGGGGAGTGCTGCGCCGCGAGCTCCGCCGCCGCCGGCTCCACGGCGGACCGCAGCTCGGTCAGCGACCGCAGCTGCGCGCCCTTGCCCGCGTCGGCCAGCCGCCAGCGGATCACCGAGGGGTCGAAGACGTTCCAGCGTTCCCGCGGCAGCACGCGGATGCCCACGCGCTTGACCGTCTCCACCAGCCCCAGCGACTGCAGCACCCGCACCGCCTCGCGGGCCACGGAGCGCGAGACCCCGAGCTCCTCTTCCAGCCGCTCGGAGAACATGGTGTCTCCCGGCGCGAGCTCTCCGGAGACGATGCGCTGGCCGAGCGCCTCGATGACCAGGCTATGCAGCCGCGAACTCATGCCGTCCCCCGGGTAAATGTCACCTGCCCATTCTATGTGGGCGGCACCTCCCGGCGCCGTGCCGCCCGGCTGATGACCGGGCGGCACGGACTGAACGACGGCGGCGGGCCGGGTACCCTGTCCGCGTCACCCTTGCGGGGAGTGCGCCTCGATCCATGCAATGACGGGCTTGACCGTCTCGTCCGAGTTGGATTCGAAGATCAGGCCATGGCCGTTGCCCTCGATGCCGTGTTCCTTCAACGGCAGCAGCTCGGCCTCGGCCCCGGCGGCCTGCAGGAAGGACACGACCGCCGGCTCGAAGGCGGCGAAGGGCGAGGCGCTTCCCACGACCACGGCCACCGGCTTGCCCTCCAGGCCGGGAATGGCGAAGGTGTCGGGATCAGCCTCCCGCGCTTCGTCGGCGCTGGCGAACTGCTGCCGGTACCCGATCGGGGCTGAGGTCAGCCCCCACGAGAGCGTGCCCATGCCGGGCAGCTCCGCGAAGGGCGGGCCGACGGGTTCGATCGCGGCGATCGCCTTGACCAGGTCAGGGCGGGCGTCGGCCGCCAGCCAGCCGGCGGGACCGCCGGCGGAATGCGTGACCAGCACGGCCGGTCCGATCAGGTCGAGCAGCGCGGCGAGGCGGTCCGCGTCCATGGCCTGCGATTCCGCGAGGTCGGCCGGCAGCGGCCCCATGGACGCCGTCAGCTGGTCCAAATGCCAGGCGCCGACCTCCCGGTCGTAGCCCCACTGGGTCTGCGCGCCGGCCGCTTCCTCGGGCAGGAACAGCCCGCCGGCGGCCTCGTACGGGAAGGCGCCGCCCATCGGCCCGACGATGTCCGGGTGGTACGGCGAGCGGCCGTGCGCTGGGCGGTCCACGACGTAGACGGCGAAGCCTGCCTCGACGAACCGCTGGGCCCAGCCCGGCCGTCCGTCCGGCGTGCCGGTCCAGTCGGTGCCCTGGCCGCCGCCGCCGTGCACCAGCACGAGCGGGTAGGGCCGGGTAATGGTTTCCGGCGCCTCCCACATGACGAACATGGGCGCGCGCTGGACGGTGCCTCCCGGCGTCGTGACTCTCTCCCCGGGCACCCAGAACTGTCCGCGGCGCGAAGTGACCACAGGGGTTTCGGAGAGGTGGGGTGCTGCGGACATTCAGGACTCCTTCGTGGTGAGCGCGCGCAGGAGGCGGCGCATGCGGTCGACGGCATCGTCGTTGATGTGGTGTTCGGGATCGTCATAGGTGGTGAGTTCGACGGCGGCGCCCGCCTTGGAGAGTGCGACGGCGGTGGCTTCGATCCGCGGCAGCGGCACCCAGGCGTCTTCGGTAGCCGAGGCGAGGAGGACGGGCACGCCCTCGAGCCCTGATTCCTCCGGCCAGCCGTGTTCCTCCGGGCCGAGATAGCCGCCGGTGTGCAGGATGGCGGCGGCGTAGCGGTCCTGGTGGCGCAGCAGGTACTCCGAGAGCAGGCAGGCGCCCTGCGAGAAGCCCAGCAGCACGGTCCGCTCCGGGCCGAAGCCGCGGGCGCGCAGCCGGTCGAGCTGGGCGCCGACGGCCTCCAGCGCGTAGTCGAGGTGCGGCTGGTTGTCATCGACCGGCTGCATGAAGCCGCCGGGATACCAAGTGCCGCCGGCCGCCGCGGGCATCAGGTAGCCGAGGCCGGGCAGCCCGATCCGGTCCGCCAGGTCCTGCATGAAGGCGGGGGACTGACCCCTGCCGTGGACTGCGAGGACGGCGAGGCCGGCTTCGTCCAGCGCGGTCCCGTGGAACACCGGCTCCTGCTCGAGGTGCGGGTTGGGTGTCATGAGAGGGCCGAATGGTCGCCGAGGTGGTGCCAGGTGCGGTTGTGGTAGACCAGCGGGCGCGACTGCCCGGCGGCGCGGGCCTCGTCGTCGGGCACCTTGGCCTGCAGGACCTGGACGGCGACCACGGTCGAATCGCCGGCCTCCATCTGGTTCACGATCTTCCCGCGCAGCCACGCGTTGGCCGAGGGAAGGACCGGTTCGCCGGTGACCAGCCGGGTCCAGCTGCCGGCGTCCGCGAAGCGGTCGATCCCGCTGGTGGAGAACGTCTTCGCCAGCTCCAGCTGGTCCGCACCCAGCAAGTGCACGACGACGGTTTCCGCCCTCCTGAGGGCAGGCGCCGAGGAGGAGTGCCCGGAGAGCGAGAACACGAGCAGCGGGGGATTGGCTGAGACGGAGAAGACCGAGGTGGCGGTGAGGCCGACGGGGCCGTCGCCGGGGTCGGCGGTGACGATGGAGACGCCGGCCGGGTGGTTGCGGAAGGCCGCCTTGAAGTCCTCCGCGGCGAGCAGCTGGTCGAAGTGCGCGGCCGGGCGGTCGGTGGCCTGGGTGGAAGTGCAGGGCATGGGGAGCTCCTGGAGTCGGAGGAGATGGTCGAAGGCGTGCCGGCCGAAGGGGCCGGCACGCCGCGGCGGAGAGCCTACTGGTCCTGCAGTTCGAGGAAGACCCAGTGGGCGTTGGGCGCCAGCCCGGCCAGGTGGCGGCCGCAGTTCTGCAGGACCACCGGACCGGAGGTGACGTGCTGGGTGCCGGCGTGCATGTCGCGGAAGAAGCGCTGCAGGTCGCCGGAACGCAGCGCGGCGGTGGCGGCCCACTTGTACACGGTCATGACGACGTCGTGCGCGGACCAGGTGGTGTTGTTCAGCGTCAGCCGGGTCAGGGTTTCCTGCTCGGTGGAGAGCAGCTCGCCCCTGTCCAGGGTCGCCTCGTTGTCCGCCCAGGTTTCCATCACCAGGGCCCGCGCGGAGCGGAGCTTGGCCTCGGCCTGTGCGAAGGCCGCGTGGAACTGGTCGGTGTCCACCGTGGCACCGGGAGCACCCGACTTCTTCCGGGCGAGGTCCTTCATCTCGTCCAGCACGCGGCGTGCGACGCCGAGCGCCCAGCCGGTGTGGCAGATGCCGGACATGTTGGCCAGGCCCAGATGGTAGATGGCGCCGCCGTTCAGGGAATCCATAGTGGACACCTCGTAGACGTAGCTCTCCGGCACGAAGACGTCCTCAATCACGTAGTCGATCGAGCCGGTGGCCCTCAGACCCATGACGTCCCAATTGTCGATGAGGGTCGCCTGCTCCTTCGGCAGGGTGAAGACCAGCGCCTGGCCGGTCTCCTCGCAGAAGGCGGCGGTGTGGATGTGCGTGGCCTGGTGCATGCCCGAGGCAAAGGACCAGGACCCGGAAAGCCGGTAGCCGCCGTCGGCCTTTACCGCCTTGCCCAGGCGCGTGCCCTGGCCGGCGATGAGCGCGTAGTCCTCCCCGTTGGGGAACAGCTCGGCGGTCGCTTCTGCCGGCAGCCACGCGGCGGTGGTGCCGGTGATCATCTGCAGGGCCATGAAGACCCACCCTGCGGACGCGTCGGCGTAGGAAATCTTCTCGATGGCCTGGATGACCTGCCGGGGCGAGAATTCGTAGCCGCCCAGGCTGCGGGGGATGCCGACCTTGTAGGCACCGGATTCCTTCAGCGCGGCTTCCACCTCGGGGGTGAGCCGGCCGCCGGCTTCATTTGCGTCTGCGTTCGCCTTCAGCAGCGGCGTGATGGCGTCGAGGCGCTCCATGAGGGCATCGAACTCATCGCTGACATGCAGGCGGGACGTGGCGAGGGTCTGTTCAGTCATGATGTTCTCCTTGGTCCGAAGGTGGCCTAGACGTCGATGTGCTCGAGCTGTTCGAAGATTTCCGCCCGGCGGTGCTCGAACTGCTCCGGCAGCTGGAACGCGCTGCCCAGTTCCTGCGGGGACTCGTCGCAGGTCCAGCCGCCGTCCTCGTGGGTGACGGCCAGTTCGAAGAGGGCGCCGCCCGGGGTGCGGACGTACACGGACTTGAAGTACTTGCGGTCCTTGAGTTCGGAGATGTCGGTGTAGCCGGCGCCCTCGATCTCGAATTTGACGTCGTCCTGGTTCTTGAGGGTGTCCAGGTTCCAGGCGAAGTGGTGGTAGGTACCGGCGCCGTAGTGCCAGGTGCCCTGGTCCTCGCTGATGTTCGCGGTCAGTTCGACGTGGTTGCCGTACTTGGCGTTGCCGACCTGGAACCGGGCGAGGTCGCCGTCTTCGGAGATGTTGCCCTGGGAGAAGAAGGTGTCATTGGCGAAGTCGACCATGCGCTCCGGGGTGGTGACGTGGATGCCGACGCCGTGGATGCCGTGGATGGCGTGTTCGGCCGGGACGCCGTTGCCGGCGAAGCCTTCGCGCTCGTCGCCGACGGTGGGGACAAAGACGTATTCGATGCCCGAGGGGTGGCGGAAGGCCAGGCGCCGCTGGTCGAACCGCTCGATGTTCTCGACCTCGACCTTGTGCTCGGTCAGGCGCTTCTGCCAGAAATCCAGCGAGCCATCGGGAACGGAGAGCAGCACTTCGCGGGCCTGGTTCGTGCCGCGCTTGCCGTGCAGGCCGGCCTGGGCCCACGGGAAGGTGGTGACCACCGACGAGGGATCGCCGTTGGCGTTGGAGTAGTACAGGTGGTAGATCGGCTTGGAGCCGTCGAAGAGCACCGTGCGCTTGATGAAGCGCATGCCCAAGGTCTTGACGTGGAAGTCCACGTCCTCCTGTGCACCGCCGACAGACAAGGTCACGTGGTGCGAACCTTCAACATAAGCCATGGTTTGTCTCCTTTGACAGGGGCTGGACCCGGTTGTTTTCTACGGGGTTGGCACCACCGTAGTTATGATCCAGATCACTGAAATCACCTGAGAGTGACCACCAATGTCGAATCCGTGCAGCGTTCGCGAAAGCCACGGTGTCCCCATAGGGCAGGACGACGGCACACGAGAAGCGGGCAGAGGTGGAAGGATGCCCGGCGCACTGCGCGAACGGACGTCATGGGCAGGGCGAATGGAGGCGGCAGCCGGTCAGGGCACGTCAGGAGAGGGGCGGGATCAGTGGATTCCTGTGAGGGCGTGGTGCCGGAATTCCGCCGGCGTCAGCCCTGTGGCCGCTTTGAAGATCTGGCCGAAGTGCGAGGCGCCTTTGAAGCCCCAGCGGCGGGCGATGGCCGCTGCCGGCACGTTGGCCAGTGCCGGGTCTGCCAGATCAATGCGGCAGCGCTCCACCCGCCGGTCGCGGATCCATGCCGCCGCACTGGACCCGCTGTCCTGGAAGAGGCTGTGGAGGTACCGCACCGAGATGAAGTGCGCGCCGGCGACTTCCTGCGGACCCAGTTCCGGATTGGCCAAATGTTCGTCAATGTACTGGTGGATGCGCTGCAGGAGAGATGCTCGGGTTTCTTTGGGGTGTGCTGATGCGGGCGGGCCGACGTGGCTGGCGAGCATCGTTCCGACCAGGTTCATGACACCGCTGACTGTCGAATACCGGTTGACATTGGAGACTGTATCCAGTGTTTCGTTGAGTGTGCTCAGGAGCGCCCAGACCGAGGGGGCCAGGCCGGAGTCGGCGTCGATGCGGGTCGCGGTCAGCTCGCTCACGGCGTCACCGGCCGGGCCGATGAGTTTCTTCGGGAATTTGATGCACAGCGAGCGGTAGTCATCGCTGCTCTCGAGCGCAGCCGGTTTCGTCGAATCGTAGAACGTGAAGTGCCCCGGCTTGAGGACGGCGGTCCGGCCCTCCTGGGTCAGCCGGAATTCACCCGAAAGCTGGAGCGTCATCAGGTACTCGGGACGCTGGCCCTGTTCGATCTTGGACGCGTCGCGGTAGGCGGCATGGCGGCCACAGACCATGTCGATGAATTCAAGGTCCGCGAAAGGCTTACTCTTCACCACGCCCTTGAATGACTGGGGCTCCTCGAAGTCGAACTCAAAGCTGAGCAGCGACCGCGCCACGGTATCGCCCCAACCGCTGAATGTCACGGGCTGGTCCGTCCGCAGGATAGGGCGCGGAGCTACTACTGAATCGGCAAGAGCCATTGCAAACATCCTCCCCGGAATGCCTGGCGAATCCTGTCCCGGCCGCCGCGCTGCACGACTGACGGGTTGATGCATTCTAGCGTGCCGCTTGTGCCGCGCGTCACATATGAAGCAGTGGTGGTGGTTGGTGCCGCGGGCCGGGTGGCGGCGCGTCGAGCAGTGCACGGATTCGATACTGGCGTGCACGGCTGCTGGATGCCGGTGACATGGATCACTAATACGCTCTGGGACAGGCCAGCAGGCCCCGGAAGGCTGGCGCGATGCAGCTTTCCGGCCAAGCGATCACCGACAAAAAGGACGTGCGGACGACGATGTCTACTGCCCAAATGGAGCATGCCGCAACACCGCAGAGTATCCGGGAAATGTTCGACCTGTCCGGGGAAGCGGCCGTCGTGACGGGGGCCGGCAGCGGACTGGGGAAGGCCATTGCAGAAATCCTCGCCCAAGCGGGAGCCAACGTCGGGCTCATTGATGTTGACCAGGACCGGATCGAATCGGTCGCGGCCGGCATAGCGGCCTGCGGCGGGAAAACGTTCGGCATCGCCGCCGACGTTTCGGCGCCGGAATCGATCGCCTCTGCGGTGGAGGGTATCAGGGGCCGGTTCGGAAGGCTGGACATCGCTTTCGCCAACGCCGGCATCTCCCGCGGGCCTGGTTTCACGGAAGCCGGCGGTACCCTGACCGGGACGCCGCAGGATGACTGGAACGCCGTTATCGACGTAAACCTGAATGGGGTCTTCAACACGCTTAAGGCCGTATCAGGGCGGATCGCCGACGGCGGCAGGATCGTGGTCACAGCATCCACCGCCGGCTTCCGCGCGGATCCAATGGTCGGCTATGCCTACGTCGCCACTAAGGCAGCTGTCCTGAATATCGTCCGGCAGGCAGCGCTCGAACTGGCTCCGCGCGGCGTGCGGATCAATGCCATTGCACCTGGCCCGTTCAGGACGAATATTGCCGGCGAAGGGGCCCTGGACGTTCCGGAGCTCAACGGCCTGTGGGCGCAGACGATCCCGCTCGGCCGGATGGCGGACCCGGAGGAAATGAAAGGGCTTGCACTCCTGCTGGCCTCCAGGGCTTCCAGTTTCATGACTGGCGGGGCCTATGTCATTGACGGCGGCGCCCTGGCCCTATCGCACGCGCGCTGAGCGGCACCGGCGCGCATTTCCTCCGGCCTTCACTCCAGACCTAGGGATGGACCACACGATGACCACCACAATTCAGCATGTCCTCGAAGCCGAGGGCATCACCAAGCATTTCGACGGCGTCTTCGCCCTGAACGGTGTCGACCTCCGGATCCGCCCCGGTGAGATCCATGCGCTGCTCGGCGAAAACGGGGCGGGCAAGAGCACCCTCATCAAGGTCCTCACCGGCGTCTATACACCGGATTCGGGCAGCATCCGGATGGAGGGCGCCCCTGCCGCCTTCAAAGGTGTCAGTGCTGCCCACAAAGCAGGCGTCGTCGCGCTGTACCAGGAACTGTCGATCGTGCCGAACGTCTCGGTCGCGGAGAACATCGTGCTGGGGGACGACCTGCCCACCCGTGCAGGACTTGTCGACTGGAAAGAACTGCGAAGTGCCGCGCGCAAGCAGCTCGAGCGGCTCAACCAGGGACACATTCCCGTCCACCGCATGGCCGGCCGCCTTACTCCGGTGCAGCAGACCATGGTTGCCGTCGCCCGGGCCATCGCCGTCGAGGCGAAGGTCCTGATCCTTGACGAGCCCACGGCTGCATTAACCGACCATGAAATCCGCGACCTGTTCAGGGTGCTGCGGAGCCTGCAGGCCGAAGGCGTAGCGATCCTTTACGTATCGCACCGACTGGAGGAAGTGTTCGAGCTGTGCGACCGGGCGACCATCATGCGCAACGGCGCTGTGATAACGACGACGGACGTCGCGGACACAACCATCGACGAAGTCATCTCCACCATGGTGGGTCGCAGGCAGGACGAGCTGTTTCCGGCCCGGGGAGTACCAGGCGCGGGGAAGGCCGTGGAAGTGTCCGGCCTGACCGGCCGGCGGGTCAAAGATGTCTCGTTCTCAGTCAGGCCAGGCGAAGTACTGGGCATCGGCGGGCTGGCCGGCTCCGGACGCAGCGAATTGCTGCGCATGATTGCCGGCGCACAGCGTTCCTCCTCCGGACGGATCGCCCTCGACGGGCAGGAGTGCAGCCACCGGACGGTGGCAGCCGCGCTGGACCGCGGCATCGCGCTCGTGCCGGAGGAACGGCGCAGCCAGGGGGTCGTCCTGTCCCAGTCGATCGGTGAGAACATCGCCGTCGGAAATTTGAAGGCGATCAGCAAGTGGGGGCTGGTCGCAGGTTCCCGCATCAGGTCCTTGGCCTCGGGCTCCATAGCGGAGCTGCAGATCAAGAGCAGGGGACCCCAGCAAATTGTTGGCCAGCTCTCCGGAGGGAACCAACAGAAAGTCGTCCTGGCCAAGTATCTGGCGCGCAATCCCAAAGTCCTGCTGCTCGATGAACCGACGCGCGGCATCGACGTCGGCACGAAGTCCGAGATCTACGGGCTGATACGCCGCCTGGCGGCACAGGGCACTGCGGTCATCGTGGTCAGTTCGGAACTGCCGGAACTGATCGGGCTGGCCGACCGCATCATCCTGATGCACGAGGGGCGGATATCCGGCGAGGTTCCTGCCGAGGGCGCCGACGAGGAGCAGCTACTGACCTACTGCTATGGAAGGGCAGCATCATGAACACTGCACAAAAAACCCGGGTGGAGAACAAGGCGTCGAAATCGCCGCTTCCCGGGAACGGACCGGCGGCAGCAGCCGGCAAACGCCGCTATGTCCCGGGGCTGGGGCCCATCAAATCGGGCGGTACGATCATTGGCTTTGTCTTGCTCGTCGCCGCCTTCGGCATGATGCGCCCGGACGTGTTCCTCACTTTCGGCAACCTGCGCAACGTCCTGGAGCAGGTGGCGATTCTGGCCATCATCGCTGCCGTGCAGACTGTGGTCATGGTCGTCGGCAACTTCGACCTCTCGGTTGGTGCCACGGCCTCCCTCTCCGGAGCCATCGTCGCGCAATTGCTCATCGCCGGACAAGGAACCGCGGCGGCGGTCGCCGGAGCACTGGTTGTCGGAGCGCTGGTGGGCGCAGTCAACGGCTACCTGACGGCTTATTTGAAGCTGTCGGCCTTCGTTGCCACCCTGGCCACAATGACGTCGGTCTCCGGACTGGCCTTCATCACCACCGACGGAACCACGCTGTTCGGCCTGCCGCAGGGCTTCATGTCGCTCGGCCAGGGGCGCTGGTTCAATCTGCCGATTCCCATTTTCATGGCAGTCGCCGTCGCGCTGGTCGTTTGGTTCGTGCTGCGCAACACCACTATCGGCCGCCGTTGGCATGCCGTGGGCGGCAACGCGGAGGTTGCCAAGCTGAGCGGTGTGAACGTGAACCGCGTCCGGTTCCTGGCTTTCGTGGTAGCGGGAGTCGGCGCCGCTCTTGCCGGCGTTGTCCTCACCAGCAGGCTGGCTAGCGCAACCGCAACGAGCGGCGACTCCTACATGCTGCTGGCCATCGCCGCCGTGTTCCTGGGCATGACCATCTCCAAGGAAGGAACGGCGAATATCGGCGGAACCCTCATCGGCGTCGGCATCCTCGGAGTCCTCAGCAACGGGCTGAACATCATCGGCGTCAGTACTTATGTGCAGCAGTTCCTGACCGGCGTCATCATCATCGCTGCCGTGGCGTTCTCGCGGCTGGGCAACAAGGGAGCTTCCTGACATGAAAAAACTGCTCGCACTGCTTGGCAGCCTAACCATGGCCTTGGGCTTGGTGGGCTGCGGCGGAAATGCTGCATCGTCAGGACAGGGGACGGAGGAGGGCGTCGACGTCGCCGTCATTACCGGTTCCTACGGAACGCCGGCGGCCAAGTACGCCATCGATGCCTTCAAGGAGCTCGGCACCGGCAAGGGCTGGAACGTCACAGTGGCGGACACGGATTTCGACTTCAACCAGGTTAACTCCCTCATGCAGGACGCATCGCTGCGGAAGGTGGACGCGATCGTCCTGGGCTTCCCGACACCCGAGCAGATTACCGTGGGCCTTCAGGCCGCCAACGATGCCGAGGTTCCCGTGTACGTGATCGACGGCGGCACTGCACCGATGGAGGGTGTCGCCCTGAATGTCACCAGTGACTCAGTGCAGTTGGGTGAGATCAGCGCGCAGGCGCTGCTCGACGCCATGGGCGGGCCCGGCAAGGTGCTGGTTATTGGCCACGATCCGCACCCGGGCATCCGGCTGAGGACCCAGGAGGCCATCTCCTATCTTGAGAAGGCCGGCGCCGAAATCGTCGACATCAAGCAGGTCAAGGAACCCGCGTCATCCCAGGGCGAAGCCCTCAACTTCACCACGGACTTCCTGCAGGCCAACGGGGGCGCAGGCGCCCTTGATGGAGTCTGGGCGGGTTGGGACGCCGCTGCCATGGGCGTCACCCAAGCGCTCAATTCCTCGGGCCGTACCGACGTTCCGGTCACGGGCATCGACGCCACGGACCAGGCGGTAGCGGAGATCGGCAAAGCCGGACCCTTCGCAGCCACGGTATTCCAGGACTGGGACGCCATCGTCGGACGCATGGCGGAAGTGATGGAAGCCGATTTCAAGGGCACCGATCCTGAGCAGAACTACGAAGAAATGCCCGGTGTCCTCGTCAACAAGGACAACCTGGACAGCTTTAAATCCTGATCTACACACTCATCGCTGAAAGGCAGTATCACTCATGCGCTACAACAGACTCTTGGCTGCCGCAGCCACCGCTGCGGTCTCGGTCCTGGCCCTCACTGGCTGCGGAGGAGGGTCGGACGCGACGGCGGATCCGGAGGCCGCCGGTGCACCGGTGGTCGCGGTCTTCACCGCTTCCTACGCGACTCCAGCCGTTAAGACCGGCGTGGATATGTTCGAGGAGCAGGCAACCGAAAAGGGCTGGCAGGTCTCCGTCTCGGACAGTGCGAATGACTACAACAAGCTGAACGCTCAGTTGCAGGACGCCATCTCCCGGGACGTTGACGCCATCGTTATGGGGTACACGTCGCAGGAAAAGACGAGCCTGGGCGTCTCGGCCGCCAATGACGCGGGCATCCCGGTCTTCGCCATCGACGCAGGTGTGGAACCGTATAAGCCCTACGCGCTGAACGTGACGAGCGACAACACCCAGCTTGCTACCGCGAGCGCACAGGCGATCATTGACGCCAACCCGGACGGCGGTGACGTCCTGATCGTCGGGTGGGATTCGCACCCCGGCATTCGCCTGCGTACCGATGTTGCCACGGAACTCTTCGAGAAAAATGGCTTCAACGTGGCTGCCAACCATCAGATCCAGTCTCCCGGTGCCGCCCAGGAAGAAGCTCTGTCCTTCGTGCAGGACTACTTGCAGTCGCATCCGGGGGAACAAGCCCCGGTCGGCGTCTGGGCAGGCTTCGACGCTGCAGGGTTCGGAGCAGTCCAAGCCGTTGAATCAGCGGGCGCCGAAGGTGTTGCCGTGGCCAGCATGAACGGCGACGACTTCGCCATTGCCGAAATTGCCAAGGGCGGCCCCTTCATTGCGACGGTCCTGCAGGACTGGCCCGCCATCATTGGCAAAGTAGTCGACGCGATGGACATCTACTTCAAGGACGGGACCCTCCCGGCTACCAACCACGTGGAGATCGAGGGAACCCCGATCACCGAGGCCAATGCCAATGAATTCTGAAATTCGGGCGGCGGTTCTGACCGCGCCCGGTTCGTTGGAGCTCCGGGGCCTGGAGGGTCCCGGAGCTCCCGCTCCCGGGCAGGTCCTCCTCAGACCGGAAGCAGTGGGAATCTGCGGTTCCGACCTGCACTACTTCGACGGCGACGTAGCAGCCCTGACAGGAGGCAGCGACTGGTTTCCACGTGTCATCGGCCATGAATTCTCGGCAATTGTCGAGGCCGTAGGCGCAGGTGCCGATCGGAACCGGATTCCCGTGGGAAGCCGTGTAGCGGTGTGGCCCCTCGAGACCTGCGGGACTTGCCGCGCTTGCCGTCACGGTAGGGAAAACGCCTGCTACGACATGCGGATTATCGGGGTCCACCGGGACGGTGCCCTCAGCCAGCGTCTTCTGGTCCGGGAGCGCTCAGTGTTTCAGATCTCCGGCACGCAGCCGGAAATTGCCGCCTTCGTTGAACCGCTGTCGGTGGCAGTGCACGCACTAGCACGAGTGAACATTGGCGAGGATCGTCCGGCAGATGGCGTGCGCCTAGCGGTGCTGGGTGGCGGACCGATCGGACAGGCGGTTGCCCTGGCCGCGAAAATTTGGGGTGCAGCTACCGCCGTCGTCGATCCCAAAGAGGATCGCAGGGCTCTGGCGCAGCGGCTTGGGGCGCAACTGGCACTTGACGCGGACGAGGAGCCGGCAGCGCAGGAACTGCGGAAGTGGGGCGGCGGTTTTGGACCGGACATAGTCATCGATACCACCGGCATCCCCTCTGTTCTTGCACAGGCAGTTGACCTCGTGGCGCGGGGCGGGGACGTCGTCGTTGTCGGTCTGACGGGAGGAACCGCACCCTTCCCCTCCGGCATCCTTCCGGAAAAGGAAGTCACAATCCGCGGATCCAGTTGCGCTGCCCTCGATGACTTCGCCGCAGCCGTCCGGCTCGTGGAATCCAACAGAGAGACTATTGCAGCCTTGGTTTCGCACATCATCCCGTTCGAACAGGCAAAGGACGCTTTCGCCCTGGCGCACGAAGCGGCAGAGGGAACAATGAAAGTAGTCATTCGCCTTCCCTGATCGGGGAACCAGCATTGCAGTGAAAGGACGTCCGATCTTGATTACATCTATTGCACTGCCCCGCAACCTGCGCGTGGGCGGGGGAGCAGTCGATCAATTGCCTGACGTTGTGGCCGGACTGGGCGCAGCCAGGCCCTTGCTGGTCTCTGATTCCTTCCTCGTGGGCACTGGCCTGGCCGGCAGGCTGCTGACCGCACTCACGGAAGCGGGCCTGGACGCCGCGCTGTTCGACGGGACAGTGCCGGATCCCACCACCGACTCGCTGGTTGCCGGGGTGCAGCAGGTCCGCGCCCACCGGGCGGACTGCCTGGTCGGCCTCGGCGGCGGCAGCCCGATGGACACAGCCAAGGCGCTGGCGCTGCTGGCTGTCCAAGGCGGTGAGATGCGCGACTACAAGGCTCCCCGGGACAACCGCGGTCCCGCCCTGCCGGTGATCGAGATCCCGACCACCGCCGGCAGCGGCTCCGAGGCAACGCAGTTCACCATCATTACCGACAGCGCTTCGGACGAGAAGATGCTCTGCACCGGCCAGGCGTTCCTCCCGGCCGCGGCGATCGTCGATTACGAGCTGACGCTGTCCATGCCCCCGCGGCTGACTGCGGACACCGGCGTCGATGCCCTGACGCACGCCGTGGAAGCCTTCGTCAGCCGGAAGGCCAACGCGTTCTCCGACGGGTTGGCGTTGACTGCGATCAGCACGATCAGCCGCACCATCCGCAGGGTGTACGAGAACGGCGAGGACCGGGAAGCCCGGGAGGCAATGATGTTCGCCGCCACCCAGGCCGGCATTGCATTCTCCAATTCCAGCGTGGCCCTGGTGCACGGCATGAGCCGCCCGATCGGCGCGCACTTCCACCTCGCGCACGGGCTGTCCAACGCCATGCTGTTCCCGGCCGTCACGGCGTTCTCCGTCGGCGGCGCAGAAGCCCGGTACGCGGAATGCGCCCGGGCCTACGGCGTGGCCGGCGAGGCGGACCCGGATGCCCTGGCCGCGGGCCGGCTGGTCGAGGCCCTCCAGGTCCTCTGCAAGGACCTGGACGTGCCGACTCCGCAAAGCCTCGGCATAGGGCAGGACAGGTGGCAGGAGCTCGCCCCGCTGATGGCGCAGCAGGCCCTCGCCTCCGGGTCCCCGGGAAACAACCCGGTCATTCCGACCGCCGAGGAGATCGAGGAGCTGTACGCGCAGATCTACAGCTGAGCGGCCGCATCGGCCCGGGCGCGGACGGCGGCGCGCGTGTCCTCGTTGACCAGGTCCGCGTTGATGGCGGCCCCCGCCAGCACGCCCGCCCCGGCCGCGGAGGCGACCATGGAGCCGAGGTTGCTGACGTTGCCGGCCGCCCAGACGCCCGGGATCTTCGTCTCGCCCATCGGGCCGGCCTCGATGAACTTACCCAGGGGCATTTCCGCCAGGGTGCCGCCGAGCTGCTCGTACAGGTCGGCCTGCGCCATGAAGCAGGGCGCGACGACGACCGCGTCCAGCTGGTGCTCGCTCCCATCTTCCAGGACAACGGCGCGCAGGGCCTCGTCTTCGCTGCGCAGCCGCTCGACCTTTCCGCGCACTACGTTGATGTCCAGCGCGGCCAGCTGCTCCCACGCCGCGTCCTCGGGCTCGGGCATCGTGTTCAGGAAGAGCGTGACGTCCTCGCTGAGCTGGCGGAACAGGAAGGCCTGGTGGATGTTGTGGGCGCTGGTCCCGAGCACGCCGATGCGTTGGCCGCGCACTTCCCAGCCGTGGCAGTAGGGGCAGTGCAGCACGCTCTGCCCCCAGTGCTCACGGACGCCGGGCACGTCGGGCAGTTCGTCGACCAGTCCCGACGCCAGAAGGAGACGCCGCACGCGGACGGAGGCACCGCCGTCATACTCCACCTCGAAACCGCCGTCGACGCGGCGCGCGGCAACGGCCCGACCCTCGCGGAACTCCGCCCCGTACTGCTCGGCCTCGCGCCGCCCGGTGGCGACCAGCTCCAGCGGGGAGATGCCCTCCTGGCCGAGAAGATTGTGCGCCGCATGCGAGGGGGCGTTGCGCGGCTCTCCGGCGTCGATAACGACGACGGAACGCAGCGAGCGTCCGAGCGCGACGGCCGCGCTGAGGCCGGCTGCGCCGCCGCCGATGACGGCGACGTCGTGGGTGAAATCAGTGTCCATGGTGGCTCCTTGGCTGGGATTGGTCCGGGGGGTGGTTCAGGGGCGGCGGGCCGCCCAGGCTGTCCTGCTGACGCGGACCGCCAGGTCGCGCCGTTGGACGAGGGCGTCCGGGTTGCCGGCGTCCAGGAGGTGGTCGAGGGTCCGTCGGTCGGCGGCCGGGAGTTCGCCGTCCAGGGCCCGGCGGACGCGGGCCAGGAAGGCGTGGGCGTAGCGGCCGGCGGCCTCGCCCGGCCGCGCTTCCGGCATGAAGCTGCGCTGCGCCGCGACGCGGAAGCCCGCCCGCTCCAGGGGTTCCCGCCAGTCCGGGTGCGCGTTCCAGCCGGCCCGGGCGAGTGCCTCGTGGCAGCGGAGTTCGAGCCCGGGTTCGCCGAGGCCGACGTCGTGGGGCAGGAAGCGGGGCAGGGTGTCCATCTCGATGGCCACCAGCAAACCATCCCACGCCAGCGCGGAAAAGGCATCCGCCAGGATCCGCTCCGGCTCCGCCACCTCGTGCAGCGACGAGGCTGCCCAGATCAGGCCGGCCTCCCGGATGTCCGGCCACTCTTCGTCCAGGTCCGCAAGCAGCGGGATGACGCGGCCGCCGAGTCCGTGGAGCGCGGCGGCCTCCCCGACGCGCTCGAGCATGTGCGGGGAATTGTCGACGGCGGCCACCTCGGCCGACGGGAAGCGCCGTGCCAGCGCGATGCTGCCGGCCCCCGTGCCCGCGCCGAGGTCGACGATGGTCCGCGGGGCGGCCGCGGCGAGGCCGGCCGCCCAGTCCGCGATCTCGTCGGAGTAGGGGCCGAGGGCCGCCGCCTCGAGTTCGAGCAGCTCGGCCACTCCGGCCTTGCCACCGTGGTCCTCGCGGCCGTGGTCGTGCCCGTGGCCGGGGTGATCGTTTTGATGGCCCCGCCGGTGGCCGGAACCGTGGTGATGCTGCGTCGTCATGCTTCCAGCCTAAGCGGCTCCTGCGGCTCTGGCATACAATCTTGCGTATGACGCAAGAACTCGATTTCGACGCCGTGATCCGCCAGCGCATCCGCGGCCTGCGCCTGGCCCGCGGCTGGTCCCTCGACTCGCTGGCCGCCCGCTGCTTCATCAGCCCGTCCTCGCTCAGCCGGATCGAAACCGGACACCGGCGGATCGCGCTCGACCAGCTGGTGCCGATCGCCCGCGCCCTCGGCACCACGCTCGACGCGCTCGTCGAATCCGCCGAGGACGAGGACGTGGTCATCCGGCCCGAACCCGAGCACGCGAAGGGGCTCACCACCTGGCTGCTCTCGCGCGAGGGCGCGCTGAACGGCGTCACGGTGGCGAAGATGCTCATCACCCCGGAACGCGAGACCTCGCAGCCGCAGGTCCACCCCGGCCGCGAATGGTTCACCGTCCTGTCCGGCACCGTCAGCCTGCAGCTGGGCGAGCGGACCATCCTGGTCGAGCCCGGCCACGCCGCCGAGTTCTCCACCATGGTCCCGCACGCCATCGGCGCGCACGGCGGCCCGGTCGAAATCCTCACCATCTTCGACCACGACGGCGACCGCGCGCACCTGCACGGCCCCGCCGCCGCTTCCGACAAATCCGGTGGTAGCTTGGGCGGGAAGACAGACCGAGACTGAGCCCAAGGGGACCCTGAGCCATGACCGAACTCCACCTGGCCGGAGACGCAGCCGCCGACGAACTGCTGGCCGCCAACCCGTTCGCCCTGCTGACCGGAATGCTGCTGGACCAGCAGATCCCGATGGAGGTCGCCTTCGCGGGCCCGGCCAAGCTCGCCGACCGGCTCGGCGGCCTCGACCCGAAGCAGGTTGCTGAAATGGACCCGGACGGGTTCCTCGAAGCATTCCGCCAGACGCCCGCCGTCCACCGCTTCCCGAAGTCCATGGCCGGACGCGTGCAGGACCTTGCGCGGGTCATCGTGGAGGATTACGACGGCGATGCCTCCCGCATCTGGACCGCGGGGGACCCGGACGGGGCCGAGGTCCTGGCACGGCTGAAGGCACTGCCCGGTTTCGGCGAACAGAAGGCCAGGATTTTCCTCGCCCTGCTCGGCAAGCAGCGCGGCGTGGAAGCGCCCGGCTGGCGGGAAGCCGCGGGCGACTACGGGCGGCCCGACGTCGCCATGTCGATCGCCGACGTCACCGGTCCGGAAACCCTGGTCGCCGTGCGTGAATACAAGCAGGCCCAGAAGGCCAAGAAGAAGCAGGCATGAACCGGCTGAACCGCTGGGGCGCCGCCGCCGCACTCGCCGCCGTGGCCGTCCTGGCACTGGTCCTGCACAAGCCGGAGGAGAGCTGGCTTCCCGCCGTTGCTGCCGCCGTCGTGCTCCTGGCCTTGTCCTGGTTCATCAGCCCGCTCTACCGTGGCCGCCACACGAAGTGGCAGCGGCCGGGAGAGGCCGGAGCACGGCCGGCCGTGGTGATTTTCTGGCGGCCCGGCTGCATGTACTGCCTGCGGCTGAAGGCGGCGCTGGGCGGCGACGGCCGCAAGGCCACGTGGGTCAATATCTGGCGCGATGAGGAGGCGGCCGGGTTCGTGCGCGCGCACAACGGCGGGAACGAGACGGTGCCGACCGTGATCCTCGGGGGAGAGGTGCTGACCAATCCTGCCCCGGCACTGGTGCGGCAGGCGCTCGCGGCGGGCCCGGCCCGCTAGCAGCGGCACTATTGTTTCCCCAACCCCCGGGTGGAATCATGCCGTCATGGCAAAGTCACTGACCGTCGGCTACGCGGCCATGCTTGAGCAGTTCCACCCCACCGAGGCGGTGGCGCTGTCCGAGCATGCGGAGCGGAACGGCTTCTCCGGCGTCATGGCGGCGGACCACTTCCAGCCCTGGGTGCCGGCGCAGGGCGAGTCGGCCTTCGTCTGGAACGTGCTCACCGCCCTGGGGGAGCGGATCACGGGGGACATCGGGCCGGGCGTGACCTGCCCGAGTTTCCGCTGGCACCCGGCGATGGTCGCGCAGGCCTCGGCTACCCTCGCCGCCATGTATCCGGGCCGGCACTGGCTGGGGCTGGGCTCCGGCGAGGCGCTGAACGAGCACATCGTGGCGCAGTACTGGCCGGAGCCGCCGGAGCGGATCAACCGGATGTTCGAGGCGATCGAGATCATCAACAAGCTCTTCGCCGGCTCGCTGGCGGGCAAGGACGTCCGGCACAGCGGCACCTACTACAAGCTGGAGTCGACGAGGCTGTGGACCATGCCCGAGGTGCCGCCGGAGATCCTGGTGGCCACCGCGGGCCCGGTCACCGCCAAGCGCGCGGGCAAGCATGCAGGCGGGCTGATCACCGTGGGGGCGCCGCTGGACAAGGTGGCCATGCTCTTCGACCGGTTCGACGCCGGAGCCAAGGAAGCGGGCAAGGACCCGTCCGGCATGCCGAAGGTGCTCCAGCTGCACCTGAGCTGGGCCTCGACGTACGAGGAAGCGCTGTCCAACGCGATGACCGAGTGGCCCAACGGCGGCATGAAGTTCCCCAAGGCGGACATCCGCTCGCCCTTCGAGCTGGAGCAGATGGCCAAGCTGGTCCGTCCCGAGGACTTCGAAGGCCGGATGGTCATCTCCGAAGACCCGGACGTGCACCGCGCCGCCATCCAGAAGTTCGCCGACCTGGGCTTCGACCGGATCTACCTGCACAACGTGGGCCGCAACCAGCGCGAGTGGATCGAGGTTTTCGGCGCCAACGTGATCCCGGCGCTGACCCGATGAGCCCGCGCGCGCTGTCGGTCTTCGCGGTCGAGGGGATTGGCGAAATCACCGCCGGCGACGACCTGGCCGCGATCATCGAGGCGGCCGCGGGCGGGTACCTGGAGGACGGCGACATCCTGGCCGTGACGTCCAAGATCGTGTCCAAGGCCGAGGGCCGCCTGCTGCCGGCGGCGGACCGGGAGGAGGCGATCACCGCGGAGACGGTCCGGGTCGTGGCGACGCGGGCGCATGAGGACGGTGCGACCCGCATCGTGGAGAACCGGCTGGGCATCGTCTCGGCCGCGGCCGGCGTGGATGCCAGCAATACGCCGGAGGGCACCGTCCTGCTGCTGCCGCTGGACCCGGACGCCACCGCCCGCGCACTCCGCGCGGAACTGCGCCGGCGCTGCGGTGTGAACGTCGGCGTCGTCATTACGGATACCCTCGGCAGGCCGTGGCGGAACGGGCAGACGGACGCCGCGATCGGCGTCGCCGGGCTGGCGCCGCTGGCGGACCTGCGCGGTTCCGTGGACAGCGCCGGCCGGCGGCTGAATGCTACGGTCACGGCCGTCGCGGACGAGATCGCGTCCGCCGCGGACCTGGTCAAGGGCAAGACCAGCGGCTGCCCCGTGGCGGTGGTGCGCGGGCTGGGCGTGCTGGTCACGGCTGTGGACAACGACGGCGGTGCGAACCCCGGGGAAGCGGGTGCGGCTGCGCTCATCCGCTCCGCAGAGCAGGACATGTTCCGCCTCGGCACGGCCGAGGCGATGGAGGCGGGCCGCCAGGAAGGATTCGAGGCGGGCCGGCGGGAAGGCTTCCGGCAGGGCTACGAGGCAGGGCTGGCGGACCGCCCGCGCGCCGCGGAATCAGCCGAGGCGGCCGCCGGCGGCTCTTCCGGCAACGGGCTGAAGGCCACCAGCGGCCTGCCGGTGAGCGGGTGGTCGAGCACGACGGCTTCCACCCCGTAGACCCGGCGGATCAGGGCGGGAACCAGGACGTCGGCGGTGGGGCCGGCCGCCGCGACCCGGCCCCGGTGCAGCACGATGAGCCGGTCGCAGCAGGCGGCCGCGATGTTGATGTCGTGCAGGGCGGCGAGCACGCCCACGCCGCCGGCCGCCAAGGTCCGGACCAGCTCCATGGCGGACAGCTGGGCGTTCACGTCCAGGTGGTTGGTGGGCTCGTCGAGCAGCAGCACCTCGGGTTCCTGGGCGAGGGCCTTGGCCAGTTGGACCCGCTGGCGCTCGCCGCCGGACAGGGTGGAGTACCGGCGGCCGGCGAAGGCTTCCATCCCCACTGCGCCTAGGCTGCGGCGGGCGACGCGCAGGTCCTCGCTGCCGCTGCCGGCCAGCACGGATCGGTAGGGTATCCGGCCCAGCAGCACTACGTCCAGCACGGTCAGCGGCAGGTCGGTGCCGGCACTTTGCTCGACCAAGGCCAGCCGGCGGGCGCGCTCCCTCCGCGGGAGGCGGTGCAGGTCTGCGCTTTCCAGCAGGACGGCGCCGGCCTGCGGTGCGGCGACCCCCGCCAGCAGCCGGATCAGGCTCGTTTTGCCGGCGCCGTTGGGCCCCAGCAGCCCGGTCACGGATCCGGCCGGGACGGTGCAGTCCACCCCGTCGAGGATCAGCGTGCCGCCTGCCCGGTGTTCGAGGCCGGTTCCGCGCAGGCTCATGCCGCGTCCCTCCTGTGCCAGAGCATGGCGATGAAGACGGGGGCCCCGAGCAGGGCGGTGATGATGCCGACGGGGATTTCCCGCGGGTCGAACAGCGTCCTGGCCAGCGTGTCCGCCCAGACCATGAAGACGGCCCCGGCCAGGGCGCTCAGCGGCAGCAGGGCGCGGTGACGTGCGCCGGTCAGCAGCCGGACGGCGTGCGGCAGGACCAGGCCGACGAATCCGATGCAGCCGCTGACCGAGACCATGGCCCCGGTGAGCACCGCCGTTCCGCCCAGCAGGAGCCAGCGGACGGCGCTGACGTTGAGCCCGAGGACCGCCGCCGCCGTGTCGCCGAAGGCGAAGCCGTCGAGGATCCGGCCGGCCAGCAGCACCGGCAGCCCCGCCGCCGCGAAGGCGATGCCGGCGACCGCGACCGAGCTCCAGCTGGCGGCGGATAGCGAGCCCATCATCCAGCTGAGCACCTCGCGGTAGGAGTCGCCTTGCGCGGAGAAGAAGATGATGAAGGACGTCAGCGCGGCGGCCAGCGCTGAGACGGCCAGCCCGGCGAGCACGGTGCGGGTCGGCGTGATGACGCCGAGGGCCGAGGCCAGCCCGAGGGTGAGCACCATCGCCGTCATCGCGCCGGCGAAGGCCGCCACCGGCAGCAGCACGGCGGCACCCAGCAGGAGGACCGCGACGGCGCCGAGCGACGCCCCGGAGCTCAGCCCGAGCAGGTACGGATCGGCCAGCGGATTCCGCGTGAGCGCCTGCATGACCGCGCCGCTGACGGCCAGGCCGGCTCCGACAAGCGCCGCGGTGAGCAGCCGTGGCAGCCGCAGCTCCCAGACGATGGCGTCCTGGATCGGCGTCAGGGCGGCGGCACCGAAGGGCTCAGTCCCGAGCCCCAGATGCCGGAGGACGGAAGAGAGGACCTGCGGCGGCGAGATGCCGGCCGGTCCGAACGAGACGGCCGCCAGCACCGAGGCCGCCAGCGCGGCCAGCAGGACCAGGCTCCACAGCACCCCCGATCCCGGTGCCTTGGCCGCGGAGCCGGACGCCGCCGTCGTTGTTTCCTGCCTGCTGTGCTCTCGCAGGCTCATGGTGCCTCCAGCTTCGCCAGCTGGTCCGCCAGCGACTGGACCGTTTCGACGCTGCGGATCCCGGCCTCGGAGGCGGCGAACGGCACCACCAGGTACCGGCCCTCCTTGACCGCGTCCAGCCGCGAGATCACCGGATGCTGCTCCAGCACGCCGATCTTCTTCTTCACGCTGCTCCAGCTCGAATCCACCAACACGATCACGTCCGGGTTCCGGTCCGCGACGGCTTCCCATGACAGCGGCGACCAGGCCTGGTCCACGTCGGCAGCGATGTTCCGCAGCCCCGCCGCCTCCATCACCAGCTGCGGAGCGCCGGTGCCGCCGCCGACATACGGGGTGTCGGAGCCCGAGCTGTACCAGAGCGCGGACAGCCCCTTGCCGTCGGGCACGACGGCGTCGAGCTGCCTGCGCTGTTCGGCGACGAGCCGGTCCGCCCGGGCGCCGGCGCCGAAGATCCGGCCGGCCTCCTGGATGTCCGCGAAGAGCCCGTCGAAGGTCAGCGGATCCGGCTGGTAGCCCGGCTCCCGGCAGGCCGCGGGGGAGACGTAGGTGTTGATGCCCAGCTTGCCCAGCGACGCGCGCTCGCCGGCACCGTCGGCGGAGAAATTCGATTCCCAGCCGGCGTAGACGAAGTCCGGCTCCAGCGCCAGCACGGGTTCCCGGGCGGGGAGCTGTTCGGAGATCACCGGGAGATCCTGCCGCCACTGTTCCGGCACGGGACCGTCCGCGAAGGCCGTTCCCACGATCCGGTCGCCCAGTCCGAGGGCGAGCAGCAGTTCCGTGCTCGTGGACTTGATCGTGACCACCCGCTCGGGCGGGGCGCTGACCGTCACCTTGGTCCCGCAGTTGTCCACCGTGAATGGAAAGCCCGACGGCGAACCCGCCGCGCCGCCGTCGGGTGCGGTCGTAGTATCGGTCGGGTATCCGGCTGCCGCCGGGTCAGGTCCGGCGCCGGCCGGGGCGGGACCGCCGCACCCGCTGAGCAGCAGGGAGGCAGCGGCCAGGACGGGGAGGCTCCGGAGGAAAACGGCGGGAGTGCGCATGGGACCTCGGTTCGTCAGCCGGCGGCGGTCCGGAAACGGTTGGACAGGATCCGGAAACGGCACCGGGCTTTCTGCAAGGAACCGGCAGCGGCCGGTGACCGGCGGCCTAAATCCAGGCCGCGGGAGCCGGCCATACGCAACCGGCGGGTCTGGCACAGAGTATAGGCGCGCGAACGGGCGCAGTGCGAGGATCCAAGCCGCCTGGCCATGGTTTTCCCAGCCTTGCGGGGCTAATGTTTCAGGCACGAATCGATGCACGCGTTCTTGTGCGCGCAGGACCGGATATCGGAGGCAGTCGATGACCATCGTTAGGGCGGCACTCACGCAGACCACCTGGACCGGGGACGAAGAGTCCATGGTCCGCAAGCACGAGGACTTCGTCCGCAAGGCCGCGGCCGAGGGCGCGCAGGTGATCTGCTTCCAGGAACTCTTCCACGGGCCGTACTTCGGCATCGTCCAGGACCGCAAGTACTACGACTTCGCGCAGCAGGTGCCGGGGCCGCTGACCGAGCGCTTCTCGGCGCTCGCGGCCGAGCACCACATCGTCATCATCCTCCCCGTCTATGAGGAGGAGCAGCCCGGGATCTACTACAACACCGCCGCGGTGATCGACGCGGACGGCAGCTACCTCGGCAAGTACCGCAAGAACCACCTGCCGCATGTGGACAAGTTCTGGGAGAAGTTCTACTTCCGGCCCGGCAACCTCGGCTGGCCGGTCTTCGACACCGCCGTGGGCAAGGTCGGCCTGAACATATGCTACGACCGGCACTTCCCGGAGAGCTGGCGCGTCCTCGGCCTCAACGGCGCGCAGCTGGTGTTCAACCCGAATGCCTCCAAGCCCGGACTCTCCAACCGCCTGTGGGAGCTGGAGCAGCCCACCGCCGCGGCGGCGAACGGCTACTACGTGGTGGTGCCCAACCGGGTCGGCTCCGAGGCCAACGAGTTCGGGGACGAGGCGGTGAACTTCTACGGCACCTCCTACGTGGCGGACCCGCAGGGCAACTACGTCGGCGAGCTGGGCAGCGGCACGCAGGAGGAACTGCTGATCCGCGACCTGGACATGGAGCTGGTCCGGACCGCGCGCAACAACTGGCAGTTCTACCGCGACCGCCGCCCGGATGCGTACGGGCCGATCGTCGCACCATAACCAGCACCGTAACCAGCACGGCAGCCAGCAGAGGACCGAGCGGCAGGAGGAGCAGCCATGCCAACAACCCTGATTACCGGCGGCACCGTGGTCAGCTCCACCGGCCGCGCGGAAGCCGACGTCCTGATCGACGGCGAAACGATCGCCGCCGTGCTGGCCCCCGGGTCCGCCCTGCTGGGCCACGACCTGAAGTCCTCCGTGGACACGGTGCTCGATGCCGCCGGCAAGTACGTCATCCCCGGCGGCATCGACGCACACACCCACATGCAGATGCCCTTCGGCGGCACCGAGGCCAGCGACACCTTCGAGACCGGAACCCGGGCGGCGGCCTGGGGCGGTACGACGACGATCGTGGACTTCGCGATCCAGAAGTATGGTGAGCGCGTGATGGACGCGCTGCAGTCCTGGCACGAGAAGGCCGACGGCGAGTGCGCCATCGACTACGGCTTCCACCAGATCATCGGCGACGTCAACGACGATTCGCTCAAGGCCATGGAGGGCCTGATCGGCGAGGGGGTCTCCAGCTACAAGATGTTCATGGCCTACCCGGGCGTCTTCTACAGCGACGACGCCCAGATCTACAAGGCCATGCGCGTCGGGGCGGACACCGGCCTGATGACCATGATGCATGCCGAGAACGGCCCCGCCATCGATGCGATGGTCGCCGAACTGCTCGCGCAGGGCAAGACGGATCCGTACTACCACGGGGTCGCGCGCGCCTGGCAGATGGAGGAGGAGGCCACCCACCGGGCCATCATGCTGGCCAACCTCACCGGCGCCCCGCTCTACGTCGTCCACGTCTCCGCCAAACAGGCCGTCGCGCAGCTGGCCGCCGCCCGGAGCAACGGCCAGAACGTCTTTGGGGAAACCTGCCCGCAGTACCTGTACCTGTCGCTGGAGGACCAGCTCGGCGCCCCGGGCTTCGAGGGCGCCAAATGGGTCTGCTCCACGCCGCTGCGCTCCAAGCAGGAGCACCACCAGGACCACATGTGGCAGGCGCTGCGCACCAACGAACTCCAGATGGTGTCCACGGACCACTGCCCGTTCTGCATGAAGGGCCAGAAGGACATGGGCGTGGGGGACTTCTCCAAGATCCCCAACGGCATCGGCGGGGTGGAGCACCGGATGAACCTGCTGTACCAGGGCGTGGTGGACGGCAGGATCTCGCTGGAGCGCTGGGTGGAGATCACCAGTACGACGCCGGCGCGCATGTTCGGGATGTACGGCAGGAAAGGTGCCATTACCCCGGGAGCCGATGCCGACGTCGTTATCTACGACCCCGCGGGACACACCTCCATCGGCCTGGAGAAGACCCACCACATGAACATGGACTATTCCGCCTGGGAAGGGTTCGAGATCGACGGCCACGTGGACACCGTCCTGTCCCGCGGGCGGGTCATCGTCGACGGCGACCAGTACCTGGGCAGCAAGACGCACGGCCGGTTCCTGCGGCGTGATCCCAGCCAGTACCTGATCTAGGAGCGAGTGAATGGAATTCGGAACGGTACTCCAGTGCGACCCGCCGGCCGCCCGCACGGTAGCGCTCGCGAAGAGGGCCGAGGAGCACGGGTTCGACTACGTCTGGACGTTCGATTCGCACCTGCTCTGGCAGGAGCCCTACGTCATCCACAGCCGGATCCTCGCCGAGACACGGACCATCAAGGTGGGGCCGATGGTCACAAACCCCGCCACGCGGGACTGGACCGTCACGGCGTCGACCTTCGCCACCCTGAACGAGATGTACGGCAACCGGACGGTCTGCGGGGTGGGCCGCGGCGACTCGGCGGTGCGCGTGACCAACGGCGCGCCGACCACCCTGAAGACCCTGCGCGAGGCCATCCACGTGATCCGCGAGCTGGGCAACTCACGCCCGGTCGAGTACAAGGGGGCCACCCTCCAGTTCCCCTGGAGCAAGGGGTCCCGGCTGGAGGTCTGGGTCGCCGCCTACGGCCCCATGGCGCTGAAGCTCGCGGGCGAGGTGGGGGACGGCTTCATCCTGCAGCTGGCCGACGTGGACATCGCCGAATGGATGATCCAGACGGTCCGCACGGCCGCGGCCAACGCCGGCCGCGATCCGATGGCCGTCAAGTTCTGCGTCGCCGCGCCCATGTACGTGGGCTCGGACGTGGCACACATGCGGGACCAGTGCCGGTGGTTCGGCGGCATGGTCGGCAACCACGTGGCGGACATCGTGGCCAAGTACGGCACGGACTCCGCCGTGCCGCATGCCCTCACCGACTACATCGCCGGCCGCCAGGACTACGACTACAACGAGCACGGCCGCGCCGGGAACGTGCACACGCTGTTTGTCCCGGACGAGATCGTCGACCGGTTCTGCGTGCTCGGCACCGCGGAGCAGCACATCGAGAAGCTGGAGAAGCTCAAGGCCCTCGGCGTGACCCAGTTCGCCGGCTACCTGCAGCACGACAACAAGGAAGAGACGCTGCGGGTCTACGGCGAAACCATTATGCCCGCCCTGCGCGAGCACGTGGTGGCCAAGGCCTGAGCGCCCTTTTAGCGGTTCAGGGCTGCCGGAGTTGGCCAAAGGGGTTGTCATCCGCCGCCGCCCTCGCCAGAGTAGTAAGCGTCCTGATCATCTGATGCATAAGGAGCGCGTAATGCAGATCGACAAGCAGCAGATCCTTGACCTCCTGAGGTCGACCGGCGACACCAACAAGGCGGATCAGGCGGACCAGCAGTTGCCGGACCAGGTGGACACGGAGCGCGACTCGGGCCTGCTATCGAACCTGGGCATCGACGTCAACGACCTGCTCAGCAAGCTCCCCGGCGGCCTGGGCGACAAGCTTGGCGGCATGGGGGACAAGTTCGGTCTCTGACCCGCAGGCCTTTTCCAGACTCCGGCCCGGCACGAACCAGATTGTTTGGGGGGTGCCGGGCCGGTCCTTTTCCTGCCGCCCAGCAAGGAGCAGCGTTTGTTCATCCTGTTCGGATTCACCCGGCGGCCCCGCGTCCTGACCATGCGTCCCGGTTCCTGCGCCTACTGCGGGGTCTACGGGCCGCACCGCATTATCGAGGAGGCCGGCAAGTTCACGGTCTTCTTCATCCCGCTCTTCACGACCGGCCGCAAGTATTACTCGGTCTGCGCGAACTGCGGCGGCCGCACGGACATGTCCCGGCAGCAGAAGGACGCGCTGCTGCGCGCGTAGCGGCGGTGGCCGCGGGCCTGGCGCCAAGCGGACGCCAGGGGAACGACGACGGGGCTCAGGCGGGCGCCGGCACGATGTTGTGGTTTAGCCGGAAAAGGTTGTCCGGGTCGAAGCGGTTCTTCAGCGCGACCAGCCGCTCGTAGGTCGCCGGCCCGTAGGCCTGGCGGGCCGCCTCCGTCATGTCCTGGCCGCGTTCGGCGCCCAGGAAGTTGACGTACTGGCCGTGCTCGGCGAACGGCTGCATGCTTGCGTGGGCCTTCCTGGCGAACTCGCTCAGCCGCGCGTCCTCCGCCGCGTCCTGCCAGAACCCGTAGATATTCAGCCAGTACTTCGCCGCGCGGTTGGGGAAGGCCGTCGCCTCCTCAGGGACGCGCCCGAAGGCACCCTGCATGTGGTGGATGTCGATCCCGGTTCCGGCCCACGTCACCTCGGAGGCGAAACCGACCAGGACGTCGATCGCTTCTTCGTCCAGCCGAGAGAATGACACGTTCTTCCAGTATCCGCGCGAGCCCTTGGGGAAGAGGCTGTCCATCGCCGACTGCCACTCCAGCCAGGGGACGGGACCGACCTCCTCGGCGTCCGGAGGGGCGTCCTGGCGCAGCCGTTCGATGAGCTCGAGGCCGGGCTCGTGGTTCTCCGACGACCAGGCGAATCCGACGACCATCCACGGGGCGTCGCCCATGTCGAACTCGGGCGGGAGGACCAGGAAGGACGTAATCGGGTTCATCTCCTCCGGCAGGTCCTGCGTCCACCGGTCGAAGGCACCCAGCGCGCCCTTCCAGTGCTCCGGACGGTAGAAGAAGTTTCCGCCCAGCACCCCGGCCGGAAGCGGCCGGGCACGGAAGGTGAAGGAGGAAACGACGCCGAAGTTCCCGCCCCCGCCGCGCAGCCCCCAGAACAGCTCGGGGTTCTCTTCCTCGCTCGCATGCACGTGCTCCCCGGAAGCGGTGACGACCTCGGCCGAATCGAGGTTGTCCAGGCTCAGCCCGTTGGAACGGGTCAGCCAGCCAACCCCGCCGCCCAGGGTCAGGCCGGCGACGCCTGTCGCGCTGATCACTCCCAGCGGCACGGCCAGACCGTACGGAGCCGTCGCCTCGTCCACGTCCCTCAGCGTCGCGCCGGGACCCACGGTCACCAGCCGGCGCTCCGCATCGACCTCCACGCTGCGCAGCGGGCCGAGGTCCAGGACGAGGCCGCCCTCGACACTGCTGTGCCCGGCGATGTTGTGCCCGCCCCCGCGCACTGCCAGCGGCAGGCCGCTGCGCCTGGCCGCGTCGAGGACCGCGTCGATATCGGAAACCGCCCCGGCCCTGGCGACGGCCCGAGGATGCAGGTCGATCATGCCGTTCCATACCGCCCGGGCGTCGTCGTACCCCGGGTCCTGCGGCCGGATCACCGAGCCTGCGATCCGCTCGTCGAGTTCCGCCAGGAGGCGGTCGATATCGCCGTCCTCTTCCCCGTAATGGCCTGTGTTCATCGGTCTGCCCGTTCCGTGCCAAGGGGCCCGCCGCCCCTGCTCCAACAGTGAATGGCGCTCGCAGTTGTCGGCGCTGCCGGATGTGCACCCCATCGGGCCCGCGGTCCTCAGGTGCCCCGCCCGGTCACGGTCCAGCGCAATGCGCCGGAGCTCATGGTGGTCGCCATTCTAGGGGCGGCCGGTCAACCTGACAACGGACCAGATTGGGGCTTGTGCCGCCGGAAGCCGACTATCCGGCCTTCGTGCCGGTGCCGACGACGAACGGGTTGACGGGGAGCCAACCGGGATCGAGGCTGAACTGCTCCTGCAGGTCCAGGACGAAGCCGGCGGCGGCGATGGCGGCGGGGGTTTCCCGGTTGATCTGGCAGCCCTGGGCACCAAAGGACCAAAAGGGCCGGAGCAGGTCCTGCGCTTTGGCGTGCCGACCCGTGCCGCGGATGTGTTCGAGGAAGAGCAGCCGGCCGCCGGGTTTGAGGACGCGGCGCGTTTCGGCGAGGGCGGAGGGCTGGTCGGGGACGGTGCAGAGCACGAGGGTGAAGACGACGGCGTCGATGGTTCCGTCCTCGGCGGGCAGTGCCTCGGCCGAGCCGTCGGAAACGGAGACGGCGGCGCCGGCGGCACCGGAGGCGACCTTCTCCTCGAGCCGCCGCCGCATGTGCGGGTCCGGTTCCACGGCCGTGACCGTGCACGACGCCGGGAAGTGCGGCAGGTTCGCGCCGGTCCCGGCACCGATGTCGAGCACGTCGCCGGTCAGCCCGGCGAGCAGCGCCGCCCGGCGGCGTCCGAGCTCGGTCTCCTCCATGTGGCGGGTGGCCGAATCGTAGCGTGAGGCGAACAGCGCGCTCCTGAAGCCCATCCGCTAAACCGCCTTCCGCCGTCGTTGTTCAGTTGAGGTTCTCGCCGCGCAGGCCGTACTGCATGATCACGTTCCCCTTGCTCGTGACCTGCGAGTCCTGCAGGACCAGGCGGGTGGTGGGATCACCGGGTTCGAACAGGTGCTTGCCCTTGCCGGCGACGACGGGATGCTGCATCAGCATGAGGGAGTCCAGGAGGCCGGCGAAGAGCAGCTGGCGGACCACCGAGATGCTGCCACAGACGGCGATGTCCCCGCCGGCGCCCTGCTTCAGCTCACGGACGAAGTCCTCCAGGCTGCCATCGATGAGCTGCGAGTTCTCCCACTCCAGGTCGCCGCTGAGCGTCCGGGAGGCGACGAACTTCCGCACCGGGTTGATGAATCCGCCGAACTCGTCGGTGGCGGTGGGCCAGTAGCCGGCCCATTCCTCGTAGGTGGTGCGGCCCAGGATGACGGTGTCGGTCCGGTTCATGAAGTCGCCCATCCCGGCGCCGAGCTCCTCGTCGAAGCTGTCGAACTGCCACTGGTCGGGGGACTGGACCACGCCGTCGACCGAGTGGAACAGGCCGGAGGTGACTCGTCGCATTTCGTCGCTCCTTCTGCGGGTGCCGTTGGATGCTACTGGATGTCTTCGTCCGATTCGTCGTCGGCTTCGTCGTCCTGCGCGGCCTCGGGGGCCGGCCCGAGGGCGGCGAGGACTTCCCGGGCTACGACCTCGCTGGAAGCCGGATTCTGCCCGGTGATCAGGTTGCCGTCGCGGACCAGGTTGGGCTGCCAGGCGGGTCCGGCCTGGACGATCGCGCCCGCGTCCCGCAGCGTGGATTCGACCAGCCACGGGGTATTGTCTCCGGTGCCGCCACCGAGTTCCTCTTCGTCCGTGAATACGGTCAGGTGCCGGCCCGCGAACGCGAAATCCCCGGTGTCGTTGGTGGCGCTGAGCAGGGCGGCGGGGCCGTGGCAGAACGGGGCGATGATGATGCCCTCCCGGTCCGCCTCCACGAGCAGCCGGCCCAGGTTCGCGTCCGAGGCGAGGTCCGCCATCGGCCCGTGGCCGCCGGGCAGCACGATGGCGTTGTAGTGGTCCGCGCTGACTTCGGAGAGGACCAGCGGCGCGGACAGCTCCGGCTCGATCTCCTTCAGGTAGGCGGCGAAATCGTCCGCCTTGTCCTGGCCGCCGGCACTCTGCGCATCGAGGCTGATGGCGTCCACGGTGGGCTTCTTGCCGCCGGGCGTCGCGATGTTCACGGTGTGCCCGGCCTCGGTCAACAGCCGGTGAGCGGTCACCAGTTCCTCCGCCCAGAAGCCGGTGGGATGCTCCGTCCCGTCCTTCATCGTCAGGGAATCGGCGGCCGAGACGACCATCAGGATCCGTGCCATGTGCTGCTCCTCCTTGCCGGCCCGCGGCGGAGAGGCCCGCTGATTGGTGAGCTGTGTAGGGGAAGACCGGCTATTGGAAGGCTAGTCCGGGACGGGAAAGCAGGACAAGGGCAGACCGGCCTTTCGCGCTGACATGGGGGTTCGCCTGCGGCGCTGATGGACCTATTTACAACGGCCGCCGGACAGTGCTTTTATAGGTTTCACGTTCCACCTCTGGTGGGGCACATCAGGGGATTTTGGGGCCGGTTTTGCCGGGGGAGGGGCCGTGGCATTTCGCATCGCTATTTCGGCCGCCGCCGCGCGCGTTTGCATAGCGGCCGGCGTCGGTGCCCTAGGCTGGACTCTTTTCACCACGACGACGGCGGAGGCCGCCACTTCGGATGCCCGCGGCTCGCAGACGGTAGCGGGGGTGGTGCAGGCCGCCGCAGAGCCGGCCAGTCATGGGGCTGACCGCGCCGCGCTCGCCGCCGGAGACGTCGTCGGCGCAGCTGGCGGAGCCGTTGCCGACGCAGTTGCTGGAGCCCGTGTCTTGCCGGCCGAGGCCGCAGCGGAATTGGAAGACGCTGCGGCCCGGGCCGGAACGGCCGCGGCCCAAGTCACCGCCCCTGTTGCCGAACTCGGCGCCTTGGCCGCGGCACCGGTAGCAGAGCTCGTCGAACCCGTCGCCGCGGCCGTTGCCGAACCCGCCGGCGCCGTGACCAAGCCGGCGGGTGGACTGCTCAAGCCCGTCGCGAATCAACTCGAGCCTGTCACCGCCCCAGTTGGCGAGGTCCTCACGCCGGTCACGGAGCAGCTCAGCTCCGTGACCGAGCCGGTAAGCAAAGCGCTCAAGCCCGCGACGGGTCAACTCCGCCCGGTTATCGAACCGGTGGCCGAGGTGCTGGCTCCGGCGGCGGACCAGTTGCGTCCGGTTATCGAACCGGTGGCCGAGGTGCTTGAGCCAGTGACGGATCCGCTCCGTCCCGTGACCGACCCGCTGGCGCCGTCGCTACCTGAGCTGCCTTTGCTGCCCGGGGCTCCGTCCCAGCCAGATAAGCCCGAGGAATCCTCCGATCCTCCTGTTGAGTCCGCGCCTGAGGGCCCTGTTGACCAGGCCGGCGATCCGGTAGCCGGGCCTGCTCTTGCTGAACCGGACGCAGCGGCTGTAACGCGGGTGCCGCCGCTGGCGGCGGCAGCAGGCGCCCGGGCATCGACCGGTGCATCCGCTACGGCCGCTCCGGTTCGCCCAGATGCCGGCACGGAAGCGAGCCAGCCGCAGATACTGAGCTACCAGGACCTTTCCGGCATCGCGGGCACCGGAGTAGCTGCGCCATCGATCGGCGCCATTGCTCGCCCTGCGGTCCTTCCGGCCTACTCCGGCGGCATTCCTGCCGGCCCGGCCCCCACCGCCAGCGGCGGAACGGGAGGCGCCGGCACGGGAGCTGCCGGTTCCGCATCGGCCGACGCCTTCCTGCCGGACGGTCAGCACCTAGAGCTCGCCAGCCTGTTGACCCGGATAGCGGACGGCACGGCCCTGCCCGCAGCCCCGGAATTCGATCCTGGCTCCACGCCCGACTGATCCAGTCCTGCCTGTCTCGGTTCCGGACAGGCGGCACCCATGAACACTCCCGCACTCAGCCCCGGCATCTTCAGCGCCCGGGCCGCGAACGGACCGGCTTTGCTCCGGTAGCCGCGGTCATGCGCCGATGTCTGTGGGGCCGACCGCAACCCTCGCACGGGCTCAGCGCTTCATTGGACGCTGCCTTCTGCGGGCCGTTTGCCGGCCACAGCCCCTGGTGCGGATCTGACGAACATTCAGCTGCCGAACGCCGCCGCGCGTGGCGGCGTTCGGCCGGAGTACTTGGAAAGGGTGAGACCCATGAAGGCTTGGGATTGGTAACCACGAACTGAGGGGTGCCCCGCCACGAAGGCGGGGCACCCGCCGTCGTACTTTTCAGCCTGGCCGGGAGCTACCTGTTCCTGAAGCGCCGCACAGCCGTATAGCCCAGCTGGACCAGCCGGATGCAGGACGCGGTCGCGAGCGGCGCCCCGATCAGGACACCCGTGGTGCTGGTGCCGCCCGTGGCCAGGATCGCGGCGCCGGCCGACAGAACGACTGTGTAGAACACGGCGAGGATAACCGGCGTTGCTGCGTCGGACGCGACGGCGCGGCGGATCGCGGCAAGGGAAAACATGGGCTGTCCTGGAGACTGGAAGGGACGGGCGAAAGCCCTGGCACGGAGGTGCTCCTTCAAATTATCGGGCTGCCGCGGCGGCGCCGATGCCGCGACCCGATATGGCGTTGCTCACTGTCCACGGCGTTATCCACAGGCGAGGGGTTGAAGGTTCAAACCGCCCGGCTCGCTCCATAGGGTTGGCATCAGTCCGCCGCATCGATGTCAGCGACGGGGGAACCGAATCCACTCAGCACCGGGGGAAACCATGGGCTTGAACGACTCACGACAGCCGCTTACTGCGCCGGGAGCGGCCGCACCGACCCAGCCGCGGCCAAACTATGACGAATCAAGCCAGCCGGGACAGCCGGGGAAGCTCGGGCAGCCGGGCATGCCGGACCAGCCGGGACCGCCGGGCGTGCCAGACTTTGCCACGGGGGAACGCCCGGCACCTCAGCAACCTGCGCCGCCGGGTCCATTCATTGCAGGCGGCCTAGGGGAACCGCAGCCAAGGGGAGGCCAAGGACTGGCGATCGCCGCCCTCGTCAGTTCACTCGTCGCCCTGCTGCTGTGCTTGTTGCCGGCCGCCAATTTCCTTGTGCTGCCAGCTGGTGTTGCCGGCCTCGGTCTCGGGGCAGCCGCGCTGGTTTTTGCGGCCAGGCGCCGGGCGGGGACGGGTATGCCGATTGCCGCGCTGATCATGTCCGCCCTGGCGGTCACCGGGTTCATGGTCTCCCAGGTGCTCTACAGCGGCGTGCTGGCCGGTATTGAAAAGTCCGCCGGGCAGAGCGCCGGGGGCGCCGTGCCGGAGCAGCGGCAGGCGGCCGGCCCTGCCCTCTCGCTGGGCGATTCGGCCGCCGTGAGTGACTACGAGGTGACCGTGAAGTCCGTAAACCTCGACGCAACGGAGGAAGTCATCAGCATGAGCGGCTTCAATGAGGCACCGAAGGGACAATACGTGCTGGTGGACCTGTCTGTCGAGTACACCGGCCCGGCAGAGGGTGACCCGTGGTTGGACCTGTCCGTGAAACTGAGCGGCGGCGACGCGCGGCAGTACGATGCGCAACACTGCCGGGCCACGCTGGAGAAGGCGGCGGTGCTCGTGCCGACGCTGGAGAACGGAGGCCGGAGCGACTACCAGGTCTGCATGGACATTCCGCCGGAGGCGGGGCAGGACGCTGAACTGTTCGTCCAGCCGAGGAGTTCCCTCAACGGCGAGTCCCGCGTCTACTGGTCCGCACCGGAAGCGCCGGAAGCCAACCGAAGCTGAGAGTACGACGTCGGCACCCGGCCCGGGTGCCGACGTCGTCTTGGCGTGGAGAGACGAAGCTATGCCCCGTTGAAGGGGACGCCCGTCAGGGCCGGGTCGCGGGTTCGAGGCCCGGGATGCCGTCCGGCAGGAGGGCGAACATGCGGTCGAAGACGTTGCCGCGGTCGAACTGCAGGGCGAACTCACGGGCCCGGCGCTCCTGCTCGGCGCGCTCGGCCGCGCTGGTCTCCAGGATGGCGTGGTCCAGCGCCGCGGCGATCGCTGCCGGGTCGTCCACGGGGACGAAGGCGGCGCAGTCGCCGACGGCCTCGCGGATGCCGCCGGTGTCGGCGGTGATGACGGGGCCGCCGCCGGCGAGCATCTTCTCGGCCAGGGCGATGCCGAAGGTTTCCACGAACTCCGGACGCGGCTTGCTAGGCAGCACAAAGGCGGCGCAGCCGGCCATGAGGTGCGGCTTCTCGGCGTCGTCGACATCGTCCAGAAAGATGATCCGGTCCGCGGCGGGGGATGCCGCCGCGAGGTCGCGCAGCTGCGAGGCCTCCGGGCCGCGGCCGGCGATGACGAGTTCCAGGCCGGCGCCGGAGCGGCTGGCGGCGAAGCCGTGGATCAGGTCGTCGACGCCCTTGGCCGCGGCGAGGCGCGAGAGGAAGAGTACGTAGCCGTCCCTGGCGAGGCCGCGGGTGGAGAGGACGCGCTCCTGCTCGGCCGGGTCCAGGTCAAGGTAGGCGGCGGTGTTGATGGCGGGGTAGGAGATGCCGATGCGTTCCCTGCATTGCGGGGCGAACGACGTGCCGTGGCGGGCATCGATCTGCGCCGCGGACTCGACGATCAGGTCCCGGGTGTACTCGGAGACGGCGACGCAGTGGTCCTGGCTGAGGTAGCTGGAGAGGATGTGCGCGGCGGCGCCGAAGCGGCCTTCGGTCACGCAGGCGCGGACCACGTTGGTGACGTCGGAACCGACGGCTTCGGCGATGGTCGTGACATTGACGGGCAGCCCCGTGCTCCAGGCCGCGCGGACGGCGTCGGCCACCGCGACGGTGTGCGGGCTGAGGTAGAGGGAGAGGCAGACGGTGGGAACGCCGTCGGTAAACAATTCGATGAGGCGGCCGGTCAGACCGGCGAGGTAGCGGCCGTCCGGGACCTTGTAATCGCCCACGGGTTCCGGCCGCTCCACGATAATGCCGTCGCTGTAGGGCAGGACGCCGTCCAGGGGCTTGAGCGGCAGGCCGGCGGCTTCGAGCCGTTCGATGGGCCAGGTGACGATGCGGACTTCGTCGAAGCCGCGCTCGCGGGCGGCCTCGGCCAGGTTGCGGGCCTCGCCGGAATGGCCGCAGATGACGGGATCGGCGCGGACAACGATGACCAGGCGGTTCACGGGCTGTCGGGTCATGATGCGAGTACCTCCGAGGGGGTCGGGTTTGAGGTTGAATCCGAGGGCGGCCGGTTGGTGGTGGCCCAGCCGGACGGGTCCGGGCCGAGGTGCAGGACCAGCTGGCCGCCGCGGTGCAGTTCGTTGCCCCGGAGCCAGCTGCGTTCCAGGGGCTTGCCGTTGAACTCGACGGACTGGACGTACTGCGGCGGGCCGCCGTGCTCCGGTTCCCTGAAGCCGCGGGTGAGGATCTCCAGCGACTTGTCGGCGACGCTGATGGTGGCTTCACGGAAGGACGGGGCGTTGACCAGCACCAGGTTCTGCCCCGCGACCGGGAACAGGCCGAGGGAGGCCCAGACGTACCAGGAGCTCAGCCCGCCGGAATCGTCATTGCCGGGCAGGCCGCCGCGGCCGGTCCCGAACTGCTGCTGCACGATGTCGTGGACGATGCCGGCGGTCCGGTCCGGGCGGCCGGCGTACTGGTAGGCCCACGGAGCATCCATGTCCGGCTCGTTGTTCAGGCCTTCGAAGCGCCCCAGGGAGTAGCCGGCCAGCAGTTCCTCGACGGAGGGCCGCAGGCCGGGCTGCTTGACGGGGTCCGCGCCGAAGCCGAAAAACTGGTCCAGCAGCGCCATGAACGGCCCGTCGCCGCCGGCCAATTCGATCCGTGCGGCCATGTCGGGCAGCAGCCGGAACGAGTAGTTCCACTTGCTGCCTTCGTAGTACGTGGAGTCGATGAGCAGGCCGGTGGTCGGGTCGAAGGCGTTGGCCCAATGCCGGATCAGGGGCTGGAACTCGGCCGCCAGGGTGTTGTCCTGGACGTGGCGCGCGACCTTCGACGTGCACCAGTAGCCCAGCGCCAGGTCCAGCGTGTGGCTGATCGGATGGGCCAGGCCCGCGACCAGGTAGTCCTCGCCGTAGGTTCGGCGCAGGTCGTTGTGCATGTGGACGAGCGCCCAGTCCCAATCGATGCCGGGCAGCTCGAGCTGGCACAGGTCGCCCAGGAAGGTGTGCGCGAGCGCGCTGCCCTGCCGGGAGAACCGGTCTTCGCCGCGGGCCATGCGGTAGCCGATCGGGAAGTTGCCTTCCTCTTCGCAGATCGTCAGGAGGGCATGGCCAAGTTCGACGGCGCGCGCCGGCAGCAGCGTGGTCAGCAGCGGCAGCTGGGTCCGGTAGATATCCCACATCGTGCAGAGATCGAAGGCGAAGGGGCCGCGGGCGGGCCAGAACGGGCTCTCGTTCTCTGCCAGGCAGGGCTTGATCAGCGAGTGGTAGAGGGCGGTGGAGAAGATGGTCTGCCGGTCCCGCGATGGAGTGTCCACCTTGACCCGGCGCAGGTGGTCCTTCCACGCCTCGTTGGTCTGGGCCCGGCGGGCGCTGAAGCGGCCCGGGCCGGTGCCGCAGTCCCGGTGCAGGTTCTGCTCGGCCTGCGCGACGCCGCGGAGCGAGAAGCCGAACCGCAGTTCCACCGACTGGCCGGGCTCGCTCGGGCCGGCCCACATGAGCCCGAAGGGCCGCAGCGTCGTCGGACGGATATGGTCGAAGTCCAGCCGGGTGCCGCCGGGCATCAGCCGCCGGTCGTACCAGAGCATCTGGCGCCACTGCAGCGCGTCGCATTCGATATGCACGGCCAGCGGGGCACCCTCCATCACGATCTCGCCCTGCGCCACGCCCGCTCCGACGGATTCCAGGTGCGCCCGCAGCGGCACGGTGATGCCGTAGGGAATGGAGAGGCCGCCGAGCGAGAAGTCCACCACCAGCCGGGCGTCGCGGTGCCGCGGGAAGGTGTAGCGGTGCACGGCGCTCTTCGGCCCGACGGTGATTTCGGCGCGCACTCCGGAGTCCAGCGTCGCGGCGTACCAGCCCGGCTCGGCGCGTTCCTCGTCCAGATCCCAGTGCCGGCCGAGCGAATCCAGCGGCTCGAGCATCGGGGTGACGCGGAAGTAGTTGTAGTACTTGCGGATGGCACCGGTGCCGGACTGCTGGAAATGGGTGAAGCCCGAGGCAACCTGGCGGCCATGGATCGTCGGCGGCAGGCCCTCGGTGGACAGGTCGTAGCGGCCGTAGCCGGTGGGGTAGGCGCCCGAGTACGAGCAGGCCGACACCATGCCCAGCGGATAGGCGGCACCCGGATGCGTGTTGCCCACGGCGGGTTTCGGCCACCACCAGGTGGACGGAAGGCCCGCGGGCTCGGGCAGGTCGGTGATCTCCGTTCCGATGAACGGATCCACCCGCTCTATCACCGGCTGCTCCCCGCGGGCCGCGCGGGCTCGCCGGGCCCACGCGGCGTGGCGTCGATTGTCATGGGTGGAGCGTACTACCAACGGGTAGCCGCGTCATGAGCGGCAGATGACGATTCTGTATCGAGCCATGATTTTGCATCCGTCCCCGGTGGCTCGGGGATCCGGACTTCCGGGTCAGCGCTCGATCAGCGCGTTCCCTGGTCGTCCCCGGTGAGCCGTCCGCTGTGCTTCTGCAGCCGGTCGATGTGCTCGGAGGCCTGCGCCTTGGTCAGGTCCGCCGGAAGCTCTTCGCCGGCTTCGCGCGCCAGGGTATCGAGGTAGCTGCGCTGGGCGGCGGTCATCGGTTCGTCGCCGGTGACCCAGTCTTCGGGGTCGCGCTGGATGCCGCCGGCGGGCTCCGGCGTCGGGCTGCCGAGGGTTTCGCGTTCTTCTGCCATGCTCAATGCTCCTTCCGCCGATGCTGGAGTGGAAGCCGCCCGCGGACGTCCCGCGGCCGGGTTTACTCAGCGTGCTTATGGTTCCAATTTAGCGTCCCGGCGGCCACCTGCGGCCCATGGGCGCCTATTCGGTTCTCGGGAGCTGGTGTTCCATGCCGCCGGTGAGTGCCTGCAGTCCGAGGGCCCCGTCGGCGTCCAAATAGTCGGCGAAGTAGGCGGCGATGGCGTTCCTGGCGGTGCTGCCGGCGGCGGCGGCGTCGCGCGTTTCGATGGCCTGCAGGATCGAGCGGTCGCGTTCGACGGATTCCTGCATGGCGGTGGCGCTGTTGGCGGAACGGTCCATCCGGTCGTTCATGAGTTTGAGGATGGAGTCCGCGACGGCCTCGCCGCAGATGCGCAGCAGGGCGTTGTGGCTCGCTTCCCAGACGGCGGCGTGGAAGTCCAGGTCCGCGCGGTTGAAGCTGTCCGAACCGTGCGCCGCTTCGGCTTCCATTCGTACGACGGCGTCGCGCATCTTTTCGAGCTGTTCTTCCGTGCGCAGGGCGGCGGCGAGCTGGCAGGCCGAACTTTCGAGCACGATCCGGAACTGGACGAGCTCGGAGAGCGAGAGCGAGGCGATCCGGGCGAGGTTGGTGAAGGAGCGGCCGAGGCTGTCGGGGGAGAGGGCCTGCACTTGCGGCCCGCCGCGCCCGCCGGGCTTGGAGGCGATCAGGCCCTGGCTCTGCAGGACGCGCAGGGCCTCGCGGATGGTGGGGCGGCTGACGGAGAACTGGACCATGAGGTCCCGTTCGCTGGGCAGGTGCTGGCCGGGCTTGATGCTGCCGGACAGGATGGCCTGCTCGATCTGCTCGACCACGCGCTGGTAGGTAAGCGTGGGTACGGCCGGTGAAAAGGTGACGTCGCCCATGAACCCGCCTTCCGTCGTCGTTATTTTCACACAACTGGTCAGACCATGTAACTAGATAGCAACATCATCCTGCCATAGTGTTGGATGGATCACACTGATGAGTTGAGAAGTTCGGTTCGATGGAGGGCCCATGCGTTCGAATAAGAAGTTCGGTCTGGCCGCGGCGGTGCTGGCCGGTGCCCTGTCCCTGACGGCGTGCAATGCCGGCGCGGGTTCCAGCGCGTCGCCGGAGGCGCAGCAGGACTCGGTCACGGTGGCGCTCACGGGGGAGCCGGTGAACCTGGACTTCACGACGACGGCGGGTGCGGCGATTCCGCAGGCGCTGATGTCCAATGTGTACGAGGGCCTGGTGGAGATTGACCAGGAGGGCAAGATCCAGCCGCTGCTCGCGGAGTCCTGGGAGCTCAGCGATGACCGGAAGACCTACACGTTCAAGCTGCGGGAGGGTGCGAAGTTCTCCAACGGCGAGCCGTTCACGGCCGAGGACGTGAAGTTCAGCATCGAGCGCGTGCAGTCCGATGAGTGGGTCTCGAGCCTGAAGTCGAAGATGGACGTGGTGGACGCCGTCAACGTGCTCAGCGATACCGAGGTCGAGGTGGTGCTGAAGCAGCCGAGCAACGCGTGGCTCTTCGACATGGGCACGCTGGTCGGCGCGATGTTCGACCCGAGCGGCGTCGACGACCTGGCCAACACGGCGATCGGCACCGGCCCGTACACGATCGAGGCGTGGAACCGCGGGCAGTCGATCGAGCTGGCCGCCCGCGACGACTACTGGGGCGAGAAGCCGGGCGTCGAAACCGCGACGCTGCGCTACTTTGCCGACGCCGTGGCCACCACCAACGCGCTGCAGTCCGGCGACGTCGACGTGGTCTACAACATGCAGGCTCCCGAGCTGCTGTCTTCGTTCGAAAGCAACGACAAGTTCCAGGTGCTCGAGGGCACGTCCAACGGCGAGATCGTGCTGTCGATGAACAATAAGGAGGCCCCGTTCGACGACGTGCGGGTGCGCCAGGCCGTGATGCACGCGATCGACCGGCAGGCCGTCGTCGACACCGCGTGGAACGGCTACGGCACCGTGGTGGGCGGGCCGGTTCCGCCGACGGATCCGTACTTCGAGGACCTCAACGACGTTTATCCGTACGATCCGGCCAAGGCCAAGGAACTGCTGAAGGAGGCCGGCGCGGAGAACCTGGACATCACGTTCACCGTGCCTACCCGGCCGTATGCGACGGCGGTGTCCGAGATCGTGGTCTCGCAGCTGGCCGAGGTGGGCATCAACGCGAAGATCGAGTCCGCCGAATTCCCCGCCGTCTGGCTGGACCAGGTCTTCACCAAGCACGACTACCAGATGTCGGTGGTGCTGGCGGTGGAGAGCCGGGACGTGCTGGCGATGTTCAACAACCCGGACTACTACCTCGGCTACGACAACTCGAAGATCAAGGACGCCGCGGCGAAGGCCGACGCGTCGGACGAGGCCGGCTACGCCGCAGGCATGAAGGACGTCGTCCGGACCATCGTCGACGACGCCGCGGCGGACGTGCTGTTCATCTTCCCGAACATCGTCGTGGCGGATGCCAAGGTGACCGGCATCCCGGCCAACTCCGTCACGGAGGCGCTGGACCTGACCAACATCGGCTGGAAGTAACCGCTCGATGGCGATCCGGCTGCTGATCAACCTGGCGCGGTTCGCGGTCACCTACGTGGCCGCGACCGTGCTGGTGTTCCTGTTCATGCGCGCCATTCCGGGTGATCCGGCGCAGATCGCGCTTGGCGTGAACGCGACGCCGGAGCTGCTGGCGCAGACCCGGGCGGAGTTCGGGACGGACCGGCCGCTGGTCGTGCAGTACTTCGACTGGGCGCTCGGGCTGCCGTTCGGCGACTTCGGCACCTCCTACGTGACCCGCCAGGACATCAGCCCGCTGGTGCTGGACCGGGTGCAGGTCAGCCTGATCCTGGTGGTGCTGGCGATGATCGTGGCGCTGCTGATCGCTATCCCGTTCGGCACGCTCGCTGCGGTCAAGCACCGCAGCGCGGGCGGCATCCTGGTCAGCGGCCTCAGCCAGCTCGGCGTGGCCGTGCCGAACTTCCTCGCCGGCATCCTGCTGGTGGTGGTCTTCGCCGTCGGCCTGGGCTGGTTCCCGGCGAACGGCTGGACCCCGCCGGGACAGGACTTCGGCGACTTCGCCTCCCGCGTGGCGCTGCCGGTGCTGGCCCTCGCCTCCGTGCAGGGCGCCATCCTCACCCGCTACGTCCGCTCTGCCGTGATGGAGGTGATGAGCGAGGACTACCTGCGCACCGCCCGGGCCAAGGGGCTGGGCAAGATGGAGGCCCTGTTCAAGCACGGGCTGCGCAACGCGTCCATCCCGGTCCTGACCGTGACCAGCGTGCAGCTGGCCGCGCTGATCATCGGCGCGGTCGTGATCGAGCGGGTCTTCGTCATCCCCGGGCTCGGCTCGATGCTGCTGGACGCGGTGGGCAACCGCGACCTGCTCACCGTCCAGTCCGTGGTGATGGTGCTGGTGGCCATCACGCTCATCATCAACCTGGTGGTCGACGTGCTCTACACGATCCTCGACCCCCGCATCCGGAAGGCGTCATGACCACCCAGCCCGCCGCCGTCGTCCGTTCCACCCGCCGCAGGCCGGCGCCCACCCTGCTGATCGGCGCCGCGCTGGTGCTGCTGGTGGTGCTCGCCGCGCTCATCTCCTTCGTCTGGACCCCGTACGACCCGGTGCAGGCCGCCCCGGCGGACCGGCTGCAGGGTTCCAGCGCCGCGCACCTGATGGGCACGGACCGCTACGGGCGCGACGTCTTCTCCGGGATCCTGTACGGCGCCCGGATAACGCTGCTCGTGGGGCTGGTCGCCGTCGGCATCGCCCTGCTCATCGGCACGCCGCTCGGGATCCTCGCCGGCATGCGCGGCGGGGCTGTGGAGGAAGTGTCGATGCGCGCCGCGGACATCCTGCTCGCCTTCCCCGCGCTGCTGGTCGCCATCATGTTCGGCGCGGTCTTCGGTGCCAGTACGACGACGGCGATGCTCGCCATCGGGATCGGCTCCATCCCCGGTTTCGCGCGGGTCGCGCGGAGCGGGACGCTGCAGGTCATGAGCACCGAGTACGTGCTCGCGGCAAAGGCCTCCAGCCAGGGCGCGTTCCGGATCGCGCGCCGGCACGTACTGCCGAACATCGCCGGCATGGTCGTGGTGCAGTGCTCGGTCTCCTTCGCTATCGCGGTGCTGGCCGAGGCCGCGCTGTCCTTCCTGGGCCTGGGCACACCGCCGCCGGTCCCGTCCTGGGGGCGGATGCTGCAGGAGTCGCAGCAGTTCCTCGGCACCTACCCGATGCTCGCCGTCTGGCCCGGCCTGGCCATCGCCGTGGCGGTGCTCGGGTTCAACCTGGTCGGCGACGGCCTGCGGGACAAGTTCGATCCGAAGCTGAACGGAGGCCGCTGAGCATGCAACGCCTAGGTGAAACTGCCCCCAGTCAGGACCCAAACCGCGGCGAAACCGCCGAGCCCCTGCTGCGCGTCGAGTCCCTGACAGTCGCCACCAAGGACCGGCCCCTCGTATCCCAGTTCAACCTCACGATGGCGCGTGGCGAGCGGATCGGCCTGATTGGCGAATCCGGATCCGGCAAGTCCATGACGACGACGGCCCTCATGGGCCTGCTGCCGGAGGGAGTCTCAGCCTCGGGGTCCATCCGGCTCGCCGGGCACGACCTGGACCTGGTCGATGCGCCGGACAAGCGGCTGCGGCGGATCCGCGGGAACGACATGACCATGGTCTTCCAGGAGCCGCTGACCGCGCTGAACCCGCTGATGAAGGTCGGCCCGCAGGTCGCCGAGATCATGCTCAAGCACAAGACCGCTGCATCCGGCTCCGCGGCGGCGGCACGCGCCGTCGAACTGCTGGCTGACGTAAAGCTGCCGGACCCGGCGGAGGCCGCGAAGGCCTACCCGCACCAGCTCTCCGGCGGGCAGCGGCAGCGCGTGATGCTGGCAATGGCGCTCGCCAACGACCCCGCGCTGCTGCTCTGCGACGAGCCGACCACCGCGCTGGACGTCACCGTGCAGCGGCAGGTGCTGGACCTGATCCTCGAGTCCGTGCAGCGGCGCGGCACCGGCCTGCTCTTCATCACCCACGACCTGTCCGTCGTGGCGAACATCTGCGACCGCGTGCTCGTGATGCACCACGGCGAAGTTGTGGAGGAGGGGTCGACCGAGGACGTCTTCTCCCGGCCGCAGCACGCCTACACCCGGGGCCTGCTCGCAGCCTCGGACCTCGACGCCACGGACAACGACGGCCGGCTCTTCACCGTAGCCTCGGCCGGCGGCTATATCCCGCCCGCCCCGGACCAGGTCCTCGATGAAGTACCCGCCACCGCCCTCCACCTGTCCGGCGAGCCAGCCGGACCGAAGGCAGACCCGGACACGGCCGAAACCGCCCTTGCCGAAACCGCCCTTACCGAAGCCCCCGCCGCCGTGAGCCCCGCCGCCGCAAGCCGCGCCGTCGTCGTTACTCCGGAACACGCGCACGACACCGACGCCGCGGTGATCCGCGTGCGGGACCTGGTCCGGACCTACCAGCGGCAGCGCACCTCGCTGTTCGGCCAGCGGACAGAGGTGCAGGCGCTGCGCGGAATCTCCTTCGACGTCGCCACCGGCCAGCGCTTCGGCGTGGTGGGGGAGTCCGGCTCGGGCAAGTCCACGCTGCTGCGCATCCTCGCCGGGCTGGACCAGCCGACCTCCGGCAGCGTGCGGGTGGCCGGGAACGAGGTGGCCGGGGCCAAGGAAAGCGAGCTGGCCGAGCTGCGCCGGCAGCTGCAGATTGTCTTCCAAGACCCCATGGGCTCGCTCAATCCGCGCATGAAGGTGCAGGACATCGTCGCCGAGCCTCTGCTCGCCCCCGGCCAGAAGCTCGACAGCGCGCGGCAGCGGAGGCTCGTCGCGGAGATGCTCGGCGCCGTCGGGCTTCCCGCTGATTCCGCCGATCGCTTCCCGCACCAGTTCTCCGGTGGCCAGCGCCAGCGCATCTCGATCGCCCGGGCACTGATCTGCCAGCCGCGCGTGCTGGTGGCGGATGAGCCGGTCAGCGCGCTCGATGTCTCGGTCCGCGCGCAGGTGCTGAACCTGCTCTCCGACCTGGTTGACGAGTACCAGCTCACCCTGGTCTTCGTCTCGCACGACCTCGGCGTGGTGCGGTACATCTGCGACAACGTGGTGGTGATGAACCGCGGGCAGATCGTGGAGAGCGGCGGCACCGAGCAGATCTACGAGGCACCGAGGCACGAGTACACGCGGACGCTGGTCAATTCCTCCATGTCGCTGCGCGCCGAGCTTGCCGCACGGGAAGCCGCCATGTCCGGGTGACGGGCGGCCCCGGTTCCCCCGGGCCGGCGCCTGTCCGCGTGTGGTTCCCCGGGGCCGGCGGTCGTCCGCGTGTGGTTCCCCGGGTCGGTGCCCGTCCGCAGGGTTCCCCGGCGCCGACGCCCGCAGCCCCGCAGCCGGATCTGCCGTCCCTTGAACCCGCCACCGGCTTCCAGCAACCTTGATCCATCCCGCACCATCGGAAGGCCCGCACCATGTACCAGCAGCCCCGTTCAGCACTGCACAACCTCAGCGCCCGGGAACTCGGCGAGGCCTATGCCGCGAAGGAGCTTTCGCCGGTGGAGGCGGCCGAGGCCGTCATCGAGCGGATCGAGGCCCGCGAGCCGGTGCTGAACGCCCTGTACCAATTCGAGCCGGAGGCCGTACGCGCGGACGCGAAGGCGAGCGAGCGGCGCTGGATGGAGGGCACCGCCCGCGGCCCGCTGGACGGCGTACCGATGACCGTCAAGGAGAACATCGCCCGGGCCGGCGTCCCAATGCCGTCCGGAACAGCGCTCTCCAACCCGAAGGTGCCCCAGGCCAACGCGCCCGTCACCGACCGGATCCTCGAGGCCGGCGGCGTGATCGTGGGATCCACCGTCATGCCGGACTGGGGCATGCTTTCCTCCGGCGTCTCCAGCCTGCACGGCATCACCCGCAGCGCGTGGAATCCGGCCTGGACCACCGGGGGCTCGAGTTCCGGCGCCGGTGCGGCCGCCGCCGCCGGCTACGGCCCGCTGCACGTCGGCACCGACATCGGAGGCTCCATCCGGCTGCCCGGAACCTGGCAGGGCCTGGCCACGCTCAAGCCCAGCGCCGGGCTGATTCCGCTCGACGTTCCCTATATCGGCCGGGCCGCCGGACCGATGGCGCGGACGGTCGGGGACGCGGCGCTGTTCATGACCATCCTGGCGCAGCCGGACATCCGGGACTACACCGCCCGGCCCTATCCCGCCATGGACTGGGACCTTGCCGACAAGCCGGACGTCTCCACGCTCAGGATCGCGCTGCAGACCGACGCCGGGGCCGGGGCCTGCCCCGATCCGGAGGTCCTCGCCGCCGTCGAGGCCGCCGCCGCATTGTTCGCCGACGCCGGGGCCACGGTGGAACGGATCGGCCCCTTCATCACCCAGGACATGCTCGACGGCCTCGACAACTTCTGGCGCACCCGGTCCTGGGCGGACTACCGGGAGCTGAGCCCGTCCGAGCAGGACAAGGTCCTGCCCTACATCGCGCGGTGGTGCTCGCGCGGTGCGGAGTTCGGCGGGGCCGAGACCATCCGCAACTTCGGGAGCATTGACCGGATGCAGCAGGCGACCATTGCCGCGACGGCAAATTACGACGTCGTTCTCTCACCTGTGTCGCCGATGGCCGCCTTCCCCGCGGAGCAGCCGATGCCCGTCGACGATCCCGACCGCACGATGGCCCACATCGGCTTCACCGTCCCGTACAACATGTCCGGCCAGCCCGCGGCGACCGTCAATTGCGGTTTCACCGCCGACGGCCGTCCGATCGGCCTGCAGTTGGCCGGGCGCGTCGGGGCGGATGACCGGATCCTCCACGTCGCGGCATGGTACGAGGCCGCCCGGCCGTCCTGTGCCGTTCCCGACTGGGCCGGCCTCGACTAGCCTCCTCGTGTCACTAGTCTCCTCGTGTCAGTGGGCGCACCGGCTCTGTGGTCGCACCGGTCGGGCTAGGCCTGGATACGGTGATCGTCATCCGCGCCCTGCACCCGCTCTTCGTCGTCCCCTGGCGGAAGTCGACGGATCAGGGAGGCCAGCGGGATCAGAAGGGCGGCGGCGTCGGATCGGCGAAGGGGTCGGGCGGTGGCTCGGGCGGCGGTTGGACGCCGAGGCGGATCCAGGTGCCGTCCGGGTAGCTGATGTAGGCGTGGCCGCTCTTGCCCTGGTGGCGGAGCACCCCCTTGTCCTCCTGGGTCGTTCGCCAGCCACCCTCGTGCTTCGCAATGTGATCGGGTTTGCAGTACGGCGCGAGGTTGCCCAGTTCGGTCTTGCCGCCGGCTTCCCAGGCGACGGTGTGGTCCAGGTCGCAATGCCTGGAATGGACGAGGCAGCCGGGTCCCCGGCAGCTTTCGTCCCGGAGCCGGACCAAGCGTTTGAGCCATTCGGGCGGATGCCGCATCTCCTTTGCGACGGCCACGGCCTCGCCGTTTTCATCGATCAGCACCGGTAGCCAGCTCTTCGCCAATGCCGCGATATTGCGGGCGGTCTCCGGCGGGACCGGTCCGTAGCCGGCCAGATGGCCGGGCTCAGTACTGATGCCGGCTGCTGTCGCCAGGGGGATGGTCACCGCCACGGACGCCGTGATGTTGCCGCCGATGGTGATGGGGCCCGGTCCGCGGCCGCATGATCCGCAGGCACCGTCCGCGCCGAGGCCGTCGCCGCCGAGGCCGCCGGTGCTGAGGCCGCCGGTGCCAGTGCCTGCGCCGGTGTCTGTGGCCGTCCGGAAGGCATGACCCGGCGTTTCCAGGAGCAGGTCGGCCAGGACATCGGCGCGAAGCTGGCCCAAGGTGCGCGTTTCCTCGGCGGTCTTGAGGAATTTGGCATGCGTCTGGAGCAGGTCGTAGATCAGCAGTGCCTTGTCCGCGCTGGTGCGGATGTACAGTTCCGCCATGCCGTCCTCTTGGGGAAAGAAGGAGACGCCCCGTCCTTCCATTTCGCGCTCGTGCCGCACGGTGAGACTTTCCGGGTGCAGGTCATTCCGCACGCGGCGGATTCGCTTTTGCAGGGACTCCTTGAGAATGTTCCCGGCGCCCGGGAGTACGTTCGCTTCGTAAACGGGGAGGAGATCGTCCGGCAGGCCGCGGGCGCCGTGGGCGATCGCCGCGGCCCGCGGAAGGTCGATGGTGCCCGACGCCATTGCAGCCACTGTCCCCGGCAGCCAATTCCACAGCTGGACGGCGTCCGCCAGCTCCTTGCTGACGGAGCGCTTCGACTGATGGATGTGCGGGGCGATTTCCCCGGCGGCAAACCGGGAATAGCCTTCATTGCCCGTGATACCGGTCCCGTCCTCTGCCCTATGCTCCGCGAAGCGAGCCATGCCGCGAACTTTCAGTGCCTGCGCCCATGCCGTTACTCGTCCGGTCGCGGCCAAGTAGTCCAATGTGTCCGCATCGGAGAGTGAACAGACGTCGACGGCGTCGAGGAGGACTGCCAACGTTGCGGGCGGGACCTGTTCCCAGACATCCCGCCAGTCCGCCGGGGTCGCATTGTCTGCGGTTGTCTCCAGCTCCTTGGCGGTGGTCGGAGCCTGGTCAGGGCCGCTGGAGGACGAGATGCTGCGGGGCAAGGTGCCCGGGGCCGACGGGACCTGGGGTGAGGTGCCTTGAATAGGCGTGCCCTGGGGTGAGGTTCCATGGGTTGACGGGGCCTCGGGTGAGGTGCCTTGGCTTGGCTGGGCCTGGGTCGGCGGGGCCTCGGGTGAGGTGCCTTGGCTTGGCCGGGCCTGGGTCGGCGGAGCTATGGGCAGGCTGCTCGGGGCAGCCGGCATCCGGAACACTTCGACCTGCTGGGCCGATAGTTCCGGGCGGCGAACTAGTTCCCGCGAAGCGGATTTTCCTACCAATGGAGCGGTGGGGGCACGGTACCCGGACGGCGCCGGGACAAAATACGGTTGGACGGTCGGCGCCTCGTTCGGAGGACCGCCCGCCTCCGGGTACAGCAACCGAAGGCGCCGTTCGAGCAGAGCCCTGTGGAGGTTGTATTCGAGCAGGGAAAAGGCGCCGGCGGGCCGGGACGGTAAGCCCCGCGACGCCGTCGGACCTTCTTGCTGGAATTCCTCCATGAATCCACGGTAGGCGCCGCTACTGACAATATTCGTCGCCGCCTGCGGGACATTCATGATCGGGCACTTTGTGCCCTGTTTCGCTGGCCGGACCGGGACTAGCATGTGCCTCATGCCGAACCACGGAGCGTCACCGGACACGGAAATCCTGAACGAACAGGAATGCTGGCGCTTGCTGCGCCGCGTCTCGTTGGGCCGGTTAGCGGTCTGGGTGGAGGACCACCCCGATATCTTTCCCGTTAACTACACCGTGGATCGGGACACGTTGGTATTCCGGACCGGAGCCGGGACCAAGCTGGCGGCGGTCAAAGGCGATACGCCGCTGGCGCTGGAGGCGGACGGCGTGAACGCCGAGACCGGTATCGCGTGGAGTGTCGTGTTGAAGGGGCGGGCGGAGGAAGTCGTGCCTACCGAGGAGTTCCTCGACTCCGTGGCGAGGGTCCTCTTTCCGTGGCAGGGCGGGCGTAAGGAACACTTCGTGCGGATTGTTCCGACGACGGTCACCGGCCGCCGGTTCGCCGTGGTGCAGCCCAAGGCGTGGTGGATTTCCCTCGACGAGGCCAGCCGCGCCGGGCTGGAATAACCGGGCTGGAGCAGCCTGCCTGGTGTGAGCGGATAAGGAGGCCCCGCGATGATGTGGTGGGATGGCAACGGCTGGGGCGGCTGGGGCGGCTGGGGGATGGCCGCCTGGATGGTGATCAGCGGTCTGCTGGCGCTGGCCGGCCTGGTCGTCCTTATTGTCCTGCTGGTCCGGGTCCTGGGTGGCGGCGTCGGTGCGGGCGGCAGGTCCGCGCCTCCGCCCATGCCTCGAAGCAGCGCCGAACAGATCCTTGAGGAGCGGCTGGCTCGCGGGGAACTGACCGTCGACCAGTACCGCGAAGTGCTCGGGGCGCTCCGGGGCGGACCGGTCGGACCTGGCGGGCCGAGTGGAATGGCCGGGCCGAGTGCAACGGGCGGCCCCGGTGGAACCGGTGGACGGGGTGCATTCGGTGGAACGGCACCCGGTGGAACGGCACCCGGCGGGCCCGGTGGAACCGGTTAGTCGGCGACAGCTGCTGCTGTGGGGCGCGGGCGGGCTCGCGGCGACGGCCCTCGGCACCGCCGGGCTGGTTCGCGGAGCGGTCCGGCTCGATGGTCCTGCGGGCGGAGCCTTGGCTGCGCCGCGGGAGCTGAAGAGCCGCGGAAGGAACCTCGAGGTGCAGTTGACGGCGGCGCGCGGGCCCGTCCGGCTCGGCGACGGGGAAGCCACGATGCTGCGCTACAACGGAATGCTGCCGGGACCGACTTTGCGGCTGCGGCCCGGGGACCGGCTGAAGGTAGCCCTGCGCAACGACCTGCCCGAGGCCACGAACCTGCATGTGCACGGCCTCCACGTCTCGCCGCAGGACAACGGGGACAATCCATTCGTCCATATCGGAGCCGGAAGCACCTTCAACTATGAGTACGAGCTCCCGGCGGACCACCCGTCCGGGGTGTTCTGGTACCACCCGCACCTGCACGGAAGCGTGGCGGAGCAGGTGTCGGGCGGCCTGTACGGTGCCATCATTGTCGAGGACCCGGAACCGATCGCAGTCAGCAGGGAACGCGTGCTGATGATTTCGGATGTCTCGCTGGGCCCTTCGGGGAGGGTCCAGAGCCCGTCCTTCATGGACCGGATGATGGGGCGCATGGGCGGCGTCTTGCTGCTCAACGGCCAGGTCCGGCCCCAGCTGGAGGCCCGCCCGGGTCAACGGGAACGGTGGCGTGTAGTCAATGCGTGCGTCTCGAGGTATCTGCGGTTGAGGCTCGACGGGCAGCAGATGGAGCTGCTCGGCATGGATCTCGGACACTATGCGGTTCCGCGGGCGGTCGATGAGGTGTTCCTGGCGCCCGGCAACCGGGCGGACTTGCTTGTGACGACCGTGGCGGGGACGTCGCGGCTGCGCGCCTTGCCTTACAACCGCGTCAACATGGGCGGAATGGGCAACATGATGGGGCAGGATTCCGGCGGGGAACATACCCTCGCCGCCCTGGTGGTGGCGGGGCAGCAGGCTCCGGCTCCGGCACCTGTGGCCGCCCGGCCTGCATCCCGCGACCTGCGAGGCGAGGCGCCGGCGGGCACGCGTGAGCTGGTGTTCTCCGCAGCGTTCGGCGGAATGATGGGTGGAGGCCCGGTCGGGGGTCCGGACGGCGGGCCGGCTTTCGGCCGCTTCACCATCGATGGCCGCGAGTTCGATCCGGCGCGTACCGATGTCCGGGCGAAGGCCGGCAGCGTGGAGGAGTGGACGCTGACCAACACCAGCCCGATGGACCATCCCATCCACCTGCACATCTGGCCGATGCAGCTCATCGAAACCGGCGGACGGCCTGTACGCGACATCCTCTGGCGCGACGTGGTCAACGTTCCCGCGAACGGGCAGGCCCGTGTCAGGATCGCGTTCGACGACCATGTGGGCCGGTCCGTCTTCCACTGCCATATCCTCGATCACGAGGACAACGGGATGATGGCGGTCATCGAGGTTCGCTAGCGCGGCCTGCAAAGGAAGAGGGCGTCGGGCCAGGGTAACTGCGTCAGGACCCGGCAGCCCGCGTTAGGAACGGGCGTCGCGCGTCGGAACAGGCAGCCGGCGTCAGGAGCTGGGCGGGTCGAAGCGCCCGTCGACCGCCGTCCATCCGCCATCGACCATGAGCACCGAACCGGTGACGTAGGTGGAGGCGCGGGAGGCGAGGTAAACCACGGCGCCGGCAAGCTCGTCCGGCGTGGACCAGCGGCCCAGCGCGCCCTTCTCGGCGTAGGCGTTGTACCACTCCGGGCTGGCCTTGATCTGGGCCGTGAGCGGGGTTTCGACGACGCCGGGGGCGATGACGTTGACCCGGACGTTGGACGGGCCGAACTCGGCGGCGGCGGTGCGGGCGAGTTGGACGAGGCCGGCCTTGGTCGCTGCATAGGCGCCCTGGCCGGGTTCCACCGTGAACGCGCGGATGGACGCGAAGCCGATGATCGAACCGCCGCCGTTGGCCGCCATCTTCGGGGCGAAGGCCTGGATCAGCGCGAAGGAGGCCTTCAGGTTGAGGCTGACGACGCGGTCGAACTCTTCCATGGTGTAGTCGGCGATCCGCTTGCGCACGTTGGTGGCGGCGGTGAAAACGAGCGCCGCGATGTCAAAGTACTCGTCGGCGGCGGCGCGCACGGCGTCCTGGTCCAGCACGTCCAGGACCGTGGACGTGGCGGAGCCGCCGATCATCGCCGCGGTCTCTGCCGCCGTCGTACTGTCCCGGTCCGCACAGATGACGCTGGCGCCGTGGGCACCGAGGGCGAGGGCGGCTTCGCGGCCGATCCCGCTGCCGGCACCGACCACCAGGACGCGGTCGCCGTCGAACTGGAAGAGCCGGGTGTAGTCCATGGGGCGTCCTTCGTGCGGGGTCATGGGCGGATCATCGCCATGCGCGTGACGGTGAATTCTTCGATGGCGAAGCGCGGGCCTTCGCGGCTGATGCCGGAGTCCTTCACGCCGCCATACGGCATGATGTCAGAGCGGAAGCCCGGGATCTCGTTGACCACGACGCCGCCGGCCTCCAGTTCGTCCACCGCACGGAAGGCCGTGGGCAGGGACTTCGTGAAGATGCCGGCCTGCAGCCCGTAGCGGGACTGGTTGACCAGCGCGATCGCGGCGTCGATATCGGGAACGGTCTGCAGGCAGACCACGGGCCCGAAGATCTCCTCGCACCAGAGCTCGGAATCTGCGGGCACGTCCGCCATGACGGTCGGCTGGATGCTGCGGCCATCCAGCGCGCCGCCGGCGAGCACCCGTGCGCCTCGTTGCCGTGCGGCGTCGATCCAGCCCAGGATCCGCTGCGTCGACGCCTCGTTGATGACCGGGGCGACGCGGGTTTCCGGTGACCGGGGGTCTCCGACGGTGACCTCGCCGAGCCGTGCCAGCAGCGCCTGCTCGAACTGCGCGGCGATCGGCTCCTCGAGCACGATCCGCTGGATCGAGATGCATGCCTGGCCGTTGGCGTAGAAGCCGCCGCGGATCACGGCGTCCACGGCGTCGGCAACCACGGCGTCGGCGGCGACGATGAAACCGGTGTTCGACCCGAGCTCCAGCACCGCCTTGCGCGGCGCGGCGCTGCGGGCGATCGCATGGCCAACGGCGGCGGAGCCGGTGAAACTGACGACGGCGGAGCGCGGGTCCGCGACGAGGGTTTCGCCGACGTCGACCCCGCCGGTGACCAGCTGCACGGCCGAGGGGTCGATGCCTTGGGCGGCGAGGGCTTCGCGGATCAGGTGCACGGCCCACAATGTGGCGAGGGGCGTGTTCGGCGCGGGCTTGAGGATGATCGGGCAGCCCGCGGCGAGGGCGGGCGCGAGCTTGTGGCTGGCGAGCAGCAGCGGATAGTTGAACCCGGCAATGCCAACAACGACGCCGGCGGGGCGCCTGGTCCAGTAGCCCACCATTCCTTCACCCAGGGGCTGCAGGTCCAGCGGCACGGTCTCGCCGTGGGTATGGGCGACTTCTTCCGCGGCGGCGGCCCAGGTGGTGAGTGTCCGGGCGACCTCGGTGCGGCAGTCGATGAGGGGCTTGCCGGTCTCGAGCACCAGCAGTTCCTCGAGTTCGGCAGCGCGTTCCGCCAAGGCATCGTGGACCGCGATGAGCAGGGCCCGCTTGCGCCCCGCGCCGAGGCCGGCCACTTCCTTGAAAGCCTTCTCGGCCGCGTCCAGCGCCTGCCGGGCATGGTCCACGGTTCCCACGGGAGCATGGCCGACGACGGTGCCGTCGAAGGGGAAAACAACCGGAGCGCTGTCGGCGCAGGGAACCCAGCCGCCTCCGACGGGCAGGCCGTCCGGGTGGGCTTTCGAATAGCTGGACACCGCTTCCTCCCTCAGCTCATCCACGGTCAGCTCGTTGACTGGTCAGACCAGTGGCTTCGTCAGGCTAGCCAATGGTCGAGGGGCCGGTCAATACTTTTCGTGGTCCATGCCACAATTCCGTCACGAAGCGCGGTGGGAGCCGCCGCCGTCGTACCGTGGCTGGCGAGACTCCTCACGTGAGAAGGAAGGCAACCTCTGTGCGCAACCATCGGATCGCCGTCGTTCCCGGCGACGGCATCGGCCCGGAAGTCATCGACGCCTCCCTCGAGGTGCTCGCCGCGGCGGAAACCGCCTTCGGATTCGGCACGGAGCTGACACGGGTCGAGGCGGGCGCCCGACACTACCTGCGCACGGGCGAGTTGTGGACGCCGGAACTGGAAGAGCAACTGCGCGGCCACGACGCAGTGCTGTTCGGCGCGATGGGCGACCCGGCGGTGCAGCCGGGAGTCCTGGAGCGAGGCTTTATCCTCGCAATGCGCAAGGCCTTCCAGCAGGCGGTGAACCTCCGCCCGGTCAAGCTGTACGAGGGAGTGGCGACGCCGATCGCCGGGCTGACGCCGGAACGCTGCGACCTGGTGATCGTGCGGGAGAACACCGAGGGTGCGTACGTTGGCCGCGGTTCCACGGTGCACGCGGGCACCCCGTACGCGGTGGCCGTGCAGGAGTCCGTCAATACCCGGCCTGGGATCGAGCGCGTGGTCGACTACTCCTTCCGGCTGGCGCAGCAGCGGCGGAAGAAGCTGACGCTATGCCACAAGAAGAACATTTTGGTCGAGGCCGGAAACCTGTGGCAGGACACCGTGGACGAGGTCGGCCGGCGCTATCCGGACGTTGAGGTGGACTACGTGCACGTCGACGCGATGTGCTTCCACCTGCCGGTCGCTCCGGAGCGGTTCGACGTGGTCGTGACGGACAACCTGTTCGGCGACATCATCACCGACCTCGGCGCCGTGATCCAGGGCGGGCTGGGGGTGGCGGCCAGCGCCAACCTGAACCTGGACGGCTCGGCCCCGAGCATGTTCGAGGCGATCCACGGGTCCGCACCGGACATCGCCGGGCGGGGCTGGGCGAACCCGGTGGGCGCCGTCCTCTCCACCGCAATGTGCCTGGCCTCGCTGGGCGAACGGGAGGCAGCTCTGGCGATCGAGGCCGCGGCCGTGCACGTGCTGGCCGGCCTGCCGCAGCTTTCCGGGCCCGGCATGGGTATGGACACCGCGGGCGTCGGCAAGGAGATCGCGTCGCTGGTCGGGGCCGGGCTGCCTCCGGTCCCCGGGCGGTCCGTGATGGAGGACCTGGCCGGCGCCGGGCGCGGGAAATAGCCGGCGCCCTGGCTAGCATAAGAGTGAGGTGCGCCACGGCCCACGCCAATGGTGGGCCGCTGGCGGACGCAGTCGAGGAAGGGGGAGCCCCATGCAGCTCGTAACAGCCGTGGTCCAGCCCGCGAAGGCCGAGGCGGTGACGCAGGCCCTGCAGGATCTCGGCGTGCGCGGCATGACCGTTTCATCGGTGTCGGGGATGGGACGGCAGCGCGGCCACACCGAAACCTACCGCGGCGCGCGGATCCAGACGGACACGGTGGACAAGGTGCGGATCGAGGTCCTGGCTCACGACGAGGACGTGGACGGGATCATCGGCGCCATCGTGGCCGCGGCGCGCACCGGCGACATCGGCGACGGGAAGATCTGGGCGGTCCCGCTCACCGACGTGGTCCGGGTCCGGACGGGCGAACGAGGCCCCGACGCCATCGACTGAGCCGGCTGGGCCAATCCTCCAACCACTGTGCAGGAGATGCCCCTTTTCGCGTGGTGAAGCGGCACCTGCTGCACACTCGATCCGGGGGAACGAGCTACTTGCCGTAGGTATACCAGCCCTGTCCGGACTTGCGGCCCAGGTGGCCCTCCGCGACCAGGCGGGCAATGGCCGGGTGCGGAAGATCGTCGTCGTTCCCGGTTTCGGCGTGCGTCGCCTCGGCGATGAACGCGATGACGTCCAGGCCCACCATGTCCATCAGCTCGAACGGCCCCATCGGATGGCCGAGCGCGGCCTTCGCCGTGGTGTCGATGTCCTCGACGCTCGCGATGCCCGCGCTGTGGAGGGCGAGCGCCTCCTTCTGCACGGCGCCCATCAGCCGGTTGGCGACGAAGCCCGGGATCTCGCGGTTGATGAGGACCGGCTCCTTGCCGAAGCGGCGGGCCAGTTCCATGGTGGCTTCGACGGTGGCGTCGGACGTCTGCCCGTGCCGGACTACTTCGACGCACTTCATGACCAGGGCCGGATTGAAGAAATGCATGTTGCAGACCTGCTCCGGCCGTCCGCTGGCGTCGGCGACCTTGGAGGAGCCGAGGGTGGAGGAGTTGGTGGCAAGGATGGCGTGGGCCGGCGCGAGTGCCCCCAGCTGCTCGAAGATCTGCCGCTTGATGTCCAGCCGCTCGGTGGCAGCCTCGATCACGAAGTCGGCGTCCGCCGCGGCAGCCGCCAGGTCCGTGGTGAACGCGAGCCGGCCCAGCGCCGCCTCGGCGTCCTCCGCGTCCATCCTGCCCTTGGCGACGTTAGCCTGCATCCGCGTGGACAGCTGCTCCTTGGCCTGCGCGAGCATGTCTTCGGCGATGTCCTGGACGCTCACGCGGTAGCCGGCGAGGGCCGCGACCATGCCGATCTGCGATCCCATGGCGCCGGAGCCGATGACGAGGATGTGCTTGATGTTCTCGATGCTGGGGGTGCTCATGGTTCCTTCGGGTAGGAGCGGGAGGCGGACGACGGCGGGTGGCCGGGGGAGCGGCTGGCGGACGACGGCGGGTGGCGCGGTTAGGTGCGGGGAACTGCCGGCGCGGGCTACACGCCGGCAGTTCCGCCGCGCAGGTAGACGGTGGTGGTGTGGGTGAAGAAGTCCTTGGCCGCGGCGCCCTGTTCCTTGGGTCCGTAGCCGGACTTCTTCGCACCGCCGAACGGGACGTGCGGGTCCGCTCCGGCGGATTCGGAGTTCACGTGGAGGATGCCGACGTCGAGATCGTCGATGGCATCCAGGGCCCGGGTGACGTCCTGGGTGAACAGGGCGGCGGAGAGGCCGAACTCGCTGTCGTTGGCGAGTTCGAAGGCCTGCTCGGTGCTGGCGGCGCGCCGGACGGCCAGGACCGGGCCGAAGAGCTCTTCGCGCCAGACATCCAGCTCGCGGTCGGCGGGCAGCTCCAAAACCGTCGGAGGCACGAAATAGCCTGAGGCGAGCAGGCCGTCGTCGTACGCCTTGCCTCCGGCGATCAGTTCCGCGCCCTGTGCCAGCGCAGTGCCGACGCCGTCCAGGATGGACTTGCGCGCGGCGTCGTTGACCACCGGCCCCATGGCCACGGATGGATCGGTCGGGTCCCCGACCGATAGGGAGGAGGCGCGTTCGGAGAGCATCGCGAGGAAGTCATCCGCGACGGCTTCGGCTACGATCAGCCGCGAGGTGGCGGTGCACTTCTGCCCGGTGGAGCGGAAGGCGCCGAGCATGACCTGTTCTGCGGCCAGCTCCAGGTCTGCGTCGGCGAGCACAACGGCCGCGTTCTTGCCGCCCATTTCCGCCTGGACCGGGATGCCCCGGCCGGCGGCCGCGGCGGCGAGCCGGCGGCCCACGCCGGTGGAACCGGTGAAGGTCAGCCCGTCCAGCGCGGGGTGTTCGACGATGGCGTTGCCCATGGAGCCGGGGCCGATCAGCAGGTTCAGCACGCCCGCGGGCAGGCCGGCGGAGTCCAGCGCCTGGGCCAGGCGCACGGCCAGGAGCGGGACGGTGCTGGCCGGCTTCCAGACAACGGTGTTGCCGTAGGCCAGCGCCGGAGCGATTTTCCACGCCGGAATGGCGATCGGAAAGTTGAACGGGGTGACCACGCCGATCACGCCGAGCGGCTTGCGGGTGACGAGGATCTTCTCGCCGCGCCGCGGCGACGCGAAAATCTCGCCGGCCGTGCGGTCGCCGTCGTTGCCGTAGTACCGGAAGATCTGGGCCGCGCGCAGCACCTCGCCGCGGCCTTCGGCGAGGGTCTTGCCTTCCTCACGGGCCAGCTCCAGGCCCCAGTCGTCGGCGTTCCGCTCCAGCTCGGCCGCCGCGCGGAGCAGCACCGCGCCGCGCTCGTGCGCCGGGGTCCGCGCCCACTCCCGCTTGGCGGAAACGGCGGCGGCCATGGCCCGGTCCACCTCGGCGGCGCCGGCCTGCCGCCCCTGCGCGACGGTCTCTTCCGGCCGGGCCGGGTTGGTGCTGGCGATCGTGGAACCGTCGCCTTCGAGCCAGGCGCCGTCGATGTAGTGCTGCAGCTGTACGGGCGTGGGGGAGGTCATGCGCGCTCCTTGGGCGGGACGGAGGAAGGAAGGGGATGTGGCCGGGCAAGGTCAGGGAGGGAAATGACGGGCAGGGACGGCCGGGCAAGCGGGCTGCCTGGAGGGGCGGAGCGCGGGTCCGGCCGCGGAGCTGGCTGGCCCCGCGGCCGGACCCCTCTGGCTACCGGAAGGCGGGGATGCCGGTGATCTTGTTGCCGAGGACCAGGGTGTGCACCTCGTCGGTGCCCTCGTAGGTCCTGACGGATTCGAGGTTGTTGGCGTGGCGCAGGGGCGAGTAGTCGAGCGTGATGCCGTTGCCGCCGAGGATGCTGCGGCATTCCCGCGCGATCTCGATGGCCTCGCGGCAGTTGTTCAGCTTCCCGACGGAGATCTGGTGCGGCTGCAGCTGCCCGGCGTCCTTGAGCCGGCCGAGGTGCAGCGCGAGCAGGAAGCCCTTGTTGATTTCCAGCGCCATGTTGACCAGCTTTTCCTGCGTGAGCTGGTAGCCGGCCAGCGGCTTGTCGAACTGCAGGCGCTCCTTCGAGTAGTCGACGGCGACCTGCCAGGCATCGCGGGCGGCGCCCATCGAGCCCCAGATGATGCCGTAGCGGGCCTCGTTCAGGCATTCGAACGGGCCGCGCAGCCCCTTGGCGTTGGGCAGCAGGGCGTCGGCGGGCAGACGCACGTCGGTGAGTTCGATGTCGCACTGGATGGAGGCACGCATGGACAGCTTCGGCTCGATCGGCGTGGCCGTGAACCCGGGGGTGTCGGTGGGAACCACGAAGCCGCGGACGCCGTCGTCGGTCTGCGCCCAGATGACGGCGACCTTCGCCACCGAGGCGAGGCCGATCCAGCGCTTGGCGCCGTTGATCACCCAGTCGTCACCGTCCCGGCGGGCGAAGGTCTTCATGCTGGACGGGTCCGAGCCGGCGGTGGGCTCGGTCAGCCCGAAGCAGCCGATCGCCTCGCCGGCGGCCATCTGCGGCAGCCACTCCTTCTTCTGCTCCTCGGAGCCGTGCTTGTAGATGGCGCTCATGGCCAGCGAGCCCTGCACCGAGACGAAGGTGCGCAGGCCGGAGTCCCCGGCTTCCAGTTCGGCGCCGGCCAGGCCGTACTCCACGGCGGAGCGGCCGGCGCAGCCGTAGCCCTTCAGATGCATGCCGAGCAGGCCCAGCTTCGCCATCTCCGGCACGATCTCCAGCGGGAAGACGGCGTCCTCGTACCAGCCGGCGATATTCGGCTTGATCGTGGCATCCACGAAGGAGCGGACGCTCTTCTGCAGCAGCCGCTCCTCCTCGGTCAGGAGGGATTCGAAGCTGATCAGGTCGTAGTCGAGGGACATTGTGCTGCTTTCTGTCGGGAGGGGCGGCGGCTCGGTGAAAGGGCTAACGACGGCGGCGGTCAGGCGAGGGCGGGCGCGGCGGTCAGGCGAGGGCGGGAGCGGAGGCTTCGGCGGTGCGGGCGCCGGCCTCCGCGGCCACATCCAGGATCGCCTGGCGCAGTACGGCCAGCCCGTCGCGGAGCAGCTCGTGCCCGATGACCAGCGGCGGCAGGAGCCGGATGACATTGCCGTGCGTGCCGCAGGTCAGGGTGAGGACGCCCTGGGCGTGGCAGCGCGCGGAGATTTCCTTGGCCAGGTCCGCGCGCGGGGCGAGCGTGTCCCGGTCCGCGAACTCGAGGGCGAGCATGGCGCCGCGGCCGCGGAAGTCGGCGACGACGTCCGTTTCGGTCGCGAGCGGTTCCAGGACTTCGCGGGCGGCGGCTTCGATGGAGCGGGCGTTGGCCAGCAGGCTGCCGTCCTCGAACGCTTCGAACACGGCCAGTGCCGCCTCGCAGGCGAGCGGGTTGCCGGCGTAGGTGCCGCCGAGGCCGCCGGCGTGGACGGCGTTCATCAGGTCGGCCCGCCCGGTCACGGCGCTGAGCGGCAGGCCACCGGCCAGTGCCTTGGCGCTAAGCGTGATGTCACCGGCGACGCCCTCGTGCTCGCTGGCGAACAGGGTGCCGGTGCGGCCCATGCCGGCCTGGATCTCGTCGATCACCAGGACGATGCCGTGCCGGTCGGCGATGTCGCGCAGCCCTTTGAGGAAGCCGGGCGCCGGTACCACGAAGCCGCCTTCGCCCTGGATGGGCTCGATCACCATGGCGGCGAACGCGTCTGCCCCGTGCTCGGCGAGCGTTGCCTCGACCGAGGCAAGGGCCGCGGTGGTGACATCGGCACCCGAGACGGCGCCGCCGTCGTTGTTGGTTCCTGCCGTGGAGGTGCCGGCGCCCGGACGCAGCGGATTGGCCGACGCCGCGCGCACAATCTCGGCGGGGAACGGGCCGAAGTTCAGGCGGTACGGATTCTCCTTGGCCGTCATGGCCATGGTCAGCAGCGAACGGCCGTGGTAGGCCTCGTCGAAGACCAGGACCTTGGGCCGGCCCGTGGCGGAGCGGGCGATCTTGACCGCGTTCTCGACGGCCTCGGCGCCGGTGGAGAATAGGGCAGTGCGCTTCTCGAAGTCGCCGGGGGTGTGCTCGTTGAGCCACCGGGCGACCTGGGTGAAGGACTCGTACTCCGTGACCATGAAGCAGGTGTGCGTGAAGCGCTCCAGCTGGGCGGCCACGCGTTCGCGGACCCGCGGGTGGCTGGCGCCGATGCTCGTGACCGCAATGCCGGAGGCGAAATCGATCAGGCGGTTGCCGTCCACGTCCGCCAGGATGCCGCCGTCCGCGCGCTCGACAAAGACCGGCAGGGCGATGCCGAAGCCGTCGGTTACCTGCGCCCGCCGCTCGGCATGCAGCGCCTCGGAGCGGGGGCCGGGGATGGCGGTGGCCAGATGGCGGGACTGGGGGAGCGGGGCGGGGCCCGAGGTCTGTACGGTCATGGGACCACGCTAACGGCGGCGCAACCGTCCGGTCATTGGATGCTCTGTCCACGGATGCCCGTGGCGTTGGATAATCGGACCATGGTTTCGCTCGCCCAGCTCAGCGCCGAACTCGGCCCCTCCCTGCACCGCGCAGTTCCCGGGACGGTGCCCGGCGTCCAGCTCAGCGGCGTGCACGTGTCCGAACTGGAGGACCCCACCGCCTACCTGGAAGGCGGCGAGCTCCTGCTGACCACGGGCATTCCCCTCGGTGGAACGGCGGCGACGGCCTCCGCCTACGTCCGCCGGCTGGCCGCCAGGGGCGTCGCCGCGCTCGGGCTGGGGCTCGGCGAGGGACTGGACAGCGTGCCGCCGGCACTCATCGAGGCCTGCGCCGGGGAGCGGTTGGAGCTGATGGTGGTGCCGGACGGCGTCCCGTTCCTCGATGTCTCGCGCGCGTTCTGGGACTTGGCCGGCCGCAGCGGGCAGGCGGACCTGATTGCCGGGCTTGGCACCCAGACGGCGCTGGCCCGGGCGGCGATGCGGCCGGATGCGCTGCCATCCGTGGTGCAGGGGCTGGCGCAGGCACTCGGCGGCTGGGCCGCCTACCTCCCGGCCGACGGCGGAGCCGAGACGATCTGGCCCACGGGATCCGCGGCGCTGCTGCCGCACCTGCGCGAGGAAACGGCCAGGCTGAACCGGGCGGGCGCGCACTCGGCGGCGACGTTCTGGCTGCACGGCAGCCCCGTGGTGGAGTACCCGATCCTGGTCGGCCGGCGGATCGAGGGCTTCCTGGCCATCGGGTCGGGCCGCACCGTCACCAAGGCGGACCGGCAGATCATCATGACCGTCTGCGTGCTGCTTGCCCTCAAGGCGCAGCAGCACGAGGAGCTGACCGGCTCGTCGGCGGTGCTGGGGTCCGCGGTGGCCAAACTGATTGTCCGCGGGCACGTCGAAGCGGCCCGGCTGCTGGCGGCCGACGTCGGGCTGGGCCCGCTGCCGGAGCGGGTGCGGATGCTGGCGGCGCGGACGGAGGACGGCGACCTGCGGGCCCTTGCCGTGACCGTCGCCGGGCTCACTGTGGAGGACGGTGCCCCGGGCCCGGGGGCCGCCCTGGCCATGAGCCGGCTCCGCTTCGCCGAGGACGGCCTCGGATTCTTCCTGCTGGACACGGCGGACCTGGTACCGGCTGCCGCACCCGAGCCGGAAGAGTACGACGGCGGACTGTTGCCATGGGAGGGCGGGCCCGACGCGGCGGGCGGGTCGCCGTCGGGGACGTCCGAGGCGCGCGCCCACGGGGAACCGCTTCCCGCGGGAATGGAGGCGGACGGCTCCATCCGGCTGACGACTGCCGATCAGCCTGGCCGGCCGGCAGCTGGCGAGCAGGCCGGGCGGGAATCCGGGAGCGACACCGCCGGCCGGCCGCGCACCGGCGCGGCCTGGACCGGACCCGTTCCGCTCGCCGACGCCGCTTCCCAGGCAGCCGTCCTGCGCCGCGCCGCCCTGCAGGCACCAGCGGGCCGGCTGGTCGGTACCGCGGGGGATGAGGATTCCCGCGCCGACCGCTGGGTGGACGCGCTCGCCGGCTACCAGCGCGCGGACCTGCTCGGTGCCGTCGCCGCCTACCTGCGCCGCCGCGGGCATTGGGAGGAGACGGCGCGCGACCTCGCGATCCACCGGAACTCGCTCCGCCACCGGATCGCCGTCGCGCAGCGGCTGCTCGGCGTCAGCCTCGACGATCCGGACACGGCCGCCCACCTCTGGCTCGCCCTGCGCCGCCGCGGACTGTGACTACCTCCACTGTCCGGTCTTCCGGCTGGTTCAGCGGCGCAGCCACTCCAGCACGGAGTCGGTGTGCTGGCCGAGGGCCGGCGGTGCGCTGCTGCGCGGCTCGAAGGCGGGCGTCCAGCTGATGGGATGCCGGACCTGCCGGCCGACCGTCCGGCCGGCGGCGTCCTGGACGTCGATGGTGGGCTGCAGCCCGAGGGAGTCGGCGTACTCGATGCCGGCGTCGATCGTGGCCACCGGTCCGGCGGGCACGCCCACGCCGACGAGCTTGTCCTGCCAGACGGCGGCGGTCGCGGTGCCGAGGGCCTGCTCCAGCAGCGGGATCAGTTCCGCGCGGTGTTCCACCCGGGCGCTGTTGGTGGCGAACCGCGGGTCCTCCGCCAGCTCGGGCCGCCCCAGGACCTCGGCCAGCCGCCGGAACTGCCCGTCATTTCCGCACGCGATGGCGAGCGGCCCGTCGGCGCACTCCAGCAGCTGGTAGGGCACGATCGAGGGATGTTCATTGCCCATCCGGCCGGGCACCTTGCCGGCGCCGAGGTAGGCCTGTGCCTGGTTGGCCAGCGCGCCCTGCAAGCTGGAGAGAAGGTTGACCTCCAGCAGGCTCCCGCGCCCGGAGCTGCTGCGCGCATTGAGGGCTGCGAGGATACCGATCGTCGCGTCCTTCGCGGTCAGCACGTCGACCAGCGCGACGCCGGCCTTGTAGGGGGAGCCGTCCGCCTCGCCGGTGATGCTCATCAGTCCGCCGACCGCCTGCACGATGAAGTCGTAGCCCGGCAGCGATGCCCCCTGGGCCGACCCGAAGCCGGAAATCGAGGCGTAGATGAGCCCGGGATTTTCCGCAGACAGCTCGTCGTAGCCCAGGCCCAGCTTCGCCATGCCGCCGGGCTTGAAGTTTTCCACCAGGACGTCCGCCCGCAAAGCCAGTTCGCGGGCCGCGGCCAGGTCCCCGGCGTCGGACAGGTCCAGGCAGACGGACTCCTTGTTGCGGTTGACGCTCTCGAAATAGGTCGATCCGGTCGGGGAGAACGGCGGGCCCCAGCTGCGGGTGTCGTCGCCGGCCTCCGGTCGTTCCACCTTGACCACCCGCGCGCCCAGATCGGCCAGCGTCATGGTGGCCAGCGGTCCGGCCAGCACACGGGAAAAGTCCGCAACCAGAACGCCTTCCAACGGACGTACAGCGGACGACGGCGGGAGGCCGGGCTGTGCAGGCATCGGTGCCCTTTCGCTGGAGAGATGCCGGACCGTTGTCGGCCCGGAACTGGCGACCAGTCTAGGAAGGCCATTCGGCTCCCCGCATTGGACGACTCGGCCCGGAGCGGGATGGAATGCACAAGGACCGGCAGCCGACGAGGGGGAGGCTGCGGTCCGGGCGGAAGCGCGAGGGAGCGGGCGGGACTACGATGTCCGCATGGGAGACGGGCGGGTGCCCGAGGGCTGCGCCGGCCTGGTCGGCGGCCCGGAACCGGACGGCCAGGCGGCTGCGGCGATCCTGGCGCGGCTCGATGCGCTGGCTCCCTACAGTGCGCGCGATGCTGCGGGCGAGGAGATCGAGCCGGGCTCGCCGCTGGCTGCGATGGACCGGCATTTTGCCGCGTCGCGGAGCGTGAGCGGCCTGCTCAAACAGTCGCTCGCGGCGGCGATGGACAACCTGCAGGCCCTGCGCCGGCTGCTGTTCGTGGAGGAGCCGTCCGGCGGGGTGTTCTACCGGCTGAACTCGCACGCGCCGTATTCGCTGGTCCGGACCGTGATCGAATGCGGCACGACGGTGCTCTGGGCGCTGCAGCCGGAGGAAGGCCGCGAGCGAATCCGGCGCAGCCTGGTGCTGGTCGCCAGGGATGTCTTCAATGCCGCCTCGTTTTGGGATGCCTACCTCGAGGAGCTGCACCCGGAGCTGCATCCGGATGCGCGGGACAGCTTCGAGGGACTCCGCCATGAGGTCAACGAGGCGGCCCGGGCTGCCGGCCTGTCGCCGATCTTCACCAGGAAGGCCGGCGGCCACTGGGGCTACGCGACCAAGAACAGGACGCAGACCGCGATCCTCAAGGATCTGAGGGCGGACGGCGGCGTCCCGGCCGAGTTGATCTACATCTGGCAGTTCTGCAGCGGCTACTCGCACGGACTGGAATGGGCCGCCGGAAACCCCGGCAGCTATCCGGGGCCCTTTAGCGGCCACGGCGGCGGGGTCGGCCGTGCTGGTGCAGGGGACGGCAGTCCGGGCGGTGGATTCGCCGGTTCCGGCGCGGCGCGCGAAGCCGCCGGCGGCATGGCCCAGCTGCGCCGGGCTTCGGATGCCGCCTGCGACCTGATTCCCCGGGCGTGGGAGCTGTACGACCTGCGGCGCCGGGTATGGCCGTTGCTGTAGCAGGGCGAGGAAATCTGTCGATAATAAAGCTTTTCCCAGCGTTTACACCTTTAGTGAGCCCCGTCATATTCCGCGTATTTCGGGGCGCAATACCGTAGCAGCAGTGCGGCATCGGCCTTCCAAGGCGTGGCGCCGCCAAGAAACCTACTGGATGACCCTTGCGTTCTAAATCATTCATTTGTAGGGTTTTTCCGTGATGGCGATCACGTGGCCTTCGTCACAACGGGGAATGGGGCTCCTCGGAGGCCACGCTCGACCGCTTATAACTATCAGTCCTGAAGGAGCGCAATGTCAGCCGAAATGACGCGGCCCGCTGGGGAGGCCGGCATCGATGAGGATGCCGAGCATCTGGCCAGCCTAGGTTACTCGTACGATCAGCAATTCAAGCGCGAAATGACTTTCTGGGGGAACGTCTCCCTCGGCTTCACCTACCTGTCTCCGGTGGTGGGCATCTACTCGCTGTTCGCCGCGTCCCTGGGGATCGCCGGACCGCCCATGTTCTGGTCGCTCATTATCGTCGGCGGCGGCCAGCTGCTCGTGGCAACCGTATTCGGCGAAGTGGTCTCCAACTACCCGGTTGCCGGCGGCGTGTACCCCTGGTCCCGGCGCCTGTGGGGCCGCAAGTGGGGCTGGATGAACGGCTGGGTCTACCTCTGCGCGCTGCTGGCCACCATCGCCAGCGTCGCCTACGGCGCCGGCCCGTTCCTCAGCTCGCTCCTCGGCATGGAAAGCAGCGTCAACTCGGTCATCCTGGCGGCGCTGGGAGTCATCCTGCTTGCTACGATCCTGAACCTCGGCGGCACGAAGGTGCTGAACAAGGTCGCCATGCTCGGGCTGCTCGCCGAGCTCGGCGGCGCGCTGGTGGTCGGCTTCTGGCTGATCGTGACCGCCCGGCACCATGACCTGAGCGTCCTCTTCCAGAGCTTCGGCGCCGGCGAGGGCAGCAATTACTTCATCGCCTTCGCGGCGGCCGGCCTGATCGGCATCTACCAGTACTACGGGTTCGAGGCGTGCGGCGATGTGGCCGAGGAAGTTCCGAGCCCGGGGCGCACCATCCCGAAGGCCATGCGCATGACCATCTACATCGGCGGTTTCGCCGCCATGTTCGTCTGCCTGTCCCTGATCCTGGCGGTGCCGGACTTCGGCGCGGTGATCAGCGGGACCGACGCCGATCCGGTCGGCAACGTGCTCCTGGCGGCCTTCGGCCCGGTCGGCATGAAGGTGGTCCTCGCCGTCGTCCTGATCTCCTTCGTTTCCTGCGTACTGAGCCTGCAGGCGGCGTCCTCGCGGCTGGCCTACTCGATGGCCCGCGACGGCATCCTCCCGGCGAGCAAACTCCTCAGCAAGTTCAGCGAGTCCCGCCACGTGCCGCCGTATGCCCTGCTGCTGGCCGGCCTCGTCCCGGCGCTGATCGTGATCGGCTCCAAGGTGTCCGAGGACGCGCTGGTCACCATCATCTCCTTCGCCGCGATGGGCATGTACATGGGCTTCCAGATGGTGGTCCTGGCTTCCCTGCGGGCCCGGCTCAAGGGCTGGCGGCCGCGCGGTGCCTTCCAGCTCGGCGCCTGGGGCATCCCGGTCAACGTCGCCGCGCTCGCCTGGGGCGTCCTCGGCATGGTCAACATGGCCTGGCCGCGGACCCCGGAGGCTGGCTGGTTCTCGAACTACATCGTGCTGATCTCCGCCGTCGGCGTCGTTGTCCTGGGCCTGGTCTACATGGCCTGGAAGAAGCCCTACCTGAAGGGCGATGCACCCGCCGGAGACGCCATCCCGTCCGGACCCCGGCACTCCTTCAGCGACTGAGCATCCCTCAGCCCTCCAGCACCCCTTCAGCATCAGACCAGTCACACAGACGAAAGAACAGGTTCCACCATGAGCACGTCCACCGTTGAGGTTCCCTACCTGAACATCTCGGACCCGTCGTTCGCGATGCAGTCCGAAGAGCTGCGCACCGCCCGCGAGCAGAGCTGGTACGCCCGGACCAACTTCGGGCTGGCCGTGCTGCGCTACGACGAGGTGAGCAAGCTGCTCAAGAGCCCCAAGCTCTCCCAGGGCAGCGCCAAGTGGCCGGCGCACAACGGCGTCCACGGCGGACTGTTCTTCGACTGGTGGACCAAGAACCTGCTGGTGCTGGAGGGCGAGGACCACCACCGGATCCGCCGGCTGCTGAACCCGGCCTTCTCCCCGCGCCTGATCAAGGAGCTGGTGCCCCGGTTCCAGGCACTGGCCAACGAGCTGGTGGACGCATTCATCGACAAGGGCGAGTGCGAGTTCATCCGCGACTTCGCCGAGCCCTACGCCACCCGGGTGCTGACCATCCTGCTCGGCATCCCGGAGAGCGAGTGGCCCAAGATCGCGCGGCTCGCCTCCACCGTGGGCCTGGCCCTGGGCGTGACCTTCAAGCAGGACCTGGACAAGGTCGAGGCGGCCGTCGCCGAACTCTATGACTATGCGGAGGAGCTGATCCGGGACCGGCAGGCCAACCCGGGCGAGGACTTCGTCTCCCGCCTGGTGCTGGCCAGCCGGGACGGCGACCGGCTCAGCGACGAGGAACTGCGCAACGCACTGGTGCTGTTGATCTTCGGCGGCATGGACACCACGCGCAACCAGCTGGGCCTGGCCATGCAGTCCTTCATCCGCAACCCGCAGCAGTGGGAACTGCTGGCGGAGCGGCCCGACCTTGGCGGCAAGGCCGTGGAGGAAGTCATGCGCACCAACCCGACCGTCACCTGGGTGACCCGCGAGGCCGTCGAGGACTTCGAGTACCAGGGACTGGCCATCGCAAAGGGCACCACCGTGCACCTGTTCACCCAGTCCTCCGGCACGGATCCGCGCGCCTTCCCGAACCCGGAGATGGACCTGCTCGGCGAGCATGCGCCGCACTACGGATTCGGCGGCGGCGTCCACCACTGCCTCGGCCACTTCGTTGCCCGGGCGGACATGAGCGAGGCGCTGCCGCTGCTGGCTAGCCGCCTGGCCAACCCGCACCTGGTCGGCGGCGACGAGTGGCTGCCGGATTCCGGCAACACCGGCCCGATCCGCCTGCCCATCGGCTTCACCAAGCGCTCCTAGCCCACCAACAGCACCACAGCACCACCTACGGAAGGACTTTCCCATGAGGACCATCGACGTCGACCGCAGCCTCTGCGACAACCACGGCCAGTGCGCCATCGCCGCCCCCGAAGTGTTCCGGATGAACACCGACGGCGTGCTCGAATACGAACCCACCTTCGACGACGCCCTGCTGGACGAGGTGGAAGAAGCCATCGACGTCTGCCCCGTCCAGGCGATCTTCCTGAAGGACTAGCGATGACCCGCAGAATAGCCGTCGCAGGGGCCTCGATGGGAGGGCTGCGGGCCGCCGAACAGCTGCGTTCGGCTGGCTGGGAGGAGGACATCGTCGTCCTCGGCCAGGAGTCCCACCCGCCCTACAACCGGCCGCCGCTGTCCAAGGAGCTGCTGGCCGCGCCGGGCTCGGCCGCCGAGGCGCTCGCCGCGGTCACGCTGCGCCAGCGCAGGACCGCCACCGGCATCGACTGGCGGCTCGGCGCGCCGGTCACCCGGGCGGACCTGTCCGCCCGCACGCTGACGCTGGCCACCGGCGAGGAACTGGCCTACGACGGCCTGGTCATCGCCACCGGCCTGCGCCCCGCAAGGGTCGAGGTGCCGGGACCGCGCCACGGCCGCCACGTCATCCGCACGATCGATGACACGCTGGGGCTGCACCGCGAACTGTGTCCGGGCACCCGGGTGGTGGTGGTCGGCGCCGGCTTCATCGGCTGCGAGGCCGCCGCGACCGCGACGTCCCTGGGCTGCCAGGTCACGCTCGTCGAGGGCGGCAGCGGACCGATGGAGCGCCCCCTCGGCCGGCGGCTGAGCGACGGCGTCCGCCGCTTCCTGGCAGAGAAGGGCGTCCACTGTGTTTCCGGCCGCCGCGTGGTGGAATTCCTGTCGGAGACAGGGGACGGGTACGACGCCGGATCGCACCTCAGGTGCGCCGGCGTCCGGCTGTCGGACGGCACCGAGGTCCCCGCCGACGTCGTGATCGAAGCCGTGGGTTCGAAGCCGAATACGGAGTGGCTGGCCGGCAACGGGCTGGACCTAGCGGACGGCGTGCTCTGCGACGAGTCGATGCGCGTTATCGGCGCCCGCGGGGCGCTGCCGTCCGTGGTCGCGGTCGGCGACGTCGCCCGCTATCCCGACCAGCGCACGGGCACCGGAGCCCGCCGCGTCGAGCACTGGGCCACCCCGGCTGACACGGCAAAGATCGCCGCGCCCGCCCTGGTCGCGGGGCTCAACGGCGAAGCGGTGCCGGAACCCGCGGCGCCGCTGCCCTCCTTCTGGACCGACATCTTCAAGATCCGGATCCAGGGCGTCGGCAGCCCGGCGCTCGCCGAGCGGATCGAGGTCCTCGAAGGCGACCCGGACCGCCCCGCCGCCGGTGCCGCGCTGGGCTACTACCGCGACGGCCGGCTCATCGGAGCCGTGACCTGTGCCCTGCCCGCCGACAAGCAACTGCACTACCGCAAGCTCGTGACCGATGCCGGCGTGGCCGCACGCCTGGCCGCCGTCTAAACCGCCGGCTACGAACGACTGAAAGAAGACTGCCATGACCCTCACCCCCGTACGGCCCGATGTGGCCGGAACCGACCTGCTGGCCGGACTTAACGACCGAGAAGCGTTCGCCCGCCACCGCGAGCGGAACCTGCGCCCCGACGTCGTCCGCGACCTGGGACGCAAGATCCAGGAAGCCGGCGTGGAGTACGTCTACTACGCGCTGCCGACCATCGGCTCGCGCATGGTGGCCAAGATGGTCCCGGCGAACCACTTCAAGCGCAACCTGGAAAAGGGCATCTGCTTCCACCGCACCGCCCTGTCCGACTTGCAGAACGACCGCTACGGAAACCTGATCGGCGGCGGCATCGAGGCCGGCGAGTTCTGGGCGCTGCCGGAGCCCGACACCTTCGTGGTGCTGCCTTGGGACACCTCGGTGGCACGGATTTTCTGCACCGCCTACGAGCCCCCGCACCTGCCGGAGGTCGGCGGCCGCCTGCTGCCGATCGACACCCGCTCGCTGCTGATCCGCAGCCACGAGGCCTTCACCGCCCGCACCGGGTTCGAGGTCCGCTCCGGTACCGAACCGGAGATGACCTGGGAGGGGCCGGGCCTCGAGGTCGTGAAGAAGCCGGGCACCAGCCCGGCCTACCAGGTGGAGAACCTGGAGCGGATGCGCCCGATCTACAAGCAGCTGGTCACCTACGCGAAGGCGATGGGGCTGGACATGATCGAGGGCGACTACGAGGACGACGGCCAGCTCGAGCTGAACTGGATGTACGACCGCGTGGAGAACACCGCGGACCGGCTGGTCACCTACCGGCAGATCTGCAAGCAGGTGGCCCGCGAGTTCGGCGTCACGGCCAGCTTCATGCCCAAGCCCTACAACGGCCAGATGGGCAACGGCTGCCACCACAACCTGAGCCTGTGGGACGGGGACACCAACGTCACCGAGGACGCCGGGCGGGTGGAGCTGCATGTCTCGCAGACGGCCCAGCATGCCATCGGCGGCCTGCTCGCGCACGCCCCCGGTTCCATGGCGGTCATGGCCTCGACGGTCAATTCCTACAAGCGGTTCTGGGACGCCGGCCAGTTCGCCCCGAGCACGGCCAACTGGGGCCTGGACAGCCGCGGATGCCTGGTCCGGATCTCCTCCAACGGCCGGATGGAGTACCGCGTGCCGGACGCCGCCGTGAACCCCTACCTGTCCCACACGCTGCTGATCGCGGCGATGGAGGACGGCCTGAACCGGCAGCTGGATCCGGGACGGCCCGACGACGGCGGCGCGGACGTGCCGGCGATCGGCGGCCAGCTGCCGCTCACCCTGGGGGACGCCATCGACGCGTTCGTGTCGGACACCTACCTCACCTCGGCGCTGCCGGCGGACCTGGTCTCCATCTACACCCAGCTGAAGCAGGAGGAGTGGGCGCGGTACTGCGGCGCCATCACCGAGTGGGACCGCGAGATGTACTGGGAGACCATCCCGTGAGCCCCGCGACCCTTTCCCCCGGCCTCCTGCGGCTGGCCTGCATCGACTCGGAGGCGCCGCCGCTGTTCAACCTGGCCGACGGCGCCGGGCACCGCCGCGGCTACGAGCCGGCCGCGGCCGAACTGGTGGCCTCAGTGCTGGGTTTGCGCATCGAGTGGGCGTTCCTGGCCTGGGACGACATGCTGCCGGCCGTGCGCGACCACCGGGTGGACGCCGTCTGGTGCGGCCAGGGCATCATCCCCGAGCGCCAGGCCATCGTGAACTTCACCGACCCCTACGCGGTCTTCGACGAAACCGTGCTGGTCCGCAGGGGCGATCCGGCGCGCTCGCCCCAGGACCTGGCCGGCTACAGGGTGGCGGCGATCGAGGGCAGCGCGAATATGAAGCTCGCGGTGACCTTCCCCGGCGCCGTCCCGGTGCCGTTCACCGGCGAGGACGTCTTCGGGGACATGCTCGCCGCCCTGCGCAGCGGGGAGGTGGACGCGATGGTGGACGACGACGTCGTCACCGTCCCGCTGGGCGAAGACCCGGCCTACGACGTGGCCTTCACGCACCCGACCGGAAACCGGTGGGGAGTAGGCGTGGCCAAGGACAACCCGTTCCTGCTCGCCGACCTCAACGCCGCGCTCGCCGCAGTGGTGGCGGACGGCCGGCTGGAGCGGACCTGGCGGCAGTGGATGCCGCAGCTGCCGTTCCCGCTCGGCGCGGGGGTCCCGGCATGAGCCGGCCGCTGATCGGGGTGCCGGGCATGTGGTCCAGCTCGGTGCACGGGCTGCGCTTCGAGGGCGTCGCAGTGGCGGCGCAGGTGCTGCGCAGCATCGCGGCGGCCGGCGGGGAGCCCGTCATCATGTTCCCGGAGGGTGCCGCCGCCGCGGACCAGGTGCGCAGGTTCGACGGCGTCGTGCTCCCCGGGGGGGCGGACGTCTCGCCCGAGTTGTACGGGGCGGAGCCGGACGAGCACTACTGGCCCGCCGACTACGCGGGACAGGACGCGTTCGAAACCGAGGTCCTGGCCGCGTGCGTCGCCGCCGGGGTGCCGACGCTGGCGATCTGCCGCGGGCTGCAGCTGCTCAACGTGGCGCGCGGCGGCACGTTGATCCCGCATCTGGAGCCGGGCGGCGAAGCGGGCAGCATCCAGCACAAGGGCGCCGTGCATCCAGTTTCGGTCACGGCGGGGTCGCTGCTCGCGTCCGTGGTCGGTTCCGGGCCGGTGGAGGTTTCCTCCTACCACCACCAGGCGGCAGGGCAGGTGGGCGCGGACCTGCAGGTCACCGCCGTTGCCGACGACGGCGTCGTGGAGGCCCTCGAGGTTCCGGGTGCGCCGCTGCTGGCGGTGCAGTGGCACCCCGAGGACACCGCCGACAGCAATCCCGCCGACCACGCCCTGTTCGCCTGGGTGGTCGAGGCCGCCCGGGCCCGGCGGGACGGCGCGGGGCAAGGCGCGTCGGCGCAGAGTGCCGGTGCCGGCGGGCAGCTGGCAGGTGCCCGATGAACGCCCAACCGCTGCGCGTGGATCCGGCCGCGGTGCTGCCCCGGGACAATGGGACGCTTGGCCCCGAGGCGCCGCGCATCGCCGTCGTCGTGTCCCTGACCTTCCCCGGCATGACGGAACAGACGCTGGAACTGATGGAGCGGTTCACCCGGGTGGCGTTCGAGACGCTGCACGCGGCCGGCGCCCGGGCCGAACTGGTGGACAGCGCGGCCGAAGAGCTGCTGCCCGAGGCCGAGCTGGCCCGTTACGACGGGGTGCTCTTCCTCGGCGGCGGGGACGTGGACGGGTCGCTGTACGGCCACACGGATCCGGTGCCGAATTCGTACGGCGTGGACCTGCGCGCGGACGAGTACTGCCTGGAGCTGATCCGCGGGGTGCTGGAGCGGGACCAGCCGCTGCTGGCCATCTGCCGCGGCTCGCAGCTGCTCAACGTGGCGTGCGGCGGGACGCTGGTGCCCGACCTGGACCCGTGGCACCTGCACCGGGGCGGTCCCGGCGAGCCGATGTTCCTGGACGAGGAAGTGGACCTGCTGCCCGGTTCCAAGGTGGCCGCCGTCCTGGGCCGGGACTCGGTGACCGTGCGCTCGGGCCACCACCAGGCCGTCGGGACCGTGGCTCCGGAACTCGCGGTGGCGGCGGTGGCGCGGGACGGCGTGGTCGAAGGCACCGAACATCCGGCAAGGACCTGGGTGGTCGGCGTGCAGTGGCACCCGGAGGATTCCGACGGCGACGCGGGGCACCGCTCGCTGCTGTTCGAGGAATTCGTGCGGCAGAGCCGGGCTAGCGGCGGGGCGGAGGTGCGGGATCTGGCGGAGGCGGGCCGGGCCTGAGTCGGCGGGGCGGGGTATTGGCAGACCGCGCCCCTGCTGCCTCGCGCGGCGCCTGGTCCGTGCGGCTACTCCGCCGCGCAGATCAGGCGCAGGTCGAGGTTCGGCACGTCCAGCGGGATGAAGCAGAAGCCTTCCGGCTCCGTCTTGACCCGTTCCCCGACGATGAAGCGGCCGGAGTTTCCCAAAATGACCCGGTTCTGGCCGTTGAGGATCGCGGCGTCGCCCGGGATCCGCCGGACGAACGGGATGAAGGTGTTCTCGAGGTCCCGGATCCGGATGTCGCAGCCGGTGACCCCGATGAACTGTCCGTGGATATAGCTGGGCACGGTGCAGGTCATGATGTACTCGTCGAAGCCCAGGTAGTCGACGTACGGGCCGGCGATGGACTGCCGGCCGGTCTTGGCGGCAATCGAAAACCAGGGGGCCTGCTCGTAGTCGTAGAACCGTTCGCCGTCGGGCGTCAGATCGAAATCCAGCTTTTCGATTTCCCCCGCTCCATTCCGGAACCACCATTCCAGGACGCCTTCAGCGTCCTTTAATGCCGAAATGGAGAAAATGACTCCTGCCCCGACGACAATAGGATGGGAATCCAGGAATTCGGCGGATATTCCACGCAGCCCGGAAATGTCATTCCGGGATATTTTATCGCCAGCCCCGACCTTCGCTTCCAGCTGTTCTTCCACCTCGGCGCACGTGGACGAGAGGTCTTTGTACAGCGCGTTCAGCCACGACTCGATCGCAGCGGCCACGGACGTAGCAGCGGCGCGGGCCGATACGGGCGCGTTCATCGAATCTCCTCTTCGTCGCCGGCATGGGTCAGCGTGAGCTTGGTGTCGATCAGGTGGTAGGTGTTCCGCCGGATGTGCTCGTGGACCAGCCGCTGGGCCCGGTCCGGGTCATCTGCCCGGACGGCGCTGACGATCTCCAGATGCTCACGGGCGGCTGCCGCGGAGTCGAAAATACCGGCCAGCGGCGTCCACAGCAACTGGCCGACTTCAGCCTGCAGCCGGATCTCCTGCGCGGTCAGCCGGGGCGACTGCGCGACCACGGCCAGCTCGATGTGGAAGCGGCTGTCCGCGCGGGCCCGGCCCTCCGGGGAGTCCGCCCGGTCGAGCCCCCGGGCCAGTTGCTCCAGCCGGTCCAGGTCATTGGGGTGCGCTCGGTCGCAGGCCAGGCGGGCGGCGGCGGACGCGACCGCCGTCTGCTCGTCGCCGAGGTCGCGCAAATCCGCGATGGAGGTTTCCTGAAGGTACCGGCGCAGCTGCTCGGCCTGCGTGGCGGGGGACTTCACCACGAAGGTTCCGCCGCTGCGGCCGCGCCGGGTTTCCACCACGCCCTGGTCGCGGAGCGCGGCCAGCGCCTCACGCAGGGTCGCGCCGGCGACGCCGAACATCTCGGAGAGCTCGGACTCCGCCGGGAGCCGTTCGCCCACCCGCAGCATGCCGAGGGAGATCGCCGTCGAAATCCGGCGCACGATGGCTTCCGACCGCTCCATCTCGGGCAAGGAGCGGTAGATCTGCGACTGCAGCACCGGGGGTGACGCCACGATCTCTCCTTAAGGCCGGATCCAGGCAGGCATGACGGCTGGCCACTGCCGGGAATGACGATATTCTACTCTGCCGGCGCGGGCATATTTCAATATTGCGAACGGATATGTTCGCGCTTGTTCGCGCGCGGGAGAATTAGAAGAAATGTGGGGAAATGCTGGAACGGCCGTCCGGCTGAGGGGATATTTTGGGGAACATGAGTTATTACCAGAGCATCAATCCAGCCACCGGGGAAACGATCTTCGAAGCGGCCACCGCCAGCGACGAGGAAATCCAGAGCGCACTGAAGCAGGCGCAGGCGGCCTTCGAATCGTGGCGGCATTCGGCCGTCGGGGACCGCTCCGAGGTCCTGCGGCGCGTGGCCGCGCTGTACCGCGAGCGCCGCCAGGAACTCGCCGAACTGATCAGCCTCGAAATGGGCAAGCCGGTCAGCCAGGCGCTGGGCGAGGTGGGCCTGGTGGCTGACATCTACGAGTACTACGCCGAAGAGGGCCCCGGATTCATGGCGGACGAGCCGCTTCAGGTCCGCGGCGGCGGCGAGGCGGTAGTCCGCTCCGCGCCCGTCGGCGTGCTGCTGGGAATCATGCCGTGGAACTACCCCTACTACCAGGTGGCGCGGTTCGCGGCACCGAACCTGATGCTCGGCAACACCATCCTGCTCAAGCACGCGCCGAGCTGCCCGCAGTCCGCGCTGGCCATGGAACAGATCTTCCGTGACGCACAGCTGCCCGAGGGCGCCTACGTGAACGTGTTCGCGACGAACGACCAGGTCGCCGACATCATCGCCGACCCGCGCGTCCAGGGCGTCTCCCTGACCGGCAGCGAACGCGCCGGCGCCGCCGTGGCGGCCCTGGCGGGGCAGCACCTGAAGAAGTACGTGCTGGAACTCGGCGGCAGCGACCCGTTCATCCTGCTGGACGCGGAGGACCTGGACGCCGCCGTGAAGGAGGCGGTGGGCGGACGGATGGGCAATGCGGGCCAGGCCTGCACCGCCTCCAAGCGGTTCATCGTCGTCGAGGACCTCTACGAGGAGTTCGTCGAGAAGTTCACGGCGCGGATGGCGCGCATCACGCCCGGCGACCCCCTGGACCCCGCCACCCGGTTCGGCCCGCTGTCCTCCCGCGCCGCCGCCGAGGGGCTGGTGGAGCAGATCAACGACGCCGTCTCGAAGGGGGCCACCCTGCACACCGGCGGCCACCTGGTCGACGGCCCCGGCGCCTACGTGGAGCCCACGGTGCTGACCGGAGTGGAGCCGGGCATGCGGGCCTACACCGAAGAGCTCTTCGGTCCGGCCGCCGTGGTCTACAAGGTGGCGGACGCCGAGGAAGCGATCGAGCTGGCCAACAGTTCCCCCTACGGCCTCGGCGGAGCGGTATTCAGCGCCGACGTGGACAAGGCCAAGGACGTCGCGGACAGGCTGGACACGGCATGGTCTTCATCAACTCCGTTGCTGATACGCAGGCGGACCTGCCGTTCGGCGGCGTGAAGCGCTCGGGCGTCGGCCGCGAGCTCGCGGGCTACGGGATGCAGGAGTTCGTCAACAAGAAGCTCATTCGCATTCCGGCAGCCAAGTAGGGGCCGCCCGGCAGGAGGCCCCGGGAACGGGCCGGCGGCGGGTCATGTCCCGCCGCCGGCCGCCCGGGTGCCGGACGGATCTCCCGGACGGCAGGGGCGCCAGCTCCGGCTGCCGGTGCCCGCTAGCCGCGACGGCGGATGGCCAGCTCGAAGACCGGAAGGCTACGCCGGACCATGTCCTCGCTGGCGGTCAGGGAGATCCGGAAAAAGCCCGGGGTCTCGAACAGCGCCCCGGGCATCACGAGGACCCCTTCCGCGCCCACCTCTTCCGTGAAGGCCATGTCGTCCGGCTCGGGGGAGGGGACGTAGAGGTAGAAGCTGCCCTCAGTCTTCCTGATCCGATAGCCCATCCCGGCCAGCGCCTCCACCATCAGGTCCCGCTTCCGTTGAAGCGCGCCGACGTCGATGGTGAACTGTTCGAGCGCGGGAAGTGCCTGCTGCAGCACCGCGTTGGGGTAGATCCAGCCCATCGCCAGCTGGAGGGCGGCCAGGGGCTCGGCGAGCTGCCGGCGGACCGGCATGGCGGCGGGCAGGGCGAGGTAGCCGATCCGCTCACCCGGCGCCAGATGGGTCTTCCCGTAGGTGTACGCCACCAGGGTGTAGGGGTAGAACTCGGCGGGCGAGCGGAAGCGGAGGCCGTCGAACACGATGCGGTTGTAGGCCTCGTCGGAGATCAAGTAGATGCGCCGGCCGGTGCGCGCCGAGGCCTCCTCGAGCACTCCGGCCAGGGCGGTGAGCAGCTCCGGCGGGTAGATCCGGCCGGTGGGATTGTTCGGGGAGTTCACGATCACGGCCCGCGTGCGCGGGGTGACGGCCGCGGCGATGGCGGCCAGGTCGACGTCGAACGTGTCCGTGTTGACCTTCACCTTGACCGGAACCAGTGCCGCCTCGGTGATCAGCGGCTCGTAGCAGAACCACGGGGGCAGGCTGTAGATGACCTCGTCGCCGGGATCCGCGACGGCTTTGAGGGCCATGGCGATCGCCGTGAAGCCGCCGGTGGTCAGGTAAAGGTCCTCGGCCCGGAACCTTATGCCGAGGTGCCGATCCAGGGAGGCCGCGGCGGCCTCCCGCGCCCTCGGCTCGTTGGTTTTGTAGGCGTACCAGGCCTCGTTCCGCGGAGTGAGCGCCTCGCGGTAGGCGGAGACGTACTGCTCCGAGGGCATGTCGTGCGGGTTGCCGAGGGCAAAGTCGCAGACTCCCGGTTCGTCCCGGCGCCGCGCGTAGACGGACGTGGTCAGGAAGCTGTTGATCCGCCGGTAGGAGGCGACGCCGGCAATTCCGGCGGCACGGTACGACGCCGGTGCCCGGGTGGCCGGGGCGGGTGCGCCTTCGTCGGGATGCGGCATGGCTGCTCCTCTCCGAAGGCCATGTTCCTCCTGGAGCGGCGGATGCGGCAACGGCCGATCGTCCCCGGCCCGGGGCGGCACCGGTACGATCGTCCTTGGCCCACGGCCGGACGTCGGGCTGCTGTCCCGGCCACCCGCCGTCGTCCGTCAGTTGTTCGCGGGAACGGTCCCGGCGGAGGGGAGGCGCACGAAGAATTCGGTACGGCCCGGGCGGCTGTCCACGCCGACCGTGCCGTCGTGCGAGGTGACGATGGCTTTGACGATCGACAGGCCGAGGCCGTGCGAGCCGCTGCGGTCGGAGCGGGACGTATCCGCGCGCGCGAAGCGGGAGAAAATCTGGCCGGCGAAGCCCTCGGGGATCCCGGGCCCGTCGTCCGCCACGCTCACCCGCACGTAGCCGTCGTCCCGGGCCAGCGACGTGACGACCGTGGTCCCTTGGCCGGTGTGCCGGTGGGCGTTGGTCAGCAGGTTGACCAGGACCTGGCGCAGCTGGCCGGGATTGGCGCGGAGGGTGACCGGATCGTCGGGGACGTCGAGGACCCAGCGGTGGCTTGGGGCGATGGCGCGGACATCATTGACGGACTCGGCGACCAGCGCGGTCAGGTCGACCTCGCTTTGCTCCGCGCGCTGGCCTTCATCCATCCGCGCGAGCAGGAGCAGGTCCTCGACCAGGGCCGTCATCCGCTTGGCCTCGGACTCCACCTTCCCGATCGAGGACCGGCCCTCGGGACTGAGCTGCTCGGTCAGCCGGATCATTTCGGAGTAGCCGCGGATGGCGGTCAGCGGAGTCCGAAGTTCGTGGCTGGCGTCGGCCACGAACTGGCGCAGTTTGGTCTCGCTCCGGTGCCGGGCATCGAAGGCGCCCGCTACGTTGTCCAGCATCAGGTTGAAGGCATGGCCGACCCGCCCGACTTCGGTGGCGGGGACCGCGATCTTCGCCGGGACGCGCTCGCCGATGGCGACGTGGCCCTGCCCCAGCGGCAGCCGGGAGACCGAGGTTGCGACCCCGGAGAGCTGCCCCAGCGGCCGCAGGGTCCGGCGGATGATCAGGGTGCCGACGAGCGCGGCCGCCAACAGCCCCGCAGCGGAGACGCCGGTCATGGTCCGCGTCAGCGACTCCAGGGTCTGCTCTTTCGCGAGCAGCGGCAGGCCCGTGACGATCGTGGCCTCGCGGCGCTCGCTCCAGCGGGCGACCAGCCGGTACTCGCCGACCGAGAGCCGGTGCTCTTCGGGAGCCGCATTCAGCTCCAGGCTCCTGATGACGCGCGTGTCTGCCGCCGTAAGGTCCTGGCGTTCGCCGTCGGGCATGAAGACGCCCGCGTTGCGGACCTCATCCTCGCTGATGCGGGCGTTCAGCACGCCGACGACCTGGCCAGGCGTGGTCAGGGGATCTGCCGGTTCGGGCACCTGTCCGGACCCGTGCTGCTCCGACTCGCTGTCGCGGCCGTCCCCGTTGTGGTCGTCCTCGTCGTCGGGCCGGAAATCCTCCTGCGACCGCAGGGCGCGGTTGGAGGCCTGTTCGAGCTGCTCGTTCAGCTGGCCGCTGAGGAAGGACTCCATCGCGGCGTGCGCCGACAGGCCGACCGCGGCGCAGATCGCGGCCAGCAGGGCCAGGACGATGATCACCAGCTTGGTCCTCAGCTGCCAGGGCCGGAACAAGCGGCGGCCCCGCCCGCCCTGTGCCTTGGGCACGGCCTGGTCAGTGCCTCCCTGCGCCGTATCCGGCTTCCCCCGAGTGTCCATGTTTGTCTTCCGGGCTTGTCTTCGCGAGCGGAGCTCCCAGCTCCTTCCCAAGGTGATGTAGGTAACTGTAATGGTTATTGTTGATTCAGCATCTGCCCGTTGACGTGATCTTCAGGAGCGCTTGTATGGCCGTGCAGGATTCCCTCGACTTCGTGGCCAGCCTGCCCCGGCTGAGCCGGCCGGACGGCAGCCGGATCCGCGCCTTGGTCGTCGACGATGAACCGCAGCTGTCCGACCTGGTCCGCATGGGCCTGCAGCTGGCCGGCTGGGAAGTCGCGGTGGCCGACGACGGTCCTTCGGCCGTGCGGCTGGCCCGGGACACGCGGCCGGACGTGCTGGTCCTGGACGTCATGATTCCGGGATTCGACGGGCTGGACGCCCTGAACCGGATCCGGACCTTCGCGCCGGAGGTGCCCGCCCTGTTCCTGACCGCCAAGGACGCGGTGTCCGACCGGATCAGCGGCCTGGCCGCCGGCGGCGACGACTACGTCACCAAGCCGTTCAGCATGGAGGAGCTGCTGCTGCGGCTCTGCCGGCTGGTGCAGCGTTCCGGTGCGGCTGCGGCGCGGACGGTCGAGCTGGTGGTCGGGGACCTGGTGATGAACCTGGACACCCGGGAAGTCACGCGGGGCGGCGAAGAAGTCCAGCTGACCACCACGGAGTTCGACCTGCTGCACTACCTGATGGACAATCCGCGGACCGTCCTGAGCAAGGGCCAGATCCTGGACCAGGTCTGGAACTACGATTTCGGCGGCCACAACAACATCGTCGAGCTCTACATCTCGTACCTGCGCAAGAAGATCGACGCCGGACGCCCGCCGATGATCCATACCCTCCGCGGCGCCGGCTACGTTCTCAAGCCGGCCGCTGCCTAGCCGTCCCGCCACTCGGCCTCCGCGAACCATTCGTCGTCGTCGCTGTCGGAGCTGTTGCCGGCGTCGGCCGAGGTCTGGTCGTTCCAGTCATCGTGCTCCTCCTGCCATTCCTGCCAGTCTTCCTCGTCGTCAGTGGTTGCGGTGTTGCTATGTGTGCCGCTGCCACTGCCACTGCCACTGCCACTGCCACTGTCGTGGTCCTGGTCCTGCCCGCCGTCGCAGTCGTCCCCGGGTGCGGTGGAGGGCGATGGCGTGGCGGAGGGGGCGGGCACAGATGACGCGTTGTCCGCGGAGGCGGGCGAGACACCTCCCGTGAGGGTCTCGAGATCGGCGCGCAGCTGCGCCAGCGCTGCCTCGGCCTGGAGCCACTGCTGCCGGGGCAGCTCTCCGGTGGCACCCGCGTCGCGGACGTCGTCGGTCAGGGAATCGATCTCCGCGAGCGCGCCGGCATAGTCCTTGTTCCTGGCCAGCTGCATGGCGGTCTGGGCTCGTTCCTGCAGCGAGCCGGCAGCAGCCTGCGGAACCTGAGCCTGTGGGGCCGAGCAGCCGGCCAGCAGCAGGGCAGCAACCGTGCCGCCGATGAGGGGCTTGGCGAAGGGCACGGAAATGTTCATGGGGCCAGGCTTTCTTCGAGCAGGGTCAGGTTGTCGTCAACGCGCTGGAGGACTGCGGAATCGGGCGCGGACCCCGCCGTGTCGGAGGAAAGAACGGCGGGAAGTACGGCGGGCAGGACCGCGACGGCGGCAAGCGCAGCGGCGGCGGCCCCGGCGAGGATGGCGGCACGCCTGCGCGGGAAGCGGCGCCGGCGGGCTGCCGGCGGCACGTCTTCGGGGAGGAGCAGTCCGCCGAGGCTGGCCGTCGGCGGGGCCGGCGCAACGGCCGTGGGCAGGAAGGCCCTGGTGGCGTTGGTGAGTTCTGCGGGCCGGAGGGCTGGAATCAGCGAAGCCCGATCGGGCAGCCGGACGCTTGGCGTTTGGTGTTGCCGGGCGTCGCGTGGCGGCCGCGCGGTGTCCGGAGCGCTGCCGACGGACCTGAGCGAGAAGGCGACTTCGGCGGCGGTGGGCCGTGGTCCTTCCTCCAAAGCCGTCATGGCTTGGAGAAGGTCCGCGACGTCCCCGGGAAGGTCCTCGGGGATCCGCGGCTGACGTGACAGCCGGGCCAGCGCCGAGTCGATGGGCGGTCCCTGGTACTCCGTCTCGCCGGTGAGGCACTGCAGCAGCACCAGCCCGAGCGAGTAGATATCAGACGGCGGGCCGGCCTCCAGCCCGCGGACCTGTTCGGGACTGAGGTAGGCGGCGGTGCCGACGGTCGGCTCCGGTATGGCCCGCGGCCGCCCGACGAGGGTGGCGATCCCGAAGTCGGCCAGCTTGGGCTGCGGGTCTTCGTCGTCGGAATACCTGGCCAGCAGGATATTGCTGGGTTTGACGTCGCGGTGGATGATTGCCCGGTCGTGGATGTAATGGAGGGTGGCGGCCAACCGGGCTCCGAGTCGCGCCGTCGTCTCCAGGCCCAGTGGTGCCGCCGCCAGCTGGAGCCGCAGGTCCACGCCCGCAACGAGCTCCATGACCATGTAGGACAGCTGGTGGCCGTCATGGCTGGCGATGCCTGCGTCGTAGAGGGCGACGAGGCCGGGATGGTTCAGCCGCGCCATGGTTTCGGTCTCCAGCCGCTGCGGGTCCAGCAGGCCGGGCTGGTGGAGATCCGGGTGGAAGACCTTGACGGCGACTTCCCGCCGAAGGACACGGTCCACGGCCCGGTAGACGGTTCCCATGCCGCCCCGGCCGATCATCGGACCCACTTGGTAGCGGTCGTTCAGCAGGCTGCCGCGGACCTCCGGGGCGGTCGTGCTCGGCATGGGTACCTCCTCTGGTAGCCGGAGAGGACCGGTCAGAAAATCCGGAATCCGGACGCCTTCAGGTTGTCGATAGCGTCCATCAGCATGGGCAGCCCCCAGGCGAAGAACAGGTAGGCGAACGTTGCGAGGAACAGGACCACGAGCAGCAGCAGCGCGAAGACGAACCGGGGCCGCCGGAATAGAGGACGGTACGGCTCGTCGTCCCGCCGTGCAGGGTTCGGATCGCTGTGTCCGGTGGTGCCGAAGAGGAAGGTATTGGGGGCTTTCTCAATGTGGTTTGTCATGCTTCCAAGGTGCGGCCCGGGCTTAAGCTGCCACTGTGGCGAAACTGTGAAGCTGCTGTGGAATCCGGCGTGCCTTACGCGGCGGGTCTAGGCTGCCGGGCGCGCCGAACGGTCCGCACCGCGACGAACGGTCCGCACCGCGCCGGCCGTCAGGTGCTCCAGCGGGCCGCGCCGGCTGGCCAGTTTGTAGGCGATGCCTGCGCCGGTAAAGACCACCATCTGGCTCCAGAACAGCGCTGCCTCGCCGACCTCCGCCCCGCTCGCGTAGACGGCCCCCATCACGAGGACGTGGGCGGTATAGAGGGACAGCGTCATCGAGCCCGGGCCGGCGAGCACCGGCAGCGGCCGGCTCCCGCCCCCGCGCGGACCGTCCCCGGTGCCCCCCAGCAGCAGGCACAGGCCCAGCACCAAGGCAGCACTGCCCATTGTGTTGAGCAGGTCCAGGCTGGTGCCGGAGTGCGGCGTGTCCAATGCCAGCCACCAGCCGGACGTGCCCTCGTCCACCTCGGAAAGGTCGATCAGCAGCCGGTGGTCCCAGGCCTGGAAGTACCAGGGGTCGATCTCTCCGGTGGCAAGCAGGGCCTTGGCGCCGCCCAGCACCTGCAGCAGGAAGGCGCTCGCCAGCTGCGCCGCGGCCACTGCGGCCGCCCCGGCGAGGACCAGCCAAAGCCGGATCCGCGGGGAGCCCAGGCCCAGGCGGCCCAGCAACATCCCGAGGAGCAAGTACCCCAGCCACTGGAAGGCAGGGTAGGTGCCGGTGAAAAACAGGGTGGACAGCAGCGCCACCGGATCCTGCGCGCTGGTCCAGTTCGGGTCGCCCGGCAGCACGACCAGGAACGGCGCGGCATAGAGCGCCTGGCGGGCCAGGTAGGCGATCGGCGGGGCCAGGACTATCCAGGCGGCGGTGAGGACGGCCAGCTTCCGGGGCTCCACGCGGATCAGCGGCAGGGCCAAAATGAACAGCAACGCATAGAAGACCAGGATGACGGCGATGTCCACTTCGACCTGGCCGAGCGTGAGGCCAACGGCCGCGATCACGCCGGCCCGGACCGCGATACCGCGCCGGTCGGCCGCGGCCTGTTCCCCCGAACGGCGGTGCCTCCCGCCGCTGGTCAGGGCCAGGCCGACGCCGGCCATCACGGCGAACAGGGCGGCGGCGCGCCCGGAGAAGACCGGGACCAGCCAGGAGACAGAGTCGGTTTCCGGAAGGTAGAAGCTGAAGACGTGGACGGCGATCATGCCGACGAGCGCCACGCCGCGGGCGGCATCGACGCCGGCAAGCCGGGGCTTGGCGGACACGGCGGTGGGCAGGGGTGCGCTGAGTGACATGCCCCCAGCCTTGGGGGCCCGCTTAAGCCCTCCTTAGGAAGAAGCTGTGCGCGCGCTGTGAACGATGGTGCCGGCGGCGCCATCCACGGTGATCGTGTCCCCGGTGGCGATCCGGAGGGTCGCATCGGGAACACCGACGACGGCGGGGATCCCGTACTCGCGCGCCACCACCGCTCCGTGCGACACGGGTCCGCCCATCTCCATCACCAGGGCCCCGGCGGTCAGGAAGAGCGGGGTCCAGCCCGGGTCCGTGGACGGGGCGACCAGGATCTCGCCCGGCTCCAGCCTCGCCCCGGCCGGATCCAGGATGACGCGGGCGGTTCCGGTCACCGTACCCGCGGAGGCCGGCGCCCCCACGAGGGTTCCCGGCGGAACCCGGCCCCCCGCCGTCGTTGAGGCCGCAGCGGCGATGGCGGCCTCCACGTCAGTGCCGTCGGAAAGGATCAGCCGCGGGATGTGCCGGCGGCGCATTTCGCGGGCATAGGTGCGGCGGCGTCCGGCCACGATGCCATGCAGGTCCGCCCCGCGCAGGCCCACCCGGGCCTCGGCGAGGTCGAGGAAGAAGACGTCTTCCGCGTCGGCAACCGCCCCGGCGGCGGTGAGCTCTTCCCCGACCTTCCGCAGCTGCGCGCGCAGGGCGGCGAGTGCGGTGACCAGCCGGAACTTCGGGTACTCGCGCATTCCGGCGCAGGCGCGCGCGCGGCGCAGTCCGTAGGCGACCAGCCGGCTGCGCACCGGACCCAGAGCCTCGGCGCGCAGGACCAGGTCGGCGACCTTGGCGTCCGCCTGCGCTGCGGCGCGCGCGAACTGGCGGTCCGGCGCCTGCCCGGAATCGTCCAGCCGCAGGTAGTTCGCGATGACGTTGATGATGTGCGACGGATCCTCCGACCAGCGCGGCACGCCGATGTCGATCTCGGCGACCGCGCGGTGCCCGTACACGGCCAGGAAGGCCGCGAGCCGGCGCTGCGCCTCCGCCGGAAGGCTGCCCTCCAGGTAGGCGCGGGCCAGCTCCGCCGGGGCCGCGGACCGGATGGCCGCGGCGGAGGCCGGGTCCCGGCCGATGGCGGTCGCGGCGTCCCAGAGCTTCAGGTCCATCTCGGTCGTGACGTTGTGCGGCAGCCCGCGCAGCACCTCCTGCACTTCGCCGCGTTCGACGAGTGTGCCCAGCAGCCAGCGGGCCGCACCCAGCCAGAGGTAGCCGGCCGCCGGCGGCGGCAGCAGCCGGAGCAGGCTCTCGGTGACCTCCCGGCTGAACATCCGTTCCACGAAGTCCAGCCGCTGAGCGGCGGTGGCCGGCTCGGCCAGCCGGAGCCGGGCGTCGAACTCCCGTTCCGCCGCCCGGGAACGTCGCAGCGCGGCAGCCGGCCGGAACAGGGCATGCAGCACGGACGGCAGCAGCACCAGCTGGGGCACGGACCGCAGCAACCCCGAGGGGGAGCGCGGGACGCGGCGCCTGGCCACGACGAAACGCGGGTCCTCCATGAGGTGCTCGAGCACGCCGACGGACCGGGCATCCGCGCCCTTCATCATCCGCGGGATCAGCCGCCGTCCCCCGGGGCTGCGCAGCACCGGGGTGATGTCCACGAAGAGCCGCAGGCCGACGCTGAGGTAGCGGAATGCGGGCGGCGGTCCGGACCCGCCGCCCGCCGGCTTCCAGGCCGCGGCGAGGGTCTCGAACGCACACAGCCCCATCGGCGTCAGCGGCCGCGTCAGGCCCTGCAGCAGGCTGGCGCAGAGGTAGGCACGAGTGGTCCCGTCCGCCTCCGGCAGCGGGTACAACGTCGTGATCGGCCGGGTCTGCACCAGCGCGAAGCGACCGGCGGGGGAGAGCGTCCATTCGAGGTCCTGGGGCGCCCCGAAGAGCTCCTGCGCGGCGCGGCCGAGCCCCACGAGCTCGCGTACCTGCGCGTCGCTGAGGCTCGGTTCGCTCCCGCCGGCCAGGGGCAGCTGTTCCGTGCCGCCGCCGGGCAGCGGCCGGACCTGCACCCGCTTGTCGCCTACGGTGCGCTTCAGGATCCGGCCGGTCGCCGTGTCCACGACGAACTGGTCCGGGTTGACGGCGCCGGAGACCACGGCCTCGCCCAGCCCGGGGCTCGCATCCACCACGGTCTGCCCACGGGCACCGGTGAGCGGGTTCGCGGTGAACATGACCCCGGAAACGGCGGCGTCCACCATGCGCTGGACAACGACGGCGAGGTGCACCTTCCGCTGGCCGATTCCGTTCGCCTCGCGGTAGGCCGTTGCCCGCCCGGTCCAGAGCGACGCCCAGCAGCCGCGCACGGCCTCGAGCAGCGCGTCCGCTCCGACGACGTTGAGGAAGGTGTCCTGCTGGCCCGCGAAGCTCGCCTCGGGCAGGTCCTCGGCGGTGGCCGAGGAACGCACGGCCACCGGCACGTCCTCGCCGAGCAGGACGTAGGCGCGGCGCAGTTCCCGTTCGATGCGTTCCGGCAGCGGTGCGGCGGACAGTCGGTCGCGCGCCTCCCGGGCCAGATGCTGCAGGCTCGCGGCGGCGGCCGCATCACCGGCCGTCCTGCCCGGTTCCCCGGCTGGACGCAGCGTCTCTGCGGCGGCGGATTCCATCGCGGCGAGCAGCCACTCGAGCCCCGCAGCCGCCGCCACCTGGCGGTAGGCCGCCGTCGTTAGGCAGAAACCATCCGGGACCGGGAGTCCCGCGGCGAGCATGACGCCGAGGTTGACCGCCTTGCCGCCGGCTTCGGCCAGCATGCCGGCGCCGACATCGCCCAGGGGAACCGTGATCCTGTCCATCGCCGGCCCCTCAGCTCTGCAGCGGCCCGGACCGGTGCGCCGGCCGATCTGAAGGCTGCGCTGGCTGCGCCGGCGGTGGCTCCGAATGCGGCCCGGACGCCCGGCGGGGCTCCAGCAGCACCCTGGCCACCTCGCGCACCCGCGGACGCTCATGGTCCTTACGGTCCGCCTCGCCCTTCTCCCACCGGATGGCCAGGCCGTTCCCGGTGTCTTCGAGGGTCGCCAGGTTGTTGTCGAACCAGGGACCCCGCAAACCCCGCCACGTGAACGGGGGCTCAGGCACCTTGATGGAGCGGGCCACCAACGCGCCGACGGGAGTGGCCACCCCGTAGGACATGACCGCGGTGAAGGAGCGCATCAGCCGGGGCAGCGGATTGCGGATCGGCGAGCAGACCGCCTGGACGATCCGGCTGCCGGCGGAGCGCTGGACCTCGGAGGCGTAGGAGTAGTGCACGTCCCCCGAAAGGAACGCGATGATCGCGGGAGCGGCGCCGCGCCGGCCGTCCGCGACTTCCTGCACCAGGCCGGCGACCTCGCGGAAGCTGTTCTGGAAGGCCGCCCAGTGCTCCAGGTCGATCGCCTGCCGCAGCCGTTCGCCGATCCAGGCGGCCCTGGGACCCCAGGCCCCTTCGCTCATCGCCTCGTTCCAGGACTCGACATGGTGCAGGCCGGGCGGGAGCAGGAAGGGCAGCGACGTGCCGATCAGCAGGTGGCGGAACCCGCCCCGCAGGCGTTCGTCCAGCCAGGCCAGCTCGTCCTCGTCTATCAGCGCCCGGTGCTCCGGGGCCAGCTCCCGGGCCGCGCGCGAGTCCACGACGATCAGCCGGGTGGAGCCGAAGTCCCGGCAGTAGCTCCAGCGGTAGCTGCGCGGCTCCTTGTCCGCCCTGTCGGCGAAGGCTTCGATGTCCTCGGTGAGGTCCAGCTCGCTGCTCCCGCCGTCGCCGTTCCCTGCCTGGTGCGCGGCGATCCGCTGCCAGAGGGGGTCCCGCGCGCGCTCCGCGGGGGAGAGATTGCCGAGGTGCTGGTAGACCCAGTAGGACGCCAGGCCGGCGACGATCCGTCCCTGCCACCAGGACGTCGACTCCATCTTCCGCTTCCAGCTCAGCGAGGCGTTCCAGTCGTCGCGCACGTCATGGTCGTCGAAGATCATCGCGCTGGGCATCGTGGAGAGCAGCCAGCGGTTGGCCTCATCCGAGTACGCCAGCCGGTACAGCTCCGCGTACTCTTCGTAGTCCTTCAGTTCCTTCCCGGGAGGCTCTTTGATGTCGCGGCGGGCCCGGATGAACTTCTGCATCTCCTTGGTGGTCGAATCCGCGTAGACCTGGTCGCCGAGGAAGAGCAGCAGGTCCGGCCGCCGGTGCTCCGGCTCGCGGGCCAGCCGGAGGGCGAAGGCCCGCAGCGAATCCACGCCGTGCGTGCGGTTGCCGGATTTTCCATGGTCCGTGCTGGTGCGGCAGGACCCGAAGGCCAGGCGCAGCCGCCCGCCCTCGGCCAGCGTGGGGATGACGGGCGGCGGGAAGGAAGAACCGGGTTCCGGCCAGGCCTGGAGCCCGTTGACTTCCAGGCTGTACGGGGTCGACGAGCCGGGGTCGAGGCCGTCGGCTTCCACCAGGGCATAGTGGTGCCCCCGCACGGTGAAGGTGCCGGCCTGCCAGCTCCGATCCCCGGCGCGGATCACCACCCGGGCGGCATCGCTCGTTTCCACCCAGATGCTCGCCGAGGTCGTATCGACATGCCTCATCATCGGTCCGAGGACCAGCGGGGCTTTCCCCATGCATCATTTGTACCCGCTGGGCAGGCAGTTCAACCAGCGTGGGGACGGAAAAAGCTACTGGCTCGGCGCCGGGGCGTCCTTGGGCGGCGCGGGCAGGTCCTTCACACCGCTGTCAGGTTTGCCGGGTGCGGGCAGGACGTCGTCTGCAGGAAGGGAGGGTACGACGTCGGAGGGCTGCGTTCCGCCGGCATCCTCCACCAGCTTTTTCGCGGTGTCACCGGCCTCGGCCGGAATGCTGCCGGGATCCTGGAGGGCGCCGTTGCCGGCCCGCTCCGGCTGCGGGGCAGGGGCCGGCTGGCTGTCGGAGCGGCCGGAGCCGGAGCCCGAGACGTCCCGGCCGGTTTCGCCAGCGCTACGGCTGCCGCCGGCATTGTCCTCCGACTCCCCGCCGGCACCGGCGGTTCCATGGCCCGCCGGGCCGGAATCGGTGCGGTTTCCGCTGGTTCCGAAGGCGGGCTGCTCCGGCGCATCTGCGTCCCCGGGATTTGCCTCGGTCGACGGCACTGCCTGCCGGCCGGCCTCCGACGGGTCGAAGAAGCCCACCACCTGTTCCACCGCGGTTCCGGCTGCGGCACGGAACCCGGGGCTCGCGGCGGCAACGCCGGAGACGCCCAGCCCCGTGGCGGCGACGACGGCCAGGCCCAGCGCCGCACCGCGCATCGTACGGCGGCGGCGGAGCGGAACGACCGGTGCCACGGGCGATGGTGTGGCCGAGGGCTCGGCCGAGGGCTCGCACGAGGGGTCGGCCGCGGGGCCCATGAAGGCCAGCAGTTCGGGGGAGGGAGCGGTCTGCATGGGTTCGTGGCCCGCTGCCCGGAGCGCCATCAGGGAGGCCTCGAGTGGAGACGTCTGCTCCAGGCCGGCATCCTCCAGCAGGTGGCGGACGTCGTCGTCGTTATGGCTCACTGCATGATTCATACCAGGGCCTCCTCCCGTTCAACGATCGATTTGAGTCTGAGCAGCGCACGGCGCTGCAGTTGCTTGATGGAGCCGGTGGTGCGGCCCATGATTTCGGCGACCTGCTCCAGCGACAGGTCGGCCACCACGCGGAGCAGCAGCACTTCCTGCTGCTCCGGTTTCAGCTGCTTGAGCTGCTGGCCGACGCCGGTTGCCTCCAGCGACTCCAGCGCGGCAGTTTCCGCCGAATCCACCGCACGGACATCCGTGTCGGGGTCGTAGCCGGAAACGTGCGGCTGGCGGGCACGCCGGCGTACGTCGTCGACATAGCGGGCGTGCGCCACGGAAAAGGTGAACGTGCGCAGGCCCTGGAAGCCGCCGTGGACGGAGCCGATCCGCGAGAACACTGTGAGGAAGACTTCCTGGGCGGCGCCTTCGTGGTCCTCGAGGCCGCGGACCTTGAGGTAGCCGTTGACCCCGGGCGCCAGGGCGGCATAGATCCGGCTGAAGGCAGCGGCGTCCCCGGACTGCGCGGCGGTCACCACGTCATCGGGAAGCGCTGGGCTCAAGACAGGTCCTTACATCTGTTCGGGCGGGCGCGGGCGGCATCAAGTGTAGCCGCCCGCGCCGGGCCCGGACGCGGAAGTTACTTTCCGGCGTTGGCGCTGCCGGAGACGGACACGCTGGTCTCGGCGCGCAGCTCGGCGGCGTCGGTGCGGGCATCGATCTTCGCCTGGGCGCCGGCACTGGCGGACTCGGGCAGCTCCGGAGCGGCCGGGATGGCCGGGGTCGCGGGGACGGCCGGCTCGCCGTCGGTGCCCGGAACGGCCGGGACAGCGGGAACGGCCGGGGTCACGTCGGCGCCCGCGCCGACCTCGGCGGCAGCTTCTTCGCCGGCCGTTTCTTCGGCGGCAGCCTCGGTCTCTGCGCCGGCTTCGGCCTCGACTTCAGCGCCTTCTTCGTCGGCCTCGACTTCGGCGGCGGCGTCGGCCTTGGCCTTGGCCTCGGTCTCGGCGGGGATTGCCGGAACGGCCGGAATGGCCTGCTCGGCGTCTTCGGCGGAAACGGCCGGGGTGGCGGGGACGGCCGGAGTCACGGCGCTTACGTTCTCTTCAGCGCCGGTCAGCGCCGGTGCGGCCACTGCTGCGCCGGCACCGCCGACGGCGATGATGGCGGCCAGCGCGGCGCCCTTGGCAGGCAGGCTCAGGGTACGGAAACGGTTGGTCATGGATCTCCTCAATCATTGGCGACGGCGGCGCCGCGGCTTCTGCCCGCGGCGTGCCCGTACACCCGACTAATCGAGGCGGCGAGGTGAAAGGTTACGGTTCTGTGATTATTTTTTTCCGGCCCGTCATTCGAAGAGGGAAGGGTCTCCCATGCCGCGCCGGACGATCTCCGCGTAGCCGTTCGAGAAGTCCACGACCGTGGTCGGCTCGGGCCCGCAGTCGCCCGAGTCCACGACGCCGTCCACCTGGTGCTCGAGCCGCTCCTTGATTTCCCAGCCCTGGGTGAGCGGCTCCTCCTGGTCCGGCAGCAGCAGCGTGCTCGACAGCAGCGGCTCCCCGAGCTCGTCCAGCAGGGCATGGACCACCTTGTGGTCGGGGATGCGTACGCCGACCGTCTTCTTTTTCGGGTGCAGCATCCGGCGCGGCACCTCCTTGGTCGCCGACAGGATGAAGGTGTAGGGCCCCGGGGTCGCGGCCTTGATGCTGCGGAACACGTTGTTGTCGATGTTCACGAACTGGCCCAGCTGGGCGAAGTCCTTGCAGACGAGCGTGAAGTGGTGCTTGCTGTCGAGCTGCCGGATCAGGCGGATCCGGTCCAGTGCCTCGCGGTTGCCCGGCAGCGCCCCCAGCGCGTAGCAGGAGTCCGTCGGGTAGGCGATCAGCCCGCCGGAGCGCAGCAGATCGACAACCTGCCCGATCGTCCGTGGCTGGGGGTCCTGCGGGTGAACGTCGAAGTATCTGGCCATGTCGAAAGCCTAGGGCCGGACCGCCGAAACGTGAACCTCGGGCCCGCCGCCTAGGCGAAGCGGAAGTCCGGCAGGGGAAGGATCTGCCAGGCGCCGGCGTCGATTTCATTCCCCGGCTCGCAGCGCAAGGTGGCGTCGGCGCGCAACTGGCTGGCGGCGTCGTCCGCGTTGGCCGCGGGACGCGCCAAGGTGTGCACCAGTTCCCAGTTCCCGGCGAGCAGTTCCGGGTTGTCCAGTGCTTCGGCCAACTGCTCGGCGAGGAGGCCCGGCTGCCCGCGGTAGATGCGCAGGGGCGGCGCGATGGCTCCGGGCAGCTGCTTCTGGAAGACGGCGAAATGCTCTCCGTGGGTAGTCAATGGACGCTCCTGACGTGCCGATGAAATATTCTCCAAGCTACTTCGGTTGTCGCCCCCGTGACTACATCGCAGAGAACCATGACCGAGTCCCCCCTCCTGACCTTCCACGACGGCCGGACCATCCCGCAGCTTGGCTACGGTGTCTGGCAGGTCGAGGACGAGGTGGCGGAGAAAGTCGTCGGAGAGGCCTTCCGCGCCGGCTATCGCCATATCGACACTGCACGCATCTACGGCAACGAAGAGGGCGTGGGAAGGGCCATCGCCTCGTCCGGGCTGGACCGCAGCGAGCTGTTCATCACCACGAAGCTCTGGAACGCGGACCAAGGCTACGAGAGCACGCTGCGGGCCTTCGACGCATCCATGGAGCGGCTGGGCCTGGAAACCCTCGACCTCTACCTGATCCACTGGCTGCAGCCGAAGCAGGGCAAGTACGTGGACACCTGGAAGGCCCTCATCGAGCTTCAGCGGCGGGGCCGCGTAAAGAGCATCGGTGTCTCCAACTTCACGTCAGGCGCCCTTGACGAGATCATCGCCGAGACCGGCGTCGTTCCGGTCATCAACCAGGTCGAGACGCATCCCTACTTCAACCAGGCGGAACTGCGCGCCTTCGAGGCGGACAAGGGCATCCTGCACCAGGCCTGGTCGCCGCTTGGCCAGGGCCAGGGCCTGCTGGAAGACGCCACGCTGCGTGCCATCGCGGACCGCCGCGGCGCGACCGTTGCACAGGTCGTCATCGCCTGGCATTTGGCGCTCGGCAACGTCGTGATCCCGAAGACCGTCACGGCGGCCAGGATCGCCGAGAACTTCGGCGCACTGGACGTGGTGCTGGAGGACGAGGATATCGCCGCCATCGACGCGCTCGACAAGGGTGCCGCAGGGCGCATCGGAGCGGACCCGGCCACGGCGGACTTCGCTTAGGCCGTAGGCGCCGACAGCGGGGAGCCGCCACCGGCGGCTCCCCGCTGTGACGTCAGGCCCTCCCGGTATGGCCGTGTCCTTAGAGCAGGGCCCGCTGCAGCCTTCCGCTGCGCGCGCGGAAGGCCAAGTAGCGGGGGTCGTCCGGGCCGATGAGTCGCCGCAATCCGGCCAGGGCTTCCACATCGGCCGAGCCCATGTCCGAGGAAAGCCACGCGGTGATGGCCTCCACGGAACCGCTCGCCCTGACGGAATCGGCCACTGCCACATCGAGTTCGTGGCGCAGTTCCTCGACCGCCAGCGCGGCGGAGCGGCTCACCAAGGGAGCCCTGTAGCTTTCGACAGCCAGGCCGACCTCGCCGCCGGCCAGCAGGTGCCGGACACGGCAGGCGTCGGAGGCGCCCGCCAGACCCGGCGCCAGGCGGTAGGGGTTCGATTCGATGACCGGGCCAAGTGCGGCACGAATGCGGTGCATCTCGATCCTGATGGTCGCTGCAGTCCCGGAGTCGCCGTAGAGCGCAAGGGCCAGCTCGTCCGCGCTCCAGCCCTGGCGCCGCGATTCCAGCAGCGCAAGGATTTCCGCCCGGCGCAGGGTCAGCGGCACGCGCCGGCCATCTCCGAAGACAGCAGCGGGCTGATCGCCCAGCAGCTCCAGCGCATCGACCCCGGCGTGCCCCCGAGCCCGAACGGAAGGCATGGCGGGAACGGAGGCCCGGACGGCGTCGTCGTCCTTGGCCGGTATCTTGAGGGCCTCCCTGGCGAGCAGTTCTTCGGCGACCCGGACGCCGCAGCGCACCATCCGCAGGCTGTCGGTGGTCAGGGTTTCCAGCGGTCCCGATACGTCCAGCACCCCCAGCAGCCGGCCGGTCCCGGGTTCCCTGATGGGTGCGGCCGTGCATGCCCAATCGTGGTGGGTCCGGACCAGGTGCTCGGCGGAGAAGAGCTGGACCGGATTGCCCGTCGTGAGCGCCTCGCTGATGGCGTTGGTGCCGATGCCGGCTTCGGACCAGTCGGCCCCTTCGACGAACTCCAGCGAATCTGCCTTGCGGAGCACGCTTCGCCCGCCGATCCTCCACAGGACCTCGCCCTGCGCGTCCGTGATGATCAGCAGGTGGCGCCCCTCCGGCCCCTCGTCCGCAAGCAGGTCGGCCAGGGCCGGGACGGCGGCCTGGAGCGGGTGCGTGCGCCGCAGCTCCGCCACGGCCCGCGGCTCGTGCAGGTGCCGGGGGCTGTGCTGGTCCGGACTGATGCCCATGGCCATGGAACGGCGCCACGAAGCCACGAGGCCGGTAGGGATTTCCGGCCGGGACGACCCGCTGATGACCTGTTCGTGGGCGGCGCGCAGCAGCCGGTCGTACTCCGACGGCGACGTGAACCGCAGAGCGGATTCCGGCGCCGCCGGCCGTGCTGCGGCGGACCCGCCGTTTCCGTGCCGGATGCCAGGCACTGGCGCTCCCTTCCCCGTACCCGCGGCCAAGCTGCGCCGCATGCAACGCCGCTGCAACCCCCGCTGCCCTTGAATGGTGACGTCGATCACGTCCCGCAACAGCATACGTGCACTGGCCCCGCTGCTGCGAGCCCGACCGGCCCGATCTAATGACAAGGAGTGGATATGGCGGAATCACCGAACGCCGTCGCCCAGGCATGGCTGAGCGACCTCGACGAGGCCCTGCAGGCGGGGAACATCGATGGCGCACTCGAACTCTTCGACGAGGAGTGCTACTGGCGGGACTTCGTCGCCTTCACCTGGAACCTGAAGACCCTGGAAGGCAAGGACGACATCAGGCGGATGCTCGAGGCCCGGCTGGCGGACGTGCGTCCTTCCGGCTGGAAGCTGGCCGAAGATGCCGGCGGGGACGAAGCGGCCACGGAAGCGTGGGTCGATTTCGAGACGGACGCCGCCCGGGGATGGGCCCACCTGCGGCTGCGGAACGGCAAGTGCTGGACGCTCCTGACCACGATGCAGGAGCTCAAGGGCTTCGAGGAGAAGAAGGGGCCGAACCGAGAACAGGGCGTGGCCCATCGGATCACCAAGGGCCGCAAGTCATGGCTGGAGCTCAAGGAGGAGCACGAGGCCCGGCTGGGTTACGAGGAGCAGCCCTACTGCGTCATCATCGGCGGGGGACAGGGCGGCATCGGCTTGGCCGCCCGCCTGCGGCGCCTGGGCGTGCCGACCATCGTGGTGGAAAAGAACCAGCGCGCGGGGGACTCGTGGCGCAACCGGTACAAGTCCCTGCACCTGCACGACCCGGTCTGGTACGACCACCTGCCCTACCTGAAGTTCCCGGACGATTGGCCGGTCTTCGCCGCCAAGGACAAGATCGGCGACTGGCTCGAGCACTACACCCGGATCATGGAGCTCAACTACTGGTCCGGGACCGAGTGCACCAAGGCCCGGTTCGACGAGGCGGCCGGCGAATGGGTGGTGGACGTGGTCCGCGAGGGCAAGCCCGTCACCCTGCGGCCCAAGCAGCTCGTGTTCGCGCTCGGTGTCTCCGGCTACCCCAACATCCCTGCGTTCGACGGAGCCGACTCCTTCCTCGGCCAGCAGCACCACTCGTCGCAGCACCCCGGCGGCGGTGACTGGACGGGCAAGAAGGCCGTAGTCATCGGCTCCAATAATTCGGCCCACGACATCTGCGCCGATCTGTGGGAGCACGGCGCGGACGTGACGATGGTCCAGCGTTCCTCGACCCATATCTCGCGGAGCGAGTCGCTGATGGACCTCGCGCTCGGAGACCTGTATTCCGAGCGGGCGCTGGCCAACGGCATCACCACGGAGAAGGCCGACATGCTCTTCGCCTCGCTGCCGTACCGGATCCTGCCGGAGGCACAGATTCCGGTGTACCGGCAGATGGCGGAGCGTGATGCCGGGTTCTACGCGCAGCTGGCCGACGCCGGCTTCCAGCTGGACTTCGGCGTGGACGGGTCCGGCCTGTTCCTGAAGTACCTGAGGCGGGGCTCCGGCTACTACATCGACGTGGGCGCCTCCCAGCTGATCATCGACGGCCGGGTCAAGCTGGCCGCCGGGCAGGTCGACAAGATCACCGGCAACGCCGTGGTGCTGGACGACGGCACCGAGCTCGAGGCCGATTTGATCGTCTACGCCACCGGCTACGGCTCGATGAACGGCTGGCTCGCGGACCTGGTCTCGCCCGAGGTGGCGGACCGCGTCGGCAAGTGCTGGGGCTACGGTTCGGACACCCCCAAGGACCCGGGTCCGTGGGAAGGGGAGCTGCGCAACATGTGGAAGCCCACCAACGTGGAGAACCTCTGGATCCACGGCGGCAACCTGCACCAGAGCCGGCACTACTCCAACTACCTGGCGCTCCAGCTCAAGGCGAGGATGGAAGGCCTGCCGACACCGGTCTACGAGCTGCAGGAATCGCACCACACCCGCTGACAGGAAGGCGGAAACGGCGACGGCGGTGCCTCCCCGGGCAGGGGAGGCACCGCCGCCGCCGGCAGCTGGAGCTGTCTGTCAGTACGCCTTGACGCGCTGGTCCACGATCAGGTGGATCAGGGCGAAGGTCTTGTCCTCGTCGATGGCCTTCAGGGCGGCGTGGACGGCGGCTGGGACGTCGGCATCCTGCTCGACGCGGACGCCGAAGCCGCCGAAGGCCTGCGCCATCAGGGCGAAGTCCGGGTTCTTCAGCTGGGTGCCGGAGATCCGCTCGGGGTAGTGGCGCTCCTGGTGGGTGCGGATCGTGCCGTATTCCTGGTTGTCCATGACGATGACCAGCGGGGTGGCTCCGTACTGGGCTGCGGTGGCCAGCTCCTGGCCGTTCATGAGGAACTCGCCGTCACCAGCGATGGTCACGACGCGGCGGCCGGGATTGGCCAGCGAGGCGGCCACGGCGGAGGGGATGGAGTAGCCCATGGAGCCGTTGCGGGCACTGATCATTGAGGCGTAGCGCTCGGTGGGGAAGTAGCGGTGGGCCCAGTTGGTGTGCTCGCCGGCGCCCAGGGTGATCACGGCGTCCTCGGGCAGGGTGGGCACGAGGTTGGCGATCAGGGTATCCATCCTGGCCTGTCCCGCGGAGGGCTCGGCCGGCGGCAGGGCGGCGAACTTCTCCTGCTCGGCGCGCATCCGCTGGGTCCAGGCCTTCCATTCCTCCTTGACCGGCATGTCCATCATGACCAGGTCGCGGACAAACACGTCCGGCTTGGCGACGATCTGCCAGGAGACGGGGCCGGAGCGGCCGCGCAGGGACGGGTCGATGGTGACCAGGAAGTTCTTTTTGTCCCAGTCCTGCCGGACCAGGAAGCCGTCGGTGATGACGTCGCCCGGGACGGTGCCGACGAAGACCAGCAGGTCCGTCTCTTCGAGCAGGTCGTAGGTGGGCTTGGGCCGGCCGTAGCCGATCGGCCCGACGTAGGACGGGGAGCTGAACGGGATGTTGCCCTCGCAGCGCCATTCGGCGGCGGCGGGGATGTTGTGCTCCTCGAGCCACTGGGTCAACAGGGTCGCGCCCTCCTGGGTCCAGTCGTTGCCGCCGGTAACGAAGAGGGGCTTCCTGGACTCTTCCAGCGCGGCCTTCAGGGCCTTCCAGTCGGTAACGCTCATGCCGCCCGGGGCGACGGGGATCGCCGGGTGCAGGGTGGCGTCGACCTGTTCGCGGATGATGTCCTCGGGCAGGCCGACGACGACGGGACCGGGACGGCCGCTCATGGCCGCGAACATCGCCTCGGCGACGATCTCGGAGGCGCGCTCGGGGTGGTCGAGGACCATCACGCGCTTGGCGCCGGTGTCGAACCAGCCCTTGATGTCGAACTCCTGGAAGGCCTCGCGGTCGCGGTGCTCGAACGGGATCAGGCCCACGAAGAGCACCATCGGCGTCGAGTCCTGCCAGGCGGTGTGCAGGCCGACGTGCGCGTTGGCCGCACCCGGGCCGCGGGTGACCATGGCAATGCCGGGCAGCTGGTTCATCTTGCCGTCGGCCTCGGCCATGTAGGCGGCGCCGCCTTCATGCCGGCAGACAACCGTCTCGATCGGGGACTCGTGCAGGCCGTCCAGCACGTCCAGGAAGCTTTCGCCCGGGACCACGTAGGTCCGCTTGACGCCGTGCGCCAGGAGCGTGTCGACAATGACATGCCCGGCCGATTTCATCGCCGTGCCGGACGCCGGCAAGGCCTGGGCCTGCTCCGCTGCGGTCTGCGTCATTCTGCTGTCCTTCTTTCCCCGTTGAACCAAAGTACTTTTTTGGGACGCGTCAATGTGCGGATGCATGATCAGCGTTCGCCCCGGTTGAGCAAAAGGTACAGCAATAGGCCGAACAAGCGCCGAGCGGCAGGACACAGTGCAGTAATGATTGTGAGCGGCGCCATACTACCCGCGGGTATCCCCGTCGACGGCGGATTCCCGCAGTTCGCGGCGGCTGCCTTACCTTTCCAGCCGGAAACCCTCGGCCAGAGCGATCCTCCGGCCTCTGATGCCGGTGGGCACGATCTCGACGTAGGTGGTCTTCGTCGTCGCTGTCCACGGGTGCAGCGGCAGGGCTTCCGCGGCCGCCAGCTCCGCCTGCGTCTGCAGGATGCGGGCGGTGCCCTTCACGACGACGGACCAGAGTGAATGCAGCGACCGGCCGTCCGCTTCGAGCGCCACGCTGCTGTTCACCGTGGCGGCGGCGAGCTTGGTGCCCTGCGCCGTGCGGATGAGGAGGCGCCGGTCGTGCGCCAGGAAGTTGACGGGATACAGCTCCGGGCGGTCCCTGACACTGACCGCGAGCCGCCCAAGCATCGTGCCGATCAGCAGGTCCCAGCATTCCTCCTGGTCCAGCTCCAGCACGGGATTCTCCGGCCCGGGGAGCGGCGGCGGGGGCGCCCCCGGTGCGGGGTGGTGGAGCTTCGGTTCCGTGACGCCGGCCATGAACGGCCGGCGGTGCGGGCTCGTCGGATGCTGCTCGGACATGCCGGCTCCTTGCTGGGGTCCTCGGTCAGTAGCGTTCTTCGGGTCCGACCGCGATGCGCCGGCCGGTGATCTTTGCGGGGCTGAGTTCCAGGAAGGCGCTGTCCGGGGCGAGGATCCAGGCCCGCAAGCGGCGTTGCCGCACGGTCTCCAGGTCCTCGGGCCGGTCGAGCTCCCTGATGGTGCCCTTGGCCATCACGCTCCACACGGTACCGGCTTCACGCCCGTCCCCTTCCAGTACGACGTGCTGGCTGGAGCGGCCGACGGCGGCGCGCACGTCCTGCGGGCCGTGCACCAGGAAGGTGTCCCCGTGGGTCCAGAAGTTGACCGGGAAGATGTCCGGCTCGTTGCGGTGGCTGAGGGCCAGCCGGCCCAGCTGCGCGCCCGCCAGCAGTTCCCGGCATTCGGCCTCCGTAAGGACCTGCACGGGGTGCTCGGCATCCGGAAGCCGCGGGAGGTCGTTCATGCGGCCACTCTGCCACGGAACTTGGCCGGCTGGTAGGGCGGGGCTGCCCGGCGAGGATCGCGAAACCTAGGTAATCCCATCCAGCGGAAGGGGAAGCTGGGCCGCCCATGTGACGCACGCTACACTTTTGGGTTCATGAGCATGACGGCCAGGTCCCTGAGGTTCAGTACCACCGGCATCCCTGCTGCCAACCGCATGGAGCTGTGGGCCCACCACAATGCCAAGGCGCTCATCTCGCTGGACATCCGCACCATGGACGAGGCCCCGCTCTGCGCCGCGGAGGTGAACCTGCATCTTCCGACGCTGCAGTTGGCGCACGTCAAGGGCAGCCCCCAGATTGTCGAGCGCAACGAAAAGTACATCCGGCAGAACCCCATGGACGTCATCGCCGTGTTCTTCGCCCTGGAGGGCGAGGCCTTCTTCTACTACCAGGGCGGCCTCGAGGCGCTGCGGCCCGGCCAGGCCGTGATGTATGACGTGGACCGGCCGTTCATGCGCGGCTTCAGCAGCGGTGTGCGCGAAATGGTGCTGACCATTCCACGCGAGGCGTACCGCGAACTTTCCGGCGGCCGCGACCTGCTTCGGCCGAAGGTGTTCGATTTCGACCGGCAGGGCGCCGCGGACCTGCACATGCATGCCCTGGCGAAGCTCGTCAGCGGGACGCTGCAGGACCCGGCCGCCGACCCGCAGCCGGCCGAGCACCGCGCGCTCGAGCTCCTGGGCCTGCTGGCGTCCGGCTGCCGCAGCGGCACCGGCGAGGGATACCTGGCCGCCGCGAAGGCCTGCATCGAGGACCGCCTGGGCGACCCGGCCCTCTGTCCGGCCGTAGTGGCCGCCGCGGTGGGGGTCAGTGAACGCCACCTCGCCCGCATCTTTGCCGCGGAAAACGGCGAGCCGCCCAGCCAGTACATCCTCGGCCGGCGGCTGGAGCTCGCCCGCAGCATCCTGGCCGATCCGCACAAGAGCATGACGCCGGTCGGAACCATAGCGGGGCGGACCGGCTTCGCGTCCCAAAGCTACTTCAGCCGTGCCTTCAAAGCCCGGTTCGGCGTGACTCCGCTGCAGGCGCGCAGGTCAGCCGGGACCCCGCCGTCGTAGTTTTTGCACTCGGCGGACGCGCTTTTTCACTCTCCCGCCGCATCCGCGGTCCGTCCACCCGCAGGCTGGTGTGACTTGGAACACTCATGACTGCCGGAAGGACAACCGGCCGCATGAAGGAGAGTGACATGACCACCAGCAACCAGCCGTCGCCCGGTCCCCGCGGGCGGGCGGCCGGAACGCCGACGATCGATCCGCGGGAACTGCGCAACACCTTCGGCCAATTCGCCACCGGCGTCACCGTGGTGACCTGCCGGTCCGCCGACGGCACACCCCACGGCGCCACCGTGAACGCGTTCACCGCGGTCTCGCTGGATCCGCCGCTGGCGCAGGTCACCCTGACCCGCAGCTCCAAGGCAGCCCGGTACCTGGAAGACTCGCCGTTCGCGATCAACATCCTCTCGCAGGACCAGCTCGATACCGCCTGGCACTTCGCGGGCAAGACACTACCGGAGGAACCGGCGTGGGCCCTCGACGGCGAAGTCCCGGTGCTGCTGGAGAACAAGGCCACGCTCGAGTGCCGGCCCTGGAAGGTCTACGACGGCGGCGACCACGTGATCGTCATCGGCGAGGTCCACAAACTCGAGACCACCGGACGGGATCCGCTGCTGTTCTTCGGCGGCAAATTTCGCGAGATCGGGCCCCTGTCCGGTCCCAGCCCGTGGCACCACTGCGGCGATTCGCTGGACGCCGGCTGGTTCTCCGGCGCCGATTCCTTCAAGACCCTGGTCCCCGCCTGACCGGCAGGCCGGGCCCTCCCCGAACAGCCGGCCTCAGCCGGCCCCTCAACCCCCGCACGGAAGGAAACACCCCCATGACTGAAACCCTCGAGAAGCTGGAAACCGCCGCCGTCGATATGTCCGCCCGGACAGCGCCGGCCAATCCGCTCAAGCCGCAGACCGGCGACGAGTATATCGAGTCGCTCAAGGACGACCGCGAGGTCTGGATCTACGGCGAAAGGGTCAAGGACGTCACGACGCACCCGGCGTTCCGCAATTCCATCCGGATGGTCGCGCGGCTCTATGACGGCTTCCACAATCCGGAGACCGCGGACAAGCTGCTGGCCCCGACCGATACCGGCTCCGGAGGACAGACGAACCCGTTCTTCAAGGCCTCCCGCAGCGTCGAGGACCTGAAGGCCTCGCGTACGGCGATCGAGACCTGGGCCCGGATGTCGTACGGCTGGATGGGCCGCTCCCCCGACTACAAGGCAGCCTTCCTGGGAACCTTGGGCGGGATGCCGGACTTCTACGATCCGTACCAGGAGAACGCCCTGCGCTGGTACAAGGAGTCGCAGGAGAAGGTCCTCTACTGGAACCATGCGATCATCAACCCGCCGGTCGACCGCCACCTTCCGACGGACCAGGTGGGCGATGTGTTCATGAAGGTGGAGAAGGAGACCGACGCGGGCCTGGTCGTTTCCGGCGCGAAGGTGGTGGCGACCGGTTCGGCCATCACGCAGTACAACTTCATCGCGCACTACGGGCTGCCGATCAAGAAGAAGGAATTCGCGCTGATCTGCACGGTCCCGATGGACGCGCCGGGCGTGAAGCTGATCTCCCGCGCGTCGTACTCCCACCAGGCCGCCGTGATGGGCACCCCCTTCGACTACCCGCTCTCCTCCCGCCTCGACGAGAACGATTCGGTGTTCGTGTTCGACAAGGTGCTCGTGCCGTGGGAGAACGTCTTCGCCTACGGGGACGTGGAAAAGGTCAACAACTTCCTGCCGCAGACCGGCTTCCTCAACCGCTTCACCTACCAGGGCGTGATCCGCCTCGCCGTGAAGCTGGACTTCATCGCCGGCCTGCTGCTCAAGGCCCTGGAGATCGCCGGCACCAAGGACTTCCGCGGCGTCCAGGCCCGGGCCGGCGAGGTCATCGGCTGGCGCAACATGTTCTACGCCCTCGCCGACGCCATGGCTGCCAACCCGGACCAGGGCCCCAACGGCACCGTCCTGCCGAAGCTCGACTACGGGCTGGCCTACCGGATGTTCATGGCGACCGGCTACCCGCGGATCAAGGAGATCATCGAGCAGGACGTGGCCTCCGGCCTGATCTACCTGAACTCCTCGGCCCTGGACTTCAAGACGGCGGAAATCCGCCCCTACCTGGACAAGTACATCCGCGGGTCGCACGGCATCCAGGCCGTGGACCGGGTCAAGCTCATGAAGCTGCTCTGGGACGCCATCGGCACCGAATTCGGCGGCCGGCACGAGCTGTATGAGCGCAACTATGCGGGCAACCACGAGAACGTCAAGGCCGAGATCCTCTTCGCCGCGCAGGCCCAGGGCCATACGGACATGATGACCGGATTCGCGGACCAGTGCATGAGCGAGTACGACCTCGACGGCTGGACGGTCCCGGACCTGATCAACAACGACGACGTCAGCATCTTCCTCAAGAACCACTGACCTCGGCCTCGCCACAGCACCACAACGCCGGTGCCCCGCCTCCCGCAGGCGGGGCACCGGCGTTGTGCCTTCCCGGCCTTCCAAGGGAAGCCGGACGTGAACGTTCGGCGCCGCCGGTGAACGCCGGGTTCCGCACCGGACGGGGCGTTGAACCCTGGGCCAACACTCGCCGAACCCGCCGGGTTCCGTGCCTCCGCTACCGGGCGCCGGACCTACTTTGTGGCTGTGACCGAGTCTTCCGCACCAGCATCCAGCGCCCCCGACCCCATCCCGGCCGATCCCCACCGGGCCGGCACCGCCCTGGCCACCTCGCCCCCGGCCCCGCGCCCTTTGAAGCGCGGAGCCCTCGCGGCCGCGGCGACGCTCGCTGCCGGGGCCATCGTGCTGCCCCTCGTCCTGCCCGGGACCGCCGCGGCCGAGCCGGGTTCCCTCCCCGGGGCCGAGTCGGCCCTTGCCTCCGGCGGAAGCGGCACCGCGCTCCCGGGCGCCGCCCCGTTCCTGGACCTCGGCGCCGCCGGCCTTTCCGAAACCCGTACGGTCAGGGAACTCGCGCCGGGCGTCACCCATACCGCGATCAGCCGGGGAGCCGGCAATGAGCGGCTGTCCTGGACCGTCGAGGTGAAGCTGCCCTCCGGCACCCCGGGCGTCGCGGACTCCGCCGTCGCCAATGAGGACACCGCCCGCCGCGTCCAAGGCGAGCTGGCTGCCGCCGGCATCGAGGCGCGGGTGGAGCACGTCGTGTCCGAACGGCTCGCCGATTCCGGCGGCGATCTCGGCTACCGTGTGCGCGCCGGCGTATTCGGCAGCCGCGAGGACGGCGCCGGAACGGTGGCACGGATCAAGGCCGCGGGCTATGCCTCCGCCATGTGGTACACCGGCTGGGACGGGGATTCTGCCGGCGCCGACCAGCAGCACGGCCCTTGGAACCTCGAGGTCCTGGCGATCGACCCGAAGAAGTTCGACGGCGAACTCGCGGCGGACTTCGGGCCGGACCTCGAGAAGCGCGAAACCACCAGCCAGTTGGCCGCGGCCGCCGGTGCCCTGGCCGCCGTGAACGCGGGCTTTTTCGTCTTCAGCGCATCCCACGGCGCCGAGGGCGATCCGGCAGGTGCGGGGGCGTACAGCGGCAAGGTGCTCAGCGAGGCGGTCGGCGACCGTCCCTCGCTGGTGATCGACGGGGGCAAGGCCAGCGCCGCCGTCGAACGCCTCACCTGGCAGGGAACCGTCGCCGCCGGGGGAGAAGAGCTGGCCCTGGACGGGATCAACCGGGTGCCCGGCCTGGTCCGCAACTGCGGCGGCACCGGCGACCAGCCGGGCGACGCGCCGAAGCACGACGCCACCTGCACCGATGCGGACGAACTGGTCGCCTTCACCGGCGACTTCGGGTCCGCCACGCCCTCCGGACCCGGCCTCGAAGTCGTCCTGGATGCCCGCGGCAGGGTCACGGCCATCAACGGCAGCCGCGGCACCGCGGTGCCGGCCGGTGGCCAAACGGTCCAGGCCACGGGCCGGGAAGCCGGCCGCCTGGCGGAACTGGCACGGAGCGGGACGCCCTTGAAGGTCGGCTCCGCGTTCGCCGGCGCGGACGGCAAGGACCTCCGGCTGGGCAAGGAAAGCCACGTCGTCAACGGGGGCCCGCTTCTGCTGCAGGACGGCGAACTGATGGTCACCGCCGGGCGTGATGGCATGGTGCACGCCGACAACCCGGGCATGTTCTACGGGTGGGTCCACCAGCGCAACCCCCGCACCATCGCGGGCGTGGACGCGGCGGGCCGGCTCATGCTGGTCACCGCCGACGGCCGGCAGGCCTCGGCGCTCGGCCTCAGCATCCACGAGGCCGCGGCCGTGGCAAAGTCGCTGGGCATGGTCGACGCCGTCAACCTCGACGGCGGCGGGTCCACGACTATGGTTGCGGGCGGTGAAGTGGTCAATGTGCCCTCCAACGACGGCGGTCTCCAGCGTGCCGTGGGCGATGCCCTGCTGGTGCTCCCGTCCCGGAAGTGAGCTGTTGGCCGGCGCCCTTGGAAAAGCGCCTGTGTCGTTCCGCAGGTGAAACCGGTTGAGGCCGGATCTGCCGGTTTGGGTGTTGGGAGAACGTGATGGCCGGTATCGTAAGCAACCTGACTAATTGATGCATGTTGGTCAGGACCCCACCGTCGAAGGAGAAGCAATGAGCACCAAGGTCGAAAAGCGAATCCTCGTCAATGTTCCGGTCAGCACCGCCTACAACCAGTGGACGCAGTTCGAGGATTTCCCGCAGTTCATGGGCGGCGTCAAGAGCGTGACCCAGCTGAGCGACGATCGGCTGGAATGGGTCGCGGAAATTGCCGGCGTCAAGCGGCGCTGGGAGGCCAGGATCCTGGAGCAGGTGCCGGACCGCAAGGTCGCCTGGGCAGCTACGGAGGGCGCCACCAATGCCGGCGCCGTGGAATTCGAGGACGTGGGCGGCGGCCAGACCTCGATCAGCCTGTCCCTCGAATATGAGCCCGAGGGCTTGGTCGAAAAGGTCGGCGACAAGCTGCATGTCGTCGAGAAGCAGGCCGAGGGCGACCTCGAACGCTTCAAGGAGTTCATCGAGTCGGAGCGGTACGCCACCGGCGCCTGGCGAGGCTCCGTCAACGAAGGCGCGGCGGTCGGAACGCCCGGCACCGAAGCTGCCGCCACCTCGCTGGGTGACTCGGGCAAGGCCGGTATCTCCGGCAAGGCCGCCGCTGCCGGCGTGGCCGCGGCGGGTGCGGCGGCCGCGGGCGTCGCGGCAGCAGCGGCAGCGGGCAAGAAGGACGACGACGAGACCGTGGTCGTCACCGACGAAGTGCTGACCCCGCCCGACGCGGTCGTGGTGGAGACGGAGCGGACGGTCATCGAGGGCAACGATCCAGACCTCGAAGCCACCCGCGGTCACGTGGAGCGGGGCGACACCCTCAAATAATCCGGTCGCGTCCGAACGGACCGGCACAGGCGCCGACGGGCCCGTCGGCGCCTGGCTTCGTTCAGATTCTCGCCTCGAGGGGAATCAGCGGCTTTTCCGCGCGCACCTTCAGCTGCTGCACGGCCCAGGTGTTGCCGTCCGGGTCGCTGAAGCCGAAGAAGGTGCCCCCGTCCCGCGGGTCGATGACGGAGATGTCGCTGCAGTCGACGCCGCGGCCCAGCAGCTCCTCGCGGGCCGCCTCGGCGTCCGAAACCACCAGTTGCAGGCCGCGCAGCGAACCCGGCGCCATCTCGCTTTGCCCCGGCAGGTTGCCGATGACGATCGAGCAGCCCGAGCCGCGCGGGGTGAGTTGCGCGAAATCCATTTCCCCGTGCACGGTGTGGTGGTCCAGGGCAAAGCCCAGCTGGTCCCGGTAGAAGCGGATGGCCCGGCCGATATCGCTCACTGGGACGATGACAACTTCGAGCGTCCAGTCCATGGAGGCTCCTTTCCGGTGGTTCAGCTGGCCTGCGCCAGGAGGGTGTCGAGCCGATCGTAGCCTTCGGTCATGCCACGCTCCATCCCTTCCTCCAGGTAGCGTTGCCGGGATTCCAGATCGGGGAAGACGGAGCGCCCGGTGAGCCGCGACCGGCCGCCCGGCAGGTCCTCGAAGCTGGTGTATTCGAGGGTGACGACGTCAGGCCACCCCTCGTATTCGAAGGTGTTGAGGATGAACTCGCCCTCCCGCACGTTGTGGACCGTGCCGCGGAAGGCGTACTCGACGCCGTCGTTCCCGTGCTGGATAAAGCGGAAGGACCCGCCCGCCCGATAGTCGTGCTCCTCGATCCGTGTGGTCAGGCCGTGCGGGCCGATCCACTGCAGGTACAGCTCCGGGTCCGTGTGGGCCCGGAAGACGGCGGCGGCCGGGGCCTCGAACTCGCGCTCGTATTCGGTGTAGGGCAGGCCCTCCGGATTCCTGACGGTCAGTGCGTTGCTCATGGTGTGCTCCTCTCCGGTGTCCGGCCGGCACCCGGGCGGGGCGCCGGCGTCGTTATTTCAAGGCACCCGCTGCTTTCAAGACACCCGCTGCGCGGCGAGCAGTTCCTCCAGGCGCTCGTACCCCTCGCTCATGCCGCCCTCCATGCCGGACTGTGCCATCCCGTCCCGCGCCTCGATGCTGGGGTAGACGGAGTGGCCGACCAGGCGGCAGCGCCCTTCGCCGAGGTCTTGGAAGGTCAGGAACTCGATGCTCACGACGTCCGGGTAGCCGCCGAACTCAAAGGTCTGAATGACGGATTCGTTCTCGCGGACGGTATGGAAGATGCCGCTGAAGGTGTACGGCGTCCCGGCCGGATCCGTGTGGATGTAGCGGTAGCTGCCGCCGGTCCGGAAATCGTAGTGCTCCACCTCCATGTGCAGGCCGCGCGGGCCGAGCCACTGCTTGAGCAGGGCCGGATCCTTGTGGGCGCGGAAGACATCGCCCACGGGGAAGTCGAAATCGCGCTCGTAGTCGATGAAGGGCAGGTGTGACGGGAGATCGAGTTTCAGGTCGTTGCTCATGGTCATTCCTTGGGTCGCGGACCGCCGGCGGCGGCTTGGGAGCGAAGGACGGCATCGAGGCTCCTGAACTGCGCCTCGCGGACCAGCCGGTACTGGTCGATCCACGACGTCAGGGCCTCCAGCCGCGCGGGATTCAGGTGGACGGGCCGGCGCTGTGCCTCGCGGGTGCGGGTCACGAGTTGCGCCTGCTCGAGGACCTGGATGTGCTTGGAAACCGCCTGCTTGGTGATCTCAAACGGTTCCGCCAGTTCGTTGACCGTGGCGGGCCCGCGGCTGAGCCGGGCGATGATGCGGCGGCGGACCGGATCGGCCAGGGCCATGAAGGCCAGGTCGAGGGTGCCGTCGTCCGCGTCCATTAGTCAACTTCCTCATTTATCAACCATGTGGTTGATGAATGAATCTACTCCCGCACTCCGTAACGGTCAAGAGGGACGACGGCGGATTTTCCCGGCTGGTGCCTAGGGCAGGTTTTGGGTGGTGCTTCGGGGCGGAGGGGAGGAAGCTAGGGGTTGTTGGAACGAACGACAGGCACGGCCAGCGAAGGAGTCTTGAGCATGTTGTCCGATACTTCCACCCCCGTCATCAAGGCGACGCTCCCCGTGGTGGGGGAGAACATCCAGGAGATCGCCCAGCGCTTCTACAAGCACATGTTCGGCGAGCATCCGGAACTTCTGGACGGGCTGTTCAACCGCGGCAACCAGGCGGACGGCCGGCAGCAGCAGGCGCTCGCAGGATCGATCGCCGCTTTTGCCACGACGCTGATCGAGAACCCGGACGACCTGCCGGACCACCTGCTCTCGCGGATCGCGCACAAGCACGTGTCGCTCGGCCTTCGGCCGGACCAGTACCAGATCGTCCACGACAACCTGATGTGGGCCATCGTTGACGTGCTGGGCGAGGCGGTGACCGAACCCGTGGCGAAGGCCTGGGACGAGGTCTACTGGCTCATGGCCAACCTGCTGATCAACAAGGAACGCGGGCTCTATGACGCGGTGCACCTGCAGCCGGACACGGTCTGGCGGACCTGGCGGGTGGCGGAGCGGATCGAGGAGACCGCCGACGTTGTGACGTTCGTGGTGGAGCGGACGGACGACCGCCCGGTCAAGCCGTCGCTGCCCGGGCAGTACGTAACGCTCAAGCAGCTGATGCCGGACGGCGTGCACCAGCCTCGGCAGTACAGCCTGACCCGTGCCGACGACGGCGAGCACCGGCAGTTCTCGGTCAAGCGGGTGCACGAGTCGGGAAAACCCGACGGCGAGGTCTCGACCCTGCTGCACCGGGACATCAAGGTCGGCGACGAGCTGGTGCTCTCGGCGCCCTTCGGCGACGTCGTGCTCGAGTACTCCGACCGGCCCATCGTGCTGGCCAGCGCCGGCATCGGCATTACGCCGATGGCCGGAATGCTCTCCCACCTGGTCAAGGACGGTTCGACCCGGACCACGGTGCTGTTCCACGCCGACCACTCCGAGGAGACGTTCGCGCTGCGCAACCAGGTGACCGAGGACCTCGCGAAGCTCCAGTACGGCTCGATGGCGGTCTGGTACGAAGAACCGGGCCATCGGACGCAGGAGGTCGAGGGCGTCAACGTCGGCTACATGGACCTCACCGACACCGAACTCCCGGCGGACGCCGAGTTCTACCTCTGCGGACCGCTGGTCTTCATGAAGGCCGTCCGCACCGCCCTCATCGCCCGGGGCATCCCCGCGAAGGACATCCAGTACGAGGTGTTCGGTCCGGACCTCTGGCTGGCCGACTTCGAATAGGAACACCCCGGCCTCCGCTCCCGGATCAAGGTTCGGCAGATGCCCGTTCTTGGCCGGAAAGAGGCATCAGCTGCCCACTCGATCGGGGAGGGAGGGCGGGTCGAAGATCCAGGCGTCCCGCGGGAGCCGTGCCGGGTCGAAGGACGGCAGCGCGTCCGCCAGCGATCCCGGCGGGAGGCCGAGCGAGGCCAGGATGAGGTGCCGCACTTCCTCGGCGCCTAGCCCGGCGAGGGCCAGGGCCGCGAGGGTGACGGCGCCGTCGCGCTTGGCCAGCCGGCGGTGGTGTGCATTCAGCGCCAGCGGGACGTGCGCGTAGTGCGGGCGCGGCAGGCCCAGCAGCGAGGCGAGGTAGGCCTGGCGCGGAGCGGAGCTGAGCAGGTCGTCCCCGCGCACCACCTGGTCGATGCCCTGGTCGGCATCGTCGACGACCACGGCGAGGTTGTAGGCGGGGACGCCGTCGTTGCGGAGCAGGACAAAGTCGTCCACGGTCCCTGTAAAGTCTCCGTGCAGCTCGTCGGCCACGGTGTAGGCGGTGACCGAAGCCCTCAGCCGCAGGGCCGCCGGACGCTCCTGGCGCCGTCGTTCCCGTTCGCCGTCCGTGAGGCTGCGGCACGTTCCGGGGTAGGCGCCTGCGGGTGCATGCGGAGCGCTCGGGGCTTCGGAGATTTCCCGGCGGGTGCAGAAGCATTCGTAGACCAGGCCGGCCTCTGCCAGCTGCACAATGGCGCGCCGGTACAGGGGCATGCGGTCCGTCTGGCGGGCCACGTCACCGTCCCAGTCGAGTCCGACGGCGGCGAGGTCGGCCAGCTGCGTCGCTTCGGCTCCGGCGCGGGCGCGGTCCAGGTCCTCGATCCGGAGCAGGAAGCGGCGGCCGGTGCTGCGGGCGAACAGCCAGGCGAGGATGGCGGTGCGCAGGTTCCCCACATGCAGGTCGCCGGAAGGACTGGGGGCGAAGCGGCCGGCGCCGCGTGGGGTCTGGGGCACGGTCACCAGTGTACAAAGCGCTCCCGGGCGCTCCTGTCGGCAGGCGCGGGAGCCGCGAGGCGGGTGCCGGGACTTAAGGCCCTCCCCGCCGTCACAGATCCGTTACATGCTTAAACGACGCGACAAGGACCGGTCGAAGCGTGGGCGGCTGGTCCATCCCCAGCGCGAATTTGGACTCATCATTGGAGCGAAGATGCCCTTCCTGAAAACCCGCCCGTCGCAGTCCGGACCGATCCGCCTGGCAACCCCGCAGAGACCGTTTTGCGAGGCCTGCGGAAGCGACGAATTCCTGGTCTACGAAGAGTTCATCCCGGCCCGGGTGCTGGCGGCCGGCGCCGCCAAGCCGGCCGAGGCCAGCTATACCTGCATCGAATGCGGCCAGTTTTCCGCCCATGCGGTCCCCGACGGCTGGGAACCGCCAGGCTGGTTCTGGTACGCCTAAGGCCGGCCGGCCCGCTCAGCAGGCATCCTTTAAGAGCCCGTCCGCGTCGGCGGCTTTATGCCCTTGCGGGGCTTCCGGCGGGCTGGAAGTCTTGACCCTGTGCGGCCCCAACCGCACTGTCCTGACGTGAGGAGCTAGAAATGAATGAAGTTTTCAAGCGGCCCTCTTTCGACCTGCGGCGCTCGCCCTTCGAAATGATGGAGCCGCTGCGCCGCATGTTCGAGGGAGACATGGAATCGTCTTCCATCCGGGTTGAGGAACTCGTCGACGGGAACACCCTGGTGGTCCGTGCGGAGCTTCCGGGCATCGATCCGGAGGAGGACGTTGATATTTCCGTCGCGGAGGAGCATCTGCACATCCGCGCGCAGCGGCAGGAGCGGACGGAGGAGAAGGGCAAGGACCGCTACCGGTCCGAATTCCGGTACGGCTCGTTCTCGCGCAGCATCCCGCTGCCCAAGGGCGTGAAGAACGACGATATCTCGGCTACCTACCGGGACGGCGTGCTGGAAGTCCGTGCGCCGCTGCCGGCCGAATCGGAGCAGGAACCGGCCCGCAAGATCCACATCACGCGCGGCTAGCAGGTCGCCGGGCGGTGCGGCCCGGCCCCGGCATCCGGAAAGGACTGCGCCCGGCCGCATAGGCCTAATAGGTCACAAAAGCGGCACTAATTAGTCGGCCGGGGGCGGGCCTAAGCTGGCTGGAAGGGCGCGGCCCGCCCGGGGCCGGCCGCCACAGCACGGAGGTAGTGAACATGACTGTGAACACCAGCGTTGCCGACTGCAGCGTGACCCGATGCTCCTTTAACGACCATGACAACTGCTCGGCGCCGGCCATTACGGTCGGCGGCGGCGAAGACCACGCGGCGTGCGCCACCTTCGTCGATATCGGCAAGCATGGCGGCCTGCCCAAGGTGCTGGCTACGGTCGGCGCCTGCCAGCGGGCCGAATGCACGCACAACGACCATCTGCTCTGCCAGGCGCCGCAGGTCCATGTCGGTCCCGGTGCGGACAACGCCGACTGCCTGACCTACGAACACCGGCATTGACCTGCCGCCCGGCCCGGGGATACAGTCCGCGCGGCTTCATCTGATCGTCCCGCCGGCCCGGCGCGCTCACGGCAGCCGGGCCCGGCAGCACGCGCGCCCGGAGCGGCGGCGGTGACTCGCGGCAGTGGCGGCGACTGGCCTCAGCGGCGGTGCCGTACGTGCGCGCGGAGCCAGTCGGCACCGGAGACCATTAGCCCGGCGCAGAACGCGATGATGCCGAGCATCGCCAGCAGCAGCGAGTTGCCGGCGATCCCGACAAAGAGCAGCAGAGCGCCGGCCAGGGCCACGAGGGCACCGGCCCCGATGGTGAATCCGAAGAACCTGACTCCGTTCCCCGAGAGGGATTTGGCGAGGCGCGGATCTTCCTCTTCCAGCTGGCGCCCAAGCTTGGCCAGCCGTTGTTGTTCTTCGTCCGACAGCGACATGTCGACCTCCCAGGAGCAGCGTTGCGCCGTACCTCTAAATGTACGCTTCCTGCGTGTGCTCCGTGCATGAAATTCCGCGGCTCCTAGGCGGTGGTCCGGATCGTTATGTCCGGGTGCCCCGGCAGGACCACCGGAAGGTCACGGGACCTTCATACCTTGTCTTGGATCACAGCGAACGGCAAGATGGTCAAGGATGGCGCCCAGCACCCGGCAGGGGTCGATGGGGGAGCCGGGAAGCGGCGCCGCGGAAGGGGAAAGGCGTACATTCGTGAAGCTGGCATCGGATCAGGCCGCAGGGGACGGCACTAAACGGCTGCGGATCTTCATCCTGGACGACCATGAGGTGGTCCGGAGGGGCCTGCAGGACCTGCTGGAGGGTGAAGGTTTCGAGATCGTCGGCCAGACCGGCTCCGCGCGGGAAGCTACCAAGTTGATTCCCGCGCTGCACCCGGACGTGGCCGTGCTCGATGTCCGCCTTCCCGACGGTACGGGGATCGAGGTCTGCCGGGACGTCCGTTCCATCGACCCGTCGCTGCGCTGCCTGATCCTGACCAGTTACGACGACGAGCGGTCCCTGCGCAGCGCCGTCCTCGCGGGGGCAGTGGGATACGTCCTCAAGCAGATCAGCGGCAATGACCTGGTCGCAGCCCTGCGGCGCGCCGCAGCCGGCGAGACGCTGTTCGACCCGGGCATCGAGTCCCGCGTAGTCGAGGGCATGACGAAGCCGGGCGCCGTCGACCCGCGCATGGAAGACCTCAGCCCCCAGGAGCAGCGGATCCTTGGCCTGATCGGGCAGGGGCTGACCAATAAGCAGATCAGCGAGGAAATGTTCCTCGCCGAGAAGACCGTGAAGAACTACGTCTCCTCCGTCCTGGCCAAACTCGGATTCGAGCGCCGAACCCAGGCCGCGGTCTACGTAGCCAAGCAAGGGGCGGACGGGGCCGATCCGGGGCACCTGCACGAGCACTAGGGCAGAGGCACCTGCCAGCGGACGAGAGTTCCCCGGCCGGCTCCGCTGGCCAGTTCCAGAAAGCCGCCCAGCAGGACGGCGCGCTGCTCCATGTTGGCCAGGCCGCTGCTGCGGAATTCGCCCTTGATGCCGCGTCCGTTGTCCTGGACCACCAACTCCAGCGACGCCGGTTCGCCGGCGGCTTCTTCGTGGACGGTAACCGCCACGTCGATGGCGCTGGCGTTGGCATGCCGGATGGCGTTGCTCAGGGCCTCTATCAGCACGGCCAGCAGATGGCTTGCCACTTCGTGGGGCACCGGCCCGTCGACGCGCCCCTCCATCCGGACCCGCGGCGAGAACGGAACGAATTCCACGGTGTTCTGGACAGTTTGGAGGATCCTGCTGCTGAGCAGTTCCCCTGCCCCAACCGGCTTGAGCGAGTAGATGGTGTCCCGCAGCTGGCGGATCGTGTTGTCCAGGTCGGCGGCGAGGGCGCTGATCCTGTCCTGCACGGGCTGCGCGGCTGAGTAGCGGCGCAGGCTCTGTAGGTTCAGCCCCGCGGCAAAGAGCCGCTGGATGACCACGTCGTGCAGGTCCCGGGCGATCCGGTCACGATCCTCGAAAACCACCAGCTCCTCCCGCATGCGCTGGCCGCGCGCAGAGTCCAAGGCCAGCGCGGCGTGGGTGCAGTACACCGTGCTCAACTTATGGTCGACCCCGGGAACGGGCCCCGTGTTGCGGATACGGCCGAGGATCAGCACACCCTTGGGTCCTTCCTGCGGGCAGATCGGCGTGAGTAGCAGCGGCCCCAGTTTCGGGCCGAGTTCGTCCCCGAGGAAGTCGGTGCCGTCGTCTAGGACCATCGGCTCCTCGAGGTCCCAAAGGGCAGTGAGTACCGGCGATGGAAGGTCAATGTCCCCGGCGCGGGTTCCTCCCAGCGCCTCGCTCCCGACGGCGGCGATGATGAGCCGGCTGGCGTCTTCCGACGGGAAGCCGACGGCCGCCCATGCCCAGTCCGGGATGGCCAGGGCATTGCGGGCGATGATGTCGGCCGTCTCGGGGACCCTCGACGAGATGGCGGCACCGACGGCCATGGAGGCCTCGAGCCACTGCTCGCGGCGTTCCGATTCGGTGAACAGCCGCGCATTGTTGACCGCAACGCCGGCGGCCGCGGCCAAGGCGACCACGAGTTCCTCGTCCTCTTGGGTGAAGTCCCCGCCGCCGCGCTTTTCGGTCAGGTAGAGGTTGCCGATGACTTTCCCGGAGACGCGGATCGGCACGCCCAGGAACGACTCCATCGGCGGGTGGTTCGGGGGGAAGCCGTAGGAATCCGGATGTTTACCCAGATCGTGCATTCGGATCGGCTTCGGGTCGCGGATCAGCAGGCCCAGCACGCCGTGCCCGACGGGGAGAGGCCCGATGCGGTCGATCTGCTCCTGGGTCATGCCGACGGTGATGAAGTTCTCCAGGTGCTGGCCGTCGCTGGAGACCACACCCAAGGCGCCGTATCGTGCATCCACCAGGGTGCAGGCGGCCTGCACCACCTGTTCCAGGATCGACCCGAGGCTGTGGTTTTCGGCGATGGAGACGATGGCCGAAATCAGTTCCTGGATATGGTGTTCCGCGCGCGCCAGATCCTTCGAGTCCCGCACCCTCCACGGCGCCATGATCAACCTCCTGTGGCTGCACGACAAACGGCGGATAGCCACCCCAAAAAAGCCCGGGACCGCCGTCGTTACAGGCAGGCTAGCAGAGCAGAGGCGGGACCTTCAGCCCTATTGGCCCAATCCGATACCCGGCATGCTGGAATGCGGGCGCGCCCGTGGGTCCAGCAGAGGGGGTCTGCAGGACCGGCCGGTAAGGGTCAATGGGGACAATGACCGGTGAGGGCGCGCCCGATATTTTCTTTAATGACCCGTTCCGGGCAACGATCCATTTCCGGCGCCCGGCCGCCCCGTGCAGAGGCTCAGTGCTGCCCGGGGCGGGGATGCCGCGGCGGCACCAAGGGGCCGGGCTCGGGTACCGGCAGCGGTCCCGGGGCCGGACCGGGGGAGGGCGGCGGCGGTTCGCGCCCGGGCGTGCCGGGTTCGGGTCCCGGGTCCGGGAAGGGGCCGGGTTCGACCGGATCCGGCCCCGGGTTCGGGAAGGGCTCCGGTTCAACGGGCTCCGGTCCGCCCGGCGGCGGCTGCGGCGAGGTGGGGTTGGGGCTGGGCTCGGGCGGCGGCTGGGGGATGGTCATGTTCGGCCCCTTGACTCTGCGATGGCCGGTTGGTGGATGGTTCGCGTCACCTGGGTGCCCGCGTGCTGTCAGGATACGCCGCATGCAGAGGGCCGGACAATCATGCCGCGGCGGGACGCCGAAGCTCCGCCCGCCACCACTTCACGGTCCCGGCGGCGGCGTCGCCCAGCGGCGTGGGCGTGAGCCCCAGGAGTTCCTGGGTGCGGCCTGACTCCAGCACGAACGGCTCCTCGAATTGATAGAGGGTTTCGGCCAGTTCGCGCAGACCGGGAAGCGCGATTCCCAAAGCGCGGATCAGCCAGCCCGGTAGCGAACCTACCCTCGGGGCCTCGACGCCGGCCGCATCGGCGAAGACCCGGACGAGGCCTTCCTGTGTCACGGCCGGTCCGGTCGGGGCATGCAGCACCGAGTTCCACACCTCAGGCTGCTGCGCGGCACGGATCATCGCCGCGGCCAGGTCCGGGACATACGTGAACGAGTGCGCCACATCGGGCCGGCCCATGACACGGACGGTCCTCCCCGCGAGCACGGCGGGGACCATGCGCTCGCCGGCGTGGGCGTTGCGCACCCGCGGACCGAAGAAGTCGGAGGCGGCCACGCTGACCGTCGGAGTACGCGAAGCCTCCCGGGCCTTGAGCAACTGCGTGCGGATGCCGCGCTTGCCGCCGGCGGCGGAACGCGAACTGTTTTCGGCCATGGCCGGCTGCGGGTGGTCATAAGCGTAAAGGCTTTCAGGAAAGACGACGACGGCGCCCGCCGCGCCGGCCGCGCCAAGTACGGCCTGCTCGGCAGCGGGCAATTCCGCTCTCCAGGCCCGTGCGCTGTAGGCGCTGCCGTGGATGCAGTGGAAGACAGCCGCGGCGTTCTCGAACTCGGTTTCGAGCAGCTCGGCCCGCGAGACGTCGACGGCCCGCCGCTCCACGAGCGGATGGTCGGGGCCGGACCCCGAACGGGTCAGCACGCGGACCGGGTGGCCTTGGGCGGCCAGTTGTTCGGCGATGGTCCAGCCGACCGGTCCTGCTCCCGTGACGATCTGTAGCTGCGGCATGGATGTTCCTGTTCATTGTGGGGCGGAGATGGGAGAGCGCTGCTCTCCCCAACGATGGCGCTGCGCACGGCGAATGTCAAGAGCGGTGCTCTTGAAAGTTGACAGCGCTCTCTCTTTTGTCCAAGGTGGAGCCATGTCCGGCACCCCGCGTGAACGCGCCCGCGAACAAACCATCAGCGACATCGTCAGGATCGGCCGGGAGCATCTGGCTTCCCAGGGCGCGGCGGCACTCTCGCTTCGCGCGGTGGCCCGTGACCTGGGCGTCGTCTCCTCTGCGGTCTATCGTTACGTCAAGAGCCGGGACGAGCTGCTGACCCTGCTGGTCGTCGATGCCTACGACGAGCTGGGCGACGCGGTCGACGAGGCGGTGGGCAGGTTGCCCGAAGCGGACTTTCCCGGAAGGCTCAGGGCACTGGCGCGTGCCGTCCGCAGCTGGGCCCTGCGGGAGCCGGCGCGCTACGCGCTGCTGTTCGGTAGCCCGGTGCCCGGTTATGAAGCGCCGTCGGAGCGGACTACCGGACCGGGGACGCGCGTCGTGCTGGCGCTGGTGGCGATCGCCGAAGGTGCCTGGCGGGCCCGGGCCCTTGCGTTACCGGAGACGGGTCCGCTTCCTCAGCAGCTCGCCAAGGACCTCGAGGCAATCCGCGGCGAGTACGCGCTGGAAGCGCCCGCCGCCGTCGTTAGCCGCTGGCTGCAGGTCTGGGCCACGCTCTTCGGTGCGGTGGGCTTCGAGGTTTTCGGGCAGTACGGCGGAACTTTCAGCCGGCCCGAGGAGCTGTTTGAGCAGCAGCTGGACACGCTGGTGGAGCTGGCCGGGCTGGAGGCAGCGGGCCGGGCCTAAGCCAGCCCGCCGAGCAGGCTGGCATCGAACGCCGCCAGGAGCTCCTCCGGGTCCCGGTAGGTTTCCGCGGCTCCCGCCTCCCGGAGCTCGGCGCCGCTGGTGCCGCCGCAGGTGAGACCGATCGTCGGCATGCCCAGCTGCTGCGCGGCCTCCACGTCCCACACGGTGTCGCCGACGTACACACAGTCGCCGGCGCGCAGGCCGCCCGCGGCAAGGGCGGCCTCGAGGATGTCGGGCGCCGGCTTGCTCTGCTCCGCGTCGGAGGCACTGGTGGCCGCGGCGAGGGCCTCGTCGGCGTCGAGTGCCGCGGTGAGCACTTCCAGCTCCCGACGGACTGCGGAGGAGGCGAGCACCACGGTCAGCCCGGAGCCGGCGCAGCGCAGGAGCAGGTCCTTGGCGCCGTCGAAAGCGCGGACGGAGGGCCAGTAGGTGGAGAAGACCGCTGCATGCGCGTCCTCCATGACGGAGTCCAGCGAGCGGTCCCGGTCCTCGCCGAGCAGGTGGGCCATCAGCTTGTCGGCGCCCATCCCCACCGCGCGGTGGATGAACGCCATCGGAACGAGCACGTCCTGCTGCCGGAACGCGTGCCACCAGGCGAGCGTGTGCAGGTACGTTGTGTCCGTCAGCGTCCCGTCGACGTCAAAAAGGACGCCGGGCTTCCCCGAAGTTGTCATGGAAGCGAACTCCTGCCTGGTCTGCGGTGATGCTCAGAGTGTAGTCATTTGAGGGGTGCTTGGGGCGAAAGCGCTGTCCTCCGGCCATGTAAATCCGCGCCGATCTGGAGTAATCTAGTAGGGCAAAAATTCACGGCAGCAGGGGGCCGCCTCCGTCGACGCATTCGGACCCCGACGACCTGCCCCGCCATGTGCCTGACCGGATCGAGTATCGCCGTGTACCAGCTCAAGGACGGGTCGCCGCGCTATGGCGTGCGCACCCAGCACCAGGACAGTGAACAGCTCCAGCCTGCTAGCCAGCGCGGCAATCCCGAGGCCGTCGCCAGGGAGGCCGGGCAGCTGGGGCTGCATCATCTGGCTGCGGCTGCGGACCATCGCCTGACGCGGAAATGGGCGGACCAGGACGACGAGCTGCTGGTGCGGCTGCGGGAGGCACATCCGGCAGAGCTGCAGGAGGCCGAGCAGATCGTCAATGCGAAACTGGGCAAGCCCAAGCGGTGGCTGCTCAAGGCCCGCTCCAACTACACCCGCGGCCTCGCGCCGGTCATCGCCCGCCGGCAGGAGGCCGGCATGCTCTCGAGGGCCATGTTCCTCCGGCTGTTCCTGATCGTGCTGCTGATCGTGCCCTCCGTGCTGGCCGTGAGCTTCGCGGTGCCGCTGCTGTACCTGGTGTTCATCGGCATCGCTTCGATCCTGCTGGCCATGTACCTCGGCGGAGTCGTCACGGAGTGGCTGCGCCTGCCGGTCCAGCCGGGCATCCGCAGCGGCTGGCTCAAGGAACTGCGGCAGGACATCGTGGACGCCACGCTGCTGGCGGTGCTGGAGAACAAGCGGGCCATCGTCGACAGCCAGACTTCGGCAGCCGCCCGGCGAGGCTGGAAGCACATCCGCTTCGTGGCGGCCCAGGTCGACCGGATCGACCAGGGGCCGGGAGCCTGAGGAGCAGCGGAAAGACAATTTACCTTTCCGCAATCGCGCCGCCATCCGGAACGGGGCGGCTGAGCGTACGATCAGTGCATGTCCGACGCTCTCGAGACCATAGGTCTGATCTCGGAGCTGGTGACCTGGGCGACGCTGGCTCCGGGCCTGGTGCTGCTGCTCGTGGCCTGGCTGGCCAGGGCCGCCGGGGTGAAATGGCGCAGCGCCGAGGGCGTGGCGTTCGATGACGGCGTGCGGAGCGGCGTCCGCTGGTTCGACAATGAGCATGGCTTCCTCGAAGCCGTGCTGGCCCCCGGCGAGACCCTCCCGGCGGCGACGGGATCAGACGTCCTGGTCTACTACGATTCGCACGACCCGACCCGCTGGCGCACCGCGGAACCGTCCAAGCCCGGCGAAGTGCCGCTGTTGCTGGGCAAGATCCTGACGTCAGTAGGCGTGCTGTCCCTGCTGGCGGGCTTCCTCGTCATGATCCTCTGAGGGAGCCGGGACCTTCTCCCTATGGGCCGGAGCCACGCGCTGGCTTAGCATGGGCCGGGGGTGGAGGAAGAGCTGCCATGTCCCACCCAACAGCCTTAGAGCGGGCGGGTGTCCGCTGATGCGCGGTGTTTCGAAGCGCAGGTCCGCGGTTCCCTATGCCGGGCAGGCCGTCGTCGCCGCGGTAATGCTGTTCGCCGTGTGGATGGCTGCAACCTACCTCCTCGAGGGCCTCCGCCTGACGCTGCGGCGGCCGGAGGCGGTCACGGACCGGCTCGTGTACGCCCTCGTCGCCAACCTCGTGGTCGGCGTCCTGGGCTCGGTCCTGGTGCTGTGGATCTTTACCAAGGCCGGCACGGTGGACCTCCGGCGAGCCGGGTTCAACGGCTGGCGCTATTCCCTGGTCGCCGTGCTGGCCGGCGCCGTGCTCGGCTTTGTGCTCTACCTCGCGCAGGGCGGCCGGCTGCTGGAGCCGATGGTGTTGGTAAATGTCTACGCGCAGGTCCTCGTGGTCTCGATGGCCGAGGTCCTGGTCTGCTGGTGCGTCCTCGGCAGCCTGGTGGAGGCGTCGCTGCTGCACCTGGACCGCTGGCTGGCCGTCCTGGTTGCCACCGTGGTCTCCAGCGTGTTCTTCGGGCTCTACCACTTCGCCCATTCGCCGCCGTTCAACACGTGGGAACTGGCGCTGCTGCTCACGCTGATCGGCTTCGTGACCAGCATCTTCTTCTTCGTGTCCCGCAGCGTCTACGGCACCGTGGTGTTCCACAACTTCCTGGCGATCAACGGCGTTATCAGCGCCCTGGAAGCCTCCGGCTCGCTGGACGTCTTCCGCCAGCCGGTGGTCCCGCTGCTCGTCATGGCGGCGGCCGCAGTACTGGTGCTGGTCGGCTGCCACCTGCTGCTCGTCGCCCGCACGCAGCCCGGGCATCCCTGACAGTGCATCAGGGCGGCGGCCTGCACGCCGTCCGGCCTGCGGATGTGCGTCTTGAAATGCACCGAGCAGAATAATGCACCGAACGACGGCGGCACCTGGCTGACCTTTTTGGGTCTCCGCGCGCTGTTCCGGGCCGGGCGCAGGCCGGATTCTGCCGGTTGTGTTCCATACTGTCCATGGGGAGCACCGCTGTGAGGAGCGGCACTTCCTATCCGCTCGTACTTTTGCAGGTCCGCACCATTGGGGGTCCGTCATTAAACGTCTCACCGCTTCGTGGCTTGCCGGGACAACCCGGACCGCCGCCACGGCACTCGCGCTATCGGCCTTGGTGCTCGCGGGGGTCCCGGCCCAGGCCGCCACCGCCGAGCAGGCCGCAGGAACCGCGTCCGGCCAAGTGACGGCCAACGCCACCACGCAGGCGTCCACGGATCCTGCTTTCGAACCGGCCCCGTCCACCGAGCCGGCCCCGTCCGCCGAGCCGGATCCCGGCTCGGCGTCCCCGCCGGCCACCGAACCCGCGCCCGGAGGACAAACCGCCCCGGCCACCGGTTCCATGCCGGCCACCGAGCCGGGAACCGCTGAAGCCACGGAACCGGGAACGCCGGCTCCTGCGGAGCCCTCACCTACGGCGACGCAGACGGACGCTCCGGCGGAAGGCGCCGTCCCGCCGTCGTCCGCGTCCCCGTCACCCGCCCCCGAGCCGGAACGCAGCCAGGCCGCCGCTGCCGCCGACGACGGCCGCGGGGCGATCGAGGCCAAGGCGGAAGAGCTGGACCTGGTGCCGCACAACGAGTTCAAATGCGAACTGGCCGGCGGCGGCTGCGTGCGCACCTATACCGCCGAACCGGAAGGGACCAAGCGGATCGCGATCTACTGGAGCCCGGCAAGCGGGGCGCACGCCGTCGACCTGCGGCACTACGTCGGCAGTATCTTCAAGCAGGCGCGGTACGAGGCCGGGGAGTACGGCTATCCCGTCTCCGACCTGGTGGTCGACGGCGCCGGCAACGCCTCGCAGACCTTCCAGCACGGCAGGATTTCCGCGACGCGCGGCGAACTGGCCGTGGATGACCGCGCCCGTGGGCTGCGGCTGCTGCCCCTCAATGACTTCAACTGCGGGCTGCCGGACGGAGGCTGCGTGCGCAGCTACAAGCCGTCTGCCTCGAGCAGCCGGGTCATCGCGGTTTACTGGAGTGAGGACACCGGCGCACACACGGTCGAACTGACGCACGCCCTGGGGAAGGCCTACCGCGCGGCGGGCTGGGAGGGCGGCAAGCTGGGCTACCCGACCTCCGACATGGCCACGGGACTGAAGGGCAAGGGGGCCCGGCAAAACTTCGAACACGGCCAGATCGCCTACTCGCCGGCGACGGGCGCCGTCCCGGTGCTCGAGCCGTTCCTGGCCGCCTGGCAGAAGCGGAGCAGCCAGGACGGAACGCTCGGCTACCCGAAGGGCCAGGCGAGGACCACCGCAGGCGCGCTCCACCAGCCCTACCAGGGCGGCGTCCTGGTGGCCGGCTCAGCCGGAGTATCGATGCAGGAGACGCACGTGTTCTACGGGCGGCAGGGCCTGGACGCGCGGGCCAAGCAGCTGCGCTACGTCCCGGTGAACGGCTACAACTGCAACCTGGCCGGCTCCGGCTGCGTGCGGACGTACAAGTACTCCTCGACCAGCACGGCCCGGGTGGCCCTGTACTGGACGGCGAAGACCGGCGCGCGGGCAGTGAACCTGAAGCACGCCGTCGGCCGCAAATTCGCCGGCGTGCGCTACGAGCGCGGGGTGATGGGATACCCCACGTCCGATATGAAGTGCGGGCTGCGCGGCTCCGGCTGCGTACAGACCTTCCAGAAGGGGCAGATCAGCTATTCCCCCGCCGCGGGCGCGCACACCATGACGGACCGGATCCTGCACAGCTGGAAGGCGCGCGGCGGCCAGAACGGGGCCCTGGGCTATCCGATCCAGGACGGCGCCACCCGCAGCGGCAAGACCACCCAGGTCTTCCAGGGCGGCTCGCTGGTGGCGGCGAACGTTGGCGCGGTGATGTACCCGAAGAACGAATGCTGGGCGCTGGGCGCGCACAAGACCCGGTACGCGCATTACTGGAAGGACCGGATCTCGTTCGCGGTCTCGGAGAAGTACGGCACCTACAAGGCCAGCTTCATCAACTGCGTGCGGGTCGGCTCGGTCTACCGGCAGGAGTGGAAGACCACGAAGGCGACGGTCGGCCTGAGCGGGTTCAAGAAGCCGGGCGTCGCCTCGGGCCACACCATGTATCGATGGTCTCCTCAGGGCAGCTTCTCCGTGACCGAGGCGTTCGGGGAGGGCAATCCGGGCACCGGCTTGGCCTACCGGAAGCTCAATTCGCGTTCGCAGTGGTCGGGGACTCCGGGAAGCGGCTACAACATGTACTTCGAGTCGTCCTTCAACCGCTGGCCGGACGAGCAGATGTACAACATCATGCGGGCGCCCACCGGAGACTACCGGCAGGGCGCGGTGATCAACTACAACCGCCCGCCGGATTCGCCGATTCGGCAGGGAACGGGCTTCGCGATCTTCCTGCACGCCAACCCGGTGCCGACCTACGGCTGCATCGCGCTGGACCTGTCCAACGTCACGAAGTACCTGAAGACGGCCAAGCCGGGGGACCGGATCGTGATGGGCGTCCGGGCGGACATCTTCAAGTCCTGACTGCCCCCGCACGCGGGGCGGGAGCCGGTTCACGGGGGCCGGTTCCCGCCCCGCTATGCTGTCTTCGCGGCCTGCGGCCGGGGCGGCTGCCTGCCTCTACTCAGCGGCGCGGCACTCCCATAGTGTGGGTACATGGAAGAGGTCGTGCTCGTAGGTTTTGACGGTTCGCCCACCAGCAGGCAGGCCCTCGACTGGGCCCTCGCGGAGGCGAAAAACCGCGGTTGGCCGGTTCAGCTGGTCAGCGCTTTCACTCCGGCTCCGGTAGACGATCCCATGGTCAGCGAACGCTACGCCGACGCGGCCGCGCACGGCGGGCACACGCTGCTGCAGGAGGCGCTTGAACGCGCCAAGGCCGGCAACGTCCCGGCGGAGAGCCGCGTGGTGGCGGGCGACCCGAGTGAGATTTTGGTGGACCTCTCGCACGATGCCGGCCTCGCCGTCGTCGGCAAGCGCGGACGCGGCGGATTCGCCGGCCGGCTGCTGGGGAGCGTTTCCTCGGCCCTGGCAGCCCACGCCGCATGTCCCACCGTGGTGGTGCCGGAGAACTGGACGGCCGGCGGCGACGGCGGGACCCCGGACAACGCCCGCGTGAAGGCCCGCCGCCCGGAGACCGGCTACCTGCCCTGGCTGGTCTCCTCGCCGCCCGGCATGCGCGGCAACAAGGGGCTGCATCCGGACGACAGGGACTCCAGCTGGAACTACGGCGGCCAGGTGGTGGTGGGTATCGATGCCCTGGGCGTCAGCAACCCGGCGGTCTGGGCGGCGGCCTCCGCGGCGCAGGCGCACGGCCGCCCGCTGCGGCTGGTCTCGACGCGAGCGCCCTTCTACCGGGACTCCATCTGGCTCGACCACGGGGAGAATGCGGACCGCTTCCGCGAGGACGTTGCCGGCGAGCTGGACCCGGTGCTCGCCGAAGTCCGGGAACGGTACCCGGAGCTGGACGTCAGCTGGAACTTCTACATCGGCAAGCCTGCCGAGATCCTCGTCCACATCACGCGCACGGCGGAACTGATGGTGCTCGGCACCCGCGGCCACGGCGGCTTTCCGGGCCTGCTGCTCGGCTCGGTCAGCCAGGCCGTCCTGCACCACGGCAGCTGCCCGATGATGGTGGTCCCGAAAGAGCCTGCGTGACCCTGCTGCCGGCCGGGATGGCATTCCATGCATTTGCATGCAAAGATACTGATGGCGGCCAAGGAAGGGCCCGGACGGTACGCCACGCTCCGCTTGGGCGCGCTGCTCCCCTTCGAGGCGGAGCGGGCGGGCCGAAACGGAGCCGGGCGCAGACGTGGGGGCGCGCAGCCGGCGATGACGAGGGAGGATGCAGGGAGCCATGAGCAATCTTGAACGGGACCCGCTGGAGCTGGTCTGCGAGGAAGAGCGGAAGACCAGGCTGGCTCAGTCGCCGGTGGAACTGCTGGAGCCGCGCGACGTTCCGCTCGGCGGCCCGCGCGCCATGAACGTGCGCCGCACGCTGCCGCAGCGCAACCGCTCCCTGATCGGTGCCTGGTGTTTCCTCGACCACTACGGCCCCGACCGCGTGTCGGAGACCGGCGGCATGCACGTGCCGCCGCATCCGCACACGGGCCTCCAGACGGTCAGCTGGCTCTTCACCGGCGAGATCGAGCACCGCGACAGCGCCGGCTACCACGCGATGGTCCGCCCCGGCGAGCTGAACCTCATGACCGCCGGCTCCGGCATCTGCCACTCCGAGATTTCCACGCCGGGGACGGATATCCTGCACGGCGCCCAGCTCTGGACCGCGCTGCCGGAGAAGGCCCGCTTCATCGAGCCCCGGTTCGACCACTACGCTCCGGAGCCCGTCGTCACGGACACCTACGAGCTGCGGGTCTTCATGGGGTCCCTCGCCGGCAGCACGTCTCCCGTGCCCCTGCATTCGCCGCTGCTTGGCGCCGAACTGCTGCTCGAGGCCGGCGCCGGCGCGGCGTTCGACGCCGACACCTCCTTCGAGCATGGCGTCCTGGTGGACAGCGGGAGCGTGCGTTTCAACGGGACGCTAACGACGGCGGATCAGCTCGCCTACCTGCCTCCGGGCCATGGCTCTATCGAGCTCTCGGCCGAGCCGGGGGAACGTGTCCGGCTCCTGCTGCTGGGCGGTGAGCCGCTCGGTGAATCCATCGTGATGTGGTGGAACTTCGTCGGCCGGGACCACGACGAGATCGTCGAGTACCGGAAGAACTGGCAGGCCGAGATCGGCGCCGAACCGCGCGCGGACGGCAGCGCCGAAAGCAGCCGGTTCGGCAAGGTCGTCGACAACACCCTGGACTACCTGCCCGCCCCCGTCCTGCCCAACGCCCGTATCCGTCCGCGGCGCTGACCGGCGCCGCGCCAGAAAGGAAAACATGGCCACCGAAACTCCCGCCCGGTACGAAAACCGGCCCATCGCCGTCGTCCATAATGCCGATCTCCGCCGCTATGAACTGCGGGACGACGGGAACACCATCGGCTTCACCAAGTACCGCTACCGCTCCGAGCAGAACCAGATGGTCTTCGTCCATACGGAAGTGGACGACGCCTATTCGGGGCAGGGGCTGGCCTCGCAGCTTGCCCGGTTCGCCTTGGACGACGTCCGGTCGATGGGACGGCGGATCGTGCCGCTCTGCCCGTACATCCGCGCCTACATCCGCAAGCATCCTGGATATGCCGACATTACCGACCTGCCGTCGGAGCAGCAGATCGAGGCGCATGACCGGGCGGAGCAGGCCGCGGGGGGAGCCAAATGAGCCAGGTGGCTTCCGTCAAGCATGACCGGGTGTTCCTCGACAAGCAGCACCCGGCGGCCTACCGGGCCCTGAACGGCCTCGGGCTGAAGGCCCGGGAGGCCGCAGAGGAAGCCGGCTTCGACCGGAAGTTCGTCGAGCTGATCAACGTGCGGGTCTCCCAGATCAACGGCTGCGCCTACTGCCTCAACATGCACGTCAAAATGGCTTTGGACGCCGGCGAGAGCCAGCAGCGGCTGGCCGTGCTGACCGCCTGGCGCGACACGGCGCTGTTCTCGGAGCAGGAGCGTGCGGCTCTCACCCTGGCCGAGTCGATCACCGACCTTCCCCCGCACGAGCTGGCCGAGCATGACTACGCGTTCGCCCGCCAGCGGCTGACAGCGGACCAGACCTCGGCGATCAGCTGGGTGGTGCTGACCATGAACGCGTTCAACCGCCTGTCCATCGTCAGCCAGCACCCGGTGCGGCCGGACGACTCGGACTGGACGCCGGGCGGCTGAGCCCGTTCAGCGCTTGAGCGCCGCGGCGAACGTCGATACGGCGGTGGCCGGACGGGACTCGGCAGCGACGAACCCGTCCGGCCGGACCAGGTAGAACAGGCCCTGCTGCAGCCGGCGGTTCCCGTGCAGCGGCAGCACGTGCACGTCGAGGCCCAGCGCGGAGCGGACATGGTGCGCGGCCACGGGCGGCATGGCGCCGTAGGCATGGACCTGCCACTGCAGGGAACGCAGCGGCTCGAAGTTGTCCCCGGTGTACTGCAGCCTGCGCCCGACGACGGTGCCGCGCCGTCCGTGCGCCGCCTCCTTGGCGCCCGGCGACATCCAGTAGTGGATCCGGATTTGCGAGACGTACTCGAACAGCCGGGATGCCCGCCGGGTCCGCGGGGCCACGAACGTCGCGGCCGGTGCCAGCACGGGCATGAGGCCGCGCCGCAGCGTCCGGGCCAGCGGATTGACCGAGGTGACGAAGCCGAACAGGCGGTCCGTCGTCGCCACGAGCCGGCGCGCCACCGGCCGCCGCTCGGCCTCGTAGCGGTCCAGGTAGGACTCGCTCGCCCGGCCCTGCAGCACGTCGGCCAGTTTGAAGGCCAGGTTATGGGCATCCTGCAGGCCGGTGTTCATGCCCTGTGCCCCCACCGGCGAGTGCACGTGCGCGGCGTCTCCGGCCAGGAAGACCGCGCCGTCCCGGAACCGGGCGGCGATCCGGTGGTGCACGCGGTAGGTGGCGAACCAGGCCGAAGGCCCGTAGTCCACGCCGTACACGCGGGCCAGCCGCTCCCGCACCTCCTCCTCGGTGAGGATGCCCGGTGCGGCGGGCAGGCTCGATGAGGGAGCCGCCGGCGGGGGAGGGGAGGTGTCCCGGACCGTGCCGATCAGCCGGACGTGGGCGTCCCCGCCCATGGGAAAGCCGAGCAGGAAGTCCTCGGTACCGGGCCGGACGTTGATGCCGTCAGGGGCGAGGCCGCGCACCTTGGTGGCGTCCGCTACGTAGAAGGTTGCCGGGTTGGTGATGCCCTCGAAGGGAATCCCGCGCAGGCCGCGTACCGTGGAGGAGCCGCCGTCCGTCCCGACGCAGTAGCGGGCCCGGACCTCTGCCTCGCCGTCCGGCCCGGCCAGCACGGCGACGACGCCCCGGCCGTCCGGAGCGTCGTCCAGCGCCGTGAGCCTGTGGTTCCAAAGCACGCTGGCGCCGAGGGACGCCAGGTTGTCGGCCAGCAGCTTCTCGTTCTTGCTCTGCTCGTAGAAGGTGATGCCTTCGAAGGGGGTCAGTCCGCGGGCGAACCGGCCGATCGGCAGCATGCCGAACATCCTGGCTTGGTAGCCCAGGTACAGCCGCCGGGTGCGGGTGCTGTCGGCTACGACCGCCTCCGCGAGGCCCAGCTGGTCGTAGATTTCCAGGCTCCGGGACTGCAGGCCGAGCGCGCGGGACTCCCTGGTGGGGCCGGACTTGCCGTCCGCCAGCACCAAGGCCACACCCAGCTTGGCCAGCCAGTTGGCCAGCATCAGCCCGGTGGGGCCGGCGCCGACCACCAGGACCTCCGTCTCGATCTGCCGCCTGTCCATGGCGCCCCTCCTGCCTGTGAGAGTACTGCGGTGAATCGGTAGCAAGCGGTCCAAACAGGACTATGATGCTGGAATCAATCAGTGGAAGGAAGTTCCATCGTGGACAAAGCCTCGGAGAACGCAGGAGCCGCTCCGGCCGCACCTGCAGATGCGAAGTTCGGGCTGCTGCTCGACGAGAAAATCGCCGAGGCCCGGGCCCAGATCGACCGCCTGACGCTGGACATCCAGGAGGCGACGCTCGCCGCCAAGGATTTCCCCGCCGACGACGAACATGACCCCGAGGGGTCGACCCTGACCTTGGAACGGGCACGGGAGGTCACGCTGCTGGAAAGCACAGAGGAGGCGCTGGGTGAACTGCTCGCCGCCAAGGCGCGGTTCGATGCGGGGACCTACGGCCGCTGCGAAAAATGCGGCAAGGTGATTCCCGATGAGCGGCTCGAGGCGCGCCCGGAAGCCCGGTTCTGCATGGAGCATGCCGGAGGCCGCCGGCACTGACGGCACTCAACCTTCAGGTGCCGGGTCCTGCCCAGCCATTACGCTGAAGCAATGACTTCGCCTGAATCATCCGGCAGCAACCGGATGCTCGCCCGCATTGTTGCGATCCTCGACGCCGTGGAGGGGTCCGCGGCCTCGGCCAGCGAACTGGCCCGCCGGTCCGGTCTTTCAGTGTCGACCGCGCACCGGCTGGCGCTCTCCATGGTGGAATACGGCTTCCTGCGCAGGACCGAGGGCGGCGACTTCCAGCTGGGCCACAGGTTCGTGCGTACCGCCCTGGAGTCCGCGGCCCTGCCCGTGCTCACCGGGCTGCGTGACGCCACGGGCGAGACGGCCCAGCTCTGGCTGCGCCGGGGCGACGAACGGATCTGCGCGCTGAGCGTGGACAGCCAGCAGGAACTCAAGGCGACGCTGCCGGTCGGAGCCCGCCTTGCCCTGCCGGCCGGATCCAGCGGCGGATTGCTGGCGCGGCAGCCGGACGCGCTGGAAGAACTGGAGCGCGAGGGCTGGGTCGAATCCGTTGCCAAGCGCACCCCGGGGCTGGGGTCGGTCAGCGCGCCGGTCATGGCGCGGGGCGACCTGATCGCCACGGTGTGCCTGGCCGTGCCGCTGACCCGCGTGCAGGAGTCCCCCGGCCGGGACTTCGGCGGCCAAGTGCGCGCGGCGGCTGAGCGGATCGGACTGGAGCTGGACCGGTCGACGCAGGATTGAAGGCAATCCTTCACCCCAAGGGCTTGTGTGTGCGGCAGGTCACTTGCTAGCATCTTCCCGCTAAACGGCATGCAGTTCCCATCCAATGGGAATCTGCGCCACGGATGATGAAAGCAGGATCTGTGACTGGGAATCTACGGCTGGCCAACAGCCTTCCGCTGGAAGGCATCCGCGTGCTCGAGCTCGGTAACTTCATTGCCGCTCCGTTCGCCGCGCGGCTGTTCGGCGACTTCGGCGCCGAGGTCATCAAGATCGAACGCCCGAATGGCGGCGACGAGCTGCGCGACTGGCGCAAGACGCGCGGCCAGACCTCGATGCTGTTCCGGACGCTGGGCCGCAACAAGAAGTCCGTGACGCTGGACCTCCGCTCGGAGGCGGGCCAGGCGGCCGTGAAGAAGATCGCGGCACAGTGCGATGTGGTGATCGAGAACTTCCGCCCGGGAACGCTGGAGCGCTGGGGGCTGGGACCGGACGTGCTCACGGAGCTGAACCCCGACGTCGTTATTGTCCGGATTTCCGGCTACGGCCAGACAGGTCCGTACAAGGACCGTGCCGGCTTCGGCAGCTCGGCCGAATCCTTCGCCGGATTGCGCTATATCACCGGTGAGCCGGACCGTCCGGCCGGGCGCGCCGCGGCCAGCATGGGCGATACGGTGGCCGGGCTCTACGGCGTGATCGGCGCCCTGATGCTGATGCTCCAGAAGGCCAAGGGCATCCGGCACGAGGGCCCGCAGACCGTGGACGTGGCGCTGTACGAGGGCGTGTTCAGCCTGCTCGAATCCCTGGTGCCGGACTACGACGCGTACGGGATGGTCCGCCGGCGCACCGGCGGCCAGCTGCCCGGCGTCGTGCCCACCGGCTCCTACCTCTGCGCCGACGGGCTGGAGGTCGTCATCGGCGGCAACTCCAACTCCGTGTTCGTGCGGCTGATGAAGGCGATGGGCCGGGACGACCTGGCGGCGGACGAGTCCCTGCTGACCACCGAGGCACGCGCGGCCCGGGAGGAAGAGCTCAACGGCGCCATCTCGGCCTGGACCGGCAGCTACAAGCTCACCGAGGTCCTGGACCTGCTGGACGCCGCCGGCGTCCCGGCCGGACCGGTCTACGACGCGCCCAGCATCGCCGAGGACAAGCACTACCTGGCCCGCGGCATGATCCAGACGCACGACGTGGTGATCGAGGACAAGCCGGAAAAGGTCCGCTTCCCCGGCGTCGTGCCGAAGATTCCCGGCCACGACGGCGAGGTCAAGTGGGTCGGCCCGGAACTGGGCGAGCACACCGAAGAGGTGCTGCGCGACCTGGCCGGCCTGGACGCGGAAGAGATCGCAGACTTCACCGCGGGCGGTGTGCGCGCATGAAGGTCCGGATCACCGACGTCTTCCTCCGCGACGGACTGCAGGACGAGGACGTCGTCGTCTCCACTGCGGACAAGCTGGCCATCGCCGAGGCGCTGACCGCCGCGGGCGTGGACCGGATCGAGGCGGGCTCCTTCGTCAATCCGAAGAAGGTGCCGCAGATGGGTGATGCGGCCGAGGTCTTCGCCGGGCTCCCGGCCGCCGGGGGCGTCACCTACACCGCCCTGGCCCTCAATGGACGCGGGATCCAGCGCGCCGTCGACGCCGGCGTGCAGAACATCTCCGTCGTGACCTCGGCGAGCCAGGCGCACAGCAGCGCCAACGCGGGCCGGAGCATCGAGGACGCGCTGGCCGGCCTCGGCGAGGAAGTGGCACGCCATCCGCAAGCCGAGTTCGTCGCCGGAATCTCCACGGCGTTCACCTGCCCCTTCGAGGGCGACATCGACCCGGCCTACCTGCTCCGCGTGGTCCGCGCCTTCAAGGCGATGGGCATCGGCAACATCGGACTGGCCGATACGCTCGGCACCACGCCCACGGAACGGCTGATGGCGAGCCTGGACTACGTCCGCGCCGCCGAGCCGGACCTGAACTACTATCTCCACCTGCACAACGCCCACGGCCAGGCGCTGGCTACCGTCAGCGCCGCCGTCGACGTCGGGATCACGAATTTCGACGCCGCCCTGGGCGGCTTCGGGGGCTGCCCGTTCGCCCCCGGCGCACACGGCAACATCGCCACCGAGGAACTGGTCCGCCACCTCCATGCCGGCGGACACGAGACCGGAATCGACGAGCAGCGCCTGGCTGAAGCCGTCAGCCTCGCCCGCTCCATCGTCGCCGCTTCGCCGGCAGTTTCCGCCGTCCAACCCGCCGCAGGCTGATTGCAGCGGCCCCTCCTTCGACGCGGCCGGCCCGTCCCGTGCCTGCCGCTCCCAATCCACGGGAGACAATGATGTCCAACACCACCCAAACGAGCGGTCCCTCCGCCAACGACGCGACCGCCCAAACCGCGCAGCAGAGCCGGGCCGCCGGGGGAGCGGCCCCGGCCGCCAAGCTGCCGGGTGTGCACTACCCCGGCCGCCGCGGCTTCCGGATCACCAGCATGCCCGGCGGGATCTACTTCGCCCTCTTCGCCCTCCTCCTGGTCGCGGCCCTGACCGGAAACCTGCCCGACACGATCATTGCCGGCTTCGCCGCGACCATCATGTTCGGCGGACTGCTGATCTGGATCGGCAACCTCTTCCCCGTCGTGCGGGACTACGGCCTGCCGACCATCCTCTGCACTTTCGTCCCCGCCACGATGCTCTTCCTCGGCCTCCTGCCGGAGAACCTCGTCACGGTGGTGCAGAACTTCGTGGACGGCCACGGCTTCCTCGACTTCTTCGTCGTCACCATCATTGCCGGCTGCATCCTGGGCATGCCGCGGGCGCTGCTGCTCAAGGCCGGGCCGCGCTTCGCCGTACCGGTAGTCGGCTGCCTGGTCGCCACCTTCGGGCTGGTCGGCCTGCTCGGTGCCGCCACCGGGTTCGGGTTCGTCGAGGGAATCCTCTTCATCGCCGCCCCGATCATGGCCGGCGGGCTGGGCCTCGGCGCGGTGCCGATGTCCGAGATGTACGCAGCCCGTACGGGCGGCACCTCGGAGGCGTTCATGGGCGACCTGATCTCCGCCGTCGTCATGGCGAACGTCGTCTGCATCCTGGTCGCCGGCATCTACAACGGGCTGACCAAGCGCGGCACCCAGCTGTTCGTCGGCTTCAACGGCCACGGCCAGCTGCTGCGGGTGAAGGGCAAGTCGGAGGACCTGACCATGCCCCCGGCCAAGGATGTGTCTTCCTTCATCTCGCTGGGCAAGGGCCTGGTCATCGCCGGCTGCCTCTTCGTCCTGGGCCAGCTGATCGGCGCCTACCTCCCGGCCCTCCACCCCTATGCCTGGACCATCATCGCCGCGGCGGCCATCAAGATCTTCGGCCTGTTCCCCAAGGAGCTGGAGGAAGCCAGTTCCGAGTGGGGCGACATGATCTCCAGCACCATGGTTCCGGCCCTGCTCGTGGGCGTGAGCATTACCTTCATCAACATCGAGGAAGTGCTCGCCTCGCTGAGCAACCCGATGTTCATTGTCCTCACCGTGGCCACCGTCATCATCGCCACGCTGACCTCCGGCCTGTTGGGCTGGCTGGTCAAGTTCCACTTCGTCGAGGCGGCGATCACTCCGGGTCTGTGCATGGCGGACACGGGCGGCAGCGGCGACGTCTCGGTGCTCAGCGCCGCCAACCGTATGCACCTGATGCCCTTCGCCGCCCTGACCAACCGGGTGGGCGGGGCCCTGGTGCTCTTCCTGACCTCGCTGCTGGTCCCGCTGCTGGCGGGTTGAGCGGCGGCAGCCGGGGATAGATCCCAAATAACGACGCCGGTGCCCCGCCTTCCCAAGGCGGGGCACCGGCGTCGCCCGTTACCGGCGTCGCCCGTTACCGGCGGTGCGCTGCTGCGCGGGGCAATGGCTACTCCGGGATCTCGAGCGCCGGGCTCTCCTTCCGAAGGGTTCCGCCGCGGAAGAACTCCGGACGCCGACGGTACATCCAGAGCATGACCAGCAGTCCGAGGGCGATGATGCCGACGCCGATCACGAAGACCAGGCCGACGCCGAAGATCTCGGAGCCGCTGCCGAACGCGGGGTCCCAGCTGTCCACGGCCGTCTGCAGGAACACGACCACCAGGGCCAGCCCGCCCAGCAGCGGGAAGACGAAGCGGAACCACAGGTTGCGGGCGCTGCTGAACGCGGTGCGGCGGAAGTACCAGACGCAGGCCAGCGCCGTGAGGCCGTAGTAGAAGCAGATCATCAGGCCCAGCGCCATGATGGTGTCGTTCAGGACGTTGTCGCTGACGAATCGCATCAGGGCGTAGAACCCGGCGGAGATGGCGCCGGCGACCACGGTAGCGAAGACCGGGGACTTGCTCCGGGCGCCGACCTTGGCGAAACCGTCAGGCAGGGCCTTGTAGTAGCCCATGGCCAGCAGGCTGCGGGCCGGGGAGATCATGGTGGACTGCAGGGACGACGCACATGAGGAGAGCACCGCCAGCGAGAGCAGGATGGCGAACGGGCCCATGACCGGCCCGGCAATCGCGGTGAAGACGTTCTCGGAGATGTCCGGGTTGTTCAGGCCGAGGCCCGTCTCCCCGGTGCCGGCGAACATCACCGTGGCGACGGACCCGGCCAGGTAGATGGCCAGGACGGCGATGGCGGTGATTGCGGCCGCCGCCCCGGACGTGTGCCGGCCGTTGGTGGTCTCCTCGTTCACGGTCAGGCAGACATCCCAGCCCCAGAAGGCGAAGATGGACAGCGAGAGGCCCAGGGCGAAGGCGGAGAAGGATTCGATGCCGAACGGGTTGAACCACTCCCAGCTGAAGGCCAGCGGCTCGGTCCCTGGGACGCTGCCGATCCGGCTGAGGGCGCCGAAGGTGAACCAGGCGAGCACCCCGAGCTGGAAAGCCACCAGGATGTACTGGACGTGCTTGGTGGTCTTCATGCCGCGGCAGGAGACCCAGACGGCCAGGGCCATGAAGGCCAGGCAGGTCAGGACGTTGACCGGCTTGTTGGCCGCCAGTTCGGCGAGGGACGCGTTGCCGGTCAGCTGGGCGAGGAAGAGGTAGAAGAAGTCGACGGCGACGCCGGCCAGGTTGGAGAGGACGATGATGTTCGCGGCGAGCAGTCCCCAGCCGCCCATCCAGCCGATGAACGGCCCGAAGGCCTTGGTCACCCAGGTGAAGGTGGTGCCGCTGTCCGGCGAATCGGCGTTCAGTTCGCGGTAGCCCAGCGCGACCAGGAACATCGGGATGAAGCCGACGATGAAGATCGCCGGCAGGTACGGCCCGATGGCCTGGACCGTCGGTCCCAGCGTGGAGGTGAGCACGTAGGCCGGGGCGATGGTGGAAATGCCGAGGACGACGACGGCGAGCAGGCCCAGCTGCCCGGCCGCGAGGCCCTTGCCGCGTTGTGCGGGCGGGGCGGGGGTTGTCATGCCGGTTGCCTGGCTCATGGGCGGGCCTTTCGGGATGGGCGCGGCTGCTGCTGCGTGATGCAGTGGATGCCGCCGCCGCGGGCGAACAGTTCGCGGGCATCGACGCCGACGACCTCGCGGCCGGGGTAGGCGCCGGCCAGGATGGCGAGGGCCTTTTCGTCTGCCGGGTCGTCGAAGGTGCAGGCGATGACCGCGCCATTGATGACCAAGTGGTTGATGTAGCTGTAGTCGACGAAGCCCTCCGCGTCGCGCAAGGTCTGCGGCGCCGGCACTTCGACGATGTTCCAGTCCCGCCCGGCGGCATCGGTGGTGCCGGCGAGGCAGGCGACGATCTCGCGGCTGACCTCGTAGTCGGGGTGCTCGGGGTTGTCCTGCATATGGACCAGCACGGTCCCGGGGGAGGGGATCGCCGCGACGATGTCCACGTGGCCGCGGGTGCCGTAGCGTGCGGAGTCGCGGGTCAGGCCGCGCGGCAGCCAGACGGCCTTGGTGGCGCCGAGGGTGCGGGCCAGTTCGGCCTCCACCTCGGCCTTGCCGAGGCCGGGATTGCGGAACGGATCCAGCTGGACGGTCTCGGTCACCAGCACGGTGCCTTCGCCGTCGACCTGGATGCCGCCGCCCTCGTTGACCAGGAAGGACCCGATCCGCTCGGCGCCGGCGAGCTGGGCGACTACGGCGCCGATCTTTGCGTCTTTGTCCCAGCGGGCCCAGTCCTGCTGCCCCCACCCGTTGAAGACCCAGTCCACGGCACCCAGCCGCCCGCCGTCGTCGTTGTTGAGGACGAACGTGGGGCCGATGTCCCGCATCCAGGCGTCATCCAGCGGGGCAGGTTCCAGCTCGACGGCCGCGGACAGGTAGGAGCGCGCCGTCTCCTCGTCCTTCGGCTCCACCAGCATGGTGACCGGCTGGAACCGCGCGATGGCATTGGCGACGGCGGCCCAGGTGGACCGGGCCGCGTGGGCCTCCGCCGCGGTTTCGCCGAGCGTGTAGCCGCCGGGCGGGAAGGCCATCCAGATCCGTTCCTGCTCCGCGGTCTCGGCGGGCATCATCCAGCCCATGGTCAGGCACCCGCCTGCGCTGGAACGGCCCGGGCTCCGCTGCCGAAAGGCTCGCCGGGGCGGACCGGGTCGGTGAGCCGGGCATAGGTGTCCGGGCGGCGGGTCGACAGGAACGGGAAGAGCGTCAGCCAGTCCCGGCGCTGGTCGAGGTCCAGGTCCGCGACGAGCACGGCGGATTCGTCCCGCGGGGCCTGCACGAGGATGCGCCCGTACGGGTCGGAGATGAAGGACGAGCCGTAGAAGGTGTTGGTGCCCTCGTTGCCCCAGCGGTTCGGGGCGACCATGAAGAGGCCGTTGGCGATGCCGTTGCCGACGATCACCTGCTGCCACAGCGGCTGGGTGTCGAAGTCCGGGTGGTCCGGTTCGGAGCCGATGGCCGTCGGGTAAGCCAGCAGGTCGGCGCCGCCGAGCGAGTACATCCGCGCGACCTCGGGGAACCACTCGTCCCAGCAGGTGGGCATGCCGAGCCGGGCGCCGCCGAGGTCTGCGGGCGTGTGGACCTGGTAGGCGTCCGCGTCGGCGGGACCCTGACGGAAGTACTTGTCCTCGTAGTAGCCGGCGGTGACCGGAATGTGGAGCTTGTGGGTTTTCGCGGCCAGTTCTCCGGCGGGGGAGACCAGGATCGCAGTGTTCAGGCCGAGTTCGTCCTCCGGGCTGTCGGCCCGCTGGTAGAGCGACGCGTGCACGCAGACGTTGTTGGCGCGGGCCGCTGCGGCGGCAAAGGCGAAGGTCGGTCCGGTCAGCAGGTCCTCGGCCAGCTCCGCCGCCCGGTGCTGGGGGAGCGTGTCCGCCGGGTAGCGGGAGAGCGTGAGTTCCGGGAGGAAGACGACGGCGGCGCCCAGCCGGGCGGCGCGGGCGATGCCCTCGTTGAGCTCGGCAATGGTTTCGGCCGGGTCGGCGTGCCAGCGGTGCTGGACCAGGCCGACGCGCAGCGCCGGGCGGCTGGCAGGTTCGGTGCGGGCAGGGGAGGCGGGCGGATCCAGCCGGGTCAGTTCTAGCATGGCGGGTTCTCCATGGGATGCAGATCACAAATGAACAAGATTCATTTATACAGGCCTGTGGCCTGCCGCACAAGAGTTTAAATGAATGGCGTTCTTTTATTTCGCGTCGGCCCCGACCGGCGCATGACCGGGCGTATCGGGTGATGGGGTGGTTCACAGTCGAACAGGCGGTCATTAGGCTGAGGGCTTCAGTGGACGCCACGAAGGAGGAACCGTCATGAAGGCTGCGCGCTACTACGCCCGGAAGGACATCCGGATCGAGGACATCCCGGAACAGGAGCTGAAACCCGGAACCGTGGCCATCGACGTCGCCTGGTGCGGCATTTGCGGCACGGACCTGCACGAATACCTGGAAGGGCCGATCTTCATTCCGCCCAAGGGCTCTCCACATCCCATCTCGGGCGAGGAGGCCCCCGTCACGCTGGGGCACGAATTCTCCGGGACTGTCAGCGCGGTCGGCGAGGGCGTGACGGACCTTGAGGCCGGCCAGAGCGTGGTTGTCGAGCCCTACATCATCCGGGACGACGTCGATACCGGCCCCGGGGAGGCGTACCAGCTGTCGAAGGACATGAACTTCATCGGCCTCGGCGGCCGGGGCGGCGGCCTGTCACAGAAGATCGTGGTGGAACGGCGCTGGGTGCACCCCGTCGGTGACATTCCCCTGGACCAGGCGGCCCTGATCGAACCGCTTTCGGTCGGGCACCATGCCTTTGTGCGCAGCGGCGCGAAGGCCGGCGATACCGCCATCGTCGGGGGAGCCGGCCCCATCGGACTGCTGACCGCGGCCGTGCTCAAGGCTTCGGGCCTGACCGTCTACATCTCGGAACTCAGCGAGGCCCGGAAGAAGATGGCGCGTGACACCGGGGTGGCCGACCAGGTGTTCGATCCGCGGGAGGGCAACGTGGCCGGCAAGGTCCGCGAGCTCACCGGCGGCAAGGGGGCGGACGTCGGCTTCGAGTGCAGCTCGGTTCCGGTCGTCCTGGACATGCTGATGGACGCAGTCAGGCCCGGCGGTGTCATCGTCAACGTCTCGATCTGGGGCCGGAAGCCGGAGGTCGACATGCCCTCGCTCGTGCTCAAGGAGATCGACCTGCGCGGCACGATCGGGTACGCCAACGACCATGAGAGCACCATCAAGCTGGTCCAGGAGGGCAAACTCGACCTGGCCCCCTTCATCACCGCGAGGATTCCGCTGGATGAGCTCATCACCGGCGGTTTCGAACAGCTCATCAACAACAACGAGGAGCACGTGAAAATCCTGGTGAACCCGAACCAGTGATCCTTCAGGGACGGAGGCGGAAGACGGTGTCCTGCCAGGCTTTGTGGGTGCTGCCGTCCCGGCCCAGCATGACGTGCTTGATGTTCGTGTATTCCTCGAAGGAGTAGGCGGACATGTCCTTGCCGAACCCTGAGGCCTTATAGCCGCCATGCGGCAGTTCGGAGACGATCGGGATGTGGTCGTTGATCCAGACGCAGCCAGCCTGGATCTCGGCGCTCGCACGCAGGGAACGCTCGAGGTCCCGGGTCCACGCGGAGGCGGCCAGCCCGTACGGGGTGTCGTTTGCCAGCGCCAGGCCCTCGTCGTCGGTATCAAACGGCAGGGCCGTGAGCACCGGGCCGAAGACCTCGTCCTGCACGATTTCGGAGTCCTGCGCCGCGTCCACTACCAGCGTCGGCCGGTAGTACGCGCCCGCCGCCAGCTCCCCGCCGGGTGCGGCGCCGCCGGCAAGGACCCGGGCACCGTAACCGCGGGCCCGCTCCACGAAGCCGGCCACCTTGTCCCGGTGGGCGTGGCTGATGAGCGAGCCCAGGTCGGTGTCATCGTCCGTCGGGTCCCCGACGACCACCTGGTCCATGAGCTCCGTGACGCGGGCGGTGAACGCGTCGAACAGCGGCCGCTGGATGTAGGCACGGGTCGCCGCGGTGCAGTCCTGGCCGCCGTTGATGATCGCGCCGGCTACGGCGCCATGCGCGGCAGCGTCGACGTCGGCGTCGTCGAAGACCACGAACGGGGCCTTGCCGCCGAGCTCCAGGTGCACCCGCTTCGCAGACCGGGAAGCCAGCTCCATGATCCGCCGGCCCACCGCGGTGGAGCCGGTGAAGGAGGTCATGGCGACGTCCGGGTGCGTGACCAGGTGCTCCCCGGCGCCGCGTCCGGGGCCGGTGACGATGTTGATGACGCCGTCGGGGATGCCTGCCGCCTTGGCGGCCTCGGCGAAGAGCAGCGAGGTCCCCGGCGTCAGCTCGGAGGGCTTCAGGACAATCGTGTTGCCGGCGGCGATGGCGGGCAGGATCTTCCATGCGGCCATTTGCAGCGGATAGTTCCAGGGGGCGATGGAGCCGACCACGCCGATCGGCTCGCGCCGGATCATGGAGGTTCCGCCCGCCCCGTATTCGCCGGCGGCCAGCCCCTGCAGCTGCCGGGCGGCCCCGGCGAAGAAGGAGGCATTGTCCACGGTGCCGGGAACGTCGAACTCCTTCGCCAGCCGGATGGCCTTCCCCGTTTGGGCGCTCTCGACAGCCGCCAGTTCGCCTGCGCGGAGCTCAAGCTCGGCCGCCAGCTTATGGATCGCCTGCGACCGTTCGGCCGGAGCCAGGCGGGACCAGCCGGAAAAGGCGCGCGCGGCTGCGGCGACGGCCTGGTCCACGTCCTCGATGGACGCATAGCGGATGGTTTCCGCCGTCTCGCCGGTCGCCGGGTTGATCCGCTTGGCCTCGTCGCCGCGGCCTTCGCGGAAGCCGCCGTCAATGAACTGGTGCATGGGGCAGTTGCCTTTCAGTAGTGAATTCTTGGTAACGGACATGGTTCAGGAATCGAAGCCCATGCCGATGGAATCCATCGCCTTCAGCCATGGTCCGCGGCGGCCCTGGTTCCGGTCCGCACGGACGAGTGCCGCCGTCGTTGCCTTGATGCCCAGCCACGCGAGGGGCTCCGGCGGAAAGGGGAGCGGCCGGCGCCGCACCATCGCCAGCCGGGTGCGCTCGGTCGGAGTCCCGGCAAGCAGGTCGAGCATGACGTCGGCTCCGAAGCGCGTGGCGCCCACGCCGAGCCCGGTGTAGCCGGCGGCGAACGCGACCCGGCCCCCGCAGGCCGTTGCGAAGAACGGGAAAAAGCGGCTGCACGTGTCGATGGCGCCGCCCCACCGGTGGGTGAACTTCACGTCCTCGAGCTGCGGAAAGGTGGCGAAGAAATGCGCGGCCAGGCGGGTGAACGTGGCGTCGCGCTGCTCGTAGTCCTGCCGCATGCCGCGCCCGTAGTGGTAGACGGCGTCGTAGCCGCCGAACAGGATGCGGGTGCCGCCGGCGGGATCGGTGGCCAGGCGGTAGTAATGGAAACGGTTGTCCAGGTCCGCCAGGCCGGGCCGGTTGTGCCATCCGATCGCGCGCAACTGCTCCGGGGCCAACGGCTCCGTCATCAGGGCATAGTCGTAGACCGGTACCGTGTGCAGGCGCGTCCGCTTGAGCAGCGAGGGAAACACGTTCGTGGCCAGCGCGACCCGGTCCGCCGCGACCGTTCCGCGGTCGGTGCGGAGTTCGACGGCGGTCCCGGATTTCCGCAGGCTTCGCACCGGGGTGTGTTCGAAGATTTCGACGCCGGCCGCCAGGCACGCGCGCTGCAGCCCCCACGCCAGCCGGGCCGGGTTGAGCATCGCCGTGCTCTTCTTGTCCCACAGGCCGGCGCGGTAGAGCGGCGAGCCGACCTCCTTGCGGACGGCCTCCTGGTCCAGGAAGAGCACGTCCGGGTCCTGTCCCTCTTCGTCACGGAGCCACTGGACCTGGTGGCCCTCGGTCGCCACCGTAAGCGTGCCGGTCCATTCGAAGCCGCAGTCGATGCCGTACTTCTCCACCGCGGCAGCAATCTGCCCGAGGTTCTCCCGGCCGAGTTCGCGCAGCCGGGCGGCCTCCTGCGGCAGGTGCTTCTCCCCGTTGGCGTCACCATGGGTGAGGCTCGCCTCGCAGAACCCGCCGTTGCGGCCGGAGGCGGCCCAGCCGATCCGGCGCCCTTCGAGCAGCATCACGCGGCGGTCCGGATTCCGTTCCTTGGCCAGCAGCGCGGTCCAGAGTCCGGAATAGCCGCCGCCCACAACGGCCAGGTCCGCATCCGCCGGGCCCGCCAGCGGAGGCAGGGGCTCCGGCCGGGCCGGGTCGTCCAGCCAAAAGGATTCCCGCCGGGCGTCCGCCAGGGCTGCGGTGATGCGGCTGTCCGGGATCTGCCGTTCGGCCCGCTCGTAGACGGTCCGGCCCGGGCTGCCGGGCCGGCTCACGCCAGGGCTCCGGAACGGGAAGGGGCATGGACGACCCGGCCGTTCGCCATGGTCAGGGCCGTGCCGACCGTGTGGAGGTCGGCCGGGTCGAGCCGGAAGGGATCCACATCCAGGACCACCAGATCGGCGGCCCGGCCCGGGAGGATCCCGCCGCCGTCGTCGTGGCGGTTCAGCCAGGCCGAGCCCGCAGTGTAGGCGGAAAGCGCGGTCTGCAGCGTGACCGCCTCGGCGGGAAGGAGCGGCGGAGCGTCCGGGTACGCCGGGTGGGCGCGGTTGACCGCAACGTGGATGGCCTGCCAGGGATCGGGCGTAGAGACCGGCCAGTCGGAACCCATCGCCATCCGGGCACCGCGGGCCAGCAGCGAGTGGAACGGATACTGCCAGCCCGCCCGCGTGTCACCGATCAGCGGTACGGTCATCTGCAGCATCTGGTCGTCGTTGCAGGCCCAGAGCGCCTGCGCGTTGACGGTGACCCCGAGGGCGGCAAAGCGGGCGACATCCTGCGGATGGACGATCTGCAGATGGGCCATGTGGTGGCGTCCGCGGAAACCTCCTGGCGTGCGCGGATTGCGGGCCCGCAGATGTTCGACGGCGTCCAGGCCTCGGCGCACGGCCCGGTCGCCGATCACATGCATGTGCAGGTCGAAGCCGGCCGCGTCCAGTGCCGCGGAGACCTCATTGAGCACCTCCTCGGGCAGGTACAGCAGGCCGCGGCTGTCATCCTCCTCGGCCTGGACGGCGTGCCCGCCCGGGCCATCCGCTTCCCCGCAGCGGCAGGGGCGCAGGTACGGATCGAGCATCGCGGCGGTGCGGTTCTCGGGCACCCCGTCCACCATGATCTTGGCGCTGGTCGTGCCGAATCCCGCCTCCCGGTTGCTCCGCCGTCGTTCCTCGAAGTCCGCGACCAGTTCCATGACGTTCTCCGTCGTGGTGCTCCGCGGCACCCAGAGTGCGCCGGATGCCCGCCCGGTCAGGAGTCCGCGTCCGGCCAGGCTGCGGTAGATGCTGCTGGCGTCCGGGTAGCCGGCATAGTCGCCCAAGATCGCCTCCTGCCAGCCGGTCACCCCGACCGAGTGGAGGTAGCGCTGGGCTTCCAGCAGCCCCGCCTCGAGGTCCTCGTCCGTCAAGGGCGGCAGGAAGCGGTTGACCAGGTCCATTGCCCCCTCATGCAGGGTGCCGGCGGGATGGCCGTCGGTCTCGCGTTCCACCCAGCCGTCCTCGGGGTCCGGCGTGGCTGCGTCCACCCCGGCCAGTTCCAGCGCCCGGGAGTTGACCCAGGCGCTGTGGTGGTCCGCGTTGATGAGGTAGACGGGCCGGTCGGAAACGATGGCATCGAGCAGTTCGCGGGTGGGGTAGCCGCCGGGAAAATCCGCCTTGTGCCAGCCGCCGCCGGTGATCCACGGCCGGTCCGTGGACGCGGCATACCCGCGGACGCGTTCCAGCACGGTGTCCAGCCCGGAGAGTTCGGAAAGGTCGCAGCCGAGCCGTTCGACGCCGCCATACACGGCGTGCACGTGCGCGTCGGTGAAGCCGGGCGTGAGCAGGCGGCCGCCGAGGTCCACGGTCTCGGTGGCAGTGCCCGCCGCGGCGCGGACCTCGGCGTCGCTCCCGAGGGCGGTGATCCGCCCGTCCGCCACCGCCACCGCCGTGGCCGCGGGATGGAGCTGCCGCCCGTCGAAGATCCGGCCGGAGTGGAAGATCCAGTCTGCGCCCACAGTGTCCTGCTTTCGTGATGGATGTCGATGGTGTCACTTATCGAACTCAAACGCAGGCCCGGTGTCAACAGTGTTGACTGCGATTCCGTGAATTATTTGAATCACATTCATTTTGGGTTGTCGGAGCCTGTTGTGTATGGAATGGTTCAGTCAACGTTGTTGACGATGATGTCCGTTCCTTCGACGTAAGGACCTTCGATACCATCTGCTGCACCTCTAGCCGCCCTCACTCCCAAAGTCGTGATCGGCTTTCTCGGAACCTGGGTCCTGGCCCTGCTCGCCGCCAACCTGGTTCCCGTCCTCATCGCGCGCTCATTGCCGACCTCGGTATGTCCGTGGCTTCGGCCTCGGCGCCGTGACCCTGACGACGGCTGCCGTCGTGGCGGGGTGTCGTGCTGGGAGGCCTCGGCGCCGGCATCGTGGTGGCCACGGCGACGGCGGCCTCCTCGGCCACGCGCGACCCGGACAAGACCGTCAATACGGCGATGATCGTCAACCGGCTGGCCGCGGCGGCCCTGCTGGCCGGTGTCCTGGCCCTGGTCTTCGGCCTGGCCGCCCGGATGGACCTGTCCGGCAGGGTTGGAACGCTGGTCATGGGCGTCTACATTGTCGGTGTCGCCCTGGGCCCGGTCGTCGGCGGCAACCTGGTGGGCGTGGTCGGCCCGCACGCCCTCGGGCTGGTGATCGCCGTCCCGAGCCTCGCCTTCGGTGCGCTGCTCTTCGCCATCTCCCGCCGCAGCGGCGTCTCCGAACGCGGCAGGGACCTGCCCGAAGCCGCCCGCGGCCAGGAGCCGGCCGCGGCTACAGTGGAGTGACGCACCGGCTGACAGGAGGATGGACGCAATGGCAGCGACCGGGACGAGCGCCCCTCGGCAGCGAGCCAAGGGACTCTCGCGCGAGGTCATCGTCGACGCCTGCCTGCAGCTGGCGGACGAAGCGGGCGGCTCGGCACTCACCTTCCGCCGCATCGGACGGCTGCTCGGCGCCGACCCCACCGCCTTATACCGGCACTTCAAAGACAAGGACGAGCTGCTGCTGGCGCTGGCGGACCGGCTGATCGGGGAAGCCCTGCGGGACTTCGAACCGGGCCCCTCGTGGCGGGACACCATCAGGGACCTGGTGGTCCGGGGCCGCCGCGCCTACCTGGCCCACCCGCAGGTGGCCGCCCTGGCCGCGGTTCGGGTGACCCGGCAGGAGTCCGAGATGCAGTTCATCGAGACCATGCTGTCCACGCTCCGGCAGGCCGGCTTCGGGCGTGACGAGGCAGTCCGGATCTACCGGGCCTGCGCCGACTTCATGCTGGCCTGGACCGGCTTCGGCGCCGCCTTGAAGTCGCTGGGCGAAAAGTCCGAGGCGGACAACCGCGCCTGGGCCGAAGCCTACGCGCAGGCTCCGGCCGACCGGTTCCCGAACGCCGCGGCCTCCGCGGCCGCCATGCCGGGCATCAGCGACGAGGAGAACTTCGCCTTCGCCCTCGACCTGCTGCTCGATGGCATCGAGGCCCGACTGCCCGGTTGAAGCCTGCACGGTTAAAGCAAGCGGCGGGACCGGCAGCAGCAGCTCTGCCGGTCCCGCCCGCTGGGCGGGCGTTCGCCAGCCTCAGCCCTCGGCGTGCTTGTCCGCCGTCTCCAGCGCGGCGTCCAGGATGGCCAGGCCGGCCCGGGCGTCCTCCGCCGCGATGTTCAGCGGCGGGACCACGTGGATACGGTTGAAGTTGGCGAACGGCAGGAGCCCGCGGGACTTGCAGGCGCCGATCAGCTCATTCATCGCCGGGCTGGAACCGCCGTAGGCTGCGAGCGGCTCCCGGGTCTGCCGGTTCTTGACCAGCTCGATCGCCCAGAACGCGCCGACGCCGCGGACCTCGCCGATGGAGGGGTGCTTGGCGGCCAGCTCGGCCAGCCCCGGCCCGAAGACGGTTTCGCCCAGCTCGGCGGCGTGCTCCACCATCTGCTCGTCGCGCATCGCGTTGATCGTTGCGACGGCGGCCGCGCAGGCCAGCGGGTGGCCCGAGTAGGTCAGCCCGCCCGGGTAGGCCCGGTCCGCGAACGTCGCGTAGATCTCGGGGGACATGGCCACGCCGCCGAGCGGGACGTAGCCCGAGTTCACGCCCTTGGCGAAGGTCATCAGGTCCGGCACCACGTCGAAATGGTTGATGGCGAACCACTTGCCGGAGCGGCCGAAGCCGGCCATGACCTCGTCCGCGATGAACATGATCCCGTACTTGGTGGCCAGCTCGCGCACGCCCTGGATGTAGCCCGGCGGGGGCACCATGATACCGGCGGTGCCCGGGATGGACTCCAGGATGATCGCCGCGAAGCGGTCGGCGCCTTCGAGCTGGATGGTCGTTTCCAGGTGCTCCAGCGCGCGCTGGGTTTCCTCGACCTCGGTGGCGGAGTGGAACTGCGAGCGGTACAGGAACGGCGCGTGGAAATGCACCGTGCCGGCGTTGCCGTAGTCGTTGGCGATGCGCCGCGGGTCTCCGGTCACGTTGACGGCCAGCGCGGTGCCGCCGTGGTAGGAACGGTAGGCCGAGAGCACCTTGTACCGGCCGGTGTGCAGCCGGGCCATCCGGATGGCGTGCTCCACCGCGTCCGCGCCGCCGTTGGTGAAGAAGATCTTGTCCAGTTCGCCCGGCGTCAGTTCGGCGATCAGCCGCGCCGCCTCCGACCGTGCGTCATTGACGTGCTGCGGCGCGACGGTGCACAGCTTGCCGGCCTGCTCCTGGATCGCCGCGACGACCTTCGGATGCTGGTGGCCGATGTTGGTGTTCACCAGCTGCGAGGAGAAGTCCAGCAGCTTGCTGCCCTCGCCGTCCCAGACATAGGACCCTTCGGCGCGCACGATGGTCATGGGCTTGATCTGCTCCTGGGCGGACCAGGAGTGGAACACGTGCTTGCGGTCCAGTTCGTAGGCGCGCCGGCCGGCCTCGAGCTCGGCCTCGCTGACCTCGGCGCCGGTGTGCGCTGCGGTGGTGGTCATTCAGGTCTCCTTTTCTAGCAACGACGGCTTCGGTTCCGGGCTGGGTCCGCTGCCTCAGGCATTCTGCGGGAACCCGAGGTTCAGCCCGCCGTGGCTCGGGTCCAGCCAGCGCGTGGTGACGACCTTGCCGCGGGTGAAGAAGTGCACGCCCTCGGTGCCGTGTGCGTGGCTGTCGCCGAAGAGCGAATTCTTCCAGCCGCCGAACGAGTAGTACGCCATCGGCACCGGGATCGGCACGTTGATGCCCACCATACCCACCTCGACCTCGTTCTCGAAGCGCCGGGCGGCACCGCCGTCGTTGGTGAAAATCGCCGTGCCGTTGCCGTACGGGTTGGCGTTGATCAGGGCCAGCGCCTCGTCGTAGGTCTCGGCGCGGACCACGGAGAGGACAGGACCGAAGATTTCGTCGGTGTAGACGGACATGTCCGGCGTGACGTTGTCGAACAGGGTCGGGCCGAGGAAGAAGCCGTCGCCTTCCGCGTCCGCCTTCACCTGCCGGCCGTCCAGCACCACCGTGGCGCCCGAAGCCTCGCCGGCCTCGATGTAGCCGGCCACCTTCTCCCGGTGCGCCTTGGTGACCAGGGGGCCCATGTCGGTGCCGCGCAGCCCGTCGCCGATCCGCAGCGTGCGGGTACGTTCGGCGATCTTGGCGACCAGCTCGTCGGCGATCCCGCCCACGGCGACCAGTGCCGAGATGGCCATGCAGCGTTCGCCCGCGGAGCCGTAGCCGGCACTGACGGCGGCGTCGGCGGCCAGGTCGAGGTCCGCATCCGGCAGCACGATCATGTGGTTCTTCGCGCCGCCCAGGGCCTGCACGCGCTTGCCTGCGGCGGTGCCCTTCTCGTAGACGTACTTCGCGATCGGGGTGGAGCCGACGAAGGAGACTGACTTGATCTCCGGATGCTCCAGCAGCGTGTCGACGGCTTCCTTGTCACCGTGCACCACGTTGAAGACGCCGTCCGGCAGGCCGGCTTCCTTCCACAGTTCCGCGACCCAGTTCACGGCCGTCGGGTCCTTCTCGCTGGGCTTGACCACCACGGTGTTGCCGGTCGCGATGGCGACCGGGAAGAACCACATCGGGACCATGGCGGGGAAGTTGAACGGGCTGATGATCGCGACCGGGCCCACCGGCTGGCGGATCGAGTGCACGTCCACCTTCGTCGAAGCGTTTTCGGTGTAGCCGCCCTTGAGCAGGTGCGGGATGCCGCAGGCGAATTCCACGACTTCCTGGCCGCGGCTGACCTCGCCGAGGGCGTCGTCGAGCACCTTGCCATGCTCCGAGGTGATGATGGCGGCGAGCTCGCCCTTGCGGGCGTTGAGCAGTTCGCGGAAGCTGAACAGGATCTGCGTCCGCCGGGCGAGTGAGGTGTCGCGCCAGGCCGGGAACGCGTCCGCGGCCGCGGCAACCGCATCATTGACGACGGCGGCGCTCGCCAGTGCGACGCGGCCGGAGACTTTGCCGGTGGCGGGGTTGGTGACGTCCGCGTGGCGGCTGTCGGCGGGGGAGGAATAGGCGCCGTTGATCCAGTGCTGGATGGTCTGCATGAAGGAAACTCCTGGTGGTTCGCTGGTGAAGCCGGCCGGTGGCCTGCCGCTGGCTCCATCGTGCTCCTTCCGGGGGCGCGAGCACCATTGCCAGACTGTCAGAAGAACCGTCGTTCCGTTTACACTGTGTCAATGCACGTCACACTCGAGCGCATCCTGCGGCTTCCCCCGCTGGCTTCCGGCCGGCCGGAGGTGCTGGCCGGGGCCGACCATTTGCAGGATCCCGTCCGCTGGGTCCACGTCGCCGAACTGAAGAGCCTCGCGGGTCTGCTGGAAGGCGGCGAGCTGGTCCTGACCACCGGCCTCGGCTTCGGCACGTCCGCCGCCGAAGCTGCCCGCTACCTTGGTGAACTGGCCGCGCTGGGGGCCGCCGGCGTCGTCGTCGAAATCACCGCGGACCGCCCCGAGGCCGAAGCCGCACTGCGGCAGGCCGCCCGCGACGCGGCGCTGCCGGTGGTGCTGGTGACGCGGCGGGTCAGGTTCGTGGAAGTGACCGAGGTGGTGCACCGGCTGATCGTCGCCGCCCAGCTGGAACGGGTGGAGAAGGCCCGCGAGGTGCACGAGGTCTTCACCATGCTCAGCCTCGAAAGCGCCTCGCCGGAGGAGATCGTCGCGCGCACAGCGAAGCTGATCCAATCTGCCGTCGTGCTCGAGGACGTCGCCCACCTGGTCCTCGCCTTCGACCCCGCCGGCACCGCACCGGGAGATTTGCTGGCGGACTGGAAGCGCCGGTCCCGGGCCACGCACTACCGGGAGGAGACCGCGCGCACCGGCGACGAGGGCTGGCTGCAGACGCCGGTGGGGCTGCGCGGCCAGCGTTGGGGCCGGCTCGTGGTGCCGGGCCTGCTGGGCGACGAGGCGGAGGCGGCCATGGTGCTGGAGCGGGCGGGACAGGCACTGACCATCAACCGGATGGCGGAGCGTGACCAGCGCGAACTCGGCCACCAGGCGCAGGCCGGCCTCCTGCATGAACTGCGCCAGCCGCGTTCCCTGGACGAGGCGGAGGCCCTGACCCGCGCAGCCGCCCTAGGACTGCCGCCGGCGCCGCTCTACCTGCCCGTGGTGCTGCGCCTGGACCACGCCTCCACCGCGGAGCCCATCGCCCTGCAGCGCCGGGAGCGTGCCCTGCTGGAACTGGTCAACCGGGTGCTTGCCGCCTCCCGGAACTCGGCGCTCGCGGCCAGTCTGCAGACCGGCTCGGTCGCCGTGCTGCTGGCCCTGCCCGCGCGGCAGCTGGAGGACTCCGTGCTGGAACGCATCTGCGGCGAGTTGGCAGACCGGTCGGCGGGCGCGGCCGAGGACCTGCGCTGGACCGCGGGAGTGGGCCGCCCGCACGCCCGGCTGCTGCAGGCGGCCGCCGGTCTTGACGAAGCCGGACAGGTCGCCGAGACGGCGAGCACGCTGCCCGCCGGCGCCAAGCGATTCTACCGCTCGACCGATGTCCGGCTGCGCGGCCTGCTCACGCTGCTGCGGCACGATCCGCGCGTGCAGACGTTCGTGGAGGCCGAACTGGCCGGAGTGCTGGAGTCCGGGAACGACGGCGGGGACCTGGACCTGCTGCAGCGGTACCTGGAGAGCGGCGGCAACAAGTCGGAACTGGCCCGCAGCGGGTACCTGAGCCGGCCCACGCTCTACGCCCGGCTGGCGCGGCTGGAGCAGCGGCTGGGGGTGCGGCTTGACGACGCCGAATCCCGGACATCGCTGCACGTGGCGCTGCTGGTCCACAGGCTGCAGGGGCTCTAGCGGAACCGTCCTTGCCCGCTGGTAGGGTCGGTGCCATGACGGAGGAACTGGGCAGGTTCATGGACCATTTCGCCGAGCTGGTGCAGTTGGCCCAGTCCGGCGGGCACCGGTTCCGGAAGGGCGAGCAGCTTATCGACGTCCTCACGGCACACCTCGGCGTGCCCGCGCACGAGCTGCCGGTGGTCGTAGAGGAGATTCCGAGGCACCGGTACGTGGACGCGGACATCCTGCTGGCGGGCGTCGCCGGGGAGGACCCGGGGCACCGGCTCGTCGGGATCGGCGGCGGGGACCGCCGGCACCATGCCGGGTTGAGTGACATGCTCCAGCACGCGCAGCTGTACGCTCAGTTCCCGCTGGCGCAGCCGGACTACTCCAACTCGGCAGTGGGCCCCGGCGAACAGCGGCAGACCATCGCCCTCGGCGTCTGGCTCTTCAAGCGCGGCGGCTCGCCGGTGGTCGTGCTCCAGCGCGAGGCCAGCCCGCGCTACGGGCGGGAGGCGGCGCAGCTGGAGGTGCTGTCGGCGCAGCCGGAGGCGGGCGCGGGTCTCCTCGCGGAGCTGCGCTCACGGATGCAGACCTTCAGCGTGCTCAAGGGACAGGTCGTCTCCCTGGCGATGGACGATTTCGGCTCCAGCGGCGCTGGGGTGACCTTCCATGAACGGCCGGACCTGACGGACGCGGACGTCATCCTGCCCGAGGGCGTGATGGACCGGATCGCGCGGCACGTCGTCGGCATTGCCGAGCACCGGGACGATCTCAGGAGGCTCGGCCAGCACCTCAAGCGGGGAATCCTGCTCTACGGACCGCCCGGAACCGGCAAGACCCACACCGTCCGCTACCTGCTGAGCCGCAGTGCGGGTACGACGGCGATCATCCTCGCCGGCGGCTCCCTCGCCTTCATCTCCGAAGCGGCACGGATGGCCCGGGCGCTGCAGCCGTCGATGGTGATCCTCGAGGACTGCGACCTGATCGCCGAGGACCGGAGCTTCGGCCACGGCCCGCAGCCGCTGCTCTTCGAGGTGCTGGACGCCATGGACGGGCTCGACGACGACGCGGACGTGACCTTCCTGCTCACCACCAACCGGGTCGACATGCTCGAGCGGGCGCTCGCGCAGCGCCCCGGCCGCGTGGACCTGGCGGTCGAGATCCCGCTGCCGGGAACCACCGAACGCGCGGCACTGCTCGGGCTGTACGGCCGCGAGCTGGCCCTCAGCCGCGCGGCCATCGCCGATGCCGCCGAGCGGACCGCCGGAACCACCGCCTCTTTCACCAAGGAACTCGTCCGGCGCACGGCCCTGGCCGCCGCTGTGGACGGCTCGGTACCCGGGGACGCCCACCTGCGCTCCGCCGTGGACGACCTGATGGCGGACAGCGCCCTGCTGACCCACAGCCTGCTCGGCAGCGGTCCTGCGGGCGGACCTGCAGGATTGGACGAGGACGGCTTTGGCGGTTTCGCGCCGCCGTATCCGGGCCCCGGCCCTAGCTTGCGGTGACGATGACCTCCCGCTTGAACAGCACCGCCTCGGTAATCCAATGCGTGAGCTCCACGGTCAGCTTGTACTTGCCCGCCTTCGGGGGCCGGAGCAGCATGTCGTAGCGTTCGGCGGCGCCGAAGTTCAGGGCGGAAGCGATAAGCGGGCTGTCCGTCTCGCCGGTCGGCAGGGACGGCCCGGCCGGGTTTGACGTGTCACGGAAGGGCCGTCCGTCGTGGGAGATGAGTTCCGCCATGCGCACCGGGTTGCCCGACATGTCCGTGAACCGCACGTTGACCGGATAGTAGTTGGCGTTGAGCAGCCGCAGCAGGGTGGGCTTGCGGCCGCCGCCTTCGACGTTGGCGGTCATTGCCTTCAAGAAGGTGGGCCCCTCCTTCTTGGGACGCGCGGCGAGGTTGCCGCCGAGCAGGTAGAAGTGCCGGGGCCGGAAGTTGTCCAGCCCGACGTCTTCGCCGGACAATCCCGCGGCGTGGTTCAGCTCGTGCCAGCGCGGGTCGAGTGAATACGGGACCAGGATCGTCTCCGTGGCAATGTCGTACTCCGGGCCGTCGACGAAGGCCCGGCGCGACCCTTTGCTGACCGGATAGTCCGGGTGGACGTGCGGGTCGATGATCAGCGGCCCGAACATGCCCATCTGCACGTGCAGCGTGGTGTTGACGTGGCAGTGATAGAAGTAGGTGCCGGAGGAGCCGAAGTTCGGGTTGCCGGGCCGGCCTTTTTCCGTGCGCCACTGGTAGGTGTAGTGCCCGGAGACCTCGAAGGAAGTGTGGCCGACGCCGTCGTTCCGGGGGTCCGGCTCGATGCCGTGCCAGTGGATGGTGTGGACCTTCTTGCTGGGCTTGACCGTGCCGTGGAAGACCTGGCCCTCGGTGAGCCGGAGCAGCGGCGCGGGAAAGATCCGGCCGGAGTTCTCCGTCTCGAACGTCCACATCTCGTGCTCGGCGCGGTCGTCGAACTTCATCTTGCGGCTGAAGAAATCGAACTCCTCCTTGCGGTCCGGCTTGAGCGGGAACTCCGTCTTGGGGCTGCCCTCGTGGATCTGGTCGGAGCTGAAGTCCACCTGGGTGCGGTACAGCTTATGGTCCGGAGGCCGGATGGCAGTGCCCGGCTTAGCGGTCAGGGCCCGGGGCGGCTCCGGTTCCGGACCGGGCGGCGGGGTCACGCTGCCGGGCGGCGGCTCCGGGACATCGGCTGGTTCGGCCACGGTCCAGTGCCCCACCAGCCCGCCGGGGTACATGCCGCCGCGGGCGACCTGCGAGGGCTCGGCGTGGCAGTGCATCGGGTAGTGCCAGTCGCCGGCCCGGGCATCCCAGACCTGTTCGGTGGCTTCCGGAGGCCGGCGGACCGGAAGCACCGAGTCCTTGCGGTCCAGCGGATGGACCTCCACGACGTCTTCCCACTGCTGCAGCACCACGTGGTTCTCGTCGTCGACGAAGCCGCCGCTGCGCGGGAAGAACGTGCCGTTGCGTCGGACTGTCCAGATGTGATTGCCGTGGAAGTGCAGCTGGTGGTGCACGACTCCGGCGTTGACGAAGCGCATGAGCTGGCCGGTCCGCACGGTGTCCTCGGTGGCCTGCTGGCTGAAGTCCCGGACGTCGATGGATCGCGCCGAGCCGGACATCAGCGAGTCCTCCTCGCGTTCCTCGTTCAAGGCGAGGTCGGTGGTCACGGCCAGGGACTGGAAGCCGCTGCGGCCGTTCAGCGTGAAGTAGCGCGGAAGAGCCGGCGTCTTGTCCGGGTCCACCTCCTGGCCGCGCGAGGCCTGGGCCGCCCACTGCGGATCCACGTTGTGCAGGATCCAGAGCCACTGCCGCTCGAACTCCGGCCCCTCCGGCTGCAGCCGCCACGGCTCGGACGGGTCGGTGACCAGCAGCGCGCCGTACAGGCCCAGGATGCGCTGGACGGGATCGGCCATCGCGTCGTCTTCATCGCCGCCCGGGTCGCAGTAGACGTAGGTCCCCGGCGCCGGCGCCTCGAACTCCAGCACTTTGGATCCGCCCGGCGGGATGCTGCCGGTGCCCTCGTGGTTCCCCGGATCGCCGACGTCGAGGAACTGCAGGGCGTGCGGCTGGGCCAGGTGGTTCGTGACGCGGAGCCGGATGGTGCTGCCCGTCTCGGCGATCAGGGCGCGCTTAGGGTAGAAGCTGGCCCAGAAGGCCCGGTGCACCAGGTACTCGCCGGGGTTGAACGGATCCTTGAAAGCCGGTTCCGGCCGGCCGTGCGGCGGCAGCTCGGCGTCCAGCGGGTAGTGGCGGCTCTTCACCACGTCGCCGTCCTGGGTAAAGACGTGCGGGCTGAGCTGCAGCGCCGGCTTCGGATCCTTCGTCGCCGTGTGCCGGTCGCCGTAGCCGCGGTGGTACACCAGCGAACCGTCGACCATCGGCAGGTAGCCGTCATTGATATGGATGTCCAAGGTGTTCATGATCGCTCCAGTACAGTGACGAGATCGGGTACGTGCAGGTCCACCGTCGTGTCCTGCAGCGGGTCGGTGAATTCCACCAGGAAGCGCCCGGCCGTTTCAGGCGCAAGGAAGCTGACCCACAGTCGCTCCGGCCTTCCCGGGACGAGGGCCCCGGCGTCGCGGTCCGCGTCCTGCAGGCTGGTGCTGAACCCGCCGGCCGCCGGTCGCAGCCGCAGCTGGCCCGGCGAGAACGGCACGTGCTCGGTGCCGGTGTTGGTCACCTCCAGCTCGACCAGGATGACGTCGCCCCAGGTATGGTTCTCCGGTTGAGGCCAGCGCAGCCCCGGTATCGCACCGCCGTGTCCCCCGTGTCCCGCTGCCGCTGCGGGCACGGCTACACCGATTCCCGCGCCGGCCGCCGTCACGGGCTGGCCGGACATGCGCGCCAGTGCCACCCGTCCGACCAGCGGAGACGGCGAACCGTCCGCCGAGAGCCGGGCCAGGCGTGCCGCGCGTAGCAGCCGCACCGAGCCGAACGCCGTCGCCGCCTCCGTCCTGGCGTGCTGGACGCTCTTGGCGACAACGCCGAAGCTGGCGCCGCCGATAATGACGGCCGCGCCGCCTCCGAACAGCAACCCAAGCTGCCGTCTGCTGAGCACCGGCCCCCCGCGCGCGGTGGAACCTCCCGCCTTTTCCTGCGGTTCGCTAAGTGTGTGGTGTGCCTCTGTTGCACGGAATCGTGCCATGGCGCGGCCTGCCTTTCCCCCGATTGGCTTGACCCGATCATGCTGGCGGGGATTCTTGGAAAAGCCTTGTTCACCGATTGCTTCACATAGTCGCGCCGGACTGCTCAACCGCGACGCCGCCCGCCGAGGGGCCGGCGGGAAGACCGTTGAAATAACGCAGGCACACTCTTAGAGTCATATACAGAATCTCTGCGAAGGACGAGAGAGATCATGGGCGACCATAACCACGGCGACCCGACCACCTCCGACAGCGTTGCCAAGGCTGGCCAGGGCCAAGTAGAGAAGTTCCAGGATCCCGGATTACCTCCCCATCGCCCGCGCCTTGCCGATAAGGATCCCCGGGCCGCCAATCGTGCCGAGCGGCAGGTTGCAGTTCTCTTGACAATTTCGGTGATCGGTACCCTGCTTTTCTTCTTCGGATACTTTGCCATCCCGTTGGATGAATCCACCACGATTTCCACGCTGCGCCTGCAGAACGTGCTGCTCGGCATGGGCACCGCCTTCGCGATGCTGGGGATCGGCGTCGGCGTCGTGCACTGGGCGAAGACCCTGATGCCCGACCACGAAATCGCCGAAGAGCGGCATGCAGTCCGCACCGAGGAGGACCGCCAGATCGCGGAAACGATGGTCAGCGAGATCATCTCGGAGTCGGGCATCAAGCGCCGCCGGCTGATCCGCTACACCCTCATCGGTGCCGGGGTGCTGGCCATCCTGCCGCCCATCGGCATCCTGCGGGACCTGTCCAAGAACCTCGACCCCGCTGTACTGGGACATACCCTGTGGAAGGAAGGGACGCGCCTGGCACGCGACCCCGAGGGAACCCCCATCAAAGCCGCGGACGTGACCTTCGGCTCGGCCTTCCACGTCATTCCCGAAGGCCTGAACGAACTGCATGAAGGCAAGCTCGACGAAAAAGCCAAGTCCGTGGTCCTGCTCATGCGCCTGAACCCGGAGGACCTGCATCCCAGTCCCGGCCGGGAGGACTGGGCCTACAACGGCATCGTTGCCTATTCCAAAATCTGCACGCACGTCGGCTGCCCGGTGGCCCTGTATGAGCAGCAGACCCACCACCTGCTCTGCCCCTGCCATCAGTCCACCTTCGACGTGACGCAGCAATGCAAGGTGATCTTCGGCCCGGCGTCCCGAGCCCTGCCGCAGCTGCCGATCACGGTGAACAGCGAGGGTTACCTGGTCGCCCGGAGCGACTTCCATGAACCCGTCGGCCCGAGCTTCTGGGAGCGGGCCCTGCTGGAGAAGGAATCCGGCAGATAGGCCTTCGGCCGGCCATTGGTGCTTCCTGTCCGGGCTCGTTCTGGCGCGCGGAACCACGCGGCGAACGTCCCCGGACCCTTGCCGAAGGGCCCGGGGACGGGGCGGACCGCTACAGGTGGTTCAGGCCTTCCGTCAGGACGGAGCGAAGGATCTGCTCGATCTGATCGAACTCCCGGGGGCCGATGGTGAGCGGGGGAGCGAGCTGGACCACGGGGTCCCCGCGGTCGTCCGCGCGGCAGTAGAGGCCGGCGTCGAACAGCGCGTTGGACAGGTAGCCGCGGAGCAGCCGCTCCGATTCTTCGTCCGTGAAGGTCTCCTTGGTGGCCTTGTCCTTGACCAGTTCAATCCCGTAGAAGTAGCCCTCGCCGCGCACGTCTCCGACGATCGGCAGGTCCCGGAGCTTCTCCAGCGTGGCGCGAAACAGCGGTGCGTTCTGCTTCACGTGGTTGTTGAGGCCCTCGCGCTCGAAGATGTCCAGGTTTTCCATGGCGACGGCGGCGGAGACCGGGTGCCCGCCGAACGTGTAGCCGTGGTAGAAGGTCGTGTCCCCGTGCTTGAACGGCTCGAACAGCCGGTCCGAGGCGATCATGGCGCCGATGGGGGAGTAGCCGCTGGTCATGCCCTTGGCGCAGGTGATCATGTCCGGCACATAGCCGAAGTCGTCGCTGGCGAACATAGAGCCGATCCGGCCGAAGGCGCAGATCACCTCGTCCGATACCAGCAGGACGTCGTACTCGTCGCAGATCTCGCGCACGCGCTTGAAGTAGCCGGGAGGCGGCGGGAAGCAGCCGCCGGAGTTCTGCACCGGCTCCAGGAACACGGCGGCGACCGTATCGGGTCCCTCGAACTCGATGGCCTCGCCGATCCGGTCCGCGGCCCAGCGGCCGAAGGCCTCCGGGTCCTCGAGGCCTGCGGGTGCGCGGTACTGGTTGGTGTTCGGAACCCGGAAGGCGCCGGGCACGAGCGGTTCGAACGGGGTCTTCATGTCCGGGATGCCGGTGATGGACAGCGCCCCCTGCGGGGTGCCGTGGTAGGCCACGGCGCGCGAGATGACCTTGGTCTTGTTCGGCTTGCCCCGCAGCTTGAAGTACTGCTTGGCCAGCTTCCATGCCGTCTCCACAGCCTCGCCGCCGCCGGTGGTGAAGAAGACGCGGTTCAGGTCGCCGGGGGCGTGGTGCGCCAGCCGCTCGGACAGGTCGATGGCGGCCGGGTGGGCGTAGGACCAGAGCGGCATGAACGCCAGCTCACGGGCCTGGCGGGCCGCAGCCTGCGCAAGCTCCTCGCGCCCGTGGCCCACCTGGACCACGAAGAGCCCGGCCAGGCCGTCGATATACTCGCGGCCCTGGTCGTCGTAGATCAGGTGGCCCTCGCCGCGGGTAATGACGGGCACGGTGCCGCCGGCGGCCAGGTTGGAGTGGCGGGCCATGTGCATCCACAAATGGTCGCGCGCCGCCTGCTGGCGGTCGGTGCCGCGCGGCGTGCTGTAGGTGCGTTCGGTGCTGGTTTGAGTCATCGGGTTCCCCAGTTGTATTCCTGCTTCCGCAGGGAGAGGTACATGAACGTTTCCGTGCTGAGGACGCCGTCGATGCCGCGGATCCTGGTGATGAGCCGCAGCAGGTCGTCGTCGTTCGCGCAGATCACTTCGGCCAGGATGTCGAAGGACCCTGCGGTGACCAGGCAGTAGTCCACCTGGTTGAGCGCCGCGATCCTGTCGGCAACGGCCACCAAATCGTCGTCGGCCTTGATGCCCAGCATCGCCTGGCGCGAGAAGCCGAGCTGCAGGGGATCCGTCACGGCGACGATCTGCATAACGCCGCTGTCGGTGAGCTTCTGGACCCGCTGCCGCACGGCGGCCTCGGAGAGCCCGACGGCCTTGCCGATGTTCGCGTAGGACCGCCTGCCATCTTCCTGCAACTGCTCGATGATCGCCTTGGAAACATCATCGATCGGGCCGGCCGCCCCGGGAGCGGCGCCGCCGCCGTGCTGGGTGCTCATGGGAGTTCCACCTCCTTCGAAGGCTTCGTGGGAATGCTGCTATTGAAGTCGCTGCCGCTGGCTTGCGCAAGACCCCTAGCTGCGGAACCAGTGGTAAATCCTTGATCTGACGATGAGATCAGTTGGGTAACAAAAAATTTACAACTGAAAACCTTGTCTGCGTGCAGGGGGTCTGCCAGTATCGACGGCACAACAGCATCCGCCTCTGACCAGGAGCCCACATGCCACAGCGCCTACCCGACGACCCCCGCCTGCGCCGCCTGGTATCGGCCCAGTTCTCCCGCCGCAATGTCCTGATGGGAGCGGGCGGACTGACTTTGGCCGGCCTGCTGGCTGCCTGCGGCACCGGTGGCTCCACGACCAACTCCGCCGCCGGCGGAACGCCAACTCCCGCGGCGGACCTGTCCGGATCGGAGAAGGTGGTCAATTGGGCCAACTGGACGCTGTACCTGGACTATGACGACAAGGCCCAGACCTACCCGTCGCTGGACGCGTTCTCCCAAGCCAGCGGCATCCAGGCCAACTACTCCGAGGACATTGACGGCAACGACACCTACTTCGGCAAGGTGCAGGGCCAATTGGCCGCCGGCCAGGATATCGGCCAGGACATCATCACGCTCACGGACTGGATGGCCGCCCGGCTGATCCGCCTCGGCTACACGCAGGAACTTGACCTGGCCAACATCCCCAACTCGGCCAACCTGCTCGAGAACCTCAAGAACGTGGACTTCGACCCGGGCCGGAAGAACTCGCTGACCTGGCAATCCGGTTTCGCGGGCATCGCGTGGAACAAGGAAGCCGTTCCCGGCGGACTGCGCACGGTCGCCGACCTGTGGCAGCCCGAGCTCAAGGGCCGCGTGGAGGTGCTGGACGAAATGCGCGACACCATGGGGCTGCTGATGCTGGACAACGGCGTCGACATTTCCGGCGAGTGGGGAAGCGCCGAGTACGATGCCGCCCTCGAAGTCCTCAGCAAGCAGATCGCCGACGGCCAGATCCGCCAGGTCAAGGGCAACTCCTATAAGGAGGACCTGATCTCCGGCGACGCGCTCGCCGTCATCGCCTGGTCCGGCGACATCACGCAGCTGAACTTCGAAGAAGGCGACAAGTGGGAGTTCGCCCTGCCGGACGCCGGCGGCACGCTCTGGTCGGACAACCTGATGGTCCCGATCGGCTCGCCGCACAAGGCCAACGCCGAAGCGCTGATGGACTACTACTACGACCCGAAGAATGCCGCCACCGTCGCCGCGTACGTGAACTACATCTGCCCGGTCGAGGGCGCCCGCGAGGCCATGGAGGCCATCGATCCTGAACTGGTGGAGAACCCGCTGATCTTCCCCACGGAGGACTTCCTTGCCAACGCGCACGTACTGCGCACCCTGTCCGCGGAAGAGGAGACCGATTTCAGCGACCGGTTCCAGAAAGCGATCGGCAATTGATGGTCCAGGAACGCCTTGCGGAGGAAACAACGACGGCGGCGGGCCGGGACAGCGGGGGAGCCGACCTCGTGCTGGACTCGGTCACGAAGCGCTTCGCCGACTTCGTCGCCGTGGACGACCTGAACCTGACCATACCGGCGGGCTCGTTCTTCGCGCTGCTCGGACCCTCCGGCTGCGGCAAGACGACAACGCTGCGCATGGTGGCGGGGCTGGAGCAGCCCACCTCCGGCACGCTCAGCATCGGCGGCCGGGACATCACCCGCACCGGGGCGCACGAGCGCCCGGTCAACACCGTGTTCCAGAACTACGCGTTGTTCCCGCATATGAGCGTGCTGGACAACGTGGCGTTCGGCCTCAAGCGTCGGAAAATCCGTGGCGCCGAGGCCCGGGCCAAAAGCGCGCTGGAGCTGGTGGAGCTCGGCCATCTGGCCGCCCGCCGTCCCGGCCAGCTCTCGGGCGGGCAGCAGCAGCGTGTTGCCCTGGCCCGTGCCATCGTGAACCGGCCGGCCGTGCTCCTGCTGGACGAGCCGCTCGGCGCCCTGGACATGAAGCTCCGCCGGCAGATGCAGGTGGAGCTGAAGAATATCCAGCTCGAGGTCGGCCTGACCTTCGTGCACGTTACGCACGACCAGGAAGAGGCCATGACGATGGCGGACACGGTTGCCGTGATGAATGCCGGCCGGGTTGAGCAGATGGGCGCCCCGCGGGAACTCTACGAGCTTCCGCGCACCGCCTTCGTCGCGAACTTCCTGGGAAAGTCCAATCTCGTCCCCGGTGAGGTAATCGAGGACCGCGGGGACGCCGTCGTCGTCAATGCCCGGGGCAACCGGCTCACCGTACTCAAGGAGCGGGCCGCGGCGCACCACGGCCGGGTGCTGGTCGGGATCCGCCCGGAGAAACTCAAGATGATGTGGCCGCAGGATGCCGCGGGGGACCCGGACAACATGCTGCACGGCCGCGTCGCGGACACGTCGTTCACCGGCGTCAGCACCGATTACCTGGTGGACGTTCCCGGCGTCGGGCGGCTGGGCGTGTTCTCGCAGAACCACGGCCAGCAGCTGGCGCGGCCGGGCGATGAAGTCGTGCTCTGCTGGGACACCGCCCACGCCTTCGGGCTGGATGGCCGCGAGGACTCCAGCGCCGGCGCGGCCGAGGCCGCGGAAGCCGCGGCGCCATGAGCCTGCTGGCCCGCAACCGTGGAAACGGCCCGGCTGCAGACGCCTCCGGCAAGGCCGCCCGGCCCGGCGGGAAGGACCCGCGCAGCGCCGGCGAAATCGGAGCCGAGCGCCGCCGCAGCCGGATGGGCTACTGGCTGATCCTGCCCGGCTTCGCGTTCATGCTGCTGTTCTTCGTGCTGCCGGTCTTCTCGCTGCTCGCCACCTCGCTCTACGCGAAGCCGCCGGGCGCGGATGTCGGCCAGTTCGTGCCGGCGCTGCAGTTCGGCAACTACGCCGACGTGCTCGGCGCGTACTGGCAGGAGCTGCTGCGCTCCTTCGCCTTCGCGTTGGTCGCCACGGTCGCGGCGCTGCTGATCGGCTACCCGATGGCCTACCTGGTCGCGGTCCGGCTGCGGGGCCGGAAGCTGCTGCAGGGGATCCTGCTGGTGCTGATCATCGCGCCGTTCTTCACCAGCTTCATCCTGCGCACCCAGGCCTGGAAGCAGATCCTGGCCGACGAGGGGCCGGTGGTGGCCGTGCTGCGCGCGGTGGCCCTGCTGCCCGAGGACGGCCGGCTGACCGCCACGGCCTTCGCCGTGGTCTGCGGCCTGACCTACAACTTCCTGCCCTTCATGACGCTGCCGATCTACGCGAACCTGGAGCGGCTGGACACCCGGCTGATCGAGGCCGGCACGGACCTGTACGCCAGCCCGTTCCAGACGTTCCGGACGGTCACGCTGCCGCTGTCCATGCCCGGTGTGATGGCCGGAACCCTGCTGACCTTCATCCCGGCGTCGGGCGACTACATCAACGCCGCCCTGCTGGGCAATAACCAGGACACCACCATGATCGGGCAGGTCATCGACTCCAGGTTCTTCCGCGTGGTGGACTATCCCGGCGCCTCCGCGCTGTCCTTCGTGCTGATGCTGGCGATCCTCGCCCTGGTCATCCTCTATGTCCGGCGCTTCGGCACCAAAGAACTACTTTGAGATAAGGAGGTCAGGCGGCATGCGGCAAACCATCGGACGCTGGCTGGTCCCGGCCATCGGCGGGCTCGCGTTCCTGTTCCTGCTGGTCCCCATCGCGTACGTCTTCGCGTTTTCCTTCAACGACGCCGGACGGACCAACCTGTCATGGCGCGGCTTCACGCTGGAGAACTGGCAGAATCCCTGCGGCGCCCCGGCGGTCTGCCAGGCGCTCGGCAACAGCCTGCAGATCGGGGCCACCGCGACCCTGCTGGCGACGATCCTCGGAACGGCTATTGCCATCGGGCTGGTGCGGTACCGCTTCAGGTTCAACGCCACCGCGAACATGCTGATCTTCCTGCCGCTGGCCACCCCGGAAGTGGTGCTGGGCGCGTCCCTGCTGGCGCAGTTCCTGAACCTCGGTGCCGACCTGGGGATGGGCACGATCATCATCGCCCACACGATGTTCTGCATCTCGTTCGTCGTGGTGACCGTCAAGGCGCGCGTCGCCAGCCTGGACCCGAAGCTCGAGGAGGCCGCAGCCGACCTCTACGCCTCGCCGATGCAGGCCTTCTGGCGGGTGACCTTCCCGCTGCTGCTGCCCGGCATCGTCGCCGCCGCGCTGCTGGCTTTCGCGATGAGCTTCGACGACTTCATCATCACGAACTTCAACTCCGGCAACGTCGACACGTTCCCGAAGTTCATCTACGTGGCGGCGACCAGGGGAATTCCCGCGCAGGCGAACGTCATCGGCTCGGCCATGTTCATCGTCGCCCTGCTGGTGGTTATCGGCGGACAGGTCCTGGCCAGCCGGCGGGCCAAGCTGCTCGCGGCCCGCTAGCCGGAGGGGCCGCCGGCAGCCCGAATAGTTGGGTCAGCCTGCGGCCCAGGCGTCGCGCTGCGCCTGCAGCCCGACGATCAGGCCCTCCAGCCCGAGCCGGAAGGCGGCGTCCGCGGCCGATCCGCCCGCGCCGAGGCCCTGGCTCCGGACGGCGGACGTGAACTTCGGGTTCGCCTCGGCGAGTTCACCGGACTCGAAGATGTCCGCCGGTGCCGTGACGTCGAAGGCGGACCCGAAGATGAAGGATTCCAGCGCCACGATGGCCGGCACGACCAGCGGCTCGGGCCAGCCGTCGTCCAGGAAGGCAGCGGTCAATGTCTCGTACATCCGCAGGGTCTGCCCGGCACCGGTGACCGGCAGCACCGCGATCACCGGGATCAGCGGCGTGTGCCGGGTGAAGACATCCCGGTACGACCAGGCCCAGCGGCGGATCGCGGCCGCCCACGGCTCGGTCCCGAAGGCGGAGACGTCGATGCTGGTGATGATGTCGTCCTGCACCAGCACCAGCACATCCTGTTTGGAGGCCACATGGTTGTACAGGGCGGACGGGGCCACCTGCAGCGACTTGGCGAGGGCGGACATCGTCAGCCGTTCGTAGCCGCCCGCCTCGATGAGCTTCAGAGCCGCCGCGGTGATGCGCTCCTTGGACAGGACCTTCTGCGTTGGCCTTCCCGCCGGGCGGTGCGCCCCGGATGCTGCCTCGACTGCCATACCTGCGGCTTCCTCCATCGGCTACGCGTACGGATCTTGGGGCACCGGCTCGGGGCCCGGACTTCATCCTACGTTCTGTCTTCACACGGACCGACGATGCCGCTACCATTGTTCTAAATGAACAGCATTCATTTTATTGGACCCGCAGGAGTGGAGACCATGACCAACATGGAACGCGACGTCGTCGTCATCGGGGCCGGACCATCCGGCCTCAGCGCAGCCCGCCGTTTGCAGCAGGAGGGGCTCTCCGTGGCCGTCCTCGAGGCCCGGGACCGGGTCGGCGGCCGAACCTGGACCGAAACCATCGACGGCGCCATGCTGGAAATCGGCGGCCAGTGGGTCTCCCCGGACCAGACGGCGCTGCTGGAGACGCTCGAAGAGCTGGGCCTCGAGACCTTCCAGCGCTACCGCGAGGGCGACTCGGTGTATCTCGCCGAGGATGGCACCCGCACCCGCTACACCGGCGAGATGTTCCCGGTCGGCGCGCAGACGCAGGCCGAGATGGAACGGCTGATCGCCCTGCTGGACACTCTCGCGGCCGAGGCGGGCCCCGTGGCGCCCTGGACGCACCCGCTGGCCCGCGAGCTGGACACCGTCTCCTTCCACCACTGGCTCCGCCGGCAGTCTTCCGACGAGGCGGCCTGCAACAACATCGGACTCTTCATCGCCGGCGGCATGCTCACCAAGCCCGCCCACTCCTTTTCCGCCCTGCAGGCCGTGCTGATGGCGGCCTCCGCGGGCTCCTTCAGCAACCTGGTCGACGACAACTTCATCCTGGACCGCCGCGTTGCGGGCGGCATGCAGCAGGTGTCCGAACGCCTCGCCGAAAAGCTGGGGAACGACGTCGTACTCAAAAGTCCCGTACGGACGCTCCGGTGGGGCGGCGAAAGCGGCCAAGGCACGGGGGTCACCGCCGTCTCGGACCGCGCGACCGTGCAGGCGCGCTACGCCATCATGGCCGTGCCGCCCAACCTCTACTCACGCGTGTCCTTCGAGCCCCCGTTGCCGCGCCGCCAGCACCAGATGCACCAGCACCAGTCGCTCGGCCTGGTCATCAAGGTCCATGCCGTCTACGGCACGCCGTTCTGGCGGAAGGACGGCCTGTCGGGCACCTGCTTCGGTCCCGGCGCCCTGGTGCAGGAGGTCTACGACAACACCAACGACGGCGACGACCGCGGCACGCTGGTGGGTTTCGTTTCGGACGAGAAGGCGGACGCGGTGTTCGAGCTGACCGTTGAGGAACGCCGGCAGCGCATCCTCGAATCCATCGCCGGCTACCTGGGCCCGGAGGCGCTGAATCCCGAGGTCTACTACGAATCCGACTGGGGCTCCGAGGAATGGACGCGCGGCGCCTACGCCGCCAGCTACGACCTCGGCGGCTTGCACCGCTACGGGCCGGACCAGCTCAAGCCGGTCGGCCCCATCTACTGGTCGAGCTCCGACCTGGCCGCCGAGGGGTACCAGCATGTCGACGGCGCGATCCGGATAGGCCGGCAGACGGCCGACCGCATCGTCGCCGCCGACCGGGCAGCGGCCGTCGCGCCCCGCTGACGGACGTACTGCCGCCTGCGGCGGTACAGTGGCAGCATCTTCAGGGAGGATGCAGATGACAGAGGGCCCCGATTACACCCCGGCCTACGTGGCCGACCTCGCCCAGGAACACGGGCTCGACATCATTCCCGCCAGCGTGGAGTTCAACGAGGCGGGACTTGACTATCTGGTGGCCTTCGCGACTGCCAAGGACGGCAAGGCGTGGGTCCTGCGGATTCCGCGGCGGCCCGATGCCGCCGTCAAGACCGCCGACGAGGCCCGCATCCTGAAGCTCGTCAAGGGCCGGCTTTCGGTCTCAGTCCCGGACTGGCGCATCCGGAGCCGGACCTTGGTCGCCTACCCCGCGCTGCCCGGGTATCCCGGACTCACCGTGGAGGACGGGGAAGCGGCCTGGCATTTCGACCGGGAGTCGACGGCGTACTGTCGGTCCCTGGGCCGGCTCATCGCGCAGCTGCACCGGATCGATGCCGAGGCGGCCCAGGCCGCCAGGATCCCGACCCTTACCCCGGCCGAGGTCCGCGAGGAGTGGCGCACCAACCTGGCCAAGGTCAGCGCGGAATTCAGCATCGCCGGGCGGCTGCTTGACCGGTGGAACGCCTGGCTGGACGAAGACAGCTACTGGCCCGACTTCACCGTCTTCACCCACGGCGAGCTCTATCCCGCCCATCTGCTGCTGGACGACGACGCCGAAATCAGGTCGGTGCTGGACTGGACCACGGCGAAAGTGGGCGACCCAGCGGTCGACTTCATGTTCCACCACAGCATGTCCACGCCGGAGGCCTTCGAGCTGACGGTCCGGACCTATCTCGACGAAGGCGGCCGCATTCCCGGGCGGCTGGCGGAGCAGTGCGCCGAGATCATGGCGGCCGGGCCGATCGGCTACGGCGCCTACGCGCTGGCAACCGGCGATCCGGACCACTGGGCAGCGGCGGCCGCCCAGCTCGACCCGGACGAGTAGCGCGCGGGAGCCAGGGAAGCGCAGGAATCCGCGGCAGCTGCACAAGAATGGCCCTGCCTTCAAGGAAGGCAGGGCCATTGCTCGCTGCCCGGCTGACCGGCTGAGTGCCTCAGGCGTTTCGTCCCCGCGGCTTGCCGGACTTGGACTTGGTGCCCTTGCCCTTGGCGAGGGGATTGCTCTTGTCCGGTTTGCCGGCAGCCGCGGGTTTGCCGGATGAAGCGGGCTTGTCCGTGGAGGCAGGCTGCGCCGCCGGGCGGGCCGGTGCCGCATTGCGCTGGCCGGACTGCGTGGCCCCGGCAGACGAAGCGGGCTTGGCGGCGGGTGCAGCCGGACGGGCCGGGGCTGATGCCGCAGCTTCCGGGCGGACCGGGGCGGGTTCCGTCCGGCGGGACGCAGCGGGGGTGGCTGGCGCCGGGACGTCGGGGACGCCGCCGTCGTTCCTTGTCCCCCCGGCACCCCCGGCACGCTCCGGGACGGGCAGGGGCGAACGCGTCGCCTGGGGGTGCTGACGCGGCGCGGGCGGAAGCTGACGTGAGGCAGGAACCACCGGGACGGCGGCCGTGCCGGTGGCTTCCAGGAAGACCGGCTGCGGCCTTTCGGCCTGTGGGCGGGCACCCGTGGATTCGGGGCCGAAGAACTTGTCCGTGTAGCCGAGCCGTTCGATGATCGTCCAGACCGATGCGGCGGCGATGACCAGGGTCAGCAGCACGGCGGCACCGGTTCCGTAGATTCGCACGAGGGCCTCGACGGGGGAAATCGCGTTCTGCTGGGCGTAGTTCGCGAGCCTGAGGGCCACCCAGAACAGTGCGATGACGGCCAGGACGGCAAGGGGAACACCGATGCCCGTTTCCCGAATCCGCTCTGCGGCGTGGCGCCAGCCATCCATGAGGCGGCTTGCGGGTGTGGTCCTGCGCTGCTCTGAGGTTTTGCTGGGAGACGGGGAAGTCACTTGGTGCTCCTTTCCTTAGGTTGTGGAGTCGCCCGGGTGCGAGGCGATGAGTTCGCGGACAAAGCGGTCGAGGAGGGTGGCCAGCGCCTGCCGGTCCTTCTTGGACCAGCCGGCGAGCAGTTCGTCGAAGAGTTCTGCTCCTGCGGCGCCGATGCGGCGCTGCAGTTCGCGGCCCTCCGGCGACGTGCTGACCAGGGTGGCTCGGGCGTCATCCGGATCGTTGTGCCGTTCGATGAGACCCTTACTGTCCAGCCTATTGACTTGGGGTGTCATGGTTGATTTGTCCACGCCGTGTTGGCTGGCCAATTCCGAAAGCCTGACCGGGCCGAAGTTGTGGATGAAATCGAGCAGGACGACGTCGTTCGCCGACATATCCTCCGCCGCGGGACCGAAAAGTTCCTTGCGGCCTTGGGCCCTGGTGGTCCAGCGCATGAGCTGGGTTACGCCGGCGCGGACGAGGTCTCCGGGTGTCGGGGATTCGTCTGATGGGGGGTCTGCGGAGACTTCCTGCATGCTTCGATTCTAGCCCCCATTAGTTTGGTTTGACCAATCAAATTGTTTGGTTTGGCCAACCAAATGGTCACCGTGTCCAAGCTCACTTCCGGTTATGGCCGGCGGCGTAAGGCGGCGCTTCTGCAGCACCGAAAACAGAAACGCCCATTATGCACTAAGCATGCTTATGGTTAGCTATACTGGGGTCATCAGGGGAGCCGTGATGCTTCCGGCTCACTGGAAGGAGTACCAACGATGACCGCGGAAAGCGCTCCGCAGTACTGGGCAATGGACGGGGAAGACGGCGTCGCGGACCCATGGTGCATCGAATGCGGCACCGACGAGTATCTGATTGTCGAGGACCTGGAGCGGGCCGCCGCTGCCGATCCTTCCGGCCGCCCGCTCTGGAATATCAGCTATTCGTGCTCCGAGTGCGACAGCTTCTACGGGCACCTGACCCGCAGGCCGTTGCCGGGGCTGGATGACAGCCTGAGCCGGCTCGTCGCCGACGACGCGGGGTACGTCCATTGCGGCGAGCCGATGCGGGTGGCCGAGGCCGGGCTGCACCCAATCTACGACCCGGTGTCCAATGAGGCGCCGATGGAGGGCGCGGCCCTGCCGCAGGTCCAGATGGAAACCGTGCTGCTGAGCTGCGCGTGCGGCTTCCGTATGGAAGTACCTGCGGACTCGTCGTCCGAAGGCAACTGACCGGGCGCAGGAATCGGACAACGATGCGGCGAAGGGGGGCCTGCCAGGCGTCGGACCGTTGTCAGGAGGCCGGCGCGGCGCGGAACGCCTCCTCCGCTACAGACTTGGCGCCGACCGAGGACGCGCCGGGCATCGCCTCGCGGATCACGGAGGCCGCCTCGCGGACCCGGTGCGCGGGCGCTGCCGTCTCCTCTTCCGCCCCGGGAGTCCAAGACAACGTAATCTGCATGCCGTCGGCGAGTTCGCTGATCCGCAGCGTCAGGTCTTCGTCGTAGAGATCACGACGGCGTCCGAGGCCTTCGCCTTCCGCCTGGGCCGTAAGGCGGGCAACCGCGAGGGCCATCGCCCTGCCCCAGTCGTACGGGTGCTTGCTGTTCGTTTTCGCGGTCGCTGAGTACTGGAAATCCCGCATTCCATGTCCTTCGGCTCTCCGGTGCGCGGCTCCGTTGCCGCACGCAGGTCACCTTCAGCATAGGACGAGGCCTGCCTCCCTGTCTTGGGTCTTTCGGCAGGTATCCGCGGCTTCGGGTGGCGGGGGCTAGCGGATTGCCGCCTCGGGCTCGAAGCCCATCAGGAGTTCGGGCTCGAGTTCGATGGTCTCGCAGTTGAGCACGTGGGCGTGCGGCTCGCCCCGAAGCAGGCCCATCGTGACCCGGATGAGCGTGCCGTGGGCGACAACGATGATGCGGCGGCCGGCATTCTCCCTGACCAGTTGCTGCAGTGCATCCACGCTGCGCGCCGCGACTTCGGCCTCGGATTCGGAAACCAGCAGCAGCTTGTCGATGTCCTCGCGCTCCATGCCAAGCAGGACGGACCCCTCGGCCCCGCGGAAGTCGCGTTCGATCAGGTCGGGAATGGTGAGTGAGATGTCGAGTCCGACGTGGCTGCCGATGATTTCCGCGGTTTCGACCGCGCGGCGCAGCGGGGAGGATACGAGCAGGTCCCAATCCTGTGCGGCGAGGGCGGCGCCGGCGTCGTTCGCCTGCCTCCGGCCCAGGTCATTCAACGGAATGTCGGTCCGTCCCTGCAGGCGTCCTGCGGAATTCCAATCCGTTTCGCCATGTCGCACCAATGCCAGCACTCTCAGGCCTCCTCATTTCGGTCCCCCTCCATCCTGCCCTAACGTTGCGCGGATCGGAAACGCGGGCCAGGGAGGCGGAGAGCGGCCGTGAATGGAAGGTAAACGATTCATGAGGGCGCTCTCATGCAGGAATCATCCTCGTATCATGCGGACCCGGTTCACTGGTGAATGTCAACGGAACCCGCACAAAGGAGCAAACAGATGAGCCTCGTAATCCACCCCCGCGACTTCCCCTCAATGGCGGAGGAGCACGTCGATCCGGAACGGCTGCGCCGGGCCAAAAAGGCCTACACCACGCGCTTCCTGGCCGATGCACTGTCCGAGGATGCCGGCGGATATGAACTGTGGGATGCGGCTCCCTCGGCCGGCGACGTGGTGCTGGCACGGGTAGCGGCCATCGGGCACCACAAGCGCCTGGAAAGCCCTGACTCGCGCCGGCAGGCCATGTTCGTGGGCGACGAAATCCTGGTCGCTTACGGCAACCGCTACGCACCGGACCAGTTCCGTGCCGTAGTTCCCGCAGACCTTGCCCCGTGTTCGCTGGTGGCCGGCGGCGGACTGGCCGCTATGGTCGTCGAGCAGCACTCCGATATCGTCCAGGCAACCTCCATCGAGCCGATCGGGCTGCTCGCCAGGAACGGCGCGGTGGTCAACCTGCAGGACTTCGCTCCGCACCGGGTCAGTTCTGTGACAACGCTCCCCGGCCGGCCGCAGGTCATCGCGGTCCTGGGCACCTCGATGAACTCCGGCAAATCCACCACCCTGGGCTGCATGGTCAACGGCCTGGGCAGGGCCGGACTGACGGTGTCCGCAGGCAAGGCGACCGGTACCGGAGCCGGCAACGATCCGCGGCTCTTCACCGATGCCGGCGCCCGGCGCGTGCTGGACTTCACCGACTTCGGCTTCCCGACCACCTACCTGCTTGACTATCCGACGGTCCGCGGCCTGCTGACCAGCATGATCGATGCGCTGACCACGGCCGAGACCGACGTCGTCGTGGTGGAGATTGCCGACGGCGTCTACCAGGGGGAGACTGCGCGGCTGCTGCGCGATCCCGTGTTCCACAACGCCGTGGACCGCGTGGTCTTCGCGGCCGCCGATGCCCTCGGCGCAGCAGCCGGCGTCGAGGTCCTGCGCCAGGGCGGCGTGCACCTTGCCGCCGTCTCGGGCCTGCTGACGGCGTCGCCGCTGGCCGCCCGCGAAGCGTCCGGCGTCATCGACGCACCCGTCATCGATACCTACGAGCTGTGCAATCCGTCAACGGCCGTGAAGCTGCTGCCGGCGGGCAAGTAGGCGGACCATGGCCGGGAACTCCTTGCCCAAGCTGTTCGCCGGCCGCCGCCGGGGGCTGATGGCCCTGCTGATCGGCACCGGGCTGGCCATGGCCGTGCTGGCCTGGGCGAGCGCGCTACTGATGACGCGGCTGCTGGACGGCGCGGCAGCGGCCGGTGCGGGCTCCGGGCCGGTGGTCGCCGGACTCGCCGCCGCCGCGCTGGGTGGGGGCGCGCTGCGTGCCTTGGAGCGTGTACTGGCCGAAAAGCTGGGCCAGGACTACATCCACGGGATCCGCAAGGGGCTGGTGGAATCGGCGCTGGCCACGGACCGCGGACCGTCGCCCGGCGTGACGATCGCCCGCAGTACGAACGACCTGTCCAGCGTGCGGAACTGGATCGCGCTGGGAATTGCGCCGCTGGCCGTGGGCATCCCGATGATCCTTGGGACGGCCGTGGCGCTGTGGTTCCTCGCCCCCGCACTCTCCGCCGCCGTCGTCGTTCCCCTGGCAGTGCTCACCGGAGGACTGGCGCTGCTGGCCCGTCCGGCCTTCCACCGCGCCCGGACGCTCCGGCAGCAGCGCGGGAGGCTGGCCGCACGGCTGGCCGACACCGTGATCGCCGCGGGTACCATCCGGGCCGCCGGCGGCGAGGCCCGGGAGGTCAGCCAGGTGGACAAGGCCGGCCGGAAGGTCGTTGATGCCGCCGTCCACCGCGCGGCGATCGCGGGCTGGATCCGCGGATCCGCGGCAGCCGGCGCCGCCCTGGGCAGCGCGGCGGTTGCCGCCGTCGGGGTATGGCAGGCGGTGCCGACGCCGACCATCGCGGCGGGGCTGACGATCGTGGGCATGATTGCCGCACCCGTGGCGGACCTGGGCCGGGTGGTCGAGTACCGGCAGAACTTCAAGGCTGCCCGGCGCATCCTGGCGCCGGCGCTGGCCGTGGCGGCGGACGCCCGGGAAGGACGACGGCGCCGCAACCCCGGAGTGATCCCGCAGGGGCCAGGCGCGGCGGCGGGAACGGAGGGCGGGAACATGCCGGGTTCGCTGCTGGTGACCGGCCTCTCCGAGTGCCGCAACTGTGCCGTACCGGAGCTGCGGGCCGGCCCGGGGGACCGGATACGGATCGTCTCCGCGGACCCGGCCGCGGAAACGCGCGTGCTGGAAAAGCTGATCGGCGTGCGCAGCGACCCGGATGCCTGCACGCTGATCGACGGGAAGTCCCTGCTGGACAGCGGCGGCCGCACGAGGCGGGCGCTACTGGGTTACGCTGCCGCGGGAACGCATCTCGAGCGCGGCTCGATCGCGCGCAGCGTCCGCTACCGGATGCCCGACCTCGACCCGGCGGCCGGCACCTCCGCGCTGGAACGGATGGGTCTGGCCGAACGGATCGCCCGGCTGCCCCGCGGGGAGCAGACCCAGCTGAAGCGCGGCGGTGAACCGTTGTCGACGTCGGAGCGGGCACGTCTGCTGCTGGCCAGGGCCACGCTCGGCGACCCGCCGCTGCTGGTCCTGAACCGGATCGACGCAGACCTGGACCACGCCGGTACGGCGGTGCTGGCTCGCCTGGTCCGGGACTATCCGGGCGTGGTCCTGTTCGCCTCGGACCACCCCGGCTCGGTGGCGGGGGAGTACACCGAGTGGAACATCGACTGCCCGCACGCCGGGCTGGACCTGGTGTGGGCGTCCTACCGCTGGAACGGGCCTTAGGGTTCGGCCTGGAGCCGGCGCTCCAGCACGTGGTCGCGCAGGACCAGCCGGGCAGTGGGAAAGTCCATGCCGCCGACCGTGCGGAAGCCGTTCTTCGCGTAGAACTTCTGCGCGCGCAGATTGTGCTCGTTGACTGAGAGCCACACCGCGCGGGCGCCGGCATGGCGCGCGGTGTGGAGGGTCGCGGCCATGAGCCGGTGCGCCAGCCCGCTGCCGTGGGCATCGGCGCGGACGTAGAACTTGCTCAGCATGGACGCCGGCCGGATTGTGAGCGCCGCCCGCACCTCTTCATCCGCGGGCGGGGTGTGGATGAGCATGCTGTACCCGGCCAGCCGCGGCGAACCCTCCGCGTCGTCCTCGACCACCAGCAGGCTGCGGCGCGGATCGGCCAGGTACTGCTCGAAATGCGGTGCGCCCAGGTTCGCAGCCACGTAGTCGGAGATGTCCTCGGCCGTCATCTCGGGAGGGCAGGCCATGGGGAAGGTGGCCGCCGCGCACTCGGCCAGTGCGGCGCCTTCGCCCGGGAGGGCGGCACGGATGCTTGGCAACGGCGGTGCTTCCGCGGCGGGAGGTGTCACGTTACTCACGCGCACCATCTTAGGCGTGCGCCTCCGCCGTGCATCGAAACGGTCCGCCTGCCTGGCCCGGATTGCCCGGCGGATTACCCGACGGAGAGGGAGCTGCGCGGCTTCTTCCGGTCTAGGATCAGCGACAGCGCGATGCCGAGCATCCAGACGTCCTTGGCCAGGGCGGTGCCCTCGGCGGTCGGCCGGACGCTGCCCTCCTGCGTCATGCCCGGAGTCTTCAAATACATACCGACCATCGATCCGGAGAAGACGGCCAGGGCCAGGCCGGCCAGCCGGCTCGGGATGAAGGGTGCCAGCAGCATGCCGCCGACGGCGATCTCCCCGTAGCTGACGAACTTGCCGAACTGCTCCGGTTCCATCTGCTTGACCTGCGGGAAGATGTTGGCGGCCATGGCCTGGATGCCGGCCGCGCTTTCCTTGTCCAGATCCGTCTTGCCCAGGCCGGAATTCAGGATGAATCCGCCGGTGGCGAGCCGGAGCGGAATATGGCTGAGCTTCATGGTGGTCCTCTCGTACGCCGGAAACGGTCGACGGTTTAGAGCCTACGTCCCTAAACCGCGTGCCGCCAGAGCGCAATAATGCGTAGTCCGACGGCTTGTTAACTTGAAGTTTGAGCCCCGTCTGCTTGTATGGATTGAAGTAGGAACCGTTAAACCCGGTTCAACCAGCAGAAGGCAAATGATGGATTACATCCAGGCCGAGCATCCCAGGCCAAACCATTTCATACTGCACATGAGCGACACCCACCTGGTGGGCGGCTCGGACCCCCTCTATGGAAGCGTCGACAGCGAGGCGCGGCTGCGCGAGGTCTTCGACGGCCTCGAGGCATCGGGATCGCGGCCGGAAGCGATTGTCTTCACCGGTGACCTCGCGGACAAGGGAGAGCCGGAGGCGTACGAGAAGCTGCGCGCCATCGTCGAGCCGTCCGCACGGCGCCTCGGGGCCGAGGTGATCTGGGTGATGGGCAACCATGATGACCGGGCGAACCTGCGGACCGGGCTGATGGACCTCCCGGCTGACATGGCCCCGCTGGACAAGAGCTACGACGTCGGCGGCCTGCGCATCGTGACGCTGGACTCCACCGTCCCGGGCTTCCATCACGGCGAGGTCAGCGACGAGCAGCTGGAGTGGCTCGAGGCCGAGCTGGCAGTCCCCGCGCCGGACGGGACCATCCTGGCCCTGCACCACCCGCCGGTCCCCAGCGTGCTGGATCTATCCGTGCTGGTGGAGCTGCGGGACCAGCGCCGGCTGGCGGACGTGGTGCGCGGCAGCGACGTGCGCTCCATCCTGGCCGGCCACCTGCACTATTCGACGACGGCTACCTTCGCCGGCGTCCCCGTCTCCGTCGCCTCGGCCACCTGCTACACCCAGGACCTGAACGTGCCCGTGGGCGGCACCCGCGGACGGGACGGAGCGCAGGCCTACAACCTGGTGCATGTCTACGACGAGACGATCGTCCACTCCGTCGTGCCGGTCGGGGAGCACCCGACCGTGGGGCAGTACGTGGACGCCGAGGAGACACAGCGCCGGCTGGCGGCCGCCAGGATCCGGATCCCGGAGGGCAGCCGGGAGCTCAGCCGCGTCTAGCGGCGGTGCCTGCTACTAGCGGGTCCCGCCCCGGGCCGTTCAGCGGTTCCGCGCGGCGGAGATGATCCGGGCGACCGCATGCCCGCTGGCCCAGACCAGCGGAACCATGACGGCAAGCACGGCAATCGGGTTCGGGATGAAGCTTGCGCGGCCGTTCTCGTCCGCGGCCAGGATGCCGACCGGAAGCACCGCGCCGCCCCCGCCCCCGCCGCCGTCGTTCCCGCTTCCGCCGCCGCCGAAGCCGACCTTCACCAGCGCCACGGGAATGACCTGCTGGTCGCCCACCTGCACGGGATCGCCGAAGGAGCGGCGCCAGGCAAAGGACTTGAAGTCTTCGGAGAGCATGGACAGGATGCTGCGCCGCTCGGCCGGGGCAGCCGCTGAGGAGTCGTTGGACATGCTGCCAGCCTAGGCGCCGGCCAACCCGGCGGGAAGTGGCGAAAGGCCGTTCATTTCTCCCAGGGCGCGGGGATCGGGAAGTACTTCCCGAGGAAGTCCGTCACGACATCCTGCCGCTCGTCCGCCGGGACCTCCGGGAAGCTTCCGTCGTTGAGGCAGAAGAAGTCGTGGTTGCGCTTCTTGAGCAGCCGGGCCAGCTGCCTCAGGCCCGAGTACATGGTCGTGTCGACGTACTTCACCTTGGCCTCGGTCTGCGTGACGGCGCGGCCGGTGAGCAGGGCGTAGTAGTGGTAGAGCGAGTTGGTGACCGAAATGTTGTCCTTGGCACGGAACCGGCTGGCGGCGGTGGCGGTGAACTGCTCGGCGAAGACGTCCTCCATTTCGAACAGCACGCTCTTGCGCAGGGGCGCGGCGCAGTGCTCGAGATGGCGGGTGGTGATCCGGCCGAAGCGTTCGTAGAGCAGCTTCCGGTTCACCCGGGCGGCATTCTCGAAGCCGGAGCGGTCCAGATGGTTGTCGCCGAGGCCGATCCGGGTGCTGGCTTCGATGAACTTGGTGATGCCGCCGGGGGAGAAGAAGACGTCCGGGCCGACCGGGCGGCCGAAGAACATGTCGTCGTTGGAGTAGAGGAAGTGTTCGCTCAGGCCCTCGATGTGCTGGAGCTGGGCCTCCACGGCCTGCGAATTGTGCGTGGGCAGCACGGAGGGGTCTTTGAAGTGCTCCTCGCTGCGCACGATGGTGATCGCCGGATGCTCCGCATCCAGCCATGCCGGAACGGGGGAGTCCGTGGCGATGAAGATGTGCCGGATCCAGGGGGCGAACATGTGCACGGAACGGAGCGCGTACTTGAGCTCGTTGATCTGGCGGAAGCGGGCGTCCGCCTCGTCGCCTTCGCCGAGGACGACGCCTTCCTGCCGCTTCCTGCGGGCAGCCTGGTAGGCCGGGTCGTTGCCGTCCACCCAGGAGAAGACGATGTCGATCTCGAAGTCGATGTCCGTGGCATGGTCCGCGAACATGTTCTCGATCGTGGGCCATTCCAGGCCGTAGCGGAAAACCGTGCCCCGGACGGCTTCGGCGCCGGGAAGCGAGCGGCGGGTCAGCGAATTCTCGATCGGCAGGACTACGTTGTCGCCCTCCCAGCGCCAGAGCTCGATCTGCACGCCGGCGGACTGCCCGTAGACGAGGCCGCCGTTGGGCTCGATGCGGGGGCGGTAGAGCCGGAAGATGCGCGCCTTGTTCCCCTCGGCGAGCCGGCCGTCGCCGACCAGCAACGCGGTGCTCTTTTTCGCGTCGACGGTCATCGAGTAGAAGGGCTCGTTGCGGCAGGCATCGGCCAGCGCGGACTGCAGCGCCTTGCGGTCTTCCCAATTGACGGCGATGACCGGGCGCGCGTCGTTGCCCCGGACCAGCAGATAGGGCAGGCCCGCGCCGTCGAGCACTCCGCGGATGAAGAGCAGGTCCTCGACCATGGCCTCGTGCGGCGTGCGGTCCCGGTTGACGAGGGCGTAGCGCCGCTTGACCTTGACGACGTCGTCGCGGTCCTCCAGGCGTGCGACGGCGGCAGGTGAAGTGACCTCGACGACGTCGCGCTGGGTCTCCTCCGGCTCCGGCGCGCCGAAGTAGGCGCCGGCAATGTCAGTGGGGGCAAGCGAGTCCGTGATGGAAGGATCCTCTTTCATGGCGGGGAGAATGTTGTGGATTCCCTCCAATAGTAATCCCAGCGGCGCTGTGGCCCTCCCGCCAGCTTCAGGTGCGCGGAGGATGGACCGCGGCGGCGAGTAGCTGCCGGGTATACGCATGCTGCGGGGACGCGAAGAGCTGCTCCGCCGGACCCTGTTCCACGATCCTGCCGCGCTGCATCACGGCCACCCGGTCGCTCATGTGCCGGACCACGCCGAGGTCGTGGGAGATGAACAGGTAGCTCAGTCCGAACTCCCGCTGCAGGTCGTCCAGCAGGTCCAGGATCTGCGCCTGCACGGACACGTCCAGCGCCGAGGCCGGCTCGTCGCAGATGACGATCTTCGGCTTGGGTGCCAGCGCCCGCGCGATGGCCACGCGCTGGCGCTGCCCGCCCGAGAGGGTCCGCGGGCCGCGGGCGGTGAAGCGGGCCGGCAGACCGACCAGGTCCAGCAGCCGGGCCGTGTCCGCCGCATGCGCCTTGGCATTCAGGCTCCGCCCGCCGGACAAGGCGTCGGCCAGCAGTTGGCCGACCGTCAGGCGCGGATCGAATGAGCTGAGCGGGTCCTGGTAGACGGCGCCGATCAGCGTGCGGCGGCTGCGGCGCTCCCGTTCGGGGAGCCCGCTCCAAGGCCGGCCGAAGAGCCGGACCTCACCGCCGTCCGGCTCGGCCAGGCCCAGCACCAGGCGGGCAGCGGTGGTCTTGCCCGAGCCCGATTCGCCGACCAGGCCCAGCGTCTCGCCGGCGGACAGTTCGAAGGAGACACCGTCGACCGCGGTGAACGGCTTCTTGTCCGGCGTGCGGAAGGATTTCGTGAGCCCGGCCGCCTGCAGGACCGGAGTGCCGGCGGGCGGCCGGCCCGCCGGGACCCGAACGGGAAGGGGCCGTTGGCGGACCGCGGCCGGTCCTGCGGGCGCTTCGGATGCTCCGGACACTCCGGCGGCTGCTGCCTGCCCGGAAACGTGCGCAGCGGCCTGGCCGGCCGGCGCGGGCGACGCGGAGAGCCGGGTGCCGCGGGCATGGTCCGCGGGCACGGCGCGCAGCAGCTTGCGGGTGTAGTCGTGGCTTGGCGATCCCAGCACCTGGGCGGCGGGCCCCGACTCCACGATCCGGCCATCGGTCATCACAGCGACCCGGTCCGCGACCGACTCCACGACGGCCAGGTCGTGGCTGATCAGCAGCATCGCCGAGCCACGCTCCCGCAGGCCGGCGAGGAGGTCCAGGATCTGGGCCTGCACGGTGGCGTCCAGCGCGGTGGTCGGTTCGTCGGCGATGACCAGTTCCGGATCCAGCGCGATGGCCGAGGCGATGAGGGCACGCTGGCGCATGCCGCCGGAGAGCTCGCCGGAGCGCTGGCCGGCGCGCTGGGCCGGGTTGTCCAGGCCCACGTCCTCGAGCAGCGACAGGACCCGGCGGGCGCGGTCCCGCCGGCTGTATTCCGAGCCGAGCCGGAGCGCGTCATCGATCTCCCGGCCGATGGTGCGCAGCGGGTCGAGCGAGACCAACGCGTCCTGCAGGATGAACCCGATCCGGCGGCCGCGCACGTGCCGCCAGGCGCGCTGGCTGAGCGTGGCCAGGTTCCTGCCGGACAACTCGAGCCGGTCCGCGCTGACTTTCGCGCCAGTCCCGGCCAGGCCGATGAGGGACCGCGCTGTGACGGACTTGCCGGACCCCGATTCGCCCACCAGCGCCAGGCATTCCCCGGCCGGGATCTCCAGCGACACGCCGCGCACGGCCGGTTCGCCGTTGAAGGCGACGTTCAGGTTCTCCAGCCGCAGCACGGCCTCGTTGTTGGAATTCACCGCGAGACCGCCCGCCGCTGCAGGGCACGCCCCAGTACCGTCGAGCACGCGGCAGCCAACACGATCGCCAACCCCGGGAAGAGCGTCATCCACCATGCCGTGCCCAGGTAGGTGCGGCCGGCCGCGAGCATTGCGCCCCATTCGGCGGCGGGCGGCGGAGCCCCCAGACCGAGGAAGCTCAGGGACGACGCCCACACCACCGCCTGGCCCAGGCCGAGGGTGCCGAGCACGAACACGGGGGCGAGGGCGTTCGGCAGGATGTGCCGTCCCAGCACGCGGGCCGGGCTGCGGCCCAGGACGACGGCGGCCTCCACCATCGGCGAGGAGCGTACCTGCGCGATCTGGCCGCGGATGATGCGGGCGTAGCCCGGCGCGGTGGACAGGCCGACGGCGACGACGGACGTGGTGATGCCGGGGCCGGCGATTGCGATGAAGACCAGCGCGAGCAGGAGCCCGGGCAGGGCGAACAGCACCTCGAGGATCCGTCCGATGCCGAAGTCCAGCCAGCGTCCGCCCAGCCCGGCTGCGGTGCCGAGCAGCAGCGCCAGCCCTAGGCCGATGGCCGTGGCGGCGGCGCCGATCAGCAGCGAGGGACGGGCACCGTGGACCACGCGGGAGTAGATGTCCCGGCCCGATTCGTCGGTGCCGAACCAGTGCGCCGCGGAGGGCGCCTGGAACGCGTCGGCCGGGTTGATGGCCAGCGGGTCGAACGGCGCCAGCAGGGTGGGGAAGCAGGCGGCGAAGACCAGGAAGAGCGCGGCGGCGGCCGCGGCGATTTCCAGGCCGCGCAGGCCGGGGAAGCGGGCAGCCAGCGCCGGATCCCGGTGGCTGCGCCTGCTGGAGAAGATGCTCATGCCGTCCGCAGCCTCGGATCTGCCGCCCGTTCGGCGACGTCGCTGGCCGCCATCACCAGGACGTAGGCCAGCGCGGAAACCAAGGCGACGCCGGTCACGAGCGGGATGTCGCGCAGCGTCACCGCGTTCAGCAGCGTCCGGCCCAGCCCCGGCCGGGCGAAGATGGATTCCACCACGACGGCGCCGCTGAGCAGGTTCCCGAAGGCCCAGCCGGAGAGCGCGATGCCCGGCAGCGCGGCGTGCCGCAGGGCGTGGCGGAAGAGTACCCCGGACTCGCCCTCGCCGCGGGCCCGGGCCGACAGCGCGAACGGGCTGGACATGGCGGCGAGCATGGACTCGCGCATGACCTGCCCGAGGAAGCCGGCCAGGGGCAGCGCCAGCGTGACGACCGGCAGGATGAGCCCGTCGGCGGAACCGGTGTTCACCGGTGGCAGCCAGCCGAGCGAGTTGCTGAACAGCAGGATCAGCACGCTCGCCAGCCAGAAGTGGGGCACTGCCGCGGCGGCGATCTCGAGCCCGGAGGCCACGACTCCCGCCGCCCGGCCGTTGAGCGTCGACCAGCCGGCGAGGCCGAGGGCCAGCAGCCAGGCCACCAGCAGGGACAGCGCCGACAGCAGCAGCGTGCCCGGCAGTTGGTTTGCGATCAGGTCCGCCACCGGCATCCGCAGGGAGTAGGAATCACCCAGATCGCCCCGGATGAGCCGGCCCAGCTGCGCGGCGTACTGCGCGAGGAGCGGCTGGTCCAGGCCATAGTCCCGGCGGACCTGCTCCAGGGCCTCGGGCGAGGCCTGCGAACCCGGTCCGCCCAGGATCGCCTCGGCCGGGTCCCCGGGAATCATCCGGATGCCGAAAAAGATGAGCGTGGCCACGGCCCAGAGCACGAAGGCCGCGCCCAGGACCTTGGCCAGCACCCAGCGGACGGGCTTCAGTTGGTCAGCCACGCATCGTGGAAGGTCGGGGTGGAAACGGTGGGCAGCGCCTTCACGCCGGAGACCTCGGAGCGGTAGAGGAAATGGTTCTGCTGGTCATACAGCGGCAGGATGTAGTAGCCCTCGAGCACGATCTTCTGCGCCTCCTCGTAGAGCCTCTCGCGCTCCGCCGGCTCCGAAGTTTCGCTGGCCTTGGTCAGCAGCTCGTCCAGCTCATCCGACTTCACCTGCGACAGGTTGGCGAAGTAGCCGCTGGGCGCGGGCTTGGTGCTGTCCGAGTGGAACAGGATCCGCAGGACGTCCGGCCCGACCTTGGTGTAGGGGGCGCTGACCAGGTTGTAGTTGTTTTCGGCCAGCGCGCCGTACCAGCTGGAGAGGTCCAGCAGGTTCAGCTTGACCTCGAACCCGGCCTCCTTCGCCGTCGCCTGGAACTGCTCGAAGAGCGACTGTTCCGCAGGAATCGACTGGTTGGTGCTGACCGGGAACTGCAGGGTCAGCCGCTTGCCGTCCTTGACCCGGTAACCGGCGGAATCCCGCGCCGTCCAGCCGGCCTCGTCCAGGAGCCGGTTGGCTTCCTCCAGGTCGTACCCGAACAGGGACTGGTCCGAATAGGCCAGCGGTTCCACGCTGGACAGCGGTGAGTAGGACCTCTTGGCGGTGCCGAAGAAGAGGGTGGACACGCCGTCGTTCACGTTCACGGAACGGACAAACGCCTCGCGGACCTTCGGGTCATCGAACGGCGCCTTGCTGCTGTTTAGCTCCAGGCGGTTGGACGCGCCGGGCCGCGGGGCATCAAGGTGCTTGATCACGTCGCTGCCCTCGGCCGCCTTGACGGTGTCCGGCTGCGCGTTGTCGATGACCTGCACCTCGCCGGCCTGCAGCGCCGCGTACCGGGTGGCCGATTCCGGAATGAACCGCCAGGTGATGGAATCCAGGTAGGCCGGGCCCGCATGCCAGCCCTCCGCCGGCGGAGCCGAGTAGTCCTCGTTGCGCACCATCGTGACGGATTCCTGCTTGACCCACTTGTCCACGACGAACGGTCCGGTGCCCACCGGCGCGGCGCAATTTTCCTCCTGGCTGCGTTCCAGCGCCTTCGGGGACTGGATCGCCACCCACGGCATGCTCAAGGATTCGAGCAGCGCACTGTCCGGCGAGCTCAGGGTCAGCTTCAGGGTCTGCGTGTCGACCGCCTCGGCGCTCTTGATCTTGCGCAGCGCCAGGTAGCCGGTCGAGGACGCCGTCGCCGGGTCCTGCGCGTGCTCGATGTTCGCCTTCACGGCCTCGGCGTCCAGCGGTGTGCCGTCGGTGAACTTCACCCCCTCGCGGAGCGTGAACGTCCAGCTCAGGCCGTCCTCGCTCTGTTCCCAGCTGCTGGCCAACCACGGGATGGTCTCGCCGTCGGAATTCCTCGACACCAGCGGCTCCAGGTACTGGCTCGAGATCAGCGCCTGCGGGTAGTTGCCGCCGACATGCGGGTCCAGGCAGGTGGGCTCCGCGTCGCCCGTCGCGTAGACCAGGTTGCCGCCGCTGACCGGCTCCCCGCCGTTGTCGGAGGAACCGCCGCCCCCGCTGCATCCGGCCAGAAGTACGACGGCGGCCACGGCACCTGCCGCGGCAGGCACACCCCGGGCGGGGGTACGGAAGGGAAACGACATTGGGCAACTTCCTCGACTTATCGGCGGGTGGCGGCTGCGCACACCGCGGCAGGAGCCCTGCCGGGCAAGACCTGCACCCATCAATGCTAGGCCAGCCGGAGACCTCGGGGGTATGCCGGGCGCCTGTGATGTGGGCGAACCCGGCGGTCCTGCCGCCTGTGGAGGCGGACAAGCGCGGCGGGCTGTAACCGAAGTCTCATTCGGCCCGGGGGAACCGTACTATGGGTGCTGGACCGGCCGGCGGAGCCGCCAGGGCCGGTCCAACAGCACGGGCAGGACTGCCGCCGGTGCTGCCCGCAGCCGAAGATTCTCGAACTGGAGCCTGTCGCGTGCTTGATCAGACGACCATTGAAAAAATTGCCGACGAACTCGTGGACGCCGGCCGGAACCGCCAGCCGGTGCCGCGGCTGACGGCGCGCTACCCGGAGATGACCGTGGAGGATTCCTACGCGGTGCAGAACCTTTGGCGGGAGCGCAGCGAGGCCAACGGCCGGAAGCTGGCCGGGCGCAAGATCGGACTGACGTCCAAGGCCATGCAGTACGCCACCGGCATCTCCGAGCCCGACTACGGCATCATCTTCGACGACATGATCCTCGAAAACGGCTGCACGGTGAAGTGGGACCAGTACACGCACCCGCGCATCGAAGTGGAGCTGGCCTTCGTGCTGAACCGCGACGTCAAGGGGCCCAACGCGACGATCTTCGACGTGCTCAACGCGACCGAGTACGTCGTCCCGGCGCTGGAGATCCTCGACTCGCGGATCGAGATGGAGGGACGCACCATCGTCGACACCATCTCGGACAACGCGGCCATGGGCGCGATGGTCATCGGCGGGAACCCGGTCCGGCCGCAGGACGTGGACCTGCGCTGGATCTCCGCCATCCTCTACAAGAACCAGACGGTGGAGGAAACCGGCGTCGCCGCCGGTGTGCTGAACCACCCGGCCGCCGGCGTCTACTGGCTGGCCAACAAGATCGCGCCCCACGGCGACCACCTCAAGGCCGGCGAAACCATCCTCGCCGGTTCCTTCACCCGGCCCATGTGGGTCTACGAGGGTGACACCGTCTTCGCCGACTACGGAAAGCTGGGAACCATCACATGCCGTTTCGAGTAGAAGCCGCGCCGTCCTTCAAGGATCTCATCCGCTCCACCGACCGCACTGTCGCCGGCATGTTCGTCTGCTCCGGCGATGCGGGCGTCGCGGAGATCTGCGCCGGCTCCGGGCTGGACTACCTGCTGATCGACGGCGAGCACGGGCCCATGGGCCTGGAGTCGATCCTGGCCCAGCTGCGCGCGGTCGCGGGCTACCCGTGCCTTTCCGTGGTGCGGGTGCCGTTCAATGACGCGGTGCTGATCAAGCAGTACCTGGACCTCGGCGCCCAGACCCTGATCGTTCCCATGGTCAACAACGCCGAGCAGGCCGAGGCCGCCGTCGCCGCCATGCACTATCCGCCCCGCGGCATCCGCGGCGTCGGCTCGGCGCTCGCCCGCTCCGCGCGCTGGAACCGGATTCCGGACTACCTGAACCGGGCGGGTGACACCCTGACGCTGATCGTGCAGATCGAAGCGGCGGAGGCCGTGCAGAACGCCGCGGCCATCGCCGGGGTTGACGGTGTCGACGGCGTCTTCATCGGTCCTTCCGACCTGGCCGCCTCGATGGGCGTCCTCGGGCAGCAGGAGCACCCGGATGTGGTCGAGGCCGTGCTGCAGAGCATCCGCGAGGTCAAGGCCGCCGGCAAGTTCGTGGGGGTCAACGCCTTCGTCGAAGCTTCCGCGCGCCGCTACATCGACGCCGGGGCCGACTTCGTCAACGTCGGTGCGGACGTCGCCCTGCTGGCCCGCGGCACGGAGGCCCTCGCGGCCACGTTCATCCAAGCACCCCACGACGCCCCCGCCGGCACCCCCGCCAGCTACTGAGCAGCCTGCTTCCCCGAGGCCCCTCACACCTGCCCCAACGAGTGCGCAGCAGATGCCCCTTTTCCACGCGAAACGGGCATCTGCTGCGCACTCAACGGCAGGGGGAAGGGCGGCAGGGGCAGGGTGTCGGTGGGGAAGCGCGGCTCAGCCGAGGTAGGTCCGCGCCTCCAGGTTGAGCGTGCGCCGCTTCACCTCGATGGCCTTCGCGTAGTAGCCCACCAGCTGCTCGCAGAGCACCGGCCAGGTCCGGCCGCGCACGGCCTCCCGCGCGGCCCGGCCGAAGGCGCGGCGCTTGATGTCGTCGCCCACCAGGTCCGTGACGTAGCCGCGCAGCTCATCGAGCCGGCCCGGCGTGTACAGCCAGCCCGTGCGCGAGGGGTTCACCAGGTCCAGCGGCCCGCCCCGGCCCACGGCAACCACGGCAACACCGGCGGCCTGCGCCTCCTGGATTGTCTGGCAGAACGTCTCGGACTCGCCCGGATGGACGAACAGGTCGAAGCTCGACACCATCCGTGCCAGGTCTTCGCCGCCCTGGAACCCCGCGAAGTAGGCCCCCGGGAGCTTCTGCCGCAGCGTGTCCTTCAGCGGGCCCGAGCCAACGATGACCAGCCGCGTGCCCGGAATGTCCGACAGCACGGCCAGGTCCTCGACCTGCTTCTCGGCGGCGAGGCGGCCCACGAACCCGATGATCCGCTCACCGTTCGGCGCCACGGAAGCCCGCCACCCGGCGTCGTACTTCTCCGGATTGAAGCGCAGGCTGTCCACGCCCCGCCGCCACAGGTGCACCCGCGGCACCGAATGCGCATGCAGCTGGTTCATCGCGAAGCTCGACGGGGCCAGCGTGACGGTGGAGAGCTCGTGGATGTTCTGCACGTGCTGCCACAGCAACTGCTCGAGCCAGGGAGCCCCGTAGCGGGCCGCGTACGCGGGCACCTCGGTCTGGTAGATGGAGACGGCGGGCAGGCCCAGCTGGTGCGCCGCCTGCACCGCACGCCAGCCGAGCACGAAGGGCGAGGCCACATGCACCACGTCGGGGGCGAAATCGGCGAGGATGCGCCGGATCCGGGCGACGGTCCCGGCGGCAACGCGGACATTCGGGTAGCCGTGCAGCGGGATGGACGGCAGGCGGTGGACCGGGTAGCCCTGGACCTCGGCGGGCGCCTCGTCGTCGAGCCACGAGGAGGCCGGCGCGATGATCAGGGCATCGTCTCCGCGGCGGCGCAGATGCGCGATCACTTGGAGGAGCGAATGGGTGACGCCGTTCATATGCGGCAGGAACGATTCAGCAACAATGGCTATCCTCACGCAGCCAGCGTGGACGCCGCGGTGGGACGGCGGGGGAGCGGGACGTGACGGGGCGGTGAACACCAAGCCAAAGCCTGACGACGGCGGTGGCTCGCCGGTGCAGGCACGCCGCGTCGCGCTGCGGAGACGGCGGTCCGGCGCGAGGCGTCTAAGGTGGACCGGTGACTATTGGACTGCTCGGCGTGATTCTGGTGGCGATCTTCGTGGGCTCGGTGGCCCAGCGGATCGCCGGCGTGGGTTTCGCGCTGCTGCTTTCCCCGGTCCTCGTCATGCTGCTGGGAGCCCACACCGGCATCATGATGATCAACATCTGCAGCGTCGTCTCCTGCGGGCTGATTGTTCCCCGCGTGTGGTCCCGGATCGACTGGAGCATGTTCCGCTGGCTGAGCGTTCCCGCGCTGGTCGGCACGGTGGGCGGATCGGTGCTGGCGGTCAACCTGCCGGCGGCCCCGCTGGTCATCGCCGTCGGGGCGGTGGTGATCGCCGCGCTGGCTCTGTCCGTCCTCCTGAACCGGGCCTCGGTCACGGTCAGCGGCAACCCGCCCAAGGCGCTCGCCGGGCTGGGCTCCGGCCTGACCAACGCGCTGGCCGGGGTCGGCGGCCCCACGGTCAGCGCCTACGCGGTCCTGGCGCGCTGGCCGCAGCGCGAATTCGCCGCCACTCTGCAGCCCTATTTCCTGCTGCTCTGCCTGGCCACCGTGGGCGTGCGGACCTGGCTTGATCCCAACGATGTCCCGCAGCTGCAGTGGTGGATGTGGGTCGCGCTCGCCGGCATGATCGTCGCCGGGATCTGGGCGGGGGAGAAGCTCATGCGGCACATCAAGGACCACCATGCCAGGACCGGCGTCATCGTGATCGCGTTCGTCGGTGCCGCCGCGGCGATGGTCAAGGGCATGCTGGACCTGAACGCGTAGCGCCGCATCTCCGAAACCTTTTGGCGTGCGCATTCTTTAAGTCGCTGGCTTTTATTTTTTTATCGGGTATGGTGTGGATTTACCGATTGTGTTTCTGCTTGAAGGAGCTGGAATGTCAGATAAATCCCCACGCGGTGCGAATAATAAAAAACAGGGAAAATCCGTTAAGGAAAAGCGCGCCGAGAAGCGTGCCAAGGCGGCCACCGAGGAGTTCCTTCCGAAGCGCCGCAAGGACGCCCGCTAGTTTGGGAGCCGGGCTACAGCCGCCTTTGGAAACTGCGGCCCGGGCAATAAAGCGGGCGGAGGATCTCCGTTGCCTTCCGCGGACAATGACGTTTGCGTTGATTTGCCGGAGAGGTGCATCCGCCTGATAGGGCGGCTGGTTTTCTTTTAGGGAAACCAGCCGCCCTTTCCAATTCCTGCTGCTTTTTATGCCTCCGATAACGCAGTGCAAGGCTCAAATTTGGTGCTGGCCGGCCCCGGCCGCCGTGCGTATCATGAAGCGGGGTGGCCCAGCAGTATCCCAAGGAGCACTGCCATGAAATGGGTCCGGCCTGGCGACAGCGACTATGACGAGGCCAGAACAGTCTTCAACGCGATGATCGACCGCAGACCAGCGGTCATCGCCCAGTGCGCCACCGCCGGGGACGTGCGGTCGGCGCTGATGTACGCCCGCGAGAACCACTTGGAAGTCGCGGTGCGTTCCGGAGGGCACTCGGTCGCCGGGATGTCCCTTAACGACGGCGGACTGGTCATCGACGTGCGGCCGATGAAGCAGATTTCCTTCGACCCTCAATCCCGTACTGCCACGGTCGGCGGAGGCGTGACCTGGGGCGAATTCGACAGGGCGGGCCAGCGGCACGGGCTTGCGACCACGGGTGGCAGGGTCTCGACCACGGGCGTCTCCGGATTCACCCTCGGCGGCGGGTCCGGCTGGCTGGAGCGTTCCTGGGGGCTGGCCTGCGACAACCTGGTCTCGGTTGACCTCGTGACCGCAAGCGGCGAGGAAATGACGGCAAGCGCCGACGAGAATCGGGAGCTGTTCTGGGCGCTGCACGGCGGCGGCGGAAACTTCGGCGTTGCCACATCGTTCACGTTCAGGCTGCATGATGTGGGGCAGGAGTTGCTCTGCGGCCTTCTGCTCTGGCCCATCGATGCCGCCCGGGAGGCGGCACTGGCATGCCGCGACTACCTGCCCACGGCGCCAGCGGGACTCGGCGGGGCGCTGGCCTGCCTGGTCGCGCCGCCCGAGGAGTTCGTGCCGGCGGGCCTCCAGGGCAAGCCGGCGCTGGGGGCCGTGGCCGTGTACGCCGGCGATCCGGCGGAAGCCGAGCAGTCGATGCGTCCCCTTCGGGGGCTGGCTCCGGCGGTCGACATCATCGCTCCGCGTCCGTACGCCGACTTCCAGTGCATGCTGGACGACCAGCCCGGTCAGCTGAACTACTGGAGCGCGGACTACCATGACGATTTTCCCGACGACGCCGTCGATATCTTCCTCGACTACGGGCGGCGGCTCCCGCATGAGTCCTCCCAACTGCTGCTGGTTCCGTGGGGAGGAGCCGTAGCGAAGGCAGACGCCGTCCTGACCCCGATGGCCCGCAGGGACGCCACCTGGGTCACACACCCCTTTACCCTGTGGCAGGATCCGGCCAGGACCGAGGACGCCATCGGCTGGGCGAAGGGCTTCCGCCGGGACATTGCCGCCTTCACATCGGGCGGGGTCTACCTGAACTTCATCGGCAACGAAGGGCAGGACCGGATCAGGGCGGCCTTCGGCGAAGAGAACTACGCCCGGCTGGCGCAGACCAAGCGGAACTACGATCCGGAGAACGTCTTCCACGGCAACCAGAACATCCTGCCGGCGGCCGCGGAACCCGTCGCGCATTGATCGGGACGGGCGGAAAAGAGGAGGCACCGGCGTCGTACGTTCCCCTAGCCCGGCTTCAGCCGGACGCGTACCGTGGGGACAAAACCCGCCAGTAAGGGGCCCGGCGCGGCCCGCGGATCAGCGACAGGAGCTCCTGGGCATGAAAGCACTGACCTGGCAAGGTAAGCGGCAGCTACGCGTCGAAGAGGTCCCGGACCCCGCGATCCAGGAGCCGACCGACGCGATCATCCGGATCACCTCGACGGCGATCTGCGGCTCGGACCTGCATCTGTATGAGCTCATGGGGCCCTACCTGAACCGCGGCGACATCCTCGGGCACGAGCCGATGGGAATCGTGGAAGAGGTGGGCAGCGCCGTCACGAACATCAAGCGCGGCGACAAGGTGGTGGTCCCGTTCAACATTGCCTGCGGCGACTGCTTCATGTGCAACCTCGGCCTGCAGTCGCAGTGCGAAACCACGCAGGTCCGCGAGAGCGGATCGGGTGCCGCGCTGTTCGGCTACACCGAGCTCTACGGTTCGGTGCCCGGCGGGCAGGCGGAATATCTGCGCGTGCCCTTTGCGAACTACGGTCCGATCAAGGTCGGCGATACCGGGATTCCGGACGAACGCTACCTGTTCCTGTCCGACATCCTGCCCACGGCATGGCAGGCGGTCGACTATGCGGATGTACCCGAGGGCGGCACGCTGGCGGTGTTCGGGCTGGGGCCGGTCGGGCAGCTGGCGAGCCGGATCGGCCGCCACCTCGGTTACCGGGTGATCGCAGTCGAGCGCATTCCGGAGCGCCGGGCGATGGCGGAACGGCACGGGATCGCCACGCTGGACTGGAACAAGAACTGCGCGGACGACCTGCGCGAGGTGACCTCGGGCCGCGGCCCGGACGCGGTGATCGACGCGGTCGGCATGGAGTCGCACGGCTCGCCCGTGGCCGCCGCGGCCCAGGCCGCCGTCGGGATCCTGCCGCACCCGGTGGCGAAGCTGGCGATGAGCCACGCGGGCGTGGACCGGCTGGCCGCGCTGCACACCGCCATCGACGCCGTGCGCCGCGGCGGCACGGTGTCCCTGTCCGGCGTCTACGGCGGCGAAGCGGACCCGATGCCGATGCTGAAGATGTTCGACAAGCAGATCCAGCTGCGCATGGGACAGTGCAACGTGCGGCGCTGGATCAGCGACCTGCTTCCCTTGGTGGAGGACGACGCCGATCCGCTGGCTTTGTCCGATCTGGTCACCCATCGCGTGCCCTTGGACCGCGCGCCGGAGATGTACGAGATCTTCCAGAAGAAGGAGGACGGCTGCATCAAGGTGGTGCTCCAGCCTTAGCTGCGCTGCCGGAATGCGCTCCGGCCCGCGTCGCTGAGCGGCGGCGGCGTCCGGAACTGGCACCATGGAAGCAATGAAACTGACATGGCGACCGGGCGGCCAGAACGGGCTGCCCATGCCCCTTTGGCTCCAGGGTGCCTTTGAACTGTTCCAAAGCGCGCTGCTCTCCGCGATCGTGGTGCTGCTGCCGCTGGTTGGCGTCTGGTTCGCCGACGGGTTCGAGGACCGCAGCTTTGAATCGCTGGCCCGGCTCGGTGGCCAGGCGTGGCTGCTGATCCACGGAGTACCGCTTCAGCTGGAGATCATAATGGGCGCCAGCTCGGCCGACACGCAGCACGGCACGCTCTCGCTGATTCCGCTGGGGCTCTCGCTCCTGCCGTTCTTCCTGTGCTGGCGCGCGGGGAGGCGGCTGGCCCGCGCGTCCTACACGGACCAGCTCTGGCAGGCGTTCCTCGGCGCGCTCGGCATCTACGCCTTCGTCGGCGGTGCCACGGCCTACCTGGTGCAGACCGACGAGGTTCGCATCTCGCTCACCGCCGGCGCCCTGATTCCGCTCCTTCCCGCGGGCGCCGGGCTGATCGTCGGGGCCTACCGCGAGGCCAAGTCCTGGGGCCGGCTGATCGGCGTGGACGCGGCCGCATGGGTGGCCAAGACCAGCCAGCATTCGCGCTGGGCAGGGTCCTACGTCTGGGCCGCCATCCGCGCCGGGCTGCTCGCGACGACCGCGGCCGTCTGCCTCTCCGCGGCTTTGCTGGCTGCGGACATTGCCTTGCACTGGGCCGACATTCTCGAGATCTACCAGGAGCTGAGCCCGGGGATCGTCGGCGGTGCCGTGCTGACCGTGGCGCAACTGGGCCTCCTGCCGAACTTCGTCGGCTGGACCCTCGCCTGGGCCAGCGGCGCCGGTTTTGCCGTCGGGACGGGCAGTTCCGTCACGCCGATGGCCACCACCGTGGGGCCGATGCCGGCATTCCCGCTGCTCGGCGCTTTGCCGACCGGAGAACTCACCTACGGGCTGGTGGCGCTGGCCCTGCCCGTGCTGGCCGGGGTCCTGGCCGGCTGGTGGTTCCTGCGCGAGGGGGAGAACCACCTCGACGAGTGGCTGTCCATCAAGATGAGCTCCCGCTGGTTCACCGCGTCGGCGTCCACCGTGGTGCTCGGGCTGCTCATCGGCCTCGTGGCCGGCGCCGCGGCCGCAGGCCTGCTCTGGATCACGCGCGGCTCGCTCGGCGTCGGCCGGCTGGTGGACCTCGGCCCGCACCCGCTGTGGGCCGGACTATGGATCGCCGGGGAAGTCGCGCTCGGCGTCGTTATTGGCCATGCCCTGGGGCCGTGGCTGGAACGCGAACCACGCCGCGCGAAAGCCGACGCGAAGAAGAAGTAACCGCTTCAGTCCTGCGGGTTGAACAGGTTGTTGTACTGCATCAGCCGGTCCGAATAATCCTTCGTGCAGGCCTCTTGCGCCGACTGCGTGACCGCAGCGCGGGTGCAGGCTTCGAAATCGGCGGTTACCGGCCAGAACACGATCTGCGCCAGGCTGGTGAGCAGGAAGAAGCCCGCGGCGATCAGGCCCAGCACGAACGTGATCCGGAACGTTCCCGGAAGGCCCGCGCGGACGACCTTGACGAGACCCACGATCGAGACGACCGCCGTGACCAGGGCGATTGCTGCGGCCGCAGCCTTCCACGGCAACGGGAGCGAGGACGCCAGCAAGGTGGCCAGCATGAGCAGCAGGACAATCCGCAGATAGAGGCTGGACGTCTTGAGCTGTTCATCGGTCGGCCTCGGCCGCGTCTGCTGTTGCATGGGTTTAAGCCTAGGCGAGCCCGGAGCATAAAGTTGACCGCATGCGCATAGTGGTACTCGTCTCCGGTTCCGGCACCAATCTCCAAGCCGTCATCGATGCAGTCAACGGTGGAGAACTCGACGCCGAGATCCTCGCCGTCGGATCGGACGTGCCGGGGTGCCTCGGACTCGAGCGGGCAGAGAAGGCGGGCATCGCGACCTTCACCGCGGCCCCCGGGGACTCTGCCAGCCGGGCAGAATGGAACCGCGCCCTGCAGTCCCGCATCATGGAGTACGCCCCCGACCTCGTCCTCCTTGCAGGCTTCATGCGGATCCTCGACGCCGAGTTTGTGGCCGCCTTCGACGGGCGTCTGGTCAACACCCACCCCGCCCTGCTCCCGTCCTTCCCCGGGGCACACGGCGTCCGCGATGCCCTGGCCCACGGCGTCAAGGTCACCGGCGTCACGGTCCATCTCGTCGACTCCGGCGTCGACACCGGACCCATCCTGGCCCAAGCCGCAGTGCCCGTCCTTGAGGGCGACACCGAGGAGACCCTCCACGAGCGCATCAAAATCGAAGAGCGCAGGCTCCTCGTCCAGACCCTCGCCGCCCTCGGCACCAGCATCGGCTGAGGCGACGGCGCCGCCCCCCGAATTATTTTGGCTCCGGGACCCCGAAGGCCTGTGGATAAGGTTCACGCCCGCTTAAACGTCTGACTACACTGGCGGCAACACCGCCTCATCAGCCGACCAACGGGGGTCCGAGCCACATGTTCCTCACCCACGCACGCCAGCGTGCCCGCCTCGCCGCCAGCGCCCTGCTGGCCGCGGCAGCGCTCGCGCTCACAGCCTGTGGCGGGGACGCCGAAGGCCAACCGGACCCCACGGCATCTCCAGCAACCTCGGCCGCGGCGCAGACTCCCACTCCGACGCCGGCCGCAACGCCGAGCTACAAGCCCGCCTCCGCCGACGGGCCCGCCGAAAACGTGCCCCTCCCCAAGATGCCGAAGGAAGCCAAGGAAAAGACCCATGCTGGGTTAGAGGCCTTTGCCCGTCATTGGTATGCCTTATTGAATTATGCGTACGAGTCAGGGGATGCGGCGCCCTTGAAAGCGATAACGAGCGGCGACTGTGAACGTTGCCAGATGGTCTACAAGGGTCTGGAAGCTCAGGAAAGCAGTACTTGGACAATAGGTGGCGAAGTTCAGATTCAACAGATAAGTACAAACTTCGCCGCAGACTCAAACGGTATTTATCAGTTGCCAGTGCAATTGAAGCGCATGGGAGCAACTCATTATGTAGATGGGGAGAAGCATTCTACCGATGCACCCGGCGGTCTGACCCTGGATTTATTCATGGCGAGATATGAAAAGGGCGAATGGACAGCTCAAGATGTTGGCGTCATCAAAGGACCTTAAGGTGCACCGTTTCGGGGCAGTTCTTGCTTCGGGCCTAGTGAGCATTTTTATTCCGTTCGTAGCGAAGGCGTCGGAACCAACACCCCTGTGGGATGAGACAGGAGTGAAGGTCGGCGGGTATGTTCCGCTTCCTGGCACAGACTTTTGGGGCAAACTTCCATCAGTGCCCGGTATTTCTGATGCTCAGTATCGATTTGAGGTTGCCTGTTTAGATGGCGACGATATAGAAATTGCGTGTTTGCCAACATTGCCAGCCTGTGATGCTGGAGACGACGGGTCACCCGTTCAGTGGTTTTGGCGGAGTGCTTCACTCGGCATGCCAGACTGGTCAGCGCATCCAGACTACGGCTGTGTCTACTCGAGCAACCCGGAAGACGTGCTAGACGACATCGCTGACCGCATATTGACGGAGTTTAGGAATCTTCCAATTGATGCGGGTTCAATATCGACGGAACCAAGCCCTCATACCCTCATTGGCGCGAACACGAACGTCTACGCTTCGGTCGATTCCCAAACCATGGAGATTGGGTTGCTTGGACAAGACATCAAGATCGAGGCGACGCCGAAAGAATACCGGTGGGACTATGGAGATGGCTCAGCCCCTGTATCACTAGCGACGCCAGGCGGCCCCTTGCCACGCGAACGTTGGGGCGAGGTCACTCCAACCAGTCACGTCTATGAATCTACCGGGGACTATGCCGTCTCGTTGACAACGACGTTCAGCGGTACGTACAGCGTGAATGGAGGCCCGGCTATACCGATTCCTGGTACTGGCACATTCACGGCTGCCCCTGTCACGATCAGCGTATGGCGGTCGGTCGTCAACAACTACGCGGACAACTGTTTGGAGAATCCGAATGGGGCCGGATGCTGATCAGTGGAGTTGGGCGCCTTTGGTTTCGGGTGCGAACTTGGCCATCCATAGGACGGAGATGATGACCAAGGCGGCGGCGATGGCAAAGGACGTCGCGAGGCCAAGGTAGGGCCACATGACGGAGACGAAGATGAGCGGTCCGAAGCCGGCGCCGACGCGGGAGAACGTGGAGGCCCAGCCGAAGCCGGAGCCTCGGAGTTCGGTGGGGTAGAGCTCAGAGACGTAGGCGTAGAGAACCGGGATGGCGATTTGGACTATGAAGCCGTAGACCAGCAGCCAGGTAACGACCGCAGCCGGCACGTCTACGCTCAGGGCGACGATGACCAGCGTGAGCGCGGACAGCGGACCAGTGATGGCGAGGATCCACTTGCGGCCGGTCTTTTCGACCAAGTAGGCGGCGACGATCACGCCGAGCAGGCCTACTGCGGCCATGCCCGCGGTGGTGATGAACGCTCTGACTTCGGCGAAGCCGGATTCGATCAGGATGCGGGGCATCCATGTCAGTGCCAGGTAGTAGACGAGGAGGATGGAAAAGAACAAGGCCCATGCCGCCGTCGTAATTTTCCAGTCGAAGCGCCAGATGGCGCGCAGCTGGTCGGCGACATTGCCGACGGACAGCCTGGGCGCTGCGGCCGGGTCCGGCAGCCGCCAGTTGGTCGCCGTGCCGCCGGTCTTGCGGACGAGTTCGTCGATGATGCGGCGGGCTTCCTCGCCGCGGCCCTTGCTGATCAGGTACAGCGGCGATTCCGGAACGGAGCGCCGGACCCAGAAGACGAGCAGGGCGGGCAAGACCATGATGAGCATGGTGTACCGCCAGTCCGCGAAAGTCGCCATGATGGCGGCCGAGACGAAGCCGCAGAGCGCCGCTCCCACCGGCCACCAGCCGTCCATGGCCGTCAGGACCCGTCCGCGTTGGCGCCGCGGGGTGAATTCGCCGACGAGGGCGTAGTCCACGGGGACGCAGCCGCCGAGCCCGAAGCCGGCAATGAAGCGGAAGATGCAGAACCAGACGATATCGGGGGCGAACGCGCCGCAGACGGTGAAGATCGAGAAGACCAGCAGTGTGGCGGTGAAGGCGACTTTCCTGCCGATGAGGTCGGCAACGGAGCCCCAGATGAAGGCGCCGAGGGCCATGCCGATCAGGTTGGCCGTGCCGATCCAGGCGGCCTGCGAGGGCTGAAGGTCCCAGTGGTCCGACAGCAGCGGGATGAGCACGCCGTTGAGGGTCACGTCCCAGGCGTCGAACATGAAGCCGAGGCCGCCGATGATGAAGATCTTGCCCTGGACCTTCCAGCGCCACGGCAGTTCCTGCACGATCTGGTCGCCGGTGGGAAGCCGCTGGGTTTCGGTCATGGTGCCTTCCGGGGGAGGTGGAACGGAACGCCAGGTTCTACGCGCCCGTGGCTAGGCCTTTTGCTTGATGAGAGGGCTCTCATTTGGCCCTCCTTATTGTCTCACTTTCCCCGGGCAGACTTTCGTGCAGTTGGACATCGCACACCCGAGGAAGGCTCGACATCATGCATAAGCGTAGTTTCTGGACCGCCACCGGTTCGCTCTCAGTACTGGCGCTCGGCGCGGGGGCAGCGGCTGCCGCAAGCGCGCCGGAGGAGCAGCAGGACCTGGGCAGCAGCATCATCGACCGGGCGGCCGTCATGGGTGCGACCAGTCGGGCGGAGGCAAAGGTGTCCCCGGCCAGCGTCGACCTGTCCATCCAGCCGGTCGAGACGGCGATGTCCGCACCGACCGCCCATTCAGCTCCGAGCCCGGTATCGGCGCAATCGGCCCCGTCCCCGGTGTCCGCACCCACACCGGTCTCGCCGGCTTCGGCCCCAAGCCCCGTCTCTCCGGCTTCGGCTCCAACCGCCGCTTCCGCCCCCAGCGCGCCCACGGCGGAGTAGTCCTACTTCCGCGGACCCTCGGGGCTGCCCGGCTTCACAGTCACGGCGCGGCCGGGCGCGTGAACTAGACTGGGACGCAACCCCTACCGAAGAACCTTTGGAGTTTGCGTGAGCTTGAAGCAGCTTGACCGTGTTCCCATCCACCGGGCCCTGATCTCGGTCTACGACAAGACAGGGCTGGAGGAACTCGCTCAAGGTCTGCATAAAGCCGGCGTGAGCATCGTGTCCACCGGTTCCACGGCCAAACGGATCGCCGAGTCGGGTGTGCCCGTCACCGAGGTTTCGGAGGTGACCGGCTTCCAGGAGTGCCTCGACGGTCGGGTGAAGACGCTGCACCCGCGCGTTCATGCCGGCATCCTGGCGGACCGCCGCCGCGACGACCACGTGGCCCAGCTGAAGGAACTCGGCGTCGAGGCCTTCGACCTCGTGGTCGTGAACCTCTACCCGTTCGTGGACACCGTGAAGTCCGGTGCCGGCGAGGACGAGGTCGTCGAGCAGATCGACATCGGCGGGCCGTCGATGGTCCGCGCCGCGGCCAAGAACCACCCGAGTGTCGCCGTCGTGGTTGACCCCTCGCGGTACTCGGAGGTTGTCACCGCTGCTGCGGAGGGCGGCTTTGACCTGAACGCACGACGGCGGCTGGCGGCTTCCGCGTTTGCCCACACCGCTGCGTACGACAATGCGGTCGCCAGCTGGACCGCGGCGCAGTTCGGCGACGGCACCGACGAAGGCAAGGCCTGGCCGCCGTACGCCGGCATGGCGCTGGAGCGTTCCGAGGTGCTGCGTTACGGCGAGAACCCGCACCAGGCGGCCGCGCTCTACGTCGAGCACGGTGCGACCCCGGGTATCGCGCAGGCGGACCAGCTGCACGGTAAGCCGATGAGCTACAACAACTTCGTCGACGCGGACGCCGCGCTGCGCGCCGCCTTCGACCACGCCGACCCCGCGGTGGCGATCATCAAGCATGCCAACCCCTGCGGCGTGGCGGTGGCGACGCCGGGCGCCGAGGACCCGATCGCCGATGCGCATGCCAAGGCCCACGCCTGCGATCCGGTGTCCGCGTTCGGCGGCGTGATTGCCGCCAACCGCACGGTGACCGCCGTCATGGCCAACACCGTCAAGGACATCTTCACCGAGGTCGTCATCGCGCCGGACTTCGAGCCGGAGGCCGTGGAGATCCTGTCCCGGAAGAAGAACATCCGGCTGCTGACCCTGCCGGAGGGCTACCGGCGCGACCCCGCCGAGATCCGCCAGGTCTCCGGCGGCGTCCTGGTCCAGGTTTCGGACACCCTGGAGGCCGACGGCGACAGCCCGGAGAACTGGACGCTCGCGGCCGGCCCGGCCGCGGACGACGCGACCCTCGCCGACCTTGCCTTCGCCTGGAAGTCCGTGCGGGCGGCCAAGTCCAACGCAATCCTGCTGGCCCATGACGGCGCAGCCGTCGGTATCGGCATGGGGCAGGTCAACCGGCTGGATTCGTGCAAGCTGGCCGTGGAGCGGGCCAACACCCTGGGCGTGGCCGTCGACGGCGGCGCTGACGCGGCCGGCGGAGCAGCCAACGTCGAGGGCGCCGGTGCTCCGGAGCGGGCCCGCGGTGCTGTTGCCGCCTCGGACGCTTTCTTCCCGTTCGCGGACGGCCTGCAGATCCTGATCGACGCCGGGGTCCGCGCCGTGGTGCAGCCCGGCGGTTCCGTGCGGGACGAGGAAGTCGTCGCCGCGGCGAACGCGGCCGGGATCACCATGTACTTCACGGGAGCCCGCCACTTCTTCCACTGACAGATCGACGCCCGCACCTCGGGTAAGTTGAATATCGAGACCCCAATAGAAACCCACATTTCAGGGAGACGCCTCACTCATGGCCAAGATTATCTATACCCACACCGACGAAGCGCCCATGCTGGCCACCTATTCGTTCTTGCCGATCGTTGAAGCCTTCGCTTCGAAGGCCGGTGTGGAAGTGGAGACCCGGGACATTTCGCTGTCGGGCCGCATCATCGCCGCCTTCGGCGACCACCTCACCGAGGAGCAGCGGATCAGCGACGCGCTGGCCGAGCTGGGCGAGCTGGCCAAGAAGCCGGAAGCCAACATCATCAAGCTGCCGAACATCAGCGCCTCCATCCCGCAGCTGAAGGCGGCCATCGCCGAGCTCCAGGGCAAGGGCTACGCGCTGCCGGACTACCCGGACGACCCGTCCTCCGACGTCGAAAAGGAAATCCGCGCCCGCTACGACAAGATCAAGGGCAGCGCCGTCAACCCCGTGCTGCGCGAGGGCAACTCGGACCGCCGTGCCCCGCTGTCGGTGAAGAACTACGCGCGCCAGAACCCGCACAGCATGGGTGCCTGGTCCGCGGACTCGAAGACCAACGTCGCCCACATGGCATCCGACGACTTCCGCTCCAACGAGAAGTCCGTGGTCATCCCCGCCGACGACAAGATCAAGATCCAGCTGGTCGCCGAGGACGGCACCACCACCGTCCTGAAGGACTCCTTCCCGGTGCTGGCCGGAGAGCTCATCGACGGCACCGTCATGCGTGCGGCCGCGCTCGATGAGTTCCTGGCCGCCCAGGTCGCCCGTGCCAAGGAAGAGGGCGTCCTGCTCTCGGCGCACCTGAAGGCCACCATGATGAAGGTCTCGGACCCGATCATCTTCGGCCACGTGGTCCGCGCCTACTTCCCCGACCTGTTCGCCCAGTACGGCGAGCAGCTGGAGGACGCCGGCCTGAGCCCGAACAACGGTCTGGCCTCGATCCTCAACGGCCTCGCCGAACTGCCGGCCGACGTCCGCGAAGGCGTCGAAGCCGCCATCAAGAAGGGCTTCGAGGAAGGCCCCGCGCTGGCCATGGTGGACTCGGACAGGGGCATCACCAACCTGCACGTCCCCTCCGACGTGATCGTGGACGCCTCCATGCCGGCCATGATCCGCACCTCCGGCCACATGTGGGGCCCGGACGGGAAGGAAGCCGACACCCTGGCGGTCCTGCCGGACAGCTCCTACGCCGGCATCTACCAGGTCGTCATCGACGACTGCCGGGCCAACGGCGCGTTCGATCCGACCACCATGGGCACCGTGCCGAACGTCGGCCTCATGGCGCAGGCCGCCGAGGAATACGGCAGCCACGACAAGACCTTCGAGATCCAGACCGCCGGCACGGTCCAGATCGTCGACGGCTCGGGCGCCGTCCTGATCGAGCACCAGGTCGCCCCGGGCGATATCTGGCGCGCCTGCCAGACCAAGGACGTGCCGGTGCGCGACTGGGTCAAGCTCGCCGTCAACCGCGCCCGCGCCTCGCAGACTCCGGCCGTGTTCTGGCTGGACGAAGAGCGTGCCCATGACGCCAACCTGATCGCCAAGGTCAAGGAATACCTCAAGGAACACGACACCGAGGGCCTGCAGATCGAGATCATGTCCCCGGTCAAGGCCACCGCCTTCACCCTGGATCGCATCCGCAAGGGCGAGGACACCATCTCCGTCTCCGGCAACGTGCTGCGCGACTACCTGACCGACCTGTTCCCGATCCTCGAGCTGGGCACCAGCGCCAAGATGCTCTCGATCGTCCCGCTGATCAACGGCGGCGGGCTCTTCGAAACCGGCGCCGGCGGCTCGGCCCCGAAGCACGTGCAGCAGCTGCTGAAGGAAAACCACCTGCGCTGGGATTCCCTCGGCGAGTTCCTGGCCCTGGCCGTCAGCTTCGAGCACCTGGCCAACACCACGGGCAACAAGCGCGCCCAGGTCCTCGCGGACACGCTGGACCGCGCCACCGGCACCTTCCTGCTGGAAAACAAGTCCCCGAGCCGCAAGGTCGGCGAGATCGACAACCGCGGCAGCCACTTCTACCTGGCCCGGTACTGGGCCCAGGAACTGGCCAAGCAGGACCAGGACGCCGAGCTGGCCACCGCCTTTGCCCCGGTCGCCGAGGCACTGACGGGCAGCGAGGAGCAGATCAACTCCGAGCTGCTGGGCGTCCAGGGCGCCCCGGCCGAAATCGGCGGCTACTACCGCCCCGAGGACGAGAAGGCCTCGGCCGTCATGCGCCCCTCGGCCAAGCTGAACGAAATCCTGGCCACGCTGTCCTAACCGACCGCGCCAGGCCATAACGACGGCGGCCGGTACCTTTCGCACGGAAAGGTACCGGCCGCCGTCGTTCGCGGAGCGCAACGGGCAAGGTCATGAATTCACGCCGCAGCCGAGGCAGCTGAAACGATATTCCTTATGCCTACTGACAATTCCTCCCACCCGCAGGCGGTCCGGACTGCCGATCCTGCAGAGGTTGCCGCCGCCAGCGCCGAAGAGCGCAGTGCCCGCGTCGCGGTGACCCTCTTTCCCCTCCTGATCCTTGCCGGCGGCGCGCTGGCGCTGTTCTTCCCGTCGCCCTTCACCGGCCTGGCCGCCTTCATCAACCCGGCCCTGATGCTGATCATGTTCGGCATGGGCCTGACCCTGACCCTGCCGGACTTCGCGCTCGTGGTCCGGCAGCCGCTGCCGGTGCTGCTCGGCGTCGTGGCGCAGTACGTCATCATGCCCCTGCTCGGCCTCGGCGTCTCGCTGCTGCTCCAGCTGCCGCCGGCCCTCGCCGCGGGCGTCATCCTGGTCGGCTGCGCGCCCGGCGGCACGGCTTCGAACGTCGTGACCTACCTGGCCAAAGGCAACGTGGCGCTGTCCGTGACCATGACCAGTGTCTCGACCCTGCTGGCACCGCTCTTCACGCCGCTCCTCACCCTGTGGCTCGCCGGGCAGTACATGCCGGTGGACGCCGGCGCGATGGCCCTGAGCATCGTGCAGATCGTGCTGATTCCGGTGGTCCTTGGCCTTGCCGCCCGCATGCTCATCCCCGGCCTCGTCGACCGCGTGCTTCCCGCGCTGCCGTGGGTTTCCGTCCTGGCCATCACCTTCGTCGTCATCGCGGTGGTCTCCGGGAGCGCGGAAGCCATCTTCAGTGCCGGCCTGCTGATCCTGCTGGCCGTGGTGCTGCACAACGCCGGCGGCTACCTGCTGGGCTACGGCGCCGCCAAGCTCTTCCGCCTGCCGGTACCTTCGCGCCGGACGATGGCCGTTGAAGTCGGAATGCAGAACTCGGGCCTCGCGGCCGGCCTTGCCAAGACCTACTTCGCACCCGAGGCAGCGCTTCCCGGGGCGGTGTTCTCGGTCTGGCACAACGTCTCCGGCGCGCTTGTGGCTGCGTTCTGGCGGCGCAGCAGCAAGTAGTTCGCGAACCAGTCCGACGGCGGCCCGCACCCTGATACGTCAAGGTGCGGGCCGCCGTCGTCGATGGACGGTCAGCCGATGACGGCGGCGACGGGCCAGGTGTGGACGGGCAGGTTGCTGTGCATGTTGGAGGCGTACAGGCTGGTCAGCCGGGCCAGGGCCGCACTGCGCTCCAGGCCCTCCGACTCCAGCCGCCGCAGGGTCTCGATCTGCCACTTGGAGCCGTTCTGTTCAGACTGCGCGCGCTCCCGCAGCACCCCGAGATACTCCTCGATCAGGTCGGCATCCACGCCCAGGTCGGCCAGGCCCTCCGCGGCGAGCGGCAGCAGATGGCGGATGATCAGCTCGACGACGGGCAGGTCGCCGAGGCCCGGCCAGTACACGGTGGCCTCGAGCCCGTGGCGGGCGCAGGCCAGGAAGTTCGCCTCGGCGCTCTGGAACGCGAGCCGGGACCACAGCGGCCGGTCGGCTGTCCTGAGCCGGCGCACCAGCCCGAAGAAGAACGCGGCGTTGGCCACGGTGTCCAGCACGGTCGGGCCGGCCGGCAGCAGCCGGTTCTCCAGCCGCAGGTGCGGCAGTTCCCCGCCCGGATCGTAGATGGGGCGGTTCCAGCGGTAGACCGTGCCGTTGTGCAGCCGCAGCTCCGGGAGCAGCGGCGCCCCGCCGCGGGTCTGGCGGGCGGTGGTGCGGGAAAGCTCGGGGAGCAGCGACGGGAAGTACCGCACGTTTTCCTCGAAGAGGTCGAAGATCGAGGTGATCCACCGTTCCCCGAACCACACGCGCGGCCGCACGCCCTGGTTGCGCATCTCCGGCGGCCGGGTGTCGATGGCCTGCTTGAACACTTCGATCCGCGTCTCGTGCCAGAGCAGCTTCTCCATGAAGATCGGCGAATTCGCGGCCAGCGCGACCTGCGGCCCGGCGATGACCTGCGCCGCGTTCCACACCGGGGCGAACTCCGCCGGTTCGAGCTGGACGTGCAGCTGCACGCTGGTGCAGGCCGCCTCCGGCGCAATGTTCTTGGCGTAGAAGGACACCGACTCCAGGCCCCGCAGGTCCATCAGCACGTCCTCGCCGCGGGCCTGCAGCACGGAGGTGTTCAGGGCGGCATAGCGCTTGCCCGGACTGAGCCAGGACATGTCCTCCACCAGGTCCTGCTTCAGCGTGGGCAGGATGCCGATCATCAGGATCTGGGCGCGGACCGCCGCGGCCCGTTCCTCCGCACGGTTCAGCTGCCGGCGCAGGCCGTCCTCGAGGTCCTTGAGCCCCTGCCCGGAAACGGAGAGGGCCGGATGGTTCATCTCGATGTTGAACGCGCCGATCTCGGTCTGGAAGGACGGGTCCGCGATCGCCTCCAGCACGTCGGAATTGCGCAGGGCGGGGGAGCAGTCCGCGTTGGTGAGGTTCAGCTCCAGCTCCAGGCCGATCGTGCCGGTGTGCGCGAACTTGCCGGTGGAGAGGTAGTCGGCGAAGGTTTCCAGGTTTTCGAGCAGCCGTTCGCGGTAGCGGGTCCGTTGTTCGCGGGTGAAGGTCTTGGTCTTGACTTCTGCGCCCATGGTTGAAGGTAATCACTGCGCCCCGCCCTTGTACAGCACAGGGGGCATCACCGCGGGTACGACGACGGGGCGCACCTTCCGTGCGGAAGGGGCGCCCCGTCGTCGCTATTGGGCAGGTAAGCGGATTGGCCGGATCAGGCGTCCGCCTGCTTCTGCTCGGCGCCGCCGGCTTCCACAGCACGGTCGGCCGGCGCGCTGACCACTTCGATCTTGCGCGGCTTGGCCCGTTCGCTGACCGGAATGGTCACGGAGAGCACGCCGTTCTCGTAGTGCGCGGTGATCGCGTCGATGTCGATCCCCTGGCCGAGGTTCAGCTGGCGGAGGAAGGACCCGCCCTCGCGCTCCCTGGCCAGCCACTTGACCCCGCTGTCCGGGCCCCGCAGGGTCCGCTCGGCGCGGATGGTCAGCAGCTGTCCGTCGACGTCGATGTCGACCGAGCCGGGGTCGATGCCGGGCAGGTCCGCGTTGAGGACGTAGTGGTCGCCGTCGCGGTACAGGTCCATTGGCATCAGGCGCAGGCCCGAGCGGTTTTCGAAGAGGGCACCGGCCACGCGGTCGATTTCGCGGAACGGGTCGAATCGAGCAGCCATCACAATCAACTCCTGTAGTTCTTGGCCCCTGCGGGCGGTTCCATGAGGATAGTTGAGCGTCTTTGGCTCAACTACAACTCCAAGTTAGCACTCTGCGCTGAGAGTGCCAAGAGTCTGGGCGATTGCCCAGAGCGAACAGCCGCGCCCGCCGGTTCTTCGGTAGGGCGGGCAATCGGGGCTCTGCCGTAGACGGCCGGTGTCCCCAGTCGTAATCTGTTCATGGATCGTTTATCCGAACCGGAGCTGCGGGGGTGGTTTCCATGGGCTTTGCCTCATTGGAGCAGGCTCACTGCCTCCTGCGCCGCGCCCTGCTCATCTCCGGTGCAACCTTCGGACTCACTCTGCTGGGTGTCACCGCGGCTCAGGCCGCTGACGATGAACCGGACGGACCCGGCAGGGCGATCTCGACCGTCGCCCAAGTGGCAGAAGCGCCGGCCTCCCAGACCGTCCAGCCTCTGCTGGAAACGGCAACAGAATCTGCCGAGCCGTCCGCGGCCGGCGTGATCGAGGCAGTCGGCCAGGCTGCTCAACCCGTCACCGCTGCGGCCGTCGAGCCGGCGGGCCTGGCGGTTCAACCCGTCGTGGCCTCGGTCGTCGAGCCGGTCGAAGCGGTCTCCCAGCCCGTGTTCGAACCAGTCCGTCCCGCCACAGGGACCGTCACGCGTGCGGTTTCCGACGTGGCGGATCCCGTCCTTGACGCAGCCCAACCGATCCTTGAGCCTGCCGGTCGCCTTGCTGAGCCGGTGGTCGAGCAGGTGGGCCGCGCCCTTGCCCCGGTCGAAGAATCCCTCGCACCGCTCGAAGAACACGTTAACGTCGGAGAACCCCTCGACGAGGTAACCGGGGGAGCGGTCGCCGGCTCTTTGCTGGACCGCCCTGTTCGGCAGCAGGCCGAGCCGACCGACGCAGCCCTTGCAGGCCGAGCGATCCATTCCACTGACTCGGGCGTCGAGGCGGCGCCGATATTGGAGGACAGGACGCTCAGGCCTTCTGCCCCCGCGCTATCCAACGACGCCGGGCCCGGCTTCGGTGCGTCCGCGGCCTTCATCTTTGAGGGCGGGAGCGTGGCGCGTGATGCCGTTCCAAACACCGGAGCCATTCTGCCCACGGAGCTCCCGGGTCCTCCCCATCCAGTGCAGCCCGGCCTGCCCGCGGTAGGACCTTCGGGGGCCTTGAGCGGAGCGGGGCCGGCGCCTGGCGCTGCACCTGCAGATCTTGCCCCCGGCACTGGGCTGGATCCCCGGCTGTTCGTCTATCTTCTGCCGCCGGATGGCTGGACCCTGCCATCCTCTCCTTCCCTAAGTCCCGGTTCTTCTCCTGATTGATTCGGTCCCGGCCGCTCCATTTCGTGCGGCTAGAAGGACCACGCTGGCTGCATCAGCCGGCACAAACCCAAAACAGGAGAAGAACAATCATGCGAGCAATATTGCGCACGACGCTGTGCGGCGTCGCCTTGAGTGGAGGACTGCTGGTCCTCGGAACGGCCGCGGCTTCGGCTGCCGAAGCCGAACCACCGGAAATCTTGTCCGTGACGGACAATGCCGTGTCGGCGGCGGCGGACGTTGCTGCCGACGTCGACATCCTCTCGCCGGACGCCGCGGTCGATGCGGCGGCCGATGTCGAACTCGACGCCGAAGTCCTTGGCCTTGATGCGGCGGCCGACGTCCCGATCGACGCGCAGATCCTGACCGTCGGACAGGCCGCACCGCCCCAGGAGACACAAGCGGTAGCGGACGTCACGGCCGATGCGGACGTGACGCTGGGTGGCGCGGAGGCCGGGGCCGGTGAGCCGGTGCCTGATGTGGCGGCCGATGTTGTGGCGGACGCGGATGTGGCGCTGGGCGGTGGCGAAGCCGTTGTGGACGAATCGGTGGCTGATGTGGCCGCGGATGTTCTGGGTGACGCGGATGTGGCGCTGGGCGGTGCGGAGGCCGGGAGCGGTGAGCCGGTGGCTGATGTGGCCTCCGAGACGGTCGCCGAGGTCGGGATCGATGCCGGCGACTTGCTGTCTGCCGACGGGACCGGCGTTACGGCCGACATTTGCCTTGACGCAGCCGTGGCACTCGGTGGACCTGCTTCGTCGTCCGGGTGTGACGGGACCGCGGCCGCTGGAGGTACCGGCGATGGCGCTGCTTCGCCCGAAGGCGACAGCGGAAACAGTGCCGGCGGCGAAAGCACGGTTGGTGAGGAAGCACCGAACGCCGGGGAAGTGCCGGGAGGCGAGGCAGGCGGCGCGGTCGGCGAAGGCGCGGACACTGACGATAACCGCGAAGCGACGATGGGCATCAGCGCCATAGCCGAAGACGCGGGTGATGCGTCCCTCGGCATGGGTGCTGCTCCGGGCACCGTGACTGCTGGTTCCGGCACCGCTCCCGGTGTGGCCGATGCTTCGGCCGACCGCCGGCTGATGGCTGCAAGCGCTGGTCCGGCAGCGGGCGGGGCCGCCCAGGGCGGAAACACGCTGGCGGAAACGGGCTGGTCGACACGGCCCATCCTGTGGTCCGGGCTGCTGCTGATTGCGGCCGGTGCCTGGGTATCCCTGTCCCGGGTGCGGAACCGGAAGCTGGCAATTCCGTAACCGCGCGATAGGCGGTCGCGCGGCCCTCTGTCCCCCGGGGCTACCCCGGGGCAGGGGGCTGCGCGGTCAGTCTGTTCAGTCGGGTCCGGGGCTGCGGGGCCAGCCTGTTCAGTCGGGTGCGGGCAGGCGCGGCTCGGTTAGTCGAGGACGGGGATTGCCTTGTCATTGGCGTAGCTGACGCCGATCTGCGCCCGGACCCCATCGAAGAGCCGCATCGTGTTGAGGGTGTCGTCCAGCGGCATCGTGGGGCTCTCGGTCAGTCCCTCCTGGATGCAGCGGGTCACTTCGCGGAGCTCGTATACGTAGTTCTGGCCAATCCGGCCGAACTGTTCGGTCCGCTGGCCCCCGGTGTGCCGGTGGATGGTCAGCTCGGTGGGGTGGTGCAGCGGTGCCCCGGAGCGCAGCCAGCCCGCGCTGCCGCAGACGGTGGCGGTCCGCGGGGAGGAAGCCAATAACGACGACGTCAATTGGGCTTGGGCACCGGATGCGTACGTGAGTGTCAGGGCGTTCTGGGCGTCCACGCCGTCGTCGTTGAGATGGCCGTTGGCCAGGACTGTCCGCGGGAAACCGAAGATGCCCAGCGCCCAGGTCAAGGGGTAGACGGTCAGATCCAGCAACGCCCCGCCGCCGGCCGCAGGATTCCACAGCCGGGAGGCCGCGTCGTAGGCGGCGGGGAAACCGAGGTCGGCCTGCAGCCACTGGAGGTCGCCGAGTTCACCGGAATGGGCGATGTCCCAGGCCCGGTGGATGATGGGCAGGAACCGGGTCCAGACGGCCTCCATCAGGAAGAGGTTCCTGGCCCGGGCGAGGTCGGCAAGTTCAAGGGCCTCGCGGGCGTTGATGGTCAGGGATTTCTCGCACAGCACGTGCTTGCCGGCTTCCAAGGCGAGCTTGGCGATTTCGTAATGCTGGCCATGCGGGGTGGCGACGTAGACGACGTCGACGTCCGGGTCTGCGAAGAGCTGGTCGTAGCCCTTCCCGTCCGCAGTGTCGAAATAGGAGGCGGCGAAGCCGAGCCGGTCGGCGAAGGCGCGGGCGTTGGCCTCGACCCGCGAGCTGACCGCCTGCAGGACAGCATCTTCGAGCAGGGCCAGATCCCCGCTGACCTTGCCGGCGATCCTGCCGGTGGAGACGACACCCCAGCGCAGCAGGCGGCCGGTCGCCTGCAGCGGACCGGGCGCCCCCGGTTCGGCACAGGGCGGTGTAATGATCCGCTGGGGCATAGTCATGCGCACCATCATTCCTGCTCAGGACGGCATCGTCCATTGTGCCTGTGCCCTATGCCGAAGGAGCAACCAGTGATACAAAAGTAAGTACGCTGAGGTTCCCGTCCAGCAGGAAGAGGCGCAATACCTATGGATTCTTCAACAATCATCTGGATAGTCGTAGCGGTTGTGGTGGTGCTCGTCATCATCGGCTTGATTGCCTATTTTGCGAACAAGCGGAATAAGGCCAAGGTTCTCGAGCGGCAGGAGGCTGACCGCCGCAAGGCCGCGGAGCTGCGCCAAGCGGCACAGGCGACGGAACTGGGGGCGCGCGAGCGCGAAGCCCAGGCCCAGCGTGTCAAGGTGGACGCCGAGCAGGCGGATATCGAGGCCGAGCGCGCCCGCATGGAAGCGGAGCGGATGCGCAGGGAAGCCGAGGCGCGGGCCCAGGACGCCAAAGGCATCCGCGAGCAGGCCCAGGGCCGGCTGCGCGAAGCCGATGAGCTGGATCCGGACGTCAATACCGACAAGCGGTCCCGCGGGGACCGGACCGCCGGCGCTGCCGGCTACGACCGCGGTGCTGACCGTGACGCTGCCAGCGGGACCGGCCGTGAGCAGGGCCTCGGCAGCGAGGCCGACCGCGGAGCTCACAGTGAACAGGGGCCCGATCCGGACCGGGGCGATGACGGCCGGCACGTCGCGCGTGACGGCGACCTTGGCGACCAGCGTCCGCGGGAGCGCTGACCGGAAAGTTAGCGCTGGCCGGAAAGTTCATGGGCGGCGCCGCAGCAAGGCCTTGATTGGCCGGGCTGCGGCGCCGCTTTGTGTCCGCAGGGTCCTCTTTGCTGTCCAGCAGGCTGGCCAGCGGCGCCGACTTTAGTGCGGGCGTCAGGAGGTGGCTTCGCGGTGGAGCTTGGCCAGCTCGACGTAATGCGAGGCGTTGTCGAGGACCGACTGGTATTCGTCGTCGTTCAGTTCCCGGCGTACTTTGGCCGGAACACCGGCCACCAGGGAACGCGGCGGAATCTGCGTTCCCTCCAGCACCACGGCCCCGGCCGCTACCAGGGAGCCCTCGCCGACGACGGAGCCGTTCATGATGGTGGCGCTCATCCCGATCAGGCAGTTGTCCCCGACGGTGCAGCCATGGACCACGGCCGAGTGGCCGACGCTGACTCCCGCGCCGACGGTGCAGGGGTAGCCCGCATCCGCGTGCAGCACCACGTTGTCCTGAAGGTTGGTGCCCTCGCCGACGCGGATCGGGGCGGAGTCGCCGCGGACGGATACGCCGTAGAACGCGCTGGCACCGGCTGCCAGTTCCACGTCGCCGCTCAGGACGGCGGTGGGGGCGAGGAAAGCGGACGGGTCTGCGGCCGGGGTCTGCCCGGCGATGGTGATGATGTGAGCCATGGCACCACCCTACTGGCTTTCCCGGCGGCCCCTGGTCAGAACTTCGCGAGGATGAAGTACTGGAAGTGGCCCGGCTGGCCCGGGGACTCCCAGGTGGTGAAGTCCTTGACGCTGCCGTGCGGCTCGAAGAGGCTCAGCACCGTTTCGTCGGATCGGAGGCTGGAAAAGAGGCGGGTGGCGTAGCCGTCCACCAGGTCCAGCCGTTCCTCGTCCTCGCCGGACCGGAGCCCCACCGCAAGCGGCGCCCCGGGTTTGAGCACGCGCAGGAACTCGTCCAGCACCCCGTAGAGCTCGGTGTTCGAGACATGGATCAGCGTGCCCATGCACCAGGCGGCGTCGAAAGTCCGGTCGGCGAAGGGCAGCGAATCCGGGACGGCGACCGATGCTTCCAGATGCCTGGCTCGGGCGGCCCGGACATTTGCCTCGGAGCTATCGACGCCCGTGTAGTTGATGCCGGCGGCCTTGAATGCCAGGCCGTCCTCGCCATCGCCGCAGCCGATCTCGAGCAGTTGGTGCCGGCGCTCGCTGGTCAGCTGCCGGATGAACTCGTCCCGCTTGGCGTCGCGGTCCGGATCCCGATCCGGCTCGTTTCCGGGGTTGCCCATGGTCCGACCCTACGCGGAGTCCGCGCGGACCAGAAGGGCGGGCCCCGAAAAGGCGCGGGAAACCGCGCGGCCGGACTCCGTCGTCGTCAGTTGAAGATGACGGTGCGGTGGCCGTCCAGCAGCACGCGGTGCTCGGCGTGCCACTGCACCGCCTGGGCCAGCGTGCGCGCCTCGACAGCCTCGCCCATGGTGACGAGCTGCCGGGCCGACCGGGAGTGGTCCACGCGGATGACTTCCTGCTCGATGATCGGCCCCTCGTCCAGGTCCGCCGTCACGTAGTGCGCCGTGGCGCCGATCAGCTTCACGCCGCGGTCGTGCGCCTGGTGGTAGGGCCGTGCGCCCTTGAAGGAGGGCAGGAAGGAGTGGTGGATGTTGATGGCCTTGCCCTCGAGCTTGCGGCAGAGGTCGTTGCTGAGCACCTGCATGTAGCGCGCCAGGACCACCAGTTCGACGTCGTGCTCCGCGACGAGGTCCAGCAAATCCTGCTCCGCGCGGGCCTTGGTCTCCGGCGTCACCGGGATGTGGTGGAACGGGATGCCGTAGAACTCCGCCAGGCCTGCCAGTTCCGTATGGTTCGAGACGATCGCCGGGATCTCGATGGGCAGCGTGCCGGAGCGCTGGCGGAACAGCAGATCATTGAGGCAGTGCCCGGACTTCGACGCCATGACGAGGGTGCGCATTCTTGCGCCCTCGGGGTCCAGGCTCCACTCCATTCCGTAGGACTCGGCGACGGGGGCCAGCCGGCCTTCGAGTTCCGTGCGCGGCCGGTCCGAGGCTACCGCAACGCGCATGAAGAACCGGCCGGAGGCTGGGCTGCCGTACTGCTGCGAATCCACGATGTTGCAGCCTGCCTGCACGAGGGCCCCCGACACGGCGTGGACAATGCCGGGCTGGTCGGCGCACGAGAGGGTCAGGTTGTAGGCAATCCGGGTATCCGAGGCGGCGTCAGTCACGCAGACAAGGTTACCTTGCGGTCGGCGTCGGCTTTCAGCCTGCGCAGTGCGGCGGCCGCCCCGGCGCGGCCGGCCCGGGTCGCCCCCACCGTGGAGGCGGACGAACCGTAGCCGACCAGGAACAGCCGGGGTTCGCGCACCACGGACACGGCGTCCGGGGCCATCAGGATGCCGCCGCCGGGCTCGCGCAGCTGCAGCGGGGCCAGATGGTCCAGCGAGGCGCGGAAGCCGGTGGCCCACAGGATCGCGTCCACCCTTTCGCGGCTACCGTCCGCAAACACCACGCCGTCCTCGGTGAGCCGGTCCAGCTTCCCGCGGGAGACCAGCACTCCGGCGTCGATGCCGGCGCGGTACGTCTCGTTCAGCGGCAGCCCGGTGGACGCCACGACGCTCAGCGGCGGCAGCCCGGCGCGGGTGCGTTCGTTGACGCGGCGCTCCACGTCGACGCCCCACTCGGCGTCGAACGGAGTTGCGGTGAAGTCAGGGGCCCGGCGGGTGGACCAGAACGTTGTTGCGCCCGCGGCGTCCAGCTGGAGCAGGAACTGCAGCGCCGACGTGCCGCCGCCGACCACCAGCACGCGCTGGCCGCGGAATTCCTCGGCCGACCGGAAGCCATGGGTGTGCAGCTGGCGGCCGGCGAAGATCCCGCGGCCCGGGTAATAAGGCCAGTAGGGGCGGTCCCAGGTGCCGGTGCCGCTGACTACGGTGCGGGTCCGCCAAGTCCCGCCGGAGGCGGCGGTCACCGTGAGCAGTCCGTCCGGGCCGTCCTCGATCCGCGCCACCCGGACCGGGCGGTGCACGGCGAGGCCGTTCACCTGCTCGTAGCTTCCGTAGTAGCGGCTGACGACGGCGGAGGCCGGCTCCTTCGGGTCCGGAACGCCGAGCGGCAGTCCGGGGAGGTCATGAAGTCCGTGCGCGACGTCGAAGGTAAGGGACGGCCAGCGGTGGCGCCAGGCGCCGCCGGGTCCGTCGTTGGCGTCGAGCACCACGAAGTCCCGGTCCGGCCGGAGTCCGCGCTGCTGCAGGTAGTAGGCGGCGCTGAGGCCCGCCTGGCCGGCGCCAACGACGACGACGTCGAGCGGCTCCACGTGTGTCTCGGTGTGTGTCTCCGCCGCGGAGGTTGCATCTCCTGTTGTCGCCGATCCCATTGATCCGCCCCTCTTCGCTGGATGTTGAAGTGTCAACTATTTCTCCAACCATGTGCTGCGATCCGATATTCCGGCTGACGCGATTCCCCAAAAAAGTCATTGATTCTTGACTTAATGTCAGCTATTTTTTACATCAACGGCGAGCGGGGGGAGCACGATATGGGTTCGGAAGAACGAAGCGCGTGGGTCATGCTGATCGTCACGCTGGTGTCCTATGGGATCTACCTCTGGGTGGTCCTCGGGCTGGGGTCGTCGATGCCGTTGGCCGAGGTGCCTTATGTCGCGGCCATGCTGTGGAGCATCTTCGGGGCGATCATCGGAGGCATCGTGCTGAACATTCTCGGCGGAATGCTGCTGATGCAGGGCTCGCCGCGGAAGGACCAGCGGGACCGGGAAATCTACAGATTCGGTGAGTACGTCGGCCAGTCCTTCCTGGTCCTCGGCGGCGTGGGCGTCCTGGTCATGGCGATGGCACAGGTGCCGCACTTCTGGATCGCCAACACCGTTTATCTCGCATTCGGTCTCTCCGCAGTGTTGGCCTCCGTGGCCAAGCTGGTCGCCTACCGCAGGGGCCTGCCGGAGTGGTGAAGCCGACGAAGGTCAGGAACGAGATCCGCCGGCTGCGGTTCGCCAGCGGCGAGATGACCCAGGCGGAGTTGGCGGAGCGGATCGGCGTGACCCGCCAGACCGTGATCGCCATCGAACAGGGCCGCTACTCGCCGTCGCTCGAGATGGCCTTCCAGATAGCGCGGGTCTTTGGAGTCCCGCTCGACGATGTATTCCAGTATCCGGTCCAGGAGGGGGAGACACCATGAAAGCAATCGTGCAGGATACCTACGGCGAGTCCGAGGTGCTCCGGCTGGAGGAGGTCGGCAGGCCGGAGCTGGGGGACACCGATGTCCTGGTCCAGGTTCGTGCGGCCGGAGTCGACGCCGGGGTCTGGCACCTCATGTCCGGCCGGCCCTACCTGTTGCGGCTGTTCGGCTTCGGGCTGCGGAGTCCAAGGCTGCGGATCCGCGGCCGGGATGTGGCAGGCATTGTGGCCGCGGTGGGCCGCAGCGTCACGCGATTCAGTCCCGGCGACGAAGTCTTCGGCACCTCGCTGACCGGGACCTACGCCGAGTTCACGAGCACGGGCGAGGACAGGCTCGAGCACAAGCCCGTGAACCTTGGTTTCGCGGAGGCTGCCGCGGTGCCCGTGTCCGGCTGCGCGGCACTGCACGGGCTCCGCGACGCCGGGCGGCTGCGGCCGGGCCAGAGCGTGCTCATCATCGGTGCAGGCGGGGGCGTGGGCACCTTCGCGGTCCAGCTGGCCAGGGCCTGGGGGGCCGAGGTCACGGCAGTGTGCAGCGGGTCCAAAGCGGAACTGGTCCGCGCTCTCGGGGCAGGCCGCGTCATCGATTACTCGCGCGAGGACTTCGCGGACGGCACGGGGCGGTACGACCTCATCCTGGACATCGCGGGCAACAACCCGCTGCGCCGGCTCGGCCGCGCGCTGGCGCCCGGAGGAACGCTCGTCATTGCCGGGGGCGAAGGCGGCGGACGCATTTTCGGCGGCGTCGACCGGCAGTTGCGGGCGCTGCTGCTCGCGCCGTTCTCCCGCCGCAAGCTGCGCATCCTCATGTCGTCGGAGGGCAGGCAGGACTTGAAGGACTTGAAGGACCTGATCGAATCCGGCGAGCTGGCGCCCGCGGTGGACCGGGTCTATCCGCTGGGCGAGGCCCCGGCCGCCATCCGCCGGCTCCGTGCCGGGCAGGTGCAGGGCAAGGTGGTCATCGCGGTAGGATGAGAACGCCGCGACTGGCGTTAGATGGGGCACCATCAGGAAGCGGCGGCCGGCGGGCACCCGCCAACCGGCAGCGCAGACCACGGATCGCACGCCTGGGCCGAGGGTCATGTCCAACCGGTCATGATTGCGCGCCCGTGACATGGATCATGCGGCGGCGCAGGCACAACCGGTAGCCTGACCTGTAGCACAACTGCTTCCATTCCCAGGAGAAACCGTGACGTCTTCCACCTTGCCAGTCACTGATCTGCCCTTAGCCGAGGTAGACCCCGAAATTGCCGCCGTCCTCGATGCCGAGCTCGGCCGCCAGCGCGACACGCTGGAAATGATCGCCTCGGAGAACTTCGCGCCGCGCTCGGTGCTGGAGGTCCAGGGCTCCGTGCTGACCAACAAGTACGCCGAAGGGTACCCGGGACGCCGCTACTACGGCGGCTGCGAGCATGTCGACGTGGCGGAAAACCTGGCGATCGAGCGGGTCAAGGCCCTGTTCGGTGCGGAATTCGCCAACGTGCAGCCGCATGCAGGCGCACAGGCCAACGCCGCCGCGCTGACCGCGATGATCAATCCGGGCGACAAGATCATGGGACTGTCCCTGGCCCACGGCGGGCACCTGACGCATGGCATGAAGCTGAATTTCTCCGGCAAGCTGTATGACGTCGCCGCCTACGAAGTGGACCCGCAGACCTTCCGCGTGGACATGGACAAGGTCCGCGAGCAGGCGCTGGCCGAGCGGCCCAACGTCATCATCGCCGGCTGGTCCGCCTACCCGCGCCACCTGGACTTCGAGGCCTTCCGCTCGATCGCGGACGAGGTCGGTGCCTACTTCTGGACCGACATGGCGCACTTCGCCGGCCTGGTGGCCGCCGGCCTGCACCCGAGCCCGGTGCCGCACTCCGACGTCGTGACCTCCACGGTGCACAAGACCCTCGCCGGTCCGCGCTCGGGCGTGATCCTGGGCAAGCAGGAGATGGCGAAGAAGATCAACTCCAACGTGTTCCCGGGCCAGCAGGGCGGGCCGCTGATGCACATCATCGCGGCCAAGGCCGTGGCCTTCAAGATTGCCGGCAGCCAGGAGTTCAGGCAGCGGCAGGAACGGGTGCTGGAAGGTGCCCGCATCCTGGCCGACCGGCTGAGCGCCCCGGACGTCGCGGAGGCGGGCGTCTCCGTGCTGACCGGCGGCACGGACGTGCACCTGGTGCTGGTGGACCTGCGCAACTCGCAGCTGGACGGCAAGCAGGCCGAGGACCTGCTGCATTCCGTCGGGATCACGGTCAACCGCAATGCGGTGCCGTTCGACCCGCGGCCGCCGATGGTCACGTCCGGCCTGCGGATCGGCACGCCCGCGCTGGCGACCCGCGGCTTCGGGGCGACCGAGTTCACCGAGGTGGCCGACATCATCGCCGCCGCGCTGAAGGGCGGCGCCGATGTCGAAGAGCTGCGCAACCGCGTAACCAAACTGACGCAACAATTCCCGCTTTACCCGGGACACGAGGAGTGGTGATGAACCTGTACACAACCCCGCAGCCGGCCCGGATCCTGGACGGCAAGGCAACCGCTGCGACGATCAAGGCCGAGCTCGCCGAGCGCGTCGCGGCGCTGAAGGCCAAGGGCATCACGCCGGGCCTGGGCACCGTGCTGGTCGGAGAAGACCCGGGCAGCAAGTGGTACGTGGCGGGCAAGCACCGGGATTGTGCCGAGGTAGGCATCGAGTCCATCCGCCGCGACCTTCCCGAGGACGTTTCCCAGGCGGAGCTGGAAGCAGTGCTGGACGAGCTGAACAGCAACCCCGCCTGCACCGGCTACATCGTGCAGCTGCCGCTGCCCAAGCACATCGACACCCACGCCATCCTGGAGCGGATCGACCCGGCCAAGGACGCGGACGGCCTGCACCCGACCAACCTGGGGCGGCTGGTGCTCAACGTGAACGAGCCGCTCGATTCGCCGCTGCCCTGCACCCCGCACGGCTGCGTGGAGCTGATGCTGCGCCATGACATCGACCTCAAGGGCAGGAAGGTGCTCGTCGTGGGCCGCGGTGTGACCGTCGGGCGCCCGCTCGGCCTGCTGCTGACCCGCCGCTCGATCAATGCCACGGTCACGCTGGCCCACACCGGAACGGAGGACCTGGCGGCCGAGCTCGGCCAGGCGGATGTGGTCATCGCAGCAGCCGGCATGCCGCACATGATCAAGGGCGAGGACCTCAAGCCCGGCGCCATCGTGCTCGATGTCGGTGTCAGCCGCGTGGAGGACGAGGAATCCGGCAAGGCCAAGGTCACCGGCGACGTTGATCCCGAAGCCAGGGAAGTGGCGAGCTGGATCTCGCCCAATCCCGGCGGTGTCGGGCCGATGACCCGCGCCATGCTGCTGGCCAACGTCGTGGAGGCCGCCGAGCGCCAGGCCGGCTGAGCCGCCTCGAGGCCTGAACCGGCCGCGGACAGCGAAGGGGACGCACTCCTGCATGGAGTGCGTCCCCTTGCCGTTCCGGGAGGCACTCCAGTCCGCCGCATTCATCCGCATAGGGTGATGCGTCCGTGCCTGGGCGCAGGCAGTATGGGCGCGTGACCCCCTCTGCCGACCATCCCGCCGGCATCTCCCGGGTGGAAGGAGATGATCGTATGTCGACTTCGTCTTCGGCAGCAGCGGACGATCGCGTGGCCGGATTCTTCGACGAACTCGCGCGGCGCGGCGATGAGCCGTTGTTGCGCAAGGTCTCCGGGCGGGTCCGGTTCGATCTTGCGGACGGGCCTGGCGCGGAGTCCCGACTCCTGGTTATCGACGAGGGCAAGCTCGCCCTGGCCAGCGATGCGTCCCAGGCAGACTGCACGGTTCGCGGGGACCTTCCGGTCTTCGCGGAACTCGTCGCCGGCCGGATGAACTTCATGGCTGCGGTCCTGCGCGGTGCGTTGGCCTGCGATGGCGATCTCGAGTTGATGTGGGCTGTCCAGCGGATTTTTCCGGCCCCGCCCCGGGGGTGGGATCCGACTGCGGGCACCAGGAGTGCATGATGAGCGACGGCATGGTGAAGATCCTCAACGGCAACACTTTCGTCGTCAGCGACGCGCGGGGCGACATCGAGGCCTCGCCGTCGGACCCGACGGGACTGTTCTCGTTCGACACCCGGTTCTTGTCCAAGTGGGTGCTGACCATCAACGGCGACCGTCTCATGTCGCTGTCGACCGACGACCTGCAGTACTTCGAGGCGCGGTTCTTCCTCGTCCCGGGGGTCGGGAGCGTCTATGTGAACGCTACGCTGTCGGTGATCCGCCAGCGTTCGGTCGGCAACGGCTTCCTCGAGGTGCTCTCGCTCTTGAACCATGACGACGTTCCGGTCGACCTCACGGTCCGGCTCGACGCCGATTCCGACTTCGCGGATTTGTTCGAGGTCAAGGACACGTTGCGGAAGCAGGGGGCCTATGCGAGGCAGGCAGGCGAGAGTTCACTGCTCCTGCTGTACCGCCGCGGCACCTATGTACGGTCGACGGCGATTTCGTCGTCGCAGCCGTGCGCATTCGACGAGGGCGGGCTGACATTCACGATCACCATCGACCCACACGCGGCCTGGACTACCGAACTCGATGTCGCCATCCAGATGCTGGGACAGCAAATCGCGGAGCCCGGACAGGAGATCGGGGGCGTGGCCCGGACGCTCGAGGACCAGGTAAAGCGGCCGATTCCGGACATGGCACGCAACCTCGCCCGCTGGCTCGGGGAAGCCCCGCGGCTCGAATGCGATTGGGAAACACTGCAGAGGACCTACCGCCGCAGCCTTGTCGACCTGGCAGCGCTCCGCTTCTCTCCGCTGACGGCCGGGGGCAACAGCCTGCCGGCTGCAGGACTGCCGTGGTTCATGACCATGTTCGGGCGCGACAGCATTTTCACAAGCCTGCAGGCACTGCCCTTCACCGCGGGGCTGGCGGCGACGACGCTGCGCGAGCTCGGGCTGCGCCAGGGAACCCGCATCGACGACTTCCGCGACGAGGATCCGGGGCGGATCCTGCACGAGATGCGCTACGGCGAGATGACCGCGTTCGAAGAGCGTCCGCATTCTCCCTACTTCGGGAGCGCCGATGCCACGCCGCTGTTCGTGGTCCTGCTGGATGAATATGAGCGGTGGACCGGAGACACGGACCTCGTCCGCGAGCTCGAGGGCGAGGCCCGCGCCGCGCTGCACTGGATCGACGCCTACGCCGACCTTCAAGGCAACGGCTACATCTCATACCAGCGGCGCAACGCCGAGACCGGCCTGGAAAACCAGTGCTGGAAAGACTCCTGGGACTCGATCTCCTACCGGGACGGCACGCTGCCCGGCTTCCCGCGGGCCACCTGCGAGCTGCAGGGCTACGCATATGACGCCAAGATGCGCGGCGCCCGGCTGGCACGCGAAGTGTGGCAGGATCCCGTGCTCGCGCGGCGGCTCGAAAAGCAAGCTGCGGACTTGAAGCAGCGCTTCAACCGCGACTTCTGGGTGGCCGACGGCGAATACTATGCGATCGCCCTCGATGCGGATGGACGCCAGGTCGACTCGCTCACCTCCAACAACGGGCACCTCCTGTGGAGCGGCATCGTCGACGATTCGAAGGCCCGGGCCGTCGCCGAACACCTGATGAGCGAGAGGCTGTTCACAGGCTGGGGCATTCGCACGCTGGCGGTGGGGGAGAGCCGGTACAACCCGATCGGTTACCATAACGGGACGATCTGGCCCTTCGACAACTCGTTCATCGCCTGGGGGCTGCGCCGCTACGGCTTCAAGGACGAGGCTGCCGCAGTTGCGGCCGGCAACCTCGAAGCCTCTGCGTACTTTGACGGGCGGCTGCCGGAGGCCTTCGGCGGCTACCCGCGGTCGATGACGAAGTACCCGGTGCAGTACCCGACCGCGTGCAGCCCGCAGGCATGGTCCACCGGCGCGCCGCTGCTGTTCCTGCGCACCATGCTCGGCCTCGAACCGATGGGGGACCACCTGGTGGTGGATCCGGCGCTCCCGACGACCATCGGCCGGCTGGAACTGCTCGACATCGCAGGCCGCTGGGGACGGATCGACGCCTTCGGGCGCGGCCGCGTCGACACCTCCCGGCTGTCCGGCCGGGTGGACGGACGCTGACCGCCGAAGCGCCGCGCCCGCCGTCGTCGGCCTCAACCTCCGCAACGCAGATGGCTCCCGTCCGGTTCTCGGCGAACCGGACGGGAGCCACCCGTTGACTGGGGCTTCGGCGGCGCCGCTAGGCGTCGGCCTTGACCGGCGCCTCGAACGGGGCGGCGCGGCGGGAATCGAAGATGGTGGCTCCGACTTCCTGTTCGGCCTCGTTGTTGATGCTCAGGTCGATGCCCGGGCGGTCGCGCAGGATCAGCACGGCGGCGATGGAAACGGCCGTCATGATGAACAGGTAGACCGAGACGGCGGTGCTGCCGCCGGTAGCCTGCACCAGGGCGGCGGCGATGGTCGGGGCGAACGCACCGCCCAGGATGGCGCCGAGGGCGTAGGAGATGGACACGCCGGAGAAGCGCACCGAGGCGGGGAAGATCTCGCTGTACCAGGCGGCCTGGGGACCGTAACCCAGGCCGAGGCCGACGGTGAACAGTCCGAGCGCCACGTAGAGCATGCCCAGCGAGCCGGTGTTGATCAGCCAGAACAGCGGGAAGACGGCCAGCAGCTGGGCGGAGAAGCCGATCAGGTAGGTCTTCTTGCGGCCGATCTTGTCCGACAGGACGCCGGCCAGCGCGGTGAAGACGAACCACATGGCGGCGGCGAAGGTGATGGCCAGCAGCACGTCCGTGCGCTCCAGGCCGACCGCGTCGCTGGTGGCGTAGCTCGGGATGAATCCGCCGGTGGCCATGTAGCCGGCCGCGTTGTTGCCCGCGAAGACCAGGGCGGCCAGGATGACCAGCAGCCAGTGCTTCTTGAAGAGCTCGACGACGGGGACCTTGGCCTGCTGCTTCTTCTCCGCGATCTCCTGGAAGACCGGGCTCTCGTCCACCGCGCGGCGGACGATGTAGCCGACAATGATCAGCACGAAGCTGAGCAGGAACGGCACGCGCCAGCCCCACTCGAGGAACGCCTCGCCGGGGGAGATAACGCCGGTCATCAGGGCGGTGATGCCGGAGGCGAGCAGCATGCCCAGCGGGACACCCAGCTGCGGGAAGGACCCGGCACGTCCGCGGCGGTCCTTCGGTGCGTGCTCGACGGCCATCAGGACCGCGCCGCCCCATTCGCCGCCGGCGGAGATGCCCTGGACGATGCGGAGCAGCAGGAGCAGCACGGGGGCCATGACGCCCGCGGTCTCGAAGGTCGGCAGGACGCCGATCAGGGTCGTGGCACCGCCCATGAGCAGCAGCGTCAGCACGAGCATGGCACGGCGGCCGATCTTGTCGCCGTAGTGGCCGGCCAGGAAGGCGCCCAGCGGCCGGAAGAGGAAGCTGATGCCGACCGACGCGAAGGAGAGCAGCAGGCCGATCTGGGAGCCGGCGGGCTCGAAGAACAGCTGGGCGAAGACGAGGCCGGCGGCCGTGGCGTAGATGAAGAAGTCGTACCACTCCACCGTGGTGCCGACGATGGTGGCAAAGGCCACGCGCCGCTGATTGGCGGCAGCGGAGTGCGCGCGAACGGAAGTGCTCATGAGGTTTCCTTATCGAGCAGCCATGTCGCCATGGCCGGAGGTAATACACGGGTGTAGCCAGTGTCACATGTGATCTTCCTCCAGTAAACTTCATAAAACCGCATTACTTCTTTGATCGGACTGAACAATGCCGGACTTCACGCTCCGCCAGCTGGAACTCTTCGCCGCCCTGCCGGACCACACGACGCTGAGCTCGGCCGCGGCTAGCCTGCGTCTCTCGGAATCGGCGCTCTCGCAGGCGATCACGGCCCTCGAAAAGCTGGTGGGCGAGCAGCTCTGCGTGCGGCGGAAGGCACGCGGCCTGCAGCTGACTCCGGCGGGCGTCTTCTTCGCGCAGCGGGCCCGGCGGCTGCTGCAGGAGGCAGACGGCCTAATCCACGACCTGGCCGGCCGCACCGGCGAGCTGAAGGGGCCGGTGCGGCTGGGATGCTTCGGCAGCTTCGCCAGCAATGTCCTTCCGGCCATTCTCCAAGGGCTGCCCAAGGCCTACCCGGGGATCAGCATCGACGTCACCATCGGCACCCATGACGACCTGCTGCCCGCCCTGGACGCCGGGCTGCTGGATTTCGCCATCGTCTACGACATGCTGCTGCCCGGCGGCTACAGCCAGCGCACCATTTATGCGACGGAACTCGAGGCCGTGCTCCCGCCCGGCCATCCGCTGGCGGCGCAGGAGACCGTGGACCTGGCGCAGCTCGCCGACGAGCCGCTGATCATGTACGACACGAGCCCCAGCACCGCGAACACCTACCAGGTCTTCGCCGAGCGCGGGCTGCGGCCCAAGGTCCTGACGAACATGCCGCAGCTGGTGCTGGTGCAGGCGATGGTGGGGCGGGGGCTGGGCTATGCGCTGCTGATGTCGCGGCCGAACTCACCGGCCGTCTCGCTGGAGGGCCTGCCGGTAGCGGTGCGGCCGATCAGTCCGCCGGCTTCGCGGACCTCCGTCGTGGGGATCTGGCCGGAGGAGATGCGGCTCAGTCCGCGGGCGCAGGCGGTACTGGGCTTCGCCGTGGAGGTCCTGCACGGCGAAGCCCGGCGCTCTCAGGCCGCGGCGGCCGCGGCTTTGGAGTAGGCCTTGAAATCGAACGCAAGGTCGGCGGCCTGTTCCGGCGGCAGGCTTCGTTCCTGCGCCAGCAGGCGCCGGGCGGCCATGTGGTCGGACGGCTGGTTCACGGACTCGACGGCGGCGAGCCGGCCCTTGCGGTAGCAGAACACGGAGAACTTGCCGGAGGCGGGGTCGCCGCGCAGCACGGTTTCGTCCCCCGGCTGCACGATGCCGGCGATCTGCAGCCGCAGGTCGCCCTGGTTGGACCAGAACCACGGCAGTTCTCGGTAGTGTTCGGCATCGCCGTGGCGGCCGAGGATGGACTTGGCGGTGTGCCGGGCCTGGTCGGTGGCGTTCTGCACGGACTCCAGCCGGGTCCGGGTTTCGGCGTGGTGGCTGGGGTAGTTGGCGCAGTCGCCGAGCGCGAAGATGTCCGGATCCTCGGTCCGCATGGCGCTGTCCACGAGGATGCCGTTGGCGACGGGCAGGCCCGCGGCTTCAGCGAGTTCCGTGCGGGGGATGACGCCGATGCCCACGAGCACCAAGTCAGCCGGATACGCGCGGCCGGTGGTGCTGACCGCGGCGGTGACCCGGCCGCCGTCGTCCGTGGCGAAGGACGCGATGCCCTCGCCGAGGCGCAGGTCCACCCCGAGGCCGCGGTGCGCCTCGGCGAACCAGGCGCTCGTTACGGGCGACAGCGCACGGGCCATCGGCCGGTCCGCGTACTCGAGCACTGTGACTGCCAGTCCGCGTTTCCGCGCGGCCGCGGCGAATTCCAGCCCGATGAAGCCTGCGCCGATAACGACGATGGTGCCCGCCGCCTCGAGCTGCGCCTGCACGGCCTCCGCATCGGCGAGGGTCCGCAGGCCGTAGATCCCGCTCGCCTCGGCGCCGGGCACCGTCAGTTCGCGGTTGGCCGCCCCGGTGGCCAGCACCAGCTTCGAGTAGCCGAGGGTGCTGCCGTCCGACAAGGACACGGTATGGCCGGACCGGTCGATGGAGGTGACCTGAACGCCCAAGCGGGAGTCGACGTCGTTCTCTGCGAAGAATTTCTCCGCCCGCAGCGGCAGCGGGGACGCCGCTTTGTCGGCGGACATGTAGTCCTTCGATAGCGGGGGCCGCTGGTACGGGAAGTGCTCCTCCTCGCCGATCACCGTGACCGGCCCGGCGAAACCCTCCCTGCGGAGGGAATCGATGAGCTGGATGCCGGCCTGGCCGTTGCCGACGATGACGATGCGTTCCTCGGAGGTCATGCGTGCTGCCTTTCGTGGATCAAACCTGCTGTGGACCAGACCTGGAGCGGATCAGATCTGGCTGGCGGGAAGGTCGACTTCGATGTTATCGAAGGCTTCGCCGGCCTTGAGCTGGCAGCCGAGGCGGGAGCGCTCGCCGTCGCGCTCCTCGGTGGTGCAGTCGAGCATCTCCTCTTCGTCGTCGCCGATCTCCGGCAGCCCGTCGAGGTATTCGGGGCGGACGTAGACGTGGCAGGTGGCGCACATGGCCTGGCCGCCGCATTCGCCGACGATGCCGGCGACGCCGTTGGTCACGGCGGCGCGCATAATCGAGGTGCCGGGGTCCACGTCCAGGACGTCGACGTTGCCGTCAGAGTGGTGGAAGCTGATTTTCGCCATGGTGTTGGCCTTTCTGTAGGGGGTAACGGCGGGACTACTTGCTGTCCCAGAGCACGGGGAGGGAGGTCATGCCGCGGAAGACCCAGCCGGCGTCGACCGCGGGCCGGGCGGGATCCAGCCGCAGGTTGGGCAGTTCGGCGAAGAGCTGCGGCAGGGCGATGCCGGCGACCGAGGCCTTCGCCACCCACGCCCCTGCGCAGTAGTGGTTGCCGCCGCCGAAGGCCAGGTGCGGCTTCTTGGCGCGGAAGATGTTGAAGCTGTCCGGGTCTTCGAAAATCTTCGGATCGCGGTTGGCGGCGCCGACCACGACGCCGAGGCGGGCGCCCTTGGGCAGCTGCACGCCCTCGAGCACGGTGTCCCGGGTGGTCTCGCGCGGGTACATGCCGATCGGCGCGACCCAGCGGACCGACTCTTCGAAGACGGCGGGGAAGAGCGATGTGTCGGCCAGCACGCGGTCCAGCTGCTCCGGGTTCGAGAGCAGTGCCCAGACCGCGACGCCGAGGACGTCGCGGGGCTCGTTCAGGCCGCCGCCGATGGTCATCTTCATGTTGGCGCGGATGGCCTCCAGCGGGATCGGCATGCTGGTCATGCCGGAGAGCAGGCTGGAATCCGGGTTCTTGCGCAGGTAGGGCAGGATCTCGTCGATCGCGTCGTCGACCTCGTTGTAGGACTGCTCCGAGGCGGCCCAGACCTCGGGATCATCCGCATAGTTGCCGGTGCCGTTGATCATGGTCTGTGACCAGCGCTGCATGTCCTCCTGGGTGGCGTTGTGGAAGCCCATGATGAGGCGGAGGTTTTCGGCGGCGTAGGGCGCGGCATACTCCCGGATCAGGTCGGCGCCCGGGCCGGCGGCCTTGAGCCGGGCGAGGTACTTGTCGCTGTTGGCCTGGAAGATCGCGTTCCAGTGCTCCTTGATGGCCTTGGGCCGCAGCACCGAGCCGTAGGACTTGCGGTCCACGTCGTGCTCCGGATCGTCCTTGCGCAGCATCGAGTGGCCCATGGCCCGCTTCATCAGGGAGTTCGTCTCGTTGGCCGAGAAAATTTCCTGGTCGTTCTCGATGATGTGGCAGGCCTCGTAGCTGGTCACCATGTAGCGGTTGACCGCCGGAACCCAGTGCACGGGAGCCTCGTCGCGCATCTTGCGGAAGATCGGGAACGGATTGCGGTGCAGGTCCGGGATGGTCACCCAGTCCGCGGTGGGAACGGGCCGGGCTTCGAGTGCTTCGGCGGTCATGTGCGGCTCCTTTGCTCTTGCCAAGCGGCTGTCTCCTGCACGCAGGCAACCTTCTGCCAGCGGTCGACGGGTACGACGCCGGCGCTGTGCTGTGTCTCTCACTAGAGTGTGACCCGACCCATATCCGCAGGTAAAGTTCAAAGAAGCGGGATATCTCCCCGGAAAAACGGAGGAGTGCATAGTCGGGAGGGCGAACATGGCGCGCTACACCTTGCGGCAGCTGGCCTACTTCACCGCGGTGGCAGACGCGGGCTCGATTTCGGCGGCGGCGGCGAAGCTGCACGTTTCGCAGACGGCGGTCGCCGCGGCGGTGACCGAGCTGGAGCGGATCTTCCGCACGCAGCTGACGGTCAGGCGGAAGGCCCACGGCGTCTCGCTCACCCCGGCCGGCAGCTACCTGAACGCCAGGGCGGCCGAACTGCTGCGGGCCGCCGAGGAGCTGGAGCTGAGCACCGCGAGCGGCGGACGCGAGCTGGCCGGGCCGCTGGTCATCGGCTGCTACCAGACCGTCGCCCCGACGATCCTGCCCGTGCTGATCGAGGGATTCAGCGTCAACCATCCCCAGGTCGGCCTCGACTTCGTGGAGGGCGCCCAGGACGTGATCCAGGAGCGGCTGCTGGCCGGCGACATGGACCTGGCCATCGTCTACGACATGGACCTGCGGCCGGGGGTGGGCTCGGTGCTGCTCTATGAAGTTTCCGCCTACGTGCTGCTGCCCGCTTCGCACCGCCTTGCGGACCAGCCCGACGTCACCTTGGCCGAGCTGGCCGAGGACCCGATGATCCTGCTGGACGCACCGCCGAGCAGCCACCACACGTTGTCGCTCTTCGAGCAGGCCGGCGTCCGGCCCGACATCCGGTACCGCACCCGCGACTTCGAGCTCACGCGCTCGCTGGTGGGCAGGGGAGTCGGCTACTCGGTCCTGGTGCAGCGGCCGTCGGTGGACCGCTCCTACGAAGGCCGGACCGTGGTCGCCAAGCCGATCAGCCCCGCGGTCAGGCCCGTAGCCGTGAAGATGATCTGGCCCGAGTCCATCAGGCTCACCGACCGCGCGGAGGCGATGGTGGCCTTCGCCGCCAACGCCGCGCCGAACACGCAGCATTCCCCGCCCGGAACGGGAGGCGGAAGCTAGGGCCCGCCACCCGCCGTCGTTAGCCCGCTGCCCGCCCCGGAGGACGGCTCGTGGATTTCGTCGTGGTGGATCCGTGCGTCGAGGCTGCCCAAGGGCCGGCCGCTGCCGCCCCACTGCTCGGCGATGATCTCGGCCGCGATCGACACCGCGGTCTCTTCCGGCGTGCGCGCGCCGAGGTCCAGTCCGAGCGGGCTGCGCAGCGGGGCGAGCTCCTCGTCGGTGAGGCCGGCTTCGCGCAGCCGGGCCAGCCGGTCCTCGTGCGTCCGCCGCGAACCCATCGCCCCGAGGTAGGCCAGCGGCCCGGCCCGCAGGGCGACTTCCAGCAGCGGCACGTCGAACTTCGGGTCGTGGGTCAGCACGCACACCACCGTCCGCGCATCGACCAGTCCCGCGTCCAACTGGCCGGCGAGGTACCGGTGCGGCCAATCGACAATTACCTCGTCCGCTTCCGGGAAACGGGCCGGCGTCGCGAAAACCGGCCGGGCGTCGCAGACCGTCACGTGGTAGCCAAGGTAGCTGCCCATCCGGGCCAGCGCCGCGGCAAAATCGATGGCGCCGAACACCAGCATCCGCGGCCGCGGCGCGAAGCTGGAGAAGAACACGCGCATGCCCTCGCCGCGGCGCTCGCCGTCCGGGCCGTACGTCAGCGTGGTGTTGCGGCCGGCGGCCAGGAGGCCCTGGGCGTCGTCGCTGACCGCATGGTTGGCCCGCTCCGAGCCCAGGTCGCCGTCGAAACCGTGCGGGCGCACCACCAGGTGCCGGCCCAGCCAGGCCTCGTCCGGATGCTCGATCACGGTGGCGACGGCGACCGGCCGCGACGCCTCGACGTCGGCCCCGACATCGTCCAGGCCGGCAAAGGTCCGCCGGGACACCGGCTCGACGAACACGTCGATGATGCCGCCGCAGGTCAGCCCCACAGCGAACGCGTCATCGTCGCTGATGCCGTAGCGCACCAGCTCCGGCCGGCCCCGCTGGACCACCTCGGTGGCCAGCTCGTAGACCGCCGCCTCCACGCAGCCGCCGGAGACCGAGCCCACGGCCTCGCCGCCAGAGGCCACCAGCATCGAGGCGCCGGCCGGCCGCGGCGCGGAGTCGAAGGTCCGCACCACCGTGGCCAGGCCCGCGGTTCCGCCGGCCCGCCAGTCCCGCAGCAGCGCCTCGAGCACATCACGCATGGCGGCTCCCGCTGCGCCCGGGGGAGCAGCGGCCGGCGAGGTAGCCGAGCACAGCGGCCGCGGCGAGCAGGGCGAGGACCTTGCCCGGGTTCGCCAGCTGGTCCGCGAGCATTCCCCTGGCCACGGCCAAGGCGTCCAGGCCGGAGTCAGCGGACGACGGCGGGGCGCCCGTTCCGGGGAAGGCTCCGGTCGGGCCGGTGGGTTTCCCGGGGGCAGCCTGAGGCGCGGCGCTGGCGGAAGCGGCCGGGACCGCAGCGTCGGCGGAGGCAGCTGAGGCCGAACCCGCAGCGGCGTCGGAAGCGGGCGGAGCCGTGTTCCCCGCGGATGAGGCCGGAGCGGCGTTGTCGTCCGGCCGCGCCGGCTGCTGCGACGGTGCGTCGGCCGCCGCGGGAGCGCTGGAAGAGTTCAGCATGCTTTGCAGGTTACCCGTGAAGACCCCGAGCAGTTGGTCGGCAACGCTGCCGATCACGCTCCGGCCCATCACCGCGGCCTTCCCGGAGAGCGTGATGGCCGCGGCGGCCGTTCCCGTCGTCGTACTTCCCTCCTCCGCCAGCCGCAGGTCAACCCGGGCCTTGGCCGTCCCCTGCCCGTGCGTCTCCTGCGCCTGGCCCTCCATGACGGCGCGGCGGGCGGCCTCGTCCCGTTCCACCACATTGAGCGTTCCCTTGTACTGCATGCTGACCGGCCCCAGCTTGACCTTCATGCCCACCTGGTAGGTGTCCTCGGAGAGCTTCTGCAGCACCTGCGCCCCGGGCACGCAGCCGGCCACGCGTTCGATGTCCATCAGGGCATCCCACACGGTGCCGATCGGTGCGTTGACGGTGAAAGTACGCTCGAGATCCATCACAGTATCCTTCGTGTCGCGGTAGCGGGTCCGGCGGCGGCGCCGGAACGGATGGCGGACGCCAGTTCGGCGAGCGCGTCGTAGCTGTGGCCGCTGACAAAGGCATCGCAGAACGGCAGTGCCGCGGCCATGCCCCCGGCCAGCGGCTGGTAGCCGGGCGCGGCCTTGCGCGGATTGACCCAGATGATCCGGAACGCCAGCCTTCGCAGCCGTGCCATTTGGGCGGCCACGTCCGCCGGGTCATCCTGCGCCCAGCCATCGGAGAAAATTACGACGACGGCGCCCCGCGCGGTTCCGCGCCGGCCGTGCGCGTCGATGAAGCTCCGGAGCCCGTCCGCCAGCCGGGTGCCGCCCGACCAGTCCTCGGCTCCGGCCGCTGCCCGCGCGAGGGCCTGGTCCGGGTCATGCATGGCCAGCTGCCGGGTGAGCCGGGTCAGCCTGGTGGCGAACACGAAGGCCTCGGCCTTCGCGGACGCCACCGCGGCCTGCAGCACCGTGAGGTAGGCCCGGGTGAAGGCCTCCATGGAACCGGACACGTCGCAGAGCATGACCAGCCTGCGCGGCTGTCGCCGGCGGCGGGCGAAGACCAGCCGGACCGGGTCGGAGCCGGTGCGCCGTGCGGCCCGTGCCGTGCGGCGCAGGTCCAGCCGGCCCGCGGTGCGGGCCGTCGGGCGGGTCCGCCGGGACTGCCGGACCGGTGCGGCGAGCCGGAGGCGGCCGATGAGCAGGCGCAGTTGCGCCTGCTCATCCTCGGTCAGTTCGGCGAAGGACGTGGTGTGCAGCCGCTCCTCGGCGGAGGCCGTCAGCAGGATGGCCTCCCGGTCCGGTCCCTCGACGCCGCTGCCCGCCGCCGGGGGAGCCGGGGCAGGCGGGGCAGCGGGACCGGGCTGGACCGCTGGCGCCGCGCCTTCACCGGCCGGGGTCCGGCGGATGCCGGGACGCTGCGCCGGCTGCGGCGCGTTCTTCTCGCCCCGGGCTCCCATGAGCTCCGCGTCGTCGTCGTACTCGCCGAAGACCGCGGCGAACACGGCGTCGAAGACCGGAAGCTGATCCTTGCCCGAAACGAGGACGATGCGGCAGGTCCAGTAGAGGCTGGCGCGGGTAGTCGGCGGCACCAGGCGCAGCGCCTGGGCGAGCCAGACGGCGCGTTCGGGCGAGCCGCCGGCGCCGGCGCGGTGCAGGGCGGCGACCAGGGCCGCGGCCAGCTCGGCGGGCTCAAGGCGGCGGAGCGCGGTCTCAGCCATGTCCGCCTCCGGCCAGCCACGCCGCGCCGCGTTCCTTGGCCGCGGCCAGGTCCTCCCGGTTTTTCAGGACCGCGCCCCAGGTCTGTTCCACGGCGCGGGCGTCGAGATGCTCCGTCCCCAGCACGTCCAGGGCGGAAGCCCAGTCGATCGCTTCGGCGATGCCGGGCGGCTTGACCAGGTCCAGGGCGCGCAGCCGGGTGATGGCAGCGGCCGCCTCCAGCGCTATCGGAGCGGCGCTGCCGGGCACTTTGCGGCGGACAATCCTGGCGATCCGCTCGGCCGGCGGGTAGTCGATCCAGTGGTAGATACAGCGGCGGGTCAGGGCATCGTGCAGGTCCCGGGTCCGGTTCGAGGTCAGCACCACGATGGGCGGGTGGAGCGCGCGGATGGTGCCGAGCTCCGGTATGGTGACCGCGGCTTCGGCCAGCAGCTCGAAGGTGAACGCCTCGAACTCGGCGTCGGCCCGGTCGATCTCATCCAGCAGCAGGACGGCCGGCCGCGGACCGGGATGCTCGATGGCCTGCAGCAGCGGCCGGCGCAACAGGTACCGCCCGGAGAACAGATCCGATTCGTCGAGGCTGTCCTCGTGCATCTCGGCGAGCCTGATGCCGAGCAGCTGGCGCTGGTGGTTCCACTCGTAGAGGGCCTCGCCGGCGTCGATCCCTTCGTAGCACTGCAGCCGGAACAGCGGCGTGTCCAGCACCCGGGCCAGTGCCTTGGCCGCCTCCGTCTTGCCCACGCCGGCCTCGCCTTCGAGCAGGATCGGCTGGGGCAGCCGCAGCGCGAGGAAGAGGGCGGTGGCTAGGCCGTTATCGGCCAGGTAGTCCACGTCGTCCAGGGCGCCCGCCAGCGCGGCAGGGTCCGGAAAACGCTGCCGCAACTCCTCCCGCGGGCCTTCCTCCGGGGCGCCCATCATGCGCTCCGCAGCCTGGCCAGCGCCCGCTCGTAGTCCGCCTCGGTATCGATATCCGGCGGGATCCGGCCCGGCACCGGAACCTCCGCGACCTCGTCCGCCCGCCGGTCCAGCATTTTCCACACGCCCTTGTCGCCGTGCAGGGCGGCCAGATCGCCGAAGACCCGGCGGGCGAAGGCGAAGGGATGGCCGATGCCGTCGTCGTAGCGGCAGACCGCCAGCGGCGCATCGCCGCGTCCGGCCAGCAGGAGCCGCACGCTTTCCGCCCGGATACCGGGCTGGTCCCCGAGCAGCAGCACCAGCAGCTCCGTGCCGGGGTGCAGGGCGGGCAGGGCCGCGGCGATCGACGAGGAGCAGCCCGAGCCGAAGTCCGGGTTGTCGGCCAGTTCGAAGCCCGAGGTGTCCACCCGCCGCCGCACTTCCTCCCCCGAACTTCCCAGGGCCAGGAGCAGCTGGTCGAACCCGCAGCGGCGGACGGTCTGCAGGACGGCGCCGAGCACGGTGCCGCCGGCATAGGGCAGCAGCTGCTTGGGCCGGCCGAGCCGGCGCGAGGCGCCGGCGGCGAGGACCAGGCCTGCGGTCCGCGGGTCAGGAGGCTGTGGCATAGCGCTCCGGTGCGGCCAGGAACGCCTTGCGGCAGCCGGGCGAACAGAAGTAGACCGTGGCGCCCGCGTGTTCCGCGTGCAGGCTCGCTTCCACGGCCGCGACGCTCATGCCGCAGACGGGGTCGACGGCGGTGGCCGGGGCGGCGGCCGGCTGCAGGGAGGGTGCGGGGCTGCGCAGGCGGCGTTCCGCAACCAGCTCGGCCAGGATGGACAGGGCGGTCTCCGCCGGCGTCCGGGCGCCCAGGGCGAGCCCCGCGGGACAGTGCACGCGCGCCCGGTCGGCATCGGAGACGTCGAGCGAGGCCAGCACGTCGGAGCCGCGCCGGCTGCTCGCGACCAGCGCGACATACCGGACGCCGGCCCGCAGCGCGGCTTCGAGCGCCGGTTCTTCGTCCGCACCGTGCGACGCCACGATCACGGCGGCGTCCGCTGCGGTCGGTGACAGCGCGGCCCCATCCGCCAGCTCGGTTTCGAAGCCCAGCACCTCTGCTATGGCCTGCAACGCCCGGGCCGTCGGGGAAGTCCCGACCAGCAGCACCCGCGGAGCCGGCAGCCGGGGCTGCAGGAAGATCTCCACGGCGCCGCCGCTCAGGCAGGGGTTCGCAACGTTGACGGCTCCCTCGCCGGGATCGTCCGGAAGCGGACCGGGCAGGACGCGCAGCAGCAGCGGTTCGCCGCCGGCGAGCACGCGCAGGCCGTGGTCGCGGACGGAGGCCTCCACGCAGTTGCCGCCGACGAAGCCTTCGATGCTGCCGTCCGCCAGGATCACGGCGCTGTCCCCGGGGTGCGCGCTGCTGGGATGCTGGGCGCGCACCACCGTGGCCAGGACGTGCGGCTCCCGCCGGTCCTCCAGTTCCCTGGTCCGCGCCGACAGCGCTTCGCTTTGCCACGTCATGTCACACCGGCGGGGTCGCCCGGCCCTGCATGGCCTCCCAGACGCGGGCCGGCGTGCAGGGCATGTCCATGTGGGTGACGCCGAAGGGAGCCAGCGCGTCCACCACCGCATTGACGATGGCCGGCGGCGAACCCACGGTGGCCGATTCGCCGATGCCCTTCGCACCGATGGGATGGTGCGGCGAGGGAGTCACGGTGAAGCCGGTCTCCCAGTCGGGCACCTCCATGGCGGTGGGAATCAGGTAGTCCATGAAGGAGCCGCCAAGGCAGTTGCCGTCGTCGTCGAATTCGATAATCTCCATCAGCGCCATTCCCACGCCGTCCGTGAGACCGCCGTGGACCTGGCCCTCAATGATCATCGGATTGATCCGCGTGCCGCAGTCGTCGACGGCGATGAACCGGCGGACCTTGACCCGTCCCGTCCCGGGGTCGACGTCCACCACGCAGATGTAGGCGCCAAACGGGAATGTCAGGTTCGGCGGATCGTACGTCACCTCCGCGTCCAGGTTCCCGTCGATGCCCTCGGGCAGCGCGAGTGTGCCGTGCGCGGCCAGCGCGATCTCGGCGATGGTCCTGCCGGCGCCGGGATCGCCCTTGACGAACCAGCGGCCCTTTTCCCATTCGAGGTCCTCGGCCCGGGTCTCCAGCATCGCCGCGGCAATGAACTTGGCCTTCTCGCGGACCTTGCGGGCCACCAATGCCACGGCACCCCCGCTTACCGGCGTCGACCGGCTGCCGTAGGTGCCCAGGCCGAAGGGGGTCTGGTCCGTGTCGCCGTGCACCACGTCGATATCCTCCGGCGGGATGCCGAGCTCCTCGGCGACGATCTGCGCGAACGTGGTTTCGTGACCCTGACCCTGCGACTGCACCGAGAGCCGGACCACGGCCTTGCCGGTCGGATGCACCCGCAGTTCGGCGCCGTCCGCCATGCCCAGGCCGACGATGTCGAAATGCTTCCGCGGGCCGGCGCCGACGGTCTCGGTGAAGAAGGAGACGCCGATGCCCATCAGCTCGCCGCGTTCGCGCTTCTCCGCCTGCTCGCGCCGCAGGTCCTCGTAGCCCGCCAGCTGCATGGACAGCCGCATCGCCGGCGCGTAGTTGCCCGAGTCGTACTCCCAGCCGGTCTTGTTCTTGTAGGGGAACTGCTCGGGCCGGATGAAGTTCTTCAGCCGCAGTTCGGCCGGGTCCATCTGCAGCTTCGCGGCCAGCACGTCCACCATCCGCTCCACCAGGTAGACGGCTTCGGTGACGCGGAACGAGCAGGCGTAGGCGACGCCTCCGGGGGCCTTGTTGGTGTACACGCCGGTGACCGAGCAGTAGGCGGCCTCAAGGTCGTAGCTGCCGGTGAAAATGCTGAAGAAGCCGGCCGGGTTCTTGGTCGGCTGGGCGGTGGCGTTGAACGCCCCGTGGTCGGCCAGCACGCTGGTGCGGACGGCCAGGATCTTCCCGTCCCGGGTGGCGGCGATTTCGCCCTTCATCAGGTAGTCCCGGGCGAAGGATGTGGACATCAGGTTCTCCGACCGGTCCTCGACCCACTTGACCGGCTTGCCGGTGAGGATCGAACCGACGACGGCCAGGATGTAGCCCGGATAGATGCCTACCTTGTTCCCGAAGCCGCCGCCGATGTCCGGCGACACCACGCGGATCTTGTGCTCGGGGATGCCGGCCACCATGGCGTAGAGCGTCCGGTGGGCGTGCGGGGCCTGCGTCGTTTCATATAGGGTAAGGCCGCCGTCGATCGGATCGAAGTCCGCCACGGCGCCGCAGGTCTCCATCGGTGCCGGATGCACGCGCGGATAGACCATCTCCTGGGCAACCGTCACGTCGGCCCGCGCGAACACCGCGTCGGTGGCGCCGGCGTCGCCCATCTCCCAGTCGAAGATCCGATTGTCGGTACGGCCCTCGATGTCGTCCCGGATGACCGGAGCGTCCGCGTCCAGCGCCCGGCGCGCATTGACCACCGGAGGCAGGATGTCGTACTCCACCTCGATCAGCTCCAGCGCGTCCCGGGCGGCGTAGCGGTCCTCGGCGACCACGAAGGCCACCTCCTGGCCCTGGAAGCGGACCTTGTCCGTGGCCAGCACTGCCTGCACATCGGCGGACAGCGTCGGCGCCCACGCGAGTTTGAGGCCCTCGAGATCCTTGCCGGTGACCACGGCCTTGACCTTGGGATGCGCCGCCGCGGCGCTGATATCGATCGAAACGAGCCGTGCGTGCGCCACGGGAGAGCGCAGGATGGCCCCGTGCAGCATGCCCGGCAGCACGATGTCGTCGATGTAGCGGCCCTTGCCCCGGATGAACCGGGGATCTTCCTTGCGCTGGATCCGGCCGAAGCCGACCGGCCGGTCCGGATCCCCGGCAGCAGGGTTGGCCGGATGCTCGTGGGTGGTGGTCATGCCCGCACGTCCTCCTCGTCGGTACCGGTGCCGGGCGGGTCCCCGGCGGCGGCCGGATGCTCCGCCGCCCACTGCACGGAGCGCACAATCGTGGCGTATCCCGTGCAACGGCAGATTTGTCCCGAGATCGCCTGCCGGATCTGCAGCTCGTCCGGGTGTGGATTCTTATCGAGCAGGGCACGGGCGGTGAGCATCATGCCCGGCGTGCAGAACCCGCACTGCAGCCCGTGCTCGGCCATGAAGCCCTGCTGCACCGGATCCAGCGATCCGTTCGAGGCCAGCCCTTCCACCGTCCGGACTTCGTGTCCGTGCGCCGAGGCGGCCAGGACGGTGCAGGATTTCACCGGCTGCCCGTCCAGCAGGACCACGCAGGTGCCGCAGTTGGTGGTGTCGCAGCCCCAGTGCGTGCCCGTGAGCCCGAGCTCCTCGCGGATGAAGTGGACCAGCAGGACCCGCGGTTCGATCTCGCGCGTGACCTCTTCGCCATTGACTTTCATGCTGACCTGCATCGTTCAGCCTTCCCGTTCCGCGCCGGCGCGCCCGCACGCCCGGCGCAGGACCCGCCGGGTGAGTTCGTCGGCCAGATGCCTCTTGTAGTCCACCGGACCGCGCTGGTCCGCCACCGGGTCGCACGCCGCCGCCGCCGCCCGGCCCGCCTCGGCGAACAGCTCCTCGGCGGGGCGTTTCCCCCGCAGCAGCGTTTCCGCTTCCGTCGCCGTACCCTCAAGCCCGACGGCGGTGAGCCCGACGGCGGCGTCCTCGATCGTTCCGTCCGGTGCCAGCGCGACCGCCGCCCCCGCGGCGGCCACCGCCCAGTCGCCGACCCGGCGCTCGACCTTCTCGTAGGCACTGCCGGAACGCTGCCGGACGGGCAGCCTGACTTCGCACAGCAGCTCGGTCTGCTCGAGCGCCGTCTCGTAGGGGCCGCGGTGGAACTCGTCCATCCGGAGCACGCGCTCGCCGTTCGGCCCCCGGATCACGGCCTCGGCGCGAAGCACCTTGCACACCGTCGAAAGGTCCTCGGCCGGATCCGCCTGGCAGAGCGAACCGCCGATCGTCCCCCGGTTGCGGACCACGGGATCGGCGATCACCTGCTCGGCGTCGCGGACGATCGGAAAGAGCCGGCCCACGTCGGGGGATTCGAGCAGCGTGGTATGCCTGGTCATCGCGCCGATGCGCAGCACGTCCGCGTCCCGCCGGATATAGTCCAGCTCGGTCAGTTCATTGATATCGATCAGCCACTCGGGCCGGGCCAGCCGGAGCTTCATCATGGGCAGCAGGCTGTGCCCTCCGGCCAGCACGCGGGACTCCGGGCCGTGCTGCTGCAGCAGCGCCAGGGCGTCGTCGATGCTGCTGGCACGGACGTAATCGAAGGCAGCAGGAATTTGCATATTCACCACATCCCCAACATGCGCCCCGCATCGTCGAGGGGCTCGAATAGGGCCAGTGTTGTTGGTGAAAGTGGATAAGTCAAGCAAATCGGGCATCGATTGGCTTTCCTCAATCGCGGCGCTGTTCTAGGCTGGTGGCGTGTCCCATGCCACAGTCCCGAAACAGCTGACCAAGACCGTGATTTCGGCCCGCAAGCTCGTCAAAAAGTACGGTGATTTCGCCGCGGTCGACGGCATCTCCTTCGACGTGCCGGCGGGGGAGTCCTTCGGCCTGCTCGGGCCCAACGGTGCCGGCAAGTCCACCACGATGCGGATGATCGGCGGCGTCTCGCAGCGCACATCGGGCGAGCTGTCCATCATGGGGCTGGACCCGGAACGGAACGGGCCGGAGGTGCGGGCGCATCTGGGCGTGGTGCCGCAACAGGACAACCTGGATGACGAGATCCGGGTCCGCGACAACCTGATCGTCTACGGGCGCTACTTCGGCCTGCCCTACAGCTACCTGCGGCACAAGGCGGACGAGCTGCTGGAGTTCGCGCAGCTGACCGACAAGGCGAAGGCGCGGGTGGACTCGCTCTCCGGCGGCATGAAGCGCCGGCTGACCATCGCCCGCTCGCTGATCAACGAGCCGAAGATCCTGCTCCTGGACGAGCCGACCACCGGCCTGGACCCGCAGGCCCGCCACATCCTCTGGGACCGGCTGTTCCGGCTGAAGGAGCAGGGCGTGACGCTGGTGCTCACCACGCACTATATGGACGAGGCGGAGCAGCTCTGCGACCGGCTGATCGTCGTCGACAAGGGCCGGATCATGGCGGAAGGCTCGCCGGCATCGCTGATCCAGGAGTACTCCACGCGGGAGGTTCTGGAGCTGCGCTTCGGGTCGCAGCGCAACTCCACCGTTGCGGGCCAGCTGGAGGGCATCGGCGAACGGCTCGAGACCCTCCCGGACCGGGTCCTGATCTACGCGAACGACGGCGAAGCGGCCCTTGAGCAGGTCCGTCACCGGGGGCTTCATCCGGTGACCTCGCTGGTGCGCCGCTCGAGCCTGGAGGACGTCTTCCTCCGGCTGACCGGCAGGAGCCTCGTTGACTGAGCCGCAGCGGCCCACGCTCCGGGAGGCCGACGCGACGGCGCCGCTGCTTTCCCTTCGGGTGCCGCTGACCCCGGAAGAGTCAGCCGCCAAAGCGCGGCGGTTCGGCTCCCTGTACTTCGCCGAGCACTGGCTGCGCACCATGCGCGGCTACGGCTGGACCGTGGTGATGACCGCCGTCGGGACGCCGCTGGTGTACCTCTTCGCCATGGGCGTCGGGCTCGCGACCCTGATCGACGCGAACACCGGAGCCTCCCTCGGCGGCGGCAGCGGTGACGGCCTGCCCTACCTGGTGTTCGTGGCGCCCGCGCTGCTCGCGACGGCCGGCATCATGGTCGCCGCCGAGGAGAACACCTACTCGGTGATGTCCGGCTTCAAGTGGCGCCGGACCTACTACGGTCCGAACGCGTCGCCGCTGTCCAGCGCGCAGCTGGTCAACGGGCATAGCCTCGGCGTGCTGTTCCGGCTGCTCCTGACGACCGGGCTCTACTACCTGTTCCTGCTGCTGTTTGGCGCCGTCCCCGACCCCGCCGGCTGGCTGATGATCTTCACCGCGGCCCTGGGCGGCATGGCCTTCGGGCTGCCGCTGATGGCGTACGCCTCCAGCATCGTCGAGGACAAGGGCCAGTTCGCCATGGTGCAGCGCTTCGTGGTCATGCCGCTCTTCCTGTTCTCCGGCACCTTCTTCCCGCTCGCGTCGATGCCGTGGGCCGTGCAGTGGATCGGCTGGATCTCGCCGCTGTGGCACTCCACCGAGCTCGGCCGGGTGCTCAGCTACGGCTATGCCGAACCCGCCTGGCTGACCGCGGCGCACGTGCTCTACCTCGCCGTCCTGGCTGCCGCCGGCTGGGTCCTGGCCAAGCGCAACTACACCAGGAGGCTGGGCATATGAGCCTCCGCCATGACCAGGCCGGACAGCCGCCCCCGCCCGCCGGCGGAATCCGGCTGAGCCTCTCGCGCCGCCCCCTCGGGTCCCTCTACTCCGGAAACGTCCGTGCCGTCGTCGGACGTGGATTGAAGGCGACCTGGGGGAGCAACTGGGCGGTCATGGCCAGCGGCTTCGTCGAACCGGTGCTGTACCTGATTGCCATGGGGATCGGGCTCGGCTCGCTGGTGGGAACCGTGGAGGGGCCGGGCGGCACCGAGATCAGCTACATCGCCTACATCGCGCCGGCGCTGCTGGCGGTGTCCGCGATGAACGGCGCGGTGTACGACTCGACCTGGAACGTGTTCTTCAAGCTCAACTTCGCCAAGCTGTACCAAGGCATGCTGAACACCTCGCTGGGGCCGCTGGACGTAGCGTTGGGCGAGATCACGCTGGCCCTGCTGCGCGGCGCGCTCTACGCCACCGGCTTCACCGCCGTGATGGGCCTGATGGGCCTGCTCACCACGCCGTGGGCCTTGCTGATGATCCCGGCCTCCGTGCTGATCGCCTTCGGTTTCGCCTCGTTCGGGATGGGCATCACGAGCTTCATGAAGACGTTCCAGCAGATGGACTGGATCAACTTCATCATGCTGCCCATGTTCCTGTTCTCCGCCACGTTCTACCCGCTCAGCGTCTACCCGGAGCCGATCCAATGGCTGGTCCAGGCGATGCCGCTGTGGCATGGCGTGGAGCTGCTGCGCCAGATCAGCGCCGGCGCGTTCACCGCGGCCACCGGCATCCACGTGCTGTACTACGTGGTCATGATCGGACTCGGGCTGGTGCTGACCACCGGCCGCCTGCGTTCGCTGTTCCTGAAGTAGCCCTGCGGCGTCCTGCAGCACATCGGCCGGCACCAGTCGCTGCCAACACGGCTCGGCGGGACCAGCGGCGGCGCAAAAAGCGGCTGACCGGTTCCAGCCGCTGTTTCGTGCGCAGATCAGCCCCGTGCGGGAGGCGCTTTGGCTGTTTCGTGCGCAGATCAGCCCTGTGCGCGAGGCCCCCTGCCGTTTCGTGCGCAGATCAGCCCCGTGCGCGAGGCCCCCTGCCGTTTCGTGCGCAGATCAGCCCAATGTGGGACCCCCATCACTGTGGTGATCTGCTCACGAAACGGGCGGCCGCGGGTGCACGCCTCGGCTCTCCCCGGGGTCACGGAGCCTGGGCTATCCCGGCGGCCCGCGGGTGCACGCCTCGGCTCACACGATGGGCCGCGCAGCCTCGGCACTTCCGGGGTCACGCCTTCGGCTCCCAACCCCCGCGCTTCAGCATCCGGCTGACCTTGCCCACCACGTGGACTTCGCCGCGCTTCATGTCCGTTTTGTTGATCTTCGCCTGATGCCACAGCAATGATGACGTGGTGAAATCGCGGTCATGGTCGGAGGCCTGCTGCTCCGCGGACAGATGATGCGTGCCCTCGTATTCCACGCAGGTCCGGAACTCGGGACAGCCCAAGTCCGTCCATATCCTGGGGTACCCGGATGTGTCGCAGATGGGGTAGTTCGGATGGAACTCCGGTAGGCCGGCCCGCTGCAGCATCAGCCGCAGGAGTGATTCCTGCGGCGAATCGACGCCGACCCGGACGAGGCCCAGGGCCTGACGGCACATTGCCAGCCCCGGGATGCGCGACTTCGACTCGATGTAGGCGCGCAGCTCATCCAGCGGCACCATCGCCTCCCGGGCAGGGCCGAAGTTCCGGTTGTGCTCGGAAACCAGGTAGTCGGCTATGACGACCAGATCTCCCACACCGAATACGCTGCCGAGGTCCAGCCAGGTCCGTGCCCTTGATGTCACCGCGACGCCATCCAGCGTGACGATGTCGCCCTCGTCCAACCGAAGGCGCCTGCCCCGGACATGTTTCCTCCGCGGAGCTGCCGCCCCACGCGGACGTGCCACATCCAGGAGCGGGGGCCAGTCAAAGTCGACCGGCATCGGGAAGCCATGGATTCGGGCCGCGGTGAAATGGCTGATAACAGAGCCAGGGGTGACGTCGGTATAGGGCCGGCATCGCTGGAGCAGCGACAACTCCACTCCGACCGGGACCCGAATAGCCCGGCTCGGAGTGCGCACGTCGTTCGCGGCAGTGCGGCGGCGCGGCACGCTCAAGCCATCCGACTCGGAGAGCAGGAAAGGCCTTGAGCCGAGCGGCTCCGGCAGCGGGACACGGCGGTTCATCCCACTATTAGGCCTGCTTCGCGGGCCGGCCGCAGGAGTTTTCCACAACCGGGCGTCGGAATGGAGCACCCTCCCCATCGAGCCGCACTCGGGCTGGACACCCACGCGGCGTGACACCCGGCCAGCGGGCAGCCGGCTGCATCCGTTCGCCTGCGGTGGAAGCCGGCCGTGTCAGGCGCCCCGGTTTGAGAGAATAGGCGCATGCAATCCTTGGGCAGCTCATCCCCGAATACGTCCGCCAGCCGGGCCGTCCCCTTCAAGGCCGGAAACATCGGCATCGCCGTGATGGTGCTGGTGTTCCTCTTCGCCGTGGTGTTCGCGGCCAACCAGAACGATGTGATCGGCTGGATCGTGGCCATCATCGCCCTTGGCTGGCTGGTGCTGGCCGCGTTCGTGGTCTTCAGCGTCCGCGGCGCCACCAGGAAGGCGAAGGAGAAGTTCGCCACCGCGCAGGCCGGCTTCGCCGCGCAGCAGGCCGCCGCCTCGACCGGCACAACCACGCTGGTGGAGGAACATGTGGCCCGGGCCAACTCGGTCCGCGACGAGAAGCTGGACCACAGCTTCAAGATCGTGCAGGTGCAGGCCAAAGTGATCCGCGACCATCTGGGCAAGGACGAGGGCATGGTGGCCCGGGCGATCGAGACGATCGAGATCACCGCGCACAATGGGCGCGGCATGATCAAGGACAACGACGGCGAGGGCCCCGTCACGGGCACGGTTATCAACTGAACCGCGGGCTTGGGTAAGGTAGTCGAGTGAGTTTGGCACCCGAAATCGTCATTGAGGAAACCACCGGCTCGGCAGCGGCAACAGGCATGCCCGCGGGGCACCGGCTGAGGGTGGCAACGGTCAATGTCAACGGCATCCGCGCCGCCTACAAGCGCGGCATGGGGGACTGGCTGGCGGACCGGGACGTGGACATTCTCTGCCTCCAGGAAGTGCGCGCTCCGGACGCAATTGTCCGCAGCCTGCTCGGAGACGGCTGGCACATCCTCCACGCCGAGGCCGAAGCGAAGGGCCGCGCCGGCGTCGCCATCGCTTCGCGCGTCGCCCCGGTCGCCACCCGCGACCACATCGGGGACGAATACTTCCTGACATCCGGCCGCTGGGTCGAAGCGGACTTCGAGGTTCCGGATGCCGGGGGCACCAAGCTGCTCACCGTCGTCAGCGCCTACGTGCATTCCGGCGAGGCGGACACCCCCAAGCAGCTGGACAAGTACCGCTTCCTCGATGTCATGGCCGGCCGCCTCGCGGACTTGAGGAACGGCAAGGACTACGCGCTGGTGGTCGGGGACCTGAACGTTGGCCACACCACGCTGGACATCAAGAACTGGAAGGGCAACGTCAAGAAGTCCGGGTTCCTGCCCGAGGAACGCGCCTACTTCGACCGGTTCTTCGGCGACGAGTTCGGTTGGAAGGACGTCCAGCGCGTCTTCGCCGGTGACGTGGCCGGCCCCTACACCTGGTGGTCCTGGCGCGGACAGGCCTTCGACAACGACGCGGGCTGGCGCATCGACTACCAGATGGCCACCCCCGAACTCGCGGAGCTGGCCGCGCATGCGGTCGTCGACCGCGCCGCCAGCTATGACGCCCGCTTCTCGGACCACGCCCCCGTGGTCGTGGACTACCAGTTCTAAGGACGAGATGACCAGCACAACTGAAACCAGCGGAAAGCCCGAAACCAGCGGCAGTCCTGCGGCCGCCTCCGGCCTCGCACAGACCACGCGGCGGCGGCTGCTGTCCGGCATGCAGCCCTCTGCGGATTCCCTGCACCTGGGCAACTACTTGGGCGCGCTCGTCAACTGGGTCAGCATGCAGGACGAATACGAGGCGATCTACTTCGTCCCGGACATGCACGCCATCACAGTGCAGTACGACCCGGCGGATCTCGCCCGGCGCACCCGGGTCACGGTGGCCCAGTACATCGCCGGCGGCATCGACATCGAGAAGTCCACCCTGTTCGTCCAGTCCCATGTACCCGAGCACGCGGAGCTGGCGTGGGTGCTCAACTGCATCACCGGTTTTGGCGAGGCCTCGCGGATGACGCAGTTCAAGGACAAGTCGGCCAAGCAGGGTTCGGAGAACGCCAGCGTCGGACTGTTCGCCTACCCCGTGCTGATGGCCGCCGACATCCTGCTCTACCGCCCCTACGGCGTGCCGGTGGGCGAGGACCAGCGGCAGCACCTGGAGCTGGCCCGCAACCTGGCCCAGCGCTTCAACCACCGCTATGGCGAAACGTTCGTCGTGCCGGAGGCCGTGATCCCGGCCGAGGGCGCCAAGATCTACGACCTGCAGAACCCGAACGCCAAGATGTCCAAGTCGGCGGATTCCCCGGCCGGCCTGATCAACATCCTGGACAACCCGAAGGCCGCGGCGAAGAAGATCAAGTCGGCGGTCACGGATGACGGCACGGAGATCCGCTTCGACCGGGAGGCCAAGCCGGGCATCTCCAACCTGCTGACCATCTACTCGACGCTAAGCGGCAGGAGCATCGACTCGATCGTCGCGGACTACCAGGGCAAGATGTACGGGCACCTCAAGGTGGACCTGGCCGAGCTTGTGGTGGAGCGGCTGGCGCCCATCCAGGCCCGGGCCCAGGAGCTCCTGGACGATCCGGCCGAGCTGGACCGGTTGCTGGCCCGCGGCGCGGAGAAGGCCCGCGCCATCGCGTCTGCCACGCTGGCGGATGTCTACGACAAGGTAGGTTTCCTCCCCGCGGGAGCCAGGCGCTAGCAATGTGCGGGCAGCACCTGCAGTCCAAAAAAGCTACCGCCACTAACGACGGCGATCCCCGCCCGGGTGCCCGGAGCGGCTGCGTCGGCGTGGTCATCTCCATCCCCGAGCCGTTGGCGGGCGAGCTCGAAAGCTGGCGCGCATCGTTCGGAGATCCGCTCGCGGCCGTCATCCCGCCGCATATCACCCTCGTCACCACGACGCCTGTTGACGACTGGGAGGAGACAACCGAACACGTGCGCCGCATCGCGAAGACGCAGGCGCCGTTCACGGTGGGACTGCGCGGTACCGGCAGCTTCCGCCCGGTATCCCCGGTGGTTTTCCTGAACATCGCCGAAGGCTTCGAGGACTGCGTGGCGCTGCACGGCAAGCTGCAGTCCGGCCCGCTGGAACGCGACCTGGAGTTCGATTTCCACCCGCACCTCACCGTGGCACACGATGTCAGCCAGGCCGGGATGGACGCCGCCGAGGAGAAGCTGGCCGACTATGCCTCGACTTTCACGGTCAGTAGCATGGGCTTGTACGAGCACGACCAATCGGGCGTGTGGATCCTACGGGAAGAGCTGAGCTTTGACGCGGAGCCGGAGCATACCGGCTGTGCCGGAGGCGGCCGGGACTGAGTCCGCGGAGCCGCTTCCGCTCAAGCGCGGTCAGCTGCGCAACCAGGTGTTCCGGCGCCGGCGCGAGTTCGCCCGGTCCCGGCACGAAGCGGGCGTCCCCAGGCAGCTGGTGGTCCTGGGCAGCTACGTGACGGCCTGGTTCAACGCGACCCGGCCGATGCGGGTCTGGAACCTCTACCTCATGCGCCGAGGACCGTTGATGGCGGCAGGCAGCGCCTACAACATGTTCTTTTCGGTGGCGGCCATGCTGGTGGCCGGGTTTGCCGTGTTCGGGCTGGTCGCTTCCAACACGCCGCGGCTGCAGTCTGCCATTATCTCGGTGCTCAACTATTCCGTTCCGGGCCTGATCGACACCGGAGACGGCGGGTTCGTCACCCCGGAGCAGCTCTTCTCCCACGGGGCAACCTTCAGCCTCACCCTGGTGATCTCGGCCATCACGCTGCTCCTGACCTCGCTGGGCTGGATCGCAGGCCTGCGCGACGGCATGCGGGCCATCTTCGGCGTGCCACGGATGACCGGGAACTATTTCCTGATCAAGGCCAAGGACCTGGGCGTGCTGCTGCTGTTGGCCCTAGCACTGGTGCTCACATCCATCCTGGTCATTGTCGCCGGCAGCCTGCTGGACGCGGTGGCCCATTGGCTGCGGTTTGTCGGTGCATGGGCGGAGCCGCTGGCCGTGGCCACCGGCCTGCTCATTATGCTCCTGCTGGACATGGCGGTGGCGGTGGTGCTGTTCCGGCTCGCATCAGGGCTGCAGATGAAGCGGGCCGTCATGTGGCAGGCTGCGCTGATCGTGGCAGCCGGCAGCGCCGCTCTGCGGTTTTTTGCGTCGGCACTGCTCGACGGCGTGGCCAAGAATCCCCTGCTGGCGCCGTTCGCCGTGGTCCTGGGCCTGTTCGTCTGGTTCTTCTTCCTCAGCCAGGTCTATCTGGTCGCCGTGGCCTGGGGCGCGGTGGGAATGGCCGACGCCCGCGCGCCGGTCAGCAACAGGGACGTGCGCAGGCGGGCCAGGTCGGCGCGGCAGGAGTCCAGGCGCCTGCACGGCCGGCACCGCCCGCGGCTCCGCCACCGGCGGGCCACCCACGCCGGCGCCTGACCCGGTTCAGCCAGCGGGCAGGTACTGGTCGGCCCAGGCCGTGATGAGCAGGGCGGCGCGATCCGTCTGCACCTTGTCGGTCAGCAGATGGTTGCTGCCCTCTAGCGAGATGAAGGACTTCGGGTGCCTGGCCGTCTCGAAAATCTGGCCGGCGTTGTCGATCCCCACGGTCTGGTCGGTGGGGGAGTGCATGACCAGCAGAGGCCGGTGCATGCCGTGGATGCAGGCGCTCAGATCCGCCCGGCGGAGATCGTCCACCAGCTGCTTCCGGATCTGCAGGCGCTTGCCGCCCAAGGTGACCTCGCCGACGCCCTCGCGCTCGACGTCGTCCATCGCCTCGTCGAGGAGATGCAGCGCGTGGGACGGCTCAAACGGCGCGGAAATGGTCACGACGGCCTTGACCTCTTCCAGGGAGCCGATGGCGCCGAGGACGGCCGCTCCGCCCAAAGAATGGCCGATGAGGAGCGAGACTGGCCGCCCGGATTCGGCCATGAAGGCGGCGGCCTGCTTAATGTCGTCGACCTTGGTCGAGAACGTGGTCTCCGACCAGTCCCCGGTGGAACTTCCCAGGCCCGCCGCGTCGTAGCGCAGGACCCCGATCCCGTGGCGCGCCAGGGCCTTCGAGATCCGCGAAGCGGCGGCGCTGTTCTTGCCCAGCGTGAAGCCGTGGGCGAAGACGGCCCACGCCCTCACCTCGCCGTCGGGAACGTCCACGACCCCGGCCAGCGTCGCACCGCTGACGGACGGAAACTTGACGGATTCGATGGACGGCATCGGGGTTCCCTTTCACCGGATGGCTGCGCTTAAGCGCCTGAGGTGCCGGCTCGACGAGCCGGCACCTCAGGCCGAAGTTCGGGCCCTCGAGGGGCCGCGTGATCCCGCCGGGGGATCAGATCTTGCGGTTCAGGACCGCCTGCTTGACCTCGGCGATGGCCTTGGTCACCTGGATGCCGCGGGGGCACGCCTCGGTGCAGTTGAAGGTGGTGCGGCAGCGCCACACGCCTTCCTTGTCGTTGAGGATCTCCAGGCGCATGTCGCCGGCGTCGTCGCGCGAATCGAAGATGAAGCGGTGCGCGTTGACGATCGCGGCCGGGCCGAAGTACTGGCCGTCGGTCCAGAAGACCGGGCAGGACGACGTGCAGGCCGCGCACAGGATGCACTTGGTAGTGTCGTCGAAGCGCTCACGGTCCTCGGCCGACTGCAGGCGCTCGCGCGTCGGCTCGTGGCCCGAGTTGATCAGGAACGGCATGATCTCGCGGTAGGACTGGAAGAACGGCTCCATGTCCACGATCAGGTCCTTCTCCACCGGCAGGCCCTTGATCGGCTCGACGAGGATCGGCTTGTCCGTGTCCAGGTCCTTCAGCAGGGTCTTGCAGGCGAGGCGGTTGCGGCCGTTGATGCGCATGGCATCCGAGCCGCAGACGCCGTGGGCGCAGGAGCGGCGGAAGGACACCGAGCCGTCGTGTTCCCACTTGACCTTGTGCAGGGCGTCCAGCACGCGGTCCGTGCCGTACATGGTCAGCTTGAACTCGTCCCAGCGGGCCTCGTCGGAGACCTCGGGATCGTACCGGCGGACCTTGAGCGTGATGTCGAAGCTGGGGATTTCTCCGCCGCCGCCGACGCCGGGAGCCAGTTCGACCTTCGACGGTCCTTCGGGAATTTCGGTCGGGGTGGTCATCAGTACTTCCTCACCATCGGTTCGTAGCGCGTGAAGACAACAGGCTTGGTCTCCAGGCGGATGCCGGCCACATGCTCGGTCTCGGCGGTTTCGTCCTTGTACGCCATCGAGTGCTTCATGAAGTTCACATCGTCGCGGTCCGGGAAGTCCTCCCGGAAGTGGCCGCCGCGGGACTCCTGGCGGTGCAGCGCAGCGACGGTCATGACCTGGGCCATGTCCAGCAGGAAGCCCAGTTCGACGGCCTCGAGCAGGTCCAGGTTGAAGCGCCGGCCCTTGTCCTGGACGCTGATGTTCTTGTACCGCTCGCGCAGCGAGGCGATCACGTTCAGCGTCTCGTTCAGGGTCTCCTCGGTGCGGAACACCTGGACGTTGGCGTCCATTGTGTCCTGCAGTTCCTTGCGGAGCTGGGCCACGCGCTCGGTGCCGTTCGCGGCGCGGACGCCCTCGACCAGGTCGATCGTGAAGCGGTCGGCGCTCTCCGGGACCTCGACGAAGTCGGCGGACTTGGCGTACTCCGCCGCGGCGATGCCGGCGCGCTTGCCGAACACGTTGATGTCCAGCAGAGAGTTGGTGCCCAGGCGGTTGGAGCCGTGGACGGACACGCAGGCGACCTCGCCGGCAGCGTAGAGGCCCGGGACCACCGTGTCGTTGTCCTGCAGGACCTCGGCCTTGATGTTGGTCGGGATGCCGCCCATGGCGTAGTGCGCGGTCGGGAAGACCGGGACCGGCTCGGTGTACGGCTCCACGCCCAGGTAGGTGCGGGCGAACTCGGTGATGTCCGGCAGCTTGGCGTCGATATGCGCCGGCTCCAGGTGCGTCAGGTCGAGCAGGACGTAGTCCTTGTTCGGGCCGCAGCCGCGGCCTTCGCGGACCTCGTTGGCCATCGAACGGGCCACGATGTCACGCGGCGCGAGGTCCTTAATGGTCGGTGCGTAGCGCTCCATGAACCGCTCGCCTTCCGAGTTGCGCAGGATCGCGCCTTCGCCGCGGGCGGCCTCGGAGAGCAGGATGCCCAGGCCGGCGAGGCCGGTCGGATGGAACTGGAAGAACTCCATGTCTTCCAGCGGCAGGCCGCGGCGGAAGGCAATGCCCATGCCGTCGCCGGTCAGGGTGTGGGCGTTCGAGGTGGTCTTGAAGACCTTGCCCACGCCGCCGGAGGCGAACACGACCGACTTGGCCTGGAAGACGTGGATCTCGCCGCTGGCGAGGTCGTAGCTAACGACGCCGGCAACGCGCTTCTGCTTGTACGGCGTGCCATCGGCGCGGGTTGCGTCCTCCTCCACGAGCAGCAGGTCGAGCACGTAGTACTCGTTGTAGAACTCGACGTTGTGCTTGACGCAGTTTTGGTACAGCGTCTGCAGGATCATGTGGCCGGTGCGGTCCGCGGCGTAGCAGGCCCGGCGGACCGGGGACTTGCCGTGGTCGCGGGTGTGGCCGCCGAAGCGGCGCTGGTCGATCTTGCCTTCGGGGGTGCGGTTGAACGGCAGGCCCATCTTTTCCAGGTCCAGCACGGCATCGATGGCTTCCTTGGCCATGACCTCGGCTGCGTCCTGGTCTACCAGGTAGTCACCGCCCTTGACGGTGTCGAAGGTGTGCCACTCCCAGTTGTCTTCCTCGACATTTGCCAGGGCGGCGCACATGCCGCCCTGTGCTGCACCGGTGTGGGAGCGGGTGGGGTACAGCTTGGTCAGTACTGCGGTTCGCGCGCGTTGGCCGGATTCGATGGCTGCGCGCATACCGGCGCCACCGGCACCGACGATGACGACGTCGTACTTATGGACCTGCATACTGGATGCTCTTTCTGTTGAAACTAAAGGTTCTTCTCAAGGAAACGGGCGCTGCGGTTGGCAGCGCCCGTCATGCCCTTACGGTGCCGGGCAGAAGGACGGCAGCAAGTCGGCTGCCGCGTTCGGCGGGCACGGATCGAAGGTGAAGATCACCAGGGTTCCAAGGACGATGATGACGGCGGTCGCCGCGTAGAGCACGGCCTTGAGCCAGAAGCGGGTGCCGTCCTTTTCCGCGTAGTCGTTGATGATGGTGCGGACGCCGTTGGTGCCGTGAAGCATGGCGAGCCAGAGCATGGCCAGGTCCCAGACCTGCCAGAACGGGTCGGCCCACTTGCCTGCGACGAAGCCGAAGTCGATGGCGTGGACGCCCTCGCCGACCATGAGGTTGACGAACAGGTGCCCGAAGACGAGTACGACGAGCACGAGGCCGGAGACGCGCATGAACAGCCATGCGAACATCTCGAAGTTGCCGCGGCTGCTGCCGTGCCGGTTGTACTCGGGAGCGATGCGCCCGGAACGCGGCGCCTGGATTTCAGTTGTTGCTGCCATGATTAGTGACCCCCGGTGAAGGCGAGCGTGAGGTGACGGATGAGGAACGGAACCATGACGACGACCCACAGTCCGATAACGCCCCAGAGCAGCTTGGCCTGGTACTTGGGGCCCTTCTTCCAGAAGTCCACGAGGATCACGCGGAGGCCGTTGAAGGCGTGGAAGACGATCGCGGCAACGAGGCCGGCTTCCAGGAGTGCCATGATCGGATTCTTGTACGTATTGATCACGACGTTGTATGCCTCAGGCGATACGCGCACCAGAGCGGTGTCCAGGACGTGTACCAAGAGAAAGAAAAATATTGCGACGCCGGTGACGCGGTGTCCTACCCAGGACCACATGCCTTCGCGGCCGCGGTAGAGGGTCCCTGCTGGTGTCTTCGACACTGAATTAACCTCCCTGCATCGCAACGGCGCCAGCGTGGACCACGCAGAATTACGCCAGTGCGAGAGTGCTCTTTGTCAGATCTAATCTAGGCTTCGCTCAGAGCTTATTCAATTTGGGAACTCGCGGTGTGAGCTTTTTAACACCTCCGCCGAGGTGGCGCGGAATGGCGCGGCCCGCGCGGGGATGGCTTCACGATTTACGCAACTTAATTGTGCGCTAATTTCCTCTCCGGCGGCGTGTTTCCCCTATAGCGGGAGCTGTGCCGCCTTCAGTGAAATCAGCCTAAGGAATGACCCGCCGAGGCAGCGGCTGGTTTACCTTTGGAGTGATGACTACTGACAGGCCGCTGGGCCAGGACCCGGCTGAAGACGATGTGCTGGACCGGTTTTACGGGGTGATTCCGGCCGGTGGGGTGGGGACCCGGTTGTGGCCTCTGTCGCGGGCTGCGGCGCCGAAGTTCCTGCATGATTTGACGGGTTCGGGGAGCACGCTGATCCGGGCGACGTACGAGCGGCTGCGGCCGTTGTGCGACGGGCGGACGATGGTGGTGACCGGGGCGCTGCACCGGAAGGCGGTGATGGCGCAGCTGCCTGAGCTGGGCAAGGCGAACCTGGTGCTGGAGTCGGAGCCGAAGGATTCGGCGGCGGCGATCGGGCTGGCCGCGGCGATCCTGTACCGGCGGGATCCGAAGATCATCATGGGTTCGTTCGCCGCGGACCAGGTGATCAACCCGGTGGAGCAGTTCCAGGACGCGGTGCGGGCGGCGGTGCATACCGCGGCCGAGGGGTACATCGTGACGATCGGGATCAAGCCGACGCACCCGTCGACCGGGTTCGGGTACATCCGGACCTCGGGCAGCCTGGGCATCGAGTGCGCGCCGACGGCCCAGGGCGTGGCGGAGTTCGTGGAGAAGCCGGACCAAGAGGCCGCGGAGGCCTACGTGGCGTCCGGGGAGTACCACTGGAACGCGGGCATGTTCGTCGCGCCGGTGGACCTGCTGCTGAAGCACCTGGAGACGAACGAGCCGCTGCTGTATGCGGGGCTGATGGAGATCGCCGCGGCGTGGGACACGCCGAAGCGGCGCGAGGTGGTGCGCCGGGTCTGGCCGGGGCTGCCGAAGACCGCGATCGACTACGCGGTGGCGGAGCCGGCCGCGGCGGCCGGGGACGTCGCGATGGTCCCGGGCGTGTTCTCCTGGGACGACGTCGGGGACTTCGCCGCGATCGGGCGGCTGAACGCGGCGTCGGAGACGAACAACCTGACCGTGCTCGGCGACGGGGCGAGGGTGTACGCGGACAAGGCCACCGGCGTCGTGGTCTCCGATACCAAACGCGTGATCGCGCTGATCGGGATCGACGACGTCGTGATCGTCGATACCCCGGACGCGCTGCTGGTGACCACCAAGGAACACGCCCAGCAGGTCAAGAAGGCCGTCGAACACCTCCGCGCCAGCGGCGACACCGACGTCCTCTAGGACGCTGCTCCCGGCCGTGCGCCGCGCCGGACGGATTTCCGTGCCGGGGAGGGCGCGGCCTGACGGCACTGGGTACAGTTTGTGTGTGCAGACAATTACGGAGACCTCGGACAGCATTCCTCGGATCGGCGTGTGGGCCGCACCGTTCGTGGATGGTTTGCGGCGGTTCCGGCGGGATCTGCACCAGCACCCGGAGCTCTCGCATAAGGAATTCAAGACGACGGCCAAGCTGCTGGAGCGCCTGCGCGCTGCCGGGCTCGACCCGGTGCCGCTGGACGGCACAGGGCTGTACGTGGATATCGGGGAGGGGCCGATCGCGATCGGCCTGCGCGCGGACATCGACGCGCTGCCCATCATGGAAGAGACCGGGCTCGAATATGCCTCGGTGAACCAGGGCATCAGCCACGCGTGCGGCCACGACATCCACACCACCGTCATGCTGGGTGTGGCGCTGGTGCTGTGCAAGCTCCACGAGGAGGGCCAGCTGGGCGGGCGTGTCCGGGTCATCTTCCAGCCGGCCGAAGAGACGATGCCCGGCGGAGCCCTGGCCGTGATCGAGCAGGGCGTGCTCGAGGCGGTTCCCCGCATCCTGGCACTGCACTGCGACCCGCGCGTCGACGTCGGCCAGGTGGGCACGCGGATCGGCGCCATCACCTCCGCGTCCGACACTATCCGGATCGAACTGACCGGCCGTGGCGGCCACACTTCCCGGCCGCATTTGACAGAAGACCTCGTGTTCGCGCTGGCCGAGATTGCCGTCAACGTGCCCGGCGTCCTCAGCCGGCGGATCGACGTGCGCAGTGCCGTGTCCGTGGTCTGGGGCCAGATCCGCGCCGGCGCCGCCCCGAACGCCATCCCGGCCCACGGCTTCATGGCCGGCACCATGCGCTGCCTGGACGGGGACGCCTGGCACGCGGCCGGCGAGCTGCTGGACGAGGTGGTCCAGCAGGTGGCCGCGCCGTTCGGCGTGGAGGTCAAGCTCGAACATATCCGCGGCGTGCCTCCCGTGGTCAACACCGAGCGCGAGACCGGCCTGATCGAGGCCGCGGCGCGGCTCGAACTCGGCGGCGGCGCGGTGACGCTGACGCCGCAGTCCATGGGCGGCGAGGACTTCGCCTGGATGACCCAGCTGGTGCCCGGGGCCATGATGCGGCTGGGCACGAGGACGCCCGGCGGAGAGACCTTCGACCTGCACCGCGGGGACTACGCCCCGGACGAGCACGCCATCGGGGTCGGCGTGCGGGTGATGGCTGCCGCCGCCGTGCTGGCCTGCCACGGCAAGGAATACTGAACATTCCGGCAGCTACCGAAAAGTAACAACTTTTCAACAATGTCGGGCCATCGCGATGGATTCGTTACACTCGCGCGTCCGGCCCACTAGGGTGGCTGTAGCCGCCGCCCGCGGACCACGGGCACGGAGCATCGCATCTTTCCTGGAGGAACATTGAAGAATTCACTGCGCATGACCAAGCGTGGCACCGGCCTCTCCGCCGCCGTGCTCGCGTCTGCCGCACTCGTCCTTTCCGGCTGTGGCGCGCCGCCCGAGGAAGGCGGCAGCAGCGCTGCTCCTTCCGCCGTCGACTACACGGGCTGCATCGTTTCCGATGCCGGCGGTTTCGACGACCGGTCCTTCAACCAGTCCAGCTACGAGGGCCTCAAGAAGGCCGAGGAGGACCTTGGCATCAAGACCAAGGAAGCCGAATCGCAGGCGGAGACGGACTTCGGCCCGAACGTCGACAGCATGGTCCAGGCCGGCTGCGACATGGTTCTGACCGTCGGTTTCCTGCTCGGCGACGTCACCAAGGAAGCCGCGAAGGACAACCCGGACACGAACTTCGCCATCGTCGACTACTCGGACCCCGAGTTCAGCGACAACGTCAAGCCGATCGTCTACGACACTGCGCAGGCTGCGTTCATGGCCGGCTATGCGGCGGCCGGCATGAGCCAGACCGGCAAGGTTGCCACCTATGGCGGCCTGAACATCCCCACCGTCACGATCTTCATGGACGGTTTTGCCGACGGCGTGGCCTACTACAACGAGCAGAAGGGCAAGAACGTCGAGCTGCTGGGCTGGAACAAGGAGTCGCAGAACGGCACCTTCAACGGCGGCTTCGACAACCAGGGCAAGGGCAAGACGGACACCCAGAACTTCATCAATGAAGGCGCGGACGTCATCATGCCGGTGGCCGGCCCCGTAGGCCTGGGCACGCTGGACGCGGTCATCGAAGCCAACGAGGGCAAGCCGGCCGAAGAGCAGGTCAAGGTCGTCTGGGTGGACTCGGACGGCTACGAAACGGCCGGCAAGGCCGAGGAATACATCCTGACTTCCGTCATGAAGCTGATGGGCCAGGCAGTGGAGGAAGTCATCTCCACCGACGTCGAGGGCAAGTTCGACAGCTCGCCGTACGTCGGCACGCTCGAGAACGGGGGCGTCGCGCTCGCGCCGTTCCACGACTTCGATTCCAAGGTTCCGGCCGACCTGAAGAAGGAGCTGGACGAGATCAAGGCCGGCATCATCTCCGGCGACATCAAGGTCGAGTCCAAGGCCAGCCCCAAGTAACCAAGCAGTAACTGCACCGCCGTCTGCGCCGGGAAATTCACCGGCAGCAGGCGGCGGTCCGTGCTGTTTGGCGCACGAGCGGTCTAGGCTGGGGACAGCTTGACCATGTTCGCGTGCAAGAACGTTGAAGCAAACTCAGGAACAGGTTGGTTCGGTTGTGAAACTGGAACTGCAGGGAATTACCAAACGGTTCGGCTCTCTGGTGGCCAATGACCACATCGACCTGGTGGTCGAGCCGGGCCAGGTCCACAGCCTGCTCGGCGAGAACGGCGCCGGTAAATCCACGCTGATGAACGTCTTGTACGGGCTCTACGAGCCGAGCGAGGGACGTATCCTCGTCGACGGGCAGCCCGTGTCATTCAGCGGTCCCGGCGACGCGATGGCCGCCGGGATCGGCATGGTCCACCAGCACTTCATGCTCGTTCCGGTCTTCACCGTCGCCGAAAACGTGGCGCTCGGCAACGAGGCGACCAAGGCCACCGGCATGCTCAACCTCAGCCAGACCCGCGCGAAAATCAAGGCGATCTCCGACCAGTACGGGTTCGACGTGGATCCCGACGCGATCGTCGAGGACCTCCCCGTCGGCGTCCAGCAGCGCGTGGAAATCATCAAGGCCCTGGTGCGCGATGCCGAGGTGCTGATCCTGGACGAACCGACGGCGGTCCTCACCCCGAAGGAGACGGACGAGCTGCTGGCGATCATGGGCCAGCTGAAGTCGGACGGCAAATCGATCGTCTTCATCTCGCACAAGCTGCGCGAGGTCAAGCAGGTCTCGGACCTCATCACCGTCATCCGCCGCGGCAAGGTCGTCGGCACCGCGGATCCGGACTCCTCGACCACCGAGCTGGCATCCCTGATGGTCGGCCGCGCGGTCAGCCTGACCCTGGACAAGGCTCCCGCCCAGCCCGGCGAGGCGACCTTCCGCATCACCGACCTGACCGTCCTCGCGCCTAACGGCCAGCGCGTGGTGGACGGCATCAGCCTCGAAATCCGCCGCGGCGAGATCCTCGCCGTCGCCGGAGTGCAGGGAAACGGCCAGACCGAGCTCACCGAGGCCGTCCTCGGCCTGCAGGGCCACGTCAGCGGTTCCATCACGCTTGAGGGCCACGAGCTCGTCGGCCGCAGCGTGAAGGAGATCATTCGCGCGGGCGTCGGTTTCGTTCCCGAAGACCGTAATGTCGAGGGGCTCGTCGGTCCGTTCTCCGTGGCCGAGAACCTTATCCTCAACCGCTACGACCAGGAGCCCTTCGCCAAGGGCCTCGGGCTGAAACCGGCAGTCATCCAGCAGAACGCGCGGGAGAAGATCGCCGAGTTCGATGTCCGCACCCAGTCGGCGCAGGCCGCGGCGGGCACCCTGTCCGGCGGCAACCAGCAGAAGGTCGTCATGGCCCGCGAGCTGTCGCGCCCGCTGAAGCTGTTCATCGCCTCCCAGCCGACCCGCGGCGTCGACGTCGGGTCCATTGAGTTCCTGCACAAGCGCATCGTCGCGGAGCGCGACGGCGGCACCCCGGTCATGATCGTCTCCACCGAACTGGATGAGGTGCTCGAGCTGGCGGACCGGATCGCGGTGCTCTACCGGGGCCGGCTGATGGGGATTGTTCCCGGGAACACCTCGCGCGACGTCGTCGGCCTCATGATGGCCGGCATGCCTGCGGAAGAAGCCCTCGGGCAGGAACAGGAATTCGGAACCGAGCCCGGAAGCGGGGAGCTATGAGCAACGAGCAGAAGACCGAACGGCAGCTCAGCCGCACCGCGGCCCACGACGAAGAGGTCCGGCTCGAGGCCGCAGCCGAACTCGGCGACGGGAACCAGGCTCCGCCCGCGGTGCCGGCCGGGGCACAGAGCGGCGAGCTGCAGCCCGGGCTGCGCGAGTCGCAGAGCCTGATGCAGCGGATCGCGACCGGCAACGCGCTGGTGGCGGTGCTGGCGGTCATCATGTCGCTCATCCTGGGCGGACTGCTGATCGCCATCACCGACGAGCGCGTGGCCGAGGCCGCCGGCTACTTCTTCGCCCGCCCGGGGGACATGCTCTCGGCCGCCTGGACGGCGGCCTCGGAGGCCTACCTGGCGCTCTTCCAGGGGGCGGTTTTCAACTGGGAGGCGGACACCTTCGCCGGGATGATCTATCCGCTCACCCAGACGCTCACCGTGGCGACCCCGCTCATCTGCGCGGGCCTCGGCGTCGCCTTGGCGTTCCGCGCCGGCCTCTTCAATATCGGTGCCCAGGGCCAGATGATCATCGGCGCGACGCTTGCCGCCTGGGTGGGCTTCACCTGGCACCTGCCGGTCGGACTGCACCTGCTGCTGGTGATCATTGCCGGCATCGTCGGCGGCGCGTTCTGGGCCGGCATCGTCGGCCTGCTCAAGGCCAAGACCGGCGCGCACGAGGTCATCCTCACCATCATGCTCAACTACGTGGCCATCAACCTGGTCCTGTACCTGCTGACCACCCCCGCCTTCCAGCGGCCGGGTTCGTCCAATCCGATCAGTCCGCAGCTCGACGACACCGCGCTGTATCCATTGATGTTCGGCGACGGGTTCCGGCTGCACTGGGGCTTCGTGGTTGCCATCGCGCTGACCGTCCTGGTCTCGTGGCTGCTCAACCGCTCCACGATCGGCTTCGAGCTGCGCGCGGTCGGGGCAAATCCGACGGCGGCGCGCACCGCGGGAATCAGCGTCACCAAGGGTTACGTGGTCGTCATGGTCATCGCGGGCGCGCTCGCCGGCCTGGCAGGCGTGGCGCAGGTGGCCGGCACCGAACATGTGCTGACCGCCGGCGTCGCGGCCAGCTTCGGGTTCGACGCGATCACCGTGGCCCTGCTGGGCCGGTCGACCCCGTGGGGCACGTTCGCGGCCGGCCTGCTGTTCGGAGCGTTCCGCGCCGGCGGCGTGGTCATGCAGACCAACACCGGCACCAGCATCGACATCGTGCTGGTCGTGCAGTCGCTGATCGTGCTCTTCATCGCCGCCCCGCCACTGGTCCGCTCGGTGTTCCGGCTGCCGGCGCCCGGCGCCGTCCGCAAGGGCCCGAAGGCCCGCAAGAACGCTACCGCTGGAGGTGCAGCATGAGCACGGCTACGTCCACCGCCCCGGAAACGGGCGGCACCACGGTCACCGAGGTGCGCAACTGGAAGACGCCGGTGATCCTGATCGTGCTGGCCATCGCCGCACTGCTGGTCTTCGCCATCGGCGCCCCCTCGAACGACGTGACGTTCCGCCTCACCGGGGAAAACGATCCGATTGTCCTGCCTCCGATTGTCGTCTCGGCAACGGTGACCGGCTGGGTCTGCGCGCTCGTCCTGCTGGCCGCCGCCGCGTGGTCGTTCGTCCTGGTGCGCGCAGGCCGAACGGTGCCCGTCTGGCTGGTGGCCGTCTACTCCGTCTTCTTCGTGGCGGGCTTCCTGACCTGGGTGGTCGGCAGCGCCGAGACCCCGAACGTCGCCCTCTACGGCTTGCTGGCCGGCTCCGTTACCCTCGCGGTGCCGCTGATCTTCGGTTCGCTCTCCGGCGTGCTGTGCGAGCGCTCCGGAGTGGTCAACATCGCGATCGAGGGCCAGTTGCTCTCCGGCGCCTTCGCGGCGGCGGTGGCGGGTTCGCTGACCGGGAGCGCGTTCGTCGGCCTGCTGGCCGCTGTCTTCGCGGGCATGCTGGTGTCCGCAGTGCTGGCCGTCTTCAGCATCAAGTACATCGTCAACCAGGTCATTGTCGGCGTCGTGCTCAACGTGCTGGTCTCCGGCCTGACCGGGTTCCTCTTCTCCACCGTGATGAGCGCGGATGCCGAAACCTGGAATTCGCCGCCGCGGCTGAGCCCGATCGCGATCCCGTTCCTGTCGGACATCCCGGTGATCGGCCCGATCCTCTTCGAGCAGTCGATCGTCGGCTACCTGATGTACCTCTCGGTGGCCGTGATCTATGTCGCTCTTTACCACACGAAGTGGGGCCTGCGGACGCGGGCCGTCGGCGAACACCCGAAGGCGGCGGACACCCTGGGCGTGAAGGTGAACCGCATGCGGTTCACCAACGTGCTGCTGGGCGGAGCCGTTGCCGGCCTCGGCGGCTCCTTCTTCACGCTCGTCCTGGTCTCCAGCTTTGGCCGCGACATGACCGCCGGCCAGGGCTACATCGCCCTCGCCGCGCTGATCTTCGGCCGCTGGAACCCCTTGGGTGCCTTCTTCGCAGCGCTGCTGTTCGGCTTCGCGACCAACCTGCAGTCCGTGCTCAGCTTCCTCGGGACGCCGGTACCCAACCAGTTCCTGGCCATGCTGCCGTACCTGGTGACGATCTTCGCCGTCGCCGGGCTGGTCGGCAAGTCCCGGGCGCCGGCCGCCAGCGGCATTCCGTACATCAAGGGCTGACAGAAGGAGCGGCATGGATACCGTCAAGACAGGTGGCAACGCAGGGCCCGACGTCGACTGGGACGCCCTGCTGCAGGCCGCGCGGGAGGCGATGGGCCGGGCCTACGTGCCCTACTCGAAGTACCCGGTCGGGGCGGCCGCGCTGACCGAGGACGGCCGAATCGTCTCGGGCTGCAACATCGAGAACGCCTCCTACGGCCTCACGCTCTGCGCGGAGTGCTCGCTGGTCAGCCAGCTGCACATGACCGGCGGCGGCCGGCTGGCGGCGTTCAGCTGCGTCGACGGAAAGGGCAAGGTGCTGATGCCGTGCGGCCGCTGCCGCCAGCTGCTGTACGAATTCCGTGCCCCGGGCATGGTGCTGCTGACCGTCTCCGGGGTCCGCACCATGGACGAAGTACTGCCGGACGCGTTCGGACCAGAGAACCTCACCTGAGAAGGAGCCAGAGCCAGTGACCGAGAACTTCGACGCCGTCGACATCATCCGCACCAAGCGGGACAAGGGCACGCTCACCGCGGAGCAGATCGACTGGACCATCGACGCCTACACGCGGGGCGTCATCGCGGACGAGCAGATGTCCGCGCTGAACATGGCCATCCTGCTCAACGGGATGGACCGGGCGGAGATCTCGCGGTGGACGACGGCGATGATCGCCTCCGGGGAACGGATGGACTTCTCCTCGCTCGGCAAGGCGACGGCGGACAAACATTCCACAGGGGGAGTGGGGGACAAGATCACGCTGCCGCTGGCTCCGCTGGTTGCGGTCTTCGGCGTCGCCGTCCCGCAGCTCTCCGGCCGCGGACTCGGGCACACCGGCGGCACGCTGGACAAGCTGGAGTCCATTCCCGGCTGGCGGGCGGACCTGTCCAACGATGAACTGATGGCCCAGCTGTCGGACGTCGGGGCGGTCATCTGCGCCGCCGGGGCCGGGCTCGCTCCCGCAGACAAGAAGCTCTACGCGCTGCGCGACGTCACCGGCACCGTAGAAGCCATCCCGCTGATCGCCTCGTCCATCATGAGCAAGAAGATTGCGGAGGGCACCGGGGCACTGGTGCTGGACGTCAAGGTCGGCTCCGGCGCCTTCATGAAGGACGAGGACAGCGCGCGCGAGCTGGCCGAGACCATGGTCGCCCTGGGCCAGGACGCGGGGGTCAACACCGTCGCCCTCCTGACCAATATGGCCACCCCGCTCGGCCTGACCGCCGGCAACGCGATCGAGGTCGAGGAAGCCGTGGAAGTGTTGGCCGGCGGCGGCCCCGAGGACGTCGTGGAGCTGACCGTCCGGCTCGCCGACGAGATGCTCCAGGCCGCCGGGGTTTCCGGCGCGGATCCGGCCGCGGCGCTGAAGGACGGGCGCGCCATGGACGTCTGGAACGCGATGATCACCGCGCAGGGCGGAGACCCGAAGGCCAAGCTGCCCGAGGCGAAGCATTCCGACGTCGTTTACGCCCCGGCGGACGGGGTGCTGCTGGAACTGGACGCGCTCTCCGTCGGCGTCGCCGCCTGGCGGCTGGGCGCCGGCCGGGCCCGCAAGGAGCACCCGGTGCAGGCGGGCGCAGGAGTCCGCCTGCACGCCAAGCCGGGCGCGGTGGTCCGCGCGGGCGAGCCGCTCATGACCCTGCTGACCGATACCCCGGACAAGTTCGATCGCGCCCGCGAGGCCCTGGCGGAAGCCGTCCTGATCGCTCCCGAGGGGGACCGGCCGGCCCAGCAGCTGATCATCGACCGGATCTCCTGAGGGGACTTCCTGAGGGCCGGATCAGGGCGACACCCGATGGCGGCACTAATTCCGATGTGAAACCGTTGGAACTACCGACCAGCGGATAGGACTTTCTCGTGCAGGCTTTCATGGACGCCCTCAACGTCTTCGTTATCGATGCGGCCGCCCAGTGGTGGGTCTATCCGGTGCTCCTCGTCTGCTGTTTCGTCGATGGGTTCTTTCCACCGATCCCGAGCGAATCCGTGGTTGTCGCCCTGGCGGCGCTGGCGGTGTCCTCCGGCGCCCCGAACCTCTGGCTTGTCGCGCTGGTGGCCGCCGCGGGCGCCATTGCGGGAGACAACGTCGCCTTCCTGATCGGCCGCAAGGTCGGCACCCGCGGCTTCCGCTGGTCGCAGCGGCCGCGCGTGATCTCGGCCTTCGCCTGGGCCCGCAAGGAACTGGACCGCCGCGGCGCGCTGCTGATCCTCAGCGCCCGCTACATCCCGGTCGGCCGCGTCGCCGTGAACATGACGGCGGGCGCCACGGGCTTCGACCAGCGCAAATTCGTCTTCTTCAGCGTTATTGCCGGCATATCCTGGTCCGCCTATTCAGTCGCCATCGGCGCGCTGGCCGGCCAGTGGTTCCATGACCACAGCCTGGTCGCCGCGGGCATCGCCATCGTGCTCGCCCTGCTGCTTGGCGTGCTGGTGGACCACGGACTGAAACTGGCCTACCGCCGGCGTGCCCGCAAGGCCAGGCGGGCGGCCGAGGCCGCGGCGGCGGAACGCGGCCAAGCGGACGGGATGCCCGGGGACGCCCGCGAGGATGCCTCCGCGGCGTAGCCGCTTGCCGCACGGGGGTTACCGGGCCGGAGCCGTCGCGTATGGTGGTGCCTGTGACTGAGCCTAACTTCTCTGCCGAACCCGCCCCCGACGTCGATATCGACATCCGCAGCCTGCCGAAGGTCTCGCTGCACGACCACCTGGACGGCGGGCTGCGGCCGGCCACCATCATCGAACTGGCCGCCGAAGCAGGGCACCAGCTGCCGTCGACGGACCCGGTCGCGCTGGGCGAGTGGTTCCTCGAGTCGGCCGATTCGGGGTCGCTGGAGCGCTACCTGGAGACGTTCGACCACACCGTGGCCGTCATGCAGACCAAGGAGGGCCTGTTCAGGGTCGCCAAGGAGTTCGTGGAGGACCTCGCGGACGACGGCGTGGTGTACGGCGAGGTGCGCTGGGCACCGGAGCAGCACCTGGCCAAGGGGCTGACGCTGGACGAGGCCGTGGAAGCCGTCGAGGCCGGGCTGGAAGCGGGCGTGGCCGCGGTGGAAGCCACCGGCCGGCCGATCCAGGTAGGCCAGCTGATCACGGCCATGCGCCACGCGGACCGCGGCCAGGAGATCGCCGAGCTGGCGGTCCGGCACCGCGACAAGGGTGCCGTGGGCTTCGATATTGCCGGGGCCGAGGACGGCTTCCCGCCCTACCGCTTCAAGGACGCCTTCACCTACCTGGCCGAGAACCAGTTCCCGGTCACCGTCCACGCCGGCGAGGCCGCCGGGCTGGACAGCATCGTCGACGCGCTGGTCAGCGGCCGCGCGCTGCGCCTCGGCCACGGCGTCCGGATCGCCGAAGACATCCAGGTCGACTTCTCCGGCGACAACGGTTCCGAGGACGAGGCCGAAGTCGGCATGGTGACCCTCGGCCGCGTGGCCGCGTGGGTCCGCGACCGCGGCATTCCGCTCGAGTGCAGCCCGTCGTCGAACCTGCAGACCGGCGCCATCTCGGTCTTCGGCGAGGGAATCGAGAGCCACCCGTTCGATCTGCTGTACCAGACCGGCTTCAAGGTCACCATCAATCCGGACAACCGGCTGATGAGCGGCGTGAGCCTGTCCGACGAGTACGAGCTGCTCGTGGAGACGTTCGACTACGACCTCGACGACCTCCTCCAGCTGACGCTCAACGCCGCCGAGGCCGCATTCCTGCCGCTGGAGGAGCGCGAGGCGCTGGTCGAGTACATCGCCGAGGGATTCCGCGCGGCCCAGGGCTGAGGCCTGGCATGGGCGGAGCGCCTACAAGCGGGACGGCAGGTGGAGGGTCGACGGCGGTGGCCCGGCTCGTGGAGGTCGTGGCGCAGCTGCGCGAACACTGCCTGTGGACCGCGGCCCTGACGCACGAGTCGCTGGTGGAGTACCTGGTCGAGGAATCCTACGAGCTGGCTGAGGCGATCGAGACGGGCCACACCCGTACGGAGGACGCCGAGGAGCTCAAGGGCGAACTGGCCGATGTCCTTTTCCAGGTACTGCTGCACGCCCGGATCCAGCAGGAACGCGGCAGCTTCGATTTCGACGAGGTCGCGCGGTTCCTCACCGACAAGCTGGTACGCCGCAACCGGCATGTGTTCCGGCCCGACGGGACCCTGCAGGATTCGTTTCCGGCCGCGGTGGAGGAGATCGTGGCCGGGTACGACGCGGCGAAGGCGGTGGAGAAGCCCGGGCGGCGGACACCGTTCGACGGCATCCCGCGCTCCCTGCCGGCGCTCACGCTCGCGGCCAAGTCGCTGGACCGTGCTGCGCGGGCCGGGACGGCCGGGACCGACGGGGCGGAGGAAGCCAGCGCGCCCGGCCCCGTAACGGAAGAGGACGTCGGCAACCTGTTGTTCGACGTCGTACGCCGCGCCACGGCGAACGGAGTCGACGCCGAGCAGGCGTTGCGCGCGGCAGTGAGGCGGTTTCAACGCGACGTAACGGGCCCGTGAGGGACCGGCCTTCTCGACTACGCTTAGAGCGACAGTGCTGCCGCTGGCGGCTGTCATGACGAGAATCCAATGTCTCGTTCCCTCTTGAGTTCCAACGAACAGGAGCAAATCAATGGCGCTTATCGATGCCATCCATGCGCGCGAGATCCTCGATTCCCGCGGTAACCCCACGGTCGAGGTCGAGGTTCTGCTTTCGGACGGCTCCATGGGCCGCGCCGCAGTGCCCTCCGGTGCCTCCACCGGTGCATTCGAAGCGGTGGAACGCCGCGACGGCATCAAGGACCGCTACCTGGGCAAGGGCGTCAGCGAAGCCGTCAACGCCGTCATCGACACCATCCAGCCGGCGCTGCTGGGCATCGACGCTACCGACCAGCGCCTGATCGACCAGACCATGATCGACCTGGACGGGACGTCCAACAAGTCGAACCTGGGCGCCAACGCCATCCTGGGCGTCTCGCTGGCCGTCGCCAACGCCGCGGCCGAGGCCTCGAACCTGCCGCTGTACAAGTACCTCGGCGGGCCGAACGCGCACGTGCTGCCGGTGCCGCTGATGAACATCCTGAACGGCGGCTCGCACGCCGACTCCGACGTGGACATCCAGGAGTTCATGGTCGCGCCGATCGGTGCCGCCACCTTCTCCGAGGGCCTGCGCTGGGGCGTCGAGGTCTACCACACGCTCAAGACGGTGCTGAACGAGAAGGGCCTGTCCACCGGGCTGGGCGACGAGGGCGGCTTCGCGCCGAACCTGCCGAGCAACCGTGCCGCGCTGGACCTGATCTCCGAGGCCATCACCCGCGCCGGCTACACCCCGGGCAAGGACATCGCGCTGGCGCTCGACGTCGCTTCCTCCGAGTTCTACAAGGACGGCGGCTACCAGTTCGAGGGCAAGTCCCTGAGCGCCGCGGAAATGAGCGAGTACTACGCCCAGCTCGTGGCCGACTACCCGCTGGTCTCCATCGAGGACCCGCTGGACGAATCCGACTGGGAGGGCTGGGCCAAGCTGACCGCAGACCTGGGCGACAAGGTCCAGCTGGTCGGTGACGACCTGTTCGTCACCAATCCGGAGCGCCTGCAGCAGGGCATTGACTCCAGGACCGCCAACTCGCTCCTGGTGAAGGTCAACCAGATCGGTTCCCTGACCGAGACCCTGGAGGCCGTGGCCCTGGCCCAGCGCAGCGGCTACACGACCATCACCTCGCACCGCTCCGGCGAAACCGAGGACACCACCATCGCCGATATTGCCGTCGCCACCAACGCCGGCCAGATTAAGACCGGTGCCCCGGCCCGCTCCGAGCGGGTGGCCAAGTACAACCAGCTGCTGCGCATCGAGGAAGAGCTCGACGACGCGGCACGCTACGCCGGTGCTTCGGCTTTCCCGCGTTTCAAAGCCTGAACCGCCGCAGGACTGGGTATCGTCTTAAAGACGGCGCCTCAGCGGCGCTGACCTAGACGGAAGTCCCAAGGAGTTGCATGTCCACCCGACGTCCCAAAGTGCCGCGGGCCGCTCGTCCGGCCGGAGGCAACGGGTCCGGACCACATGGTCCGGACCACGGGGCGTCGGGTGACGGCGTTTCCGGAGGAAAAGTCATCCGCGCCGACTTCAACGGCGGCAAGGACCATGCTCCGGAAAAGCCTTCATCCGAGAGGCATCGGGCGCCGGGGAAGCCGGCGCGCGCTCCCGCCGACAGGGCGAAGCCCACGCCGTCCGAGGCGCGGGCCGCCGAGCGGCAGGAACTGTCGGAGGCCATCAGGCAGCCGGGCGGGAAGCGGCCGGCATCCGGGGAGCCGAAGTTCCTGGAACGGCACGACGACAATGCCGAACCGGTTCCCGCGAAGGCGTTCTCGGGCCGCATGCTGGCACTCGCCGTCGTGCTGGTGACCATCACCGTCCTGCTGGCCCCCTCGGTGCGGGTCTTCATCGAGCAGCGCTCCGAGATCGCAGCGCTGCAGCGGGATATCAGCGCCCAGCAGGAACGCCAGGACAAGCTGGAGCGGGAACTGGCCCGCTGGGACGACCCGGCCTACATCAAGCAGCAGGCGCGGGATCGCATATTCTATGTAATGCCGGGCGAAACCCGCTACCTGGTGACCGGCGCCGAAGGCTTGGCTGATTCCGAAGAGCACGCCTCCGAGGCGGCTCCGGCCGAACTGCCGTGGGTGGATGCCCTGTGGGACTCGGTCAAACGCGCGGCCACGGACAAGCCGGCCCAGGACTAGCCGGCCGGCCGACGCCGCATCGCCTCTCGAAGCGCGACCAGTCTTCGACAAGAACCATCTGGAAGGACCACCGCGCCATGGATACCGCCCAGCGCACGCCCACCCCGGCGGACCTCGAAACCATCAGCCGGCAACTGGGCCGTCCCGCCCGCGACGTCGTGGAAATCGGGGCTCGCTGCATCTGCGGCAACCCGCTGGTTGCCACCACGGCACCGCGGCTGGGCAACGGGATCCCGTTCCCGACCACGTTCTACCTGACCCACCCCGTCATTACCTCGGCGGTCTCCCGGCTGGAGGCCGCGGGCGTCATGACCGACATGACGGAGCGGCTGGAGCAGGACGAGCAGCTTGCGGCGGCCTATCGGCGTGCCCATGACGCCTACCTGCGCAGCCGGGACGAGATCGGGCAGCGTACCGGCGTCGGCGCGGTGCCGGAAATCGCGGGCGTCTCCGCCGGCGGGATGCCGTCCCGGGTCAAGTGCCTGCACGTGCTGGTCGGGCACTCGCTTGCCGCCGGCCGCGGCGTGAACCCGCTCGGGGACGAGGCGCTCGACGGCATCGCCGAATGGTGGACCACGGACCGCTGCTACTGCGCCGGCGCCTGGGACGAATCCGGCCCCGCTCCTGATCGGGACCTGAGCCGGCACACCAAGACGCAGGGGCTCAGCCCTGAGGAACTCGAAGCCAAGCGTGCCGAACGCCGCGCCGCCCGGGAAGCCGGGCAGGATGCCGGGAAGGAAGGACTGTCATGAGGGTCGGAGCCATTGACTGTGGAACCAATTCCATCCGCCTGTTGATTGCGGATATTGACGACGGCGGACGCCTTACCGACGTGGTGCGCACCATGAAGGTCGTGCGGCTGGGCCAGGGCGTGGACGCAACCGGCATCCTGGCGGACGAGGCGCTCGCCCGAACGTTCGCCGCGGCCGAGGATTACGCCGGGGAGCTGCGCGGACACGGCGCCGAAAGCCTGCGCTTCGTGGCGACATCGGCCACGCGGGACGCCGGCAACCGCCAGGTCTTCGTCGACGGCATCCGCGAAAGGCTCGGGGTCGAGCCGGAAGTCGTCAGCGGCGGGGAAGAGGCGGAGCTGTCCTTCGTCGGGGCGGCCAGCGCCCTGTCGGCGGGCCCCGACGAGCGGATCCTGGTCGTGGACCTGGGCGGCGGCAGCACCGAATTCGTCCTCGGCAACGGGGCCGGCGTGCTGGCAGCACGCAGCACCGACATGGGCTGCGTCCGGTTCACCGAGCGCCACCTCGCCTCCGACCCGCCGACGGCTGCAGAGATCGCGGCGGCCGAGAAGGAAATCAACGCCTACATCGACGAGGTGCTCCACGACGTGCCGCTGGGGGAGGCCGACCGGCTGGTGGGCGTCGCCGGATCGATCACCACGGTGACCGCGCACGCGCTGGGCCTGGTGGAGTACCAGCCGGACGCCATCCACGGCACGGCCCTGGACGCCGCCAAGACCAGGGAGGCCTGCACGTCGCTGCTGGAGATGAGCCGCGCCGAACGGGCCGTCCTGCCTTACATGCACCCGGGGCGCGTCGACGTCATCGGAGCGGGCGCCCTCATCTGGCGCACCATCAACGACCGGGTCGGGGAGCTGACCTCGGGCCGGGTCGACGGCGCGACCGCCAGCGAACACGATATCCTCGATGGCATTGCCCTGAGCGCCGCCCGGCCGCGCTCCCAGGCCAACTAGCCGCAGCGCAGAATCCGGAAAGTGGAAGAAATGGACGACAAGCTGCCGCGAGCCGCGCGCCGGAGCCTCCGGCCCGGACAGGGCTCCATGCGGCGCGCGGCCCGCACCCTCGTGCTGTCCATGGTCTCCGTGCTGGCCCTGGCAGGCGGCGCCGTATTCGCCCCCGCCGCCGTCGCGGACCAGTACCGCGACCAGGAATACTGGCTGGATTCCTCCGGCATCCGGGAGGCCTGGAAGACCTCGCAGGGCGAGGGCGTCAAGGTCGCCGTGATCGACAGCGGCATCGACGCAAAGCACCCGGATCTCAAGGGCGCGGTGGCCGGCGGTACGGACGTCTCCGGGGCGGGAAACCCTGAGGGGCAGAGCGGTATCGGCCAGACGCCGGAGCACGGCACGCTGGTCGCGACCCTGCTGGCCGGACGCGGCCACGCATCGGACGAGGAAAAGCAGGACGGCAAAAAGCGCTCGAGCAGCGTCGGTGCCGGCTCCGACGGGGTCATCGGGGTGGCACCCAAGGCGGAGCTGCTCGCCGTCTCCACCTGGCTCGGCTCGCCGAACCCCGCCGGGGTCGGCATCGAGGAACAGATCCCGGCCGCCGTGCGCTGGGCCGTGGACAGCGGCGCGAAGGTCATCAACATGTCGCTAACCAGTTCCACGACCTCCTGGCCCGAAAGCTGGGACGATGCCTTCCTCTACGCGGAGCAGAACGACGTCGTTATCGTGGCCGCGGCAGGCAACCGGGCCGGCGGGACCGAGCAGTCCGGTGCCCCCGCCACGATTCCCGGCGTGCTGACCGTGGCCGGACTCGACCGCGACGGCAAGGCCAGCCAGAAGGCTTCCGCGCAGAGCATCGTCATCGGCGTCGCCGCCCCGGCGGAGGACCTGGTCGGCGGCCTGCCCGGCGGAGGATACGCGGACTGGTCCGGCACCTCCGGCGCGACGCCGCTGGTCTCCGGGGTCGCCGCGCTGATCCGGTCGAAGTATCCGCAGATGAGCGCCGGCCAGGTCATCAACCGGATCATTTCCACGGCGTCCGACGCCGGTGTTCCCGGCCACGATCCCATCTACGGGTTCGGCATCCTCGATGCCGACGCCGCCCTGAACGCGGACGTGCCCGAGGCGGGCGCCAATCCGCTTGGGTCCCTCGCGCAGTGGATCACCATCCACCGCAGGGGCGAGGTCGCTCCGCCCAGCCAGGCGCCCGTGCACAAGAACGTCAAGGAAGAGCCGGCGGTTCCCGAGCCCACCACGCCCGCGGCCGAGGAGCCCAGGCTGCAGGGCGACGTGCTGCCCGGCATCCTCGTGATCGGGTTCGGTGCGCTGCTGCTGGTGATTGTGGTCCTGGGCGTCCAGCAGACGGTCAGGGCACGCAGGCACGCAGGCACCGGGGCAGGTACCGGGGCAGGCACCGGGGCAGGCCCCGAGGGCGGCAAGTCCGGAGGGTCCGCGGACCCAGCCGGCCGCTGAGGCCGGGGTACGGCGAGGCCGGAAAAGCACGCCCCGGCGGGCTGAAATATGCGGCTGCATGAGTTCGTGAAAACTTTCACAATAGGGGCTACACTGGTGCCATGGCATACACTCCTGCGCTCTCAGACCGTCCCCGCGTCCTGGTCGTCGGCGGCGGCTACGTCGGCCTCTACGTGGCTCTCAAACTCCAGAAGAAGGTCCGGGAACACGGGGGGATCGTGACCCTGGTGGACCCGCTGCCGTACATGACCTACCAGCCGTTCCTGCCCGAGGTGGCAGCCGGCTCCATCGAATCCCGCCACGCGGTGGTCTCCCACCGGATGCACCTGAAGCAGACCGAGGTCATTACCGGCCGCGTCACCTCCATCGACCACGCCAACAAGACCGCGACCATCGATTCCGAAGACGGCGTGACCTTCGAGCTGCCGTACCGCGACGTCGTGATCGCCGCCGGCGCCGTGACCCGCACCTTCCCGATCCCGGGCCTGGCCGAGCGGGGCATCGGCCTGAAGACCATCGAGGAAGCGCTCGAGCTGCGCAACACCGTGCTGGAGCGCATCGAAGCCGGCTCCATCCTGCCGGACGGCCCGGAGAAGAAGCGCGCGCTGACCTTCGTTGGCGTCGGCGGCGGCTTCGCCGGCATCGAGGCGATGACCGAGATCGAGGACATGGCCCGCCACGCGGCCGAGCAGAACCCGCGCCTGAAGCGCTCGGACCTGCGCTTCGTGCTGGTCGAGGCCATGGGCCGGATCATGCCCGAGGTCACCGAGCACCAGGCCGAGTGGGTCGTCGAGCACATGCGCTCGCGCGGCATCGAGGTCCTGCTGAACACCTCGCTGGCCTCCGCGGTGGACGGCAAGCTCGAGCTGATCAATATGCCGGACAAGACCCCGGCCCAGACCTTCGAGGCGGACACCCTGCTGTGGACCGCGGGCGTGCAGGCCAACCCGGTGGTGCGCAACTTCGGCTTCGCGCTGGACGAGCGCGGCCGGGTCAAGGCCAACGCCGAACTGCGCATCATCGACGACAACGGCCAGCCGGTCGAGGGCGCTTGGACCGCCGGCGACGTAGCGGCCGTGCCGGACCTCACCGGCGGCGGCGTCGGCGGCTTCTGCGTCCCGAACGCGCAGCACGCCGTCCGCCAGGCCAAGCACCTGGCCAAGAACATCTACGCCGAGCGCTGGGGCGTGGGACAGGTGACCGAGTACAAGCACGAGAACCTCGGGGCCGTGGCCGGCTTCGGCATCAACAAGGGCGTCGCCAAGGTCATGGGCATCAAGTTCAAGGGCACGCTGGCCTGGCTCGCGCACCGCGGGTACCACGGCTTCGCCATGCCGACCTGGGAGCGCAAGGTGCGCGTCATCGCCGACTGGTTCCTCAACGCCGTCCTCGGCCGCGACACCACCGAGATCGCCGACCTGGAGACCCCGTACCGGGCGTTCCGGTCCGCCGCCACCCCCGCCAAGAAGCCGGCGGACAAGGCCGAGGATGCGAAGGACGGCCAGAAGGCAGAGGACAAGGCCGGCACGCAGGCGCCCGCCGACTCCCGGTAGCATCGGTCCGGTCCGGACCTGGACCACAACGACGGCGGGGCAGAGGCAGCGCTTACAGCTGAACCTTTGGTCCCGCCGTCGGGCGTTAACCGCACGGCGGACCCCCGCCCGATGGAAGGAAGAGCGATGGCAGTCGAGGCCGGCAAGACGGTGGAACTGCGCAGCGAACGGCCGGAGGACCGGGACGAAGTGCTCCGGCTGACGGCGCGCGCCTTCGACGGGCGGGACGGCAGGGAACCCGTGGAGGTGCGATTGCTTTCCGAACTTTTCGGCTGCGACGAGTACCTGCCGGACCTGTCCATCGTGGCCGTCGCCGGGCAGCCCGGCGGCGCGTCCGTGCTCGCGGGCCACTCCATCACGACGCGCGGCTGGATCGACGGGCAGCCGGCCCTGGGCCTCGGACCGATCTCGGTCCTGCCCGGATTCCAGGGACGGGGCATCGGTGCCGCCCTGCTGGAAGAGACCAGGATCCGCGCCGAAGCCCGCGGCGACTGCGTGATCGTGCTGCTCGGGCACACCGGCTACTATCCGCGCTTCGGCTACCGTCCCGCTGCGGAGCTCGGCATCCAGGCACCGGATCCGCAGTGGGGCGAGCACTTCATGGCGCTGCGGCTGGCGGACCGCGACGTCCCCGCCGGCCCCTTCCGCTACGCCGAGCCCTTCTCGAGGCTCTGACCGCGCTGCCCGCGTAGGCTCGGGCTCCCGCCGGGTTCCTGGCCTCGGCGCGAAGCGCGTGCCCCGGCTCCCGTGCCGGTAGCGCCGCCGTCGTGCTCCGGCCCCCGATCCAGTACGCTGGATGGAGCCCTTCACACGGGGCCCGCCCCAGTAGCCCAATGGCAGAGGCAAGCGACTTAAAATCGTTTCAGTGTGGGTTCGAGTCCCACCTGGGGTACCGATGGACCGCCCCGGCAACTCTGAACGGTTTGTTTCCGATCGGAGTCGCGTGCTGTGATGAGCGTTACAAGGATGTAACCCAATAGCCTTATTTTTTGTTGCTTTCTGCACTAGTTTCTTCTCATAATCACCGAATCCATGGTGGTTGCATCAAGGGTTCGCGGACCTTGTGATCGAGGAGAAGACTTTATGACTGCAACACGTAATGCAGTGCTGTTCGGCAATGGCGCGCGTGGCGCCAAGCTGGCGGCGCTTGGCTTGGGGGTAGCCCTCTTCGCATCAGCCTGTGGCGGTTCCAGCACGCCCGAGCAGGGCGGGGGGTCGTCGGCCCCGGCCGCCGCTTCGGGCCTGACCTGCCCCGAACCCACGCAGAACGGCGCGGGCGCCAAGCGCACCAAGGGCGATCCGTCCGCCGTTCCCGCGAGCAAGGGTTCCACGGACCAGCCCTTGAAGATCGGCACGCTGCTGCCGACCACGGGTACGCTGTCCTACCTCGGTCCGCCCGAAATCGCTGCCGCCAACCTGGCCGTGAAGGAAATCAATGCCGCCGGCGGCGTGCTGGGCAAGGACGTGGATGTCGTCCACCGCGATTCCGGCGACACCACGACCGACATTGCCACCCAGTCCGTGACGGACCTGCTGGGCCAGGATGTCAGCGCCATTGTCGGTGCGGCCTCGTCGAGCGTCTCCTTCAACGTCATCGACCAGATCACCAACGCCGGCGTGGTCCAGTTCTCGCCGGCCAACACGTCGCCCGATTTCACCGACTACAAGGACAACGGGCTCTACTTCCGCACGGCGCCGTCGGACGTCCTGCAGGGCCGGACACTGGGCAGCTACATGATCTCCTGCGGCGCCCAGACCCTGGGCATGATTGTCCTGAACGACCCGTATGGCACGGGCCTGCAGGCCAACGTCAAGCAGGCGTTCGAGGGCGCAGGCGGGCAGGTCGTCGCAGAGGAAATGTTCAACACCGGCGACTCGCAGTTCAGCTCGCAGGTGGACGCGGTGGTGGCGGCCAAGCCGGACGCGATCGCGGTCATCACGTTCGACGAGATCAAGAGCATCGCCCCGCTGCTGCTCGCCAAGGGAGTGGACCCGAAGCAGCTGTTCCTGGTGGACGGCAACACCGCCGACCTGAGCAAGGACCTGGATCCGGGCGCAATGGAGGGGGCACAGGGAACCATCCCGGGCACCTTCGCCAAGGAGGACTTCCGGGCGGACCTCAAGACGGTGGATGACGGACTGAAGGACTACGCGTACGCGGGCGAATCCTATGACGCTACGACGATGATCGCCCTGGCCGCAGAGGCGGCCGGCAGCACCAATGGCAAGGACATTGCCAAGGAGCTGGAGGGCATCTCGAAGGACGGCGAGAAGTGCACGGACTTCGCCAGCTGCGTGACCCTGCTGCGTGAAGGCAAGGACATCGACTACGACGGGCTCTCCGGACCGGTCACGTTCAGCGACAAGGGCGACCCGAGCGAGGCCTACATCGGCATCTACAACTACGATTCCAACAACGTCCCGCAGCCGGCCCGCGAGGAGTTCGGCAAACTCTAGAGCTTCGGTACCTCACTCGCACTGAAGCAGGAAGCCCCCGCCGGTCCAAGCGCCGGCGGGGGCTTCCTCGTGACCGGCGGGGGTCCGGTCCGCTCTTTGCGGCAGCCTGCGGCAGCCGGAAACGGCGGCCTCCCCGCACCGGGGGAGACCGCCGTCTGACGCTGCGGCAGCGGGGCGGCTAGGCGGATTCGGCCAAGGTGCCCAGGTAGAGCTGGATGACCTTGGGGTCCTTCAGCAGCTCCCGCCCGGTGCCCGTGTAGGCGTCCCGGCCCTGGTCCAGCACGTAGGCCCGGTCGCAGATCTGCAGGCAGCGCCGGGCGTTCTGCTCGACCATGATGACCGAGACGCCGGCGCGGTTGATCTCGTGCACGCGCAGGAATGTCTCGTCCTGCTTGACGGGGGAGAGGCCCGCGGAGGGCTCGTCCAGCAGCAGCACGGCGGGATCCATCATCAGCGCACGTCCCATGGCCACCATCTGGCGCTCGCCGCCGGAGAGTGAACCAGCCCGTTGCTGGCGGCGCTTGCCCAGTTCGGGGAAGAGGCCGGTGACGAAGTCGAAGCGTTCCTTGAAGTCCTTCGGCCGCTGGAACATGCCCATCTGCATGTTCTCCTCGATGGTCAGGGTGGCGAAGACGTTGTTGGTCTGGGGCACGAAGCCGATGCCCTGGGTTACCAGCTTGTTGGCCTTGAGTCCGGTGATGTCCTCGCCGCGGACCACGACCTTGCCCGAGTGGATCTTGACCAGGCCGAACATGGCCTTCAGCAGCGTGGACTTGCCCGCGCCGTTGGGGCCGATGATGCCGATCAGCTCCCCGGGGCGGGCCTCGATGCTGCAGCCGTTGAGGATGTTGACGCCGGGCAGGTACCCCGCGACGAGGTCCGTTACCGTGACGACGGCGCTGCCGCCCTCCGGAGTCTGCTGGCTCATGGTGCGTCCTTCCTGTCCCGGCCCTCATCTTCGTCCGGACCACGGCCGTCCTGTTCGGTGATTGCGTGGCCGAGGATGCCCTCGTCCGCGGTGCCGACGACGGACTCCTCGTCCTGGGACAGCTGCTGTTCCAGGGCCTCGATGCCCTCGGCGGCGCCGAGGTCCACGTCATGGTGCGCGCCGAGGTAGGCGTCGATCACGGCCTGGTCCTTCATGACCTCAGCGGGCGGGCCCTCGGCCACGATCCTGCCCTCGGCCATGACCACGACCCAGTCGGCGATGTTCCGGACCATGTGCATGTCATGCTCGACGAAGAGCACCGTCATGCCTTCGGACTTCAGGTTCCGGACATGGTCCAGCAGCGACTGGGTCAGGGCCGGGTTCACTCCTGCCATTGGCTCGTCCAGCATCACCAGCCTGGGATCGGCCATGAGGGCCCGGGCCATCTCCAGCAGTTTGCGCTGGCCGCCGGAGAGCGAGGCGGCATAGTCCTCCCGCTTCGCATCCAGCTTGAATTTCTCGAGCAGCCCGTCCGCATGCCGGGTGATGTCCCGCTCGCGGCCGCCCCAGATGTTCTTGAACAGGGCCTTGGAGAGCTTCTCGCCCTCCTGCCGGGTTGCGCCCAGGCGCATGTTTTCGATGACCGTGAGCTTGCCCATGACCTTCGTCAGCTGGAAAGTCCGGACCATGCCCATGCGGGCCACTTTGTAGGACGGGACGCCGTGCAGCGATGTGCCGTCGAAGGTCCACTCGCCCGAGTTCGGCTGGTCGAAGCCGGTCAGCAGGTTGAAGAACGTGGTCTTGCCGGCGCCGTTGGGGCCGATCAGGGCCGTGATCTTGTGCCGCGGGATTTCGAGGTACTCCACATCGACGGCGTTGATTCCGCCGAAGGCACGGGTCACGTTCTTGGCCACCAGGATCGGGTCCCGTTTACGGCAGCCCGGGGCTGCCGGTTCGGAAGCGATGGGGCGCGTGTCGGTCATGTAGTCGACGGTGTCGGTCCGGGCGCCGGCGGTTCCGGACTCGTCCGGCGTTGCATTGGCCATGCTCACGAGAACACCAGCTCCTTCTTGTTGCCCAGCATGCCTTGCGGTCTGAAGATCATCAGCAGCATCAACGCAATACCGACCATGATGTAGCGCAGCTGGCCGGCTTGGGGAATGGAGATGAAAGTAATGTACCCGGCGCTGATCGCGCCGTACAGCAGGCCCTGGGTCAGCGAGAGCACGACCCAGAACAGCATGGCGCCGAGCACCGGTCCGAGCACCGTGGCCGCGCCGCCGAGCAGGAGGCAGGTCCACAGGAAGAAGGTCAGCTCGGTGCCGTAGTTGGCCGGCTGGACGGAACTGCGGGGAAGGGTGAAGAGTATTCCGCCCAGCGTGCCCAGCAGGCCGCCGATGATCAGCGCCTGCATCTTGTAGGAGTAGACGTTCTTGCCGAGCGAGCGGACGGCGTTCTCATCCTCGCGGATGCCCTTGAGCACCCGGCCCCAGGGGCTGCGGACGAGGAGCCAGACCAGGAAGCAGCAGATGGCCACGAGCACCCATCCGGCGACCCGGACCCAAAGGTCCCGAGCGCTGAGTGACACGAAGCCGAGGTCGTAGGTTCCCTCCGGGAAGGGATTGAGCGCGTAGAAGCCGCCGGCGAAGCCGTTGAGCCCGCCGGCGGAACCGGTGACATCCGTCAGCTTGTTGGTCGTCACGATGTAGCGCACCACTTCGGCAGCGGCGATCGTCACGATCGAGAGGTAGTCCGCACGCAGCCGCAGGGTCGGGATGCCCAGCAGGAAGGCGAAGCCTACGGAGCAGGCCAGCGCGACCAGGACCGCGGCCCAGAACGGCGCGTTGAACGTCAGGATGGAAATGGCGAATCCATAGGCGCCCATGGCCATGAAGCCGGCCTGTCCGAAGTTGAGCAGGCCCGTATAGCCGAAGTGCACGGCCAGGCCGAGGGCAGCCAGGGCGTAGGCGGCCGTCGTCGGGCTGATGACCTCGCCGAGGGCACCGCTGAGAATATTGAGAAAGTCCATTCCGAGCCTCCTAACCTACGCGCTCTTTGCGGCCCAGGATGCCTTGGGGCCGGAACAGCAGGACAATGATCATGATCAGCAGGGCGCCGACGAACTTGAGGTCCGCTTCGAGCCAGATCGTGGATACCTCGACGAAGATGCCGACGATGATGGAACCGACGAGCGCGCCGAAGACCGTGCCCAGGCCGCCCAGGACCACCGCGGCGAAGATCAGCAGCAGGATCTGCTGGCCCATGTTGAAGGTCACGCCGGGCCGGTAGTAGGCCCAGAGGATGCCGCCGAGCCCGGCCAGGATGCCGCCGACCGTCCAGACGATCCGGATTACCCCGTCCACGTCGATGCCGGAGGCGGACGCAAGCGCCGGGTTGTCGGCCACCGCGCGCGTCGCCTTGCCGATCCGTGTCTTCAGCAGCAGGAAGGCCACCATGAGCACCACGACCGTGCTGATGACCAGCGAGATCAGCGTGTTCTGGGAAATCGATACCGATCCCAGTTCGATCTGGGGGCTTCGCGCGCCCGGCAGCTGCTGGGTGCTGCCGCCGAAGAACAGCTGGATGGTGTAGCGGGCCGCGAGGGCCAGGCCGATGCTGACGATCATCATCGGGATGATGCCGGTCCCGCGCCGCCGCAGCGGCTTCCACAGGCCGGAGTCCTGGAGGTACCCGGAGAGGCCGCCGCCGACGACGGCCAGGACGGCCGCCAGCCAGACCGGCATGCCGAGCCCGCTGAAGAAGAACATCAGCACCGCCCCGAGCGTCACCATCTCACCATGGGCGAAGTTGGTCAGGCCCGTGGTGCCGAAGATGAGCGACAGGCCCACGGAGGCCAGCGCCAGCAGCAGGCCGAAGCTCAGGCCCGCCAGGATGCGTTCGACGAGGAGCTCCCCGAAGGACTGGGTCTGGACCACGATTCCTGCGCCGAGCGGAAAGATCGCGCCGGCGTTGGACGTGTTGGCGAACGTGACCTGGCGCGGATTCTGTGCCCCTTCGGCCAGCGTGACGCCCTCGGGAAGCGTGCTGACGTCCAGCTCCACCTCGTAGGTGCCCTGGACCGGAACGCCGATGCTCCAGCCGCCGGTCGCGGAGGAGACGGCCTCGCCGCTGAAGCCTTCGCCGGTCGCCCGGATGGTCACCCCGGCCACCGGCTGCCCGGCATTCCGCAGGACGCCGTTGATGGTATTGGGGAAGGATTCGGGGGGCCCGGTCGATTCGGCTGGCGATGGTGCCGGCGTCGAGGTGGAAAGCGGTGCGGCCAAGGTCTGGGCTTGCCCGGCCGGTGCCGATAACAGCAGGGCTGCGAAAACCGCGAGTAACGCGAACAGCAGTCCCATCGGCCGGGCAAGCTTCGGCAATCTTCTCAAGTTATGAACCTCCACAGTGGGGGCTTGCCGGCCCCCAGGAACCGGCAACGCTGACCACGCCGTGTGAACCAGGTCACTGACGTGTCGTTCATGTTACTCGGGGAATGTGTTCAGCATGTTGCGAAATGCTTGCTTTAGGTCGCGATCGCATAACAACTGCCCCACGTGAAGGGCACGAGGGCGGTGCCCTCCGGAGGTTCGCCCGGAGGTTAGAGGTAGAGGCCGGTGCCCTTGTCCGCTTCCTCGGGTTCGGCGACGGCGTGGATGTCCCGTTCGCGCAGGAGGATGTAGTCGGCGGCGTTGACCTCCACCTCGGCACGGTCCTCCGGATCGAACAGCACCTTGTCGCCGACGCCGACCTGCCGCACGTTCGGGCCGGCGGCCACCACGGTGGCCCACCCCAGGCGCTTGCCCATGGCGGCCGTCGCCGGAATCACGATTCCGGACGAGGAGCGGCGCTCGCTGCTGTCCTTGTCCGGAGCGACCAAGATGCGGTCGTGCAGCATTCGCAGCGGGAGGTTGGCGGGCGCGGTGCGTTGGTTCCGTTCGGCGGCGGGGCGAGGATTCACGCCAACAGTCTAAGCTCCCCGCAGGCCGCGGGAATCCGGCGGGATAGAACCGGAGGCGCCGGACGTTGCATTGGTAGGGTTGAAGTAGCTCGTACCCCCTGATCGGAGGACAAACATGGCCATGGGTGGAAATCCCGTATTCAGTAATCCCAACGTATTCCGCAGCCAACCGCACAGTTCCGCGAACGCCGGCACCGGCATGCTCGCCGGCCAGTCGCAGATGTCCAGCCAGCAGCTGCAGGACCTGTACAACCAGCCGTCGGCGGGTCCGGCCCAGACCGGGCGGATGACCTACGACGACGTCATCATGAAGACGCTGGCCTGCCTGGCCCTCGTCCTCGCCGGTGCGGCCGTAGGCTGGATGATCCCCGCACTGATGATCCCGGGCATGCTCGTCGGCCTGGTGCTGGGTCTGGTCAACGCCTTCAAGAGGGAGCCCTCCAAGGGCCTGATCCTGGGCTATGCAGCGGCCGAAGGCCTGTTTGTCGGCGGCATTTCCGCCGTGCTGGACGGGATGTACCCCGGCATCGCCCCGCAGGCCGTGCTCGGCACCGTCTGCGTCTTCGGCGTCACCCTGCTGCTGTTCAAGAGCGGCAAGGTGCGTGCGACACCGAAGGCGATGAAGTTCTTCATGATCGCGATCATCGGCTACGCCGTGTTCTCGCTGGTCAACCTCGGCCTGCAGCTGTTCGGCGTGCTGGACACCCCGTGGGGCGTGCGCGGCATGGAGGTCATGGGCATTCCCCTGGGCGTGATCATCGGCATCTTCGCCATCGGTCTGGCGGCCTTCTCGCTGATCATGGACTTCACCTCGATCGAGGAAGGCGTGCGCCAGGGCGTTGACCGCAAGTACTCCTGGACCGCCGCGTTCGGCCTGACCGTCACGCTGATCTGGCTCTACGTCGAGATCCTGCGCCTGCTGGCCATCCTGCGCGCCGTCGCAGAGGACTAAGACCGGGCGTCCGGAACAATAACGTGGGACTCCGCCGAGGCGGGGTCCCACGGCCGTTTAACAGCCCGTCCTTGGCGGAAGCCGCGTGTTCGTGGCGGTTCAGGCCAGCCGGCCCGCGCCGTCAGCCGTCGCGACCGGGAAGACGTCCGGCCGGGCGTATCCGGCAGCCAGGAAGGCATTAACGACGGCGTTTGCCACCGCGGCGGCGGAAGACCGGGGGACCAGGGCAAGGGCGGAGCCGCCGAAGCCGCCGCCGGTCATGCGTGCCCCCAGGGCACCGTGCCCGAGGGCGGTGTCAACCGCGAGATCGAGTTCCGGGCAGGAGACCTCGTAGTCGTCGCGCAGCGAGGCATGGCCACGGGCGAGCAGCGGCCCGATGCTTCCCGGCCCGCAGGCTTCCAGCAGATGCACGGCCCTTTCCACCCGTTCGTTCTCCGTGACGACGTGGCGGGCCCGGCGGAAGGCCGGCGCATCCAGCCGGGCCTTGGCGCCCGCCAGGTCCTCGCCGGATAGCTCGCGGAGGGAACCCACCCCCAGCAAGGCGGCGGCCCGTTCGCAGTCGCGGCGCCGCCCGGCATAGCCCCCGCCGGCATGGGCGTGGGTGACCTTAGTGTCCATCACAAGCAGGCTCAGCCCGCTCTCCTGCAATCGAAGCGGGACCGGGCGGGCGGTGCCGCTGCGGAAATCCACCAGCAGGGCATGGCCGCGGCGCCCGCCGAGCGACGCCGTCTGGTCCAGCAGGCCGGTCGGCGCCCCGGCCATCTCGTTCTCCGCCTGCTGGCACAGCCTGGCCAGTCTGGCGCTCCCGAACCCGGAGCCCAGCAGGTCCTCCAAAGCCGCCGCGACCGCGCACTCGACGGCCGCCGAAGAGGACAGCCCGGCCCCGAGGGGAACGTCCGTCTCCAGGTGCAGGTCCAGGCCGGGCACCGGGAAGCCGGAGGCGGCGAAGGCCCAGACGACGCCCAGCGGGTAGGCCGCCCACCCTGACACCGCCCCCGGCGCGATCCCCGCGGCAGGCAGGCTCACGGCGTCGTTCCTGTCCCGCAGTGACGTGGACACCCGGACGGTCCCGTCCCGGCGCAGCGCGGCGGCGGCAACCGTCGTGCGGTCGATGGCCAGCGGAAGGGCCAGCCCCTGGTTGTAGTCCGTGTGCTCGCCGATCAGGTTGACGCGGCCCGGGGCGGCCCAGAGCCCGTCCGGGGCCGAACCGTAGCGGGCGGCGAAACCGGCCCGGGCGGCCGCCGCCAGCACCGCACGTGCGCTGTCGGCGGCCGGGCCGGTCACGCCGTCGCCGCCTCACGGAGCCGCGCCGCGGTCTCTTCCGGCACCGTATCGTTGATGAAGGCCCCCATGGCGGCCTCCGACCCGGCCAGGTACTTGAGCTTCCCGGCGGCGCGGCGCGGCGAGGTGAGCTGCAGGTGCAGATGGCCGGCCGGGCGCAGTTCGGCGTCCACCGGAGCCTGGTGCCAGGCGGCAATGTAGGGCGTGGGGGAGTCGTAGAGGGCGTCGAACCGGCGCAGGAGTTCCGGGTACAGTTCGGCCAGCTCGTCGCGTTCCTCGCCGTGGAGCCCGGCCAGGTCCGCCGCCTGGCGGTGCGGCACCAGATGCACCTCGAGCGGCCAGCGCGCGGCGAAGGGGACGTAGGCGCTGAAGTGCCGCCCCTCGAGCACCATCCGCGAGCCGTCGGCGCGCTCGGCGGCGAGGATGGCAGCGGTCTGGCTCTCCAGGCCGCCGGAGCGGAGGAAGTGCCGCCGGGCCTGTTTGGCCATCCGGACGGAGCGCGGCGGGACGTAGGGGTAGGCGTAGATCTGCCCGTGCGGGTGGTGCAGCGTGACGCCGATTTCCGCGCCGCGGTTCTCGAAGCAGAACACCTGCTGCACTCCGGGCAGGGCCGACAGCGCCTCGGTCCGCTGCGCCCAGGCGTCGACCACCGTGCGCACCCGGTCGTAGGGAAGTTGGGAGAAGGAGCCCGTGTGGGAGTCGGTGAAGGCGATGACCTCACAGCGCCCGTAGGCGGGTTCCGCTACCTCGCCGACCTCGGGGCCGGGATCCGCCGGGAGGATGCCGTGCCGGGGACCGAAGGACGGGAACCGGTTTTCGAAGACCGCCACCTCGTAGCCGGCGGGGATCTCGGTCCGGCGGGCTCCGTCCGAGGGACAGAGCGGGCACTCATCCTCCGGAGGAAGGTGGGTGCGGTCCTGGCGGTGCGCCGCGACGGCGACCCATTCCCCGATCAGCTCGTCGAAGCGGACCTGGCCTGCGTCCGTGCCGCGGGCCGGCAGGCTCCTGCGGTCGCGGACCTGTTCCGGGTCGCGGTGCCGCCCGGCCGCTTCCTCGCCGGCGTCGAAGTACAGCAGTTCCCGGCCATCCGACAGCCTGGTGGGGGTCATGATGGTCATCGCGGCTCCTGCGAGGATTCTCCGGTACGTTTTAGCTATGAGCCACCATACCTTTGCCACCGGCGAACAGTTCAGGATCGAGCGGGGCAACTCGTATGCGGTGATCACCGAGCTGGCCGGTTGCCTGCGCATTTTCGTGAAGGACGGCGTCCAGCTCACGGAGTCCTTCGACGACGGCGACATCCCGCCGGGCGCGTCCGGCATCCTGCTCGCGCCGTGGCCGAACAGGGTGGCCAACGGCAAGTGGACCTTGGACGGCAAGGTGCAGAAGCTGGACATCACCGAGCTGACGCGCGGGCACGCCAGCCACGGCCTGCTGCGCAACACCGGCTACCGGTTGGTCAACCGCAGCGAGCACGCGGTGGAGCTGTCGGCCGGGATCTTCCCGCAGCACGGCTACCCGTTCCGGCTGACCCACGTGGTCCGCTACCGGATCGACGAGGCCGGGGACCTGGAGGTCACGCAGGAGCTGGTCAACCACTCGGCGGCCGCCGCGCCGGTGGCGCTGGGTGCCCATCCCTACCTGCGGCTCGGGGACCTGGAAGCGGCAGACCTGACCCTGACCGTCCCGGGAGCCACCTTCCTGCAAGCGGACGAGACGCTCATTCCGTCCGGTTCCGCGCCGGTCGCCGGGGAGATGGACCTGCGGGGCGGTGCCGCCGTCGGGCAGTTGCGGAAGCTGGACCGCGCCTACACGGACCTGGCAGCCGCGGACGGGCGGGCAGAGACGACCCTGGCATCTGCCGACGGCCGCTCCGTCACACTGTGGCAGGATGAATCGTTCCCCTACGTACAGGTTTTCGTGACCGACACGTTCCCCGGGCGCACGCTGGCGGTCGCCGTCGAGCCCATGACGGCGCCGGCCAACGCACTGAATTCCGGCGACGGGCTTGTCTGGCTCGAGCCGGGCGGGCGCTTCGGCGGCAGCTGGGGCATCAGTGGCCGGCTTCATCCGGCCGTAGCCGGCTGAGGATGTGAAATTATTGTCTCTATGAGTCGGCCTATCCCTGACAACAACCCGCAGGGCCCCGCCGGTCCTGCGCCGCGCGTGCCGGACTCGACCCGGGACGATGTTCCGTACGCACTGCGGATCGCGGCGTCCTGGGCCTGGCGGATCGGCCTCGTCATTGTCGTGGTCGGGGTGCTCATTTGGCTGCTCAGCTACGTGTCGCTGCTGCTCATCCCGGTGATGATCGCGGCGCTGATGGCCGGCCTGCTGCAGCCGGTCGTACGGTTCCTGCTCAAGGCCAAGGTGCCGAGGGGCCTGGCCGTCGGCATTACGATCCTTGGCTTCCTGGGCCTGGTCAGCGGGGCGCTGTCGCTCGTGGGACGTCAGCTCTACTTCGGTTTCCGCGAGCTGTGGGGCCAGGTGCTCGAGGGCGTGCGGCAGATCCAGACGTGGCTGATGGACGGACCGCTGCGGCTGACCTCGGCACAGCTGAACGACTACATCAACGACCTGCTGGTCCAGCTGCAGAACAACAGCAGCACGATCCTCTCCAGCGCCCTCACCGTGGGCTCCACCGCCGGCCACCTTGTGACCGGCCTGCTGCTGGCGATCTTCTCGCTCATCTTCTTCCTGCTCGACGGCGAGAGGATCTGGATGTTCCTCGTGGGGCTGATGCCCCGCCGCGCCCGTTCGGCCACCAACGGTGCAGGCCGCAAGGGCTGGACTTCGCTGGTCCAGTACATCCGCATCCAGGTGTTCGTAGCCGCCGTCGACGCCGTTGGCATCGGTGTCGGCGCGGCCATCATCGGCGTGCCGCTGGCCCTGCCGCTGGCCGTGCTGGTGTTCCTGGGTTCCTTCATCCCGATCGTGGGCGCCCTGGTCACCGGCTTCGTCGCCGTCCTGCTCGCGCTCGTCGCCAACGGCTGGGTCAACGCCATCATCATGCTGGCCATCGTGCTGGGCGTACAGCAGTTGGAAAGCCACGTGCTGCAGCCCCTGATCATGGGCAAGGCCGTCTCGCTGCACCCGCTCGCCGTGGTCCTGGCTGTCGCCGGCGGCACCATGGTCGCCGGCATCCCGGGCGCCCTGTTCGCCGTTCCGGTGATGGCCATCCTGAATACAGTGGTCAAATACATTGCCGCCCGCGGCTGGGAGCACGACGACGCGCTGGGCGGCCGGCTGCGGCCACCCGATCCGGTCCTGCAGGCCGAAGCCGGGACAGCACGGACGACCGCCAGAACCAAGCGCCAGAAAGAAGCCCCGGGCGGGGACGAGAGTGGCACCGCCACTGAGGACAGGAACGAACTGCCGAAATGATAGATCTGAAGACCTTGCCGGTCACCGTGGACGATGTGATGGACGCCGCCGAGCTGCTCGACGGCGTCATTGAGACCACGCCGATCGAGCAGTCCAGGGCCCTGGGCCGCATGACCGGCTCCGACGTCTATTTCAAGTGCGAGAACCTGCAGCGCGCCGGATCCTTCAAGGTCCGCGGCGCCTACGTGCGCATGGCCAAGCTGAGCGAAGAAGAGAAGGCCCGCGGCGTCGTCGCGGCCTCGGCCGGCAACCATGCCCAGGGCGTCGCCGTCGCGGCCGCGCGCCTGGGCATCAAGGCACGGATCTACATGCCGCTCGGCGTCGCGCTCCCGAAGCTGGCCGCCACCCGCGGCCACGGCGCCGAGGTCGTGCTCCACGGCCACAACGTCGACGAGGCCCTGGCCGAGGCCCAGCGCTTCGCCGAGCAGTCGGGCGCCGTGTTCGTCCACCCGTTCGACAATGCCGACATCATTGCCGGCCAGGGCACCATCGGCCTCGAGATCCTCGACCAGATTCCCAACGTGGACACCATCGTCATGGGGGTGGGCGGAGGCGGGCTGCTGGCCGGCGTCGCCACCGCCGTCAAAGCCCGGGCGAAGGAGCTCGGCCGGGACATCCGGGTCATCGGCGTGCAGGCGGAAAACGCCGCGGCCTACCCGCCCTCCCTCGCTGCGGACGCGCTGGTCCCGCTGAAGAAGGTCTCGACGATGGCGGACGGCATCGCCGTGGGCCGGCCGGGCCAGCTGCCGTTCTCGATCATCCGGGAACTCGTCGATGACGTGGTCACGGTCAGCGAGGACGCCCTGGCCCGGGCCTTGATCTTCCTGCTCGAGCGTTCGAAGCTGGTGGTCGAGCCGGCGGGCGCCGTCGGCGTCGCGGCGCTGATGGAAGGCGTCATCGAGAACCCCGGCACCACCGCGGTCATCCTCTCCGGCGGCAACATCGACCCGATGCTGATGCTGAAGGTCATCCAGCGCGGCCTCTACGCCTCCGGCAGGTTCCTCTCCGTGCGGATCATGCTCGACGACCGTCCCGGCTCCCTGGCGAAGATCTCGCGCATCATCGCCGAATCCGATGCCAACGTCACCCGCGTGGACCACACGCGCATCGGCGGCTCGATCAGCATGGGCGACGTGGCGATCACCATCGACATCGAGACGAAGGGCCACGAGCACTGCGAACTCGTGCTCGGCAGCCTTCGTGCGGAGGGCTTCCAGCCCGTCGTCGTGCACTAGGCCATGCACCAGGTGGAGCGCAGTCAGTGAGGGCGGCCAGCCGGGGGTCCCGGGCACGGCGCGCGCTCGGCGCCCTGCTGGGCATGGCAGGGGTGCTGTGGGCGGTCTTCCTGCTGACCCTGCTGGCCGGGGGCCAGGTCTATTACCTGCTCGGCAATATCCCGCGACGGGTCGAGGGCCTGGACGGCATCCTTTTCTCGCCGCTGCTGCACGCCGACGCCAACCACCTGGCCAGCAACACGCTGCCCCTGGTGGTGCTGGGATTCCTCGTGTTCCTCGAAAGCGCCCGGCGCTTCGCCGCGGTACTCGCCTCAAGCTGGCTGGTGTCCGGGATCGGGGTCTGGCTGACTGGCCAGGGCCTGACGGTCGGGGCCTCCGGCATCGTGTTCGGCTTCCTCGCCTACCTGCTCGTCCGCGGGTTCTACAACCGCAGCTGGCGGCAGGTCCTGCTCGCCGTCGTCATCTTCTTGTTCTACGGCTCCGTGTTGCTGGGCCTATTGCCGACGGCGGGAGCAGGGGTTTCCTGGCAGGCGCACCTGTTCGGCGCGGCCGGGGGAGTGCTGGCCGCCGTCCTGATGCGCAAGGACCGGGTCCGCGGCCGCAGCCGGAACCAGCTGCGATAGCAGAAGGGCGGGCCGGTTGCTCGAGGAGCAACCGGCCCGCCCTTCGCCTGCAGCCCGACGGTTCGGGGACAGAGCTGTGGACTGCGCCGGTTATGGTCCGGCGCGCCCGGTTAGCCTGCGTACGGCTTGGCGGAGATGATCTCCACCTTGATTTCCTTGCCGTTGGGCGCGGTGTAGGCGACGGTTTCGCCCGCCTTCTTGCCGTTGATCGCCGCGCCCAGCGGGGACTTCTCGCTGTAGACGTCGATGGTGGCGTCGCCGGCAACCTCGCGGCTGCCGAGCAGGAACGTCTCGGTGTCCCCGGCGATCTTCGCCTCCACGACCATGCCCGGTTCGACGACTCCGTCATCCGCGGGAGCGGCGCCGACATGGGCGTTCCGCAGCAGTTCAGTCAGCTGGCGGATGCGGGCCTCGGCCTTGCCCTGTTCCTCCTTGGCGGCGTGGTAGCCGCCGTTCTCCTTCAGGTCCCCCTCGGAACGAGCCTGCTCGATGCGGGCGACGATCTCCGTACGGCCCGGGCCGGACAGATAATCCAGTTCAGCCTTCAGGCGGTCGTAAGACTCCTGAGTGAGCCAAGCCACGGATGCGCTGGATGTAGACACGTACTTCTCCTTAGTATGGCCTGAAGCGGCGGCTTCCCGCTGCCTCAGCATGGGTACTCCCTCGCCCGACGGGCCGCTGAGGGCCGCCACATCAAGCAAAGACCCCGCTCACTGGTGACTCGTTCATAACTGAATCGGCGAGACCACCGTATGGGCGGGGCAGAATGTATTGAATAAGTGTAGTCAGTCCCGCGGCCATTTCCCAAGAACCGGGACGATTCCGATAGCTACTTAACGATCCAGCAGGCGTTGACGCCGCCGGTGACAGAAGGCGATTCAGTCCTTAGCTGAATCCGGTGCACGGTGGTGCGTCCGCCGTCGTTCCCCTCGCCTTCCGCCGCGGGAGGGATGGTCGCGACCTTCCACCCGACCACGGCGTAGGTTTCGTTGAGGGCCTGGATGGCGCACTGGGCGGTCGCTTCCGGGTCCTTGGTGACCTGGAAATCAACGATGGCGTGGTGCGGATCCGACACATTGAAGCCAACGTCCGTGCCGGAGACCGCGGGCTTGCTCTGCAGGAAGGCGAAGTAGCCGGCCAGCACGACAGCGACCGCCAGCGCGGCGATGGCCAGGCCGCGCTTGGCTCCGCGGCTAAGCCGCTGCTTTGGGGCCCCGTACCGATTGGCTACGCTTATCCCTGAAGAAGTAGGGTGCGTGGGAGTCGGGCCGGTAGTGCTCACGCCTACAACCTTACCGTGTTGCACGTTATGTCCGATCACCAGGAGTCTGAGTTGAGCATCCCCGCAGAAGCTGCCGAACGAGCCCCGGAAGTCCGCCGTGGTGATGGCCTGCGCCTCCTGACGGTGCATGCCCATCCGGACGACGAGTCCAGCAAGGGTGCGGCCACCATGGCCAGCTACGCCGCCGCCGGCGTCGAGACCATGGTCGTCACCTGCACGGGCGGCGAACGGGGGGACATCCTCAACGCGCAGGCCGCATCAGAGCCGCACGCGCTGCGCGACCTGCCCGGACTCCGGCGTCGGGAGATGGCCAAGGCCGCCCGCGAACTCGGCGTCGCCCACCGCTGGCTGGGCTTCGTCGATTCCGGCCTCCCGGAGGGCGATCCGCTGCCGCCCCTGCCGTTCGGCAGCTTCGCGACCCTGCCGCTGGAGCGGGCGGCCGCCCCGCTGGTGCGGCTGGTCCGGTCCTTCAAGCCGCACGTCATCATCAGCTACGACGAGAACGGCGGCTACCCGCACCCGGACCACATCATGGCCCACAAGGTCGCGGTCGAGGCCTACCACGCCGCCGCTGACCCCGAGCGTTATCCGGAGGCCGGCGAAGCCTGGACTCCGCTGAAGCTTTACTACGACCGCGCCTTCAATCCGGAGCGCTTCCGCGCCCTGCACTTCGCCCTGGAGGAAGCGGGCCTGCAGTCGCCCTACGCCGCGCGCCTGGCCGCCTGGCAGGAAGCGGACGCGGAGGGCCACCAGCCGCCGATGCCCAAGCACCGGACCACGACCCAGATCGACTGCGGGGACTACTTCGAGCACCGGGACCGCGCCCTGCTCTCGCACCGGACCCAGATCGAGCCCGAAGGGTTCTTCTTCGCCGTATCGCCGGACATGCAGCGCAGGATCTGGCCCTGGGAGGACTACACCCTCGTGGATGCGAGGGTGGAGACCACGCTGCCTGAAACCGACTTCTTCGCGGGCATACGATAGAGGAAGCCAGCCGCTGAACTTCCGGACCGCCGCGGCGGTCCGGCCCTTGCCAGAAAGAGATCCATCTTGCATCTGCTGCACCTGCTCGCCGCCGCCGGACCCAGCGGGGAACCGACACTGAAGCCGGGCCTGGACCCGAACCAGGTCACGCCCGGCCCGTGGGGCTTCTTCATCACCTTCGGCCTCGCGGTGGTGGTGATCCTGCTGATCTGGGATATGACCCGGCGCATCCGCAGGGTGAGGTACCGCGAGCAGATGGAGCAGGACGCGCAGCGGGCTGGAGCCGAGGGGGAGCGCGCGCCTTCCGCGTCCGACGGCGGGAGCTCTCCTGCCGCCTCCGGCCGAGGGGAGCGCAGGGAGACCGAGGAAGAGCGCCGGCGCCGCCTGGACAAAGAACTCAATGACAAGGTGACGGGCCGCAGGGATCCGGGTTCGCCGACGGAAGGCGCGTCCGGACGCCGTCCGACCGACAACGGGCCGGCCGGGAGCTGACCATGGCCGGCAGACTGCGCAGCGAAGCCTCGGCCTACCTGCGGCAGCATGCCGAAAACCCGGTTGACTGGTGGCCCTTCGGTGACCAGGCCTTCGAACAGGCACGTCTGCGCGACGTGCCTGTTTTCGTTTCCGTGGGCTATGCCGCCTGCCACTGGTGCCACGTCATGGCGCACGAATCGTTCGAGGACCAGGAGACCGCGGACTACCTCAACGAACACTTCGTGAGCATCAAGGTCGACCGCGAGGAGCGGCCGGACGTGGACGCCGTGTACATGGCGGCCACCCAAGCGATGACCGGCCAGGGCGGCTGGCCCATGAGCGTCTTCACCTTGCCGGACGGCCGGGCGTTCTACGCCGGAACCTACTATCCGCCGCGGCCGGCGCCGGGTATGCCATCCTTCGGCCAGCTGCTGGAGGCGGTCAACGATGCCTGGCACCAGCGCCGGTCCGGCGTGGAGGCCAGCGCGGCCGCCCTCGTCGAGGTCCTCGAAGGCGCCGCGGATAACAACCGCAAGCTGATGGGCAATCTCCTGCCGTTCGACCCGGACGAGAGGCCGACCGCGCTGGGCCTTCCGCGCCCGATGCTCGATGACGCCGTGCTGGTATTGGCCGGAGAGGAAGACCCCGACTATGGCGGGTTTGGAGACGTGCCGAAGTTCCCGCCGTCGTCAATCATCCAGTTCCTGCTCCGCCACGCCGCCGCCCGGCCCAGGACCGAGGGCCCGGCATCCGGCGGGGACCGCGCGGACAGGGAATCCGCCGCAGAACCGGCCCTCGGCCTCGCCGAACGGACCTTGGACGCCATGGCGACCTCGGCCCTCTACGACCAGCTCGAGGGCGGCTTCGCGCGCTACGCCGTCGACCGGCAGTGGTCCGTCCCGCACTTCGAGAAGATGCTGTACGACAATGTGCAGCTGCTTCGCGCTTACGCCCAGTGGGCCGCCCAGTCCGGCCAGGCGGCCGATCGCGATTTCGCCCGGGCCGTTGCCGCCGGAACGGCCGACTGGATGATCGGCCGGCTCGGCCTGCCCGGCGGGGGTTTTGCCTCTTCCCTGGACGCGGACACGGTGATCGAGGGCCGGCACCAGGAGGGCGGCACCTACCTGTGGAGCCTCGATCAGCTGCGGGAGGCCGTTGGCGAGGACGCCGAGTGGGTTGCGGACATCATGGGAGTCGGCGAGGCCGGTACCGTGACCGCGACCGGCTCGCCGCTGCATCCCGGACGGCGGCTGGACCCGGAAGGGCAGCGGCGGTGGGCCAGGATCAGGCCGGCGCTTCTCGCAGTCCGCAACCGGCGGCCGCAGCCGGCCCGGGACGAGAAGGTGGTAGCGGGCTGGAACGGCCTCGCCATCGCCGCGCTGGCAGAGACCGCCGGGCTCCTTGGCCGCCAGGACCTCCTGGCGGCTGCCGCCGGGGCGGCGGAGTACGTCCGGCGTGTGCACCTTGACGACGACGGAACGCTCCTCCGGGTTTCCCACGACGGCACCGCCGGTGCGGTCCAGGGGCTCCTGGAGGACTATGCAGGCTTCGCTGAAGGCCTCTTCGCGCTCTATGCCGCCACCGGAGAAGACCGCTGGTACGTGCTCGCCGAACGGCTGGTCCTGGAGGCCGAGCGGACCTTCCTCAATGAGGGCGTGCTCAATGACTCCGCCGTCAAGCCCAGCCAGCTGGCCGCGGCCAGCGGCCCGGCCAATCCGGCCGATCCGTTCGAAACCGCAACGCCCAGCGGCACCAACCTGCTGGCCGGAGTGCTGTTGACCTATGCCGGCTACAGCGGCTCCTCCCGGCACAGGCAGCTGGCCGAGCAGCTGCTGCAGTATCTTGGGCGTGTTGCCCCGAAGGTTCCCAGGGTAGCGGGATGGGGCCTGGCCGTCGCCGAAGCGCTGCGGGCGGGACCGGTGGAACTGGCCGTCGTAGGGGAGCCCGGGCCGGCGGAAGAGCTGGTTGCCGCGGCGAGGGCCACGGGCAGTCCCGGCCTGGTCATTGCCGTACGGAAAAGCAGCAGGACCCCGGACGCTCGGGAGCCGGCGCAGGCTCAGGACATAGCGCAGGCCCGGGAACCGGCCGGCGCGGGACCGGAGCTTCCCGGATACAGTGCTGAACGCGTGCCCCTCCTTATGGGCAAGTCGGCCCCTGAATCCGGAGCCTTGGCCTATGTGTGCCGAGGCATGGTCTGCCGGCGCCCGGTCGCCACCGTGGACGAGCTGCTGGCCGAGCTGTCATCCGGCCGGTAGCGGACGGAAACCGGCGGAGGCGGGGGTGAGTCTGCAGGGGCCTTCTTGCCGGAATCGGGCTGTCAGCAGGCGCACCGGGCACGGTGGATCGGACGCGGTGCGGGCTGTATCGGGCTGTCCCGAGGACAGCTAGGACCGGCCTAGGACGGCGAGCATGATGGCCGCGAAGTGGCAGCTGAAGGCGACGACGGTGAAGGCATGGAAGAGTTCGTGGAAACCGAACCAGGTGACCGAGAAGTTGGGCTTCTTGATGCCGTAGAACACCGCGCCGGCAATGTAGAACACGCCTCCCGCGATGACCAGGACGGCCGCGGCGGGGTTGGCTGCGAAGAAGTCCGGCACGTAGAAGAGTGCGGCGAGGCCGAGGGCGCAGTAGATCGGGACATAGAGCCAGCGGGGCGCGTGCGTCCAGATGACGCGGAAGGCGACGCCGGCGATAGCGCCGCACCAGATGAGCCACAGCAGGAGTGTTGCCTTGGACGGCTCGAGCAGCGCCCAGGCCAACGGCGTATAGGTGCCGGCGATGACCAGCATGATGTTGCTGTGGTCGAGCCGTTTGAGGACCAGCTTGGTTTTCGGCTGCCAGTTTCCCCGGTGGTAGACGGCGCTGACGCCGAAGAGGAGCAGACCCGTGACTGCGTAGATGGCCGAGGCCGTCTTTCCCGCCGCCGTAGGGGCCAGGGCGACGAGGACAAGCCCTGCGATGAGGGCCAGCGGCGTTGCTCCCGCATGCAGCCAGCCGCGGAACTTGGGCTTGATATTGAGGGCGTCGGCAAGGCTCTCGACGGCGGTTTCCACAGGGCCGTCTATGCGATCCGGACCCCCGGCCGGTTGGGTCGAAGGGACAGGGCCGCGCGGGTTCATGGGCCGATTCTACCGCCGCCGAAGGGCACCGGCTTACCGGCCGAAAACAGTCGGAATAAAGGGGGAATGGGTGGCGGCGGGTTGGCCGCGTCCGTTCCGTCGGAGCCGAGGCGATAGAATCTTTCCCGGTGTCCGCTGTCCGGCGGCTGTCCTCGATCGCGGTAATGGAAAGGCGGGAGCGGTTTGAGATTCCCCGCAGTTGCCTACCGCATGTACGAGCGCCGGCTGCAGCGTTCCCTGGCCGCTGACCGCATTCCCCGGCACATCGGCGTCGTTGTTGACGGGAACCGCCGGTGGGCGAAGCTGGCGGGAAGCCCCACCCGCGAGGGCCATCAGGCCGGGGCCGACAAGATCCTCGAGTTCCTTGGCTGGTGCGACGAGCTCGGCGTCAAGGTCGTCACGCTGTACATGCTCTCGACCGACAACATGAACCGCTCCAGCGAGGAGCTGGACCAGCTGATGGGCATCATCGCCAACACGCTGGACCGGCTGGGCGAGGGCAAGAACGTCCGGGTGCGGCCGGTGGGGGCGCTCGAGACGCTGCCCGCGTACCTGTCCGGCAAGCTGCGCGCGCTGGCGGAGCAGACGGCCGAGGTCCAGGGCGTCCACGTGAACGTGGCCGTCGGCTACGGCGGCCGGCAGGAGATCGTGGACGCCGTCAAGGAACTGCTCCGGACCGCCGGGAAGGCCGGCCGCGACGTCGAATCCGTGGCAGAGACCCTGGAGGTCGACGACATCTCCCGCTATCTCTATACGAGGGGGCTGCCGGACCCCGATCTGGTCATCCGGACCTCGGGGGAGCAGCGTCTCTCGGGCTTCCTGATGTGGCAGAGCGCGTACAGCGAGTACTACTTCTGCGAGGCGCTCTGGCCCGATTTCCGCCGACTGGATTTCCTGCGCGCGCTGCGCGATTACGCGAGCCGCCAGCGGCGTTTCGGCGCCTGACGCCGGCGTTCACAGGGAATTTACCCAATCGTCCCGCCGGGGGCATTGTGCCGCCGAATTACAAGGGCGTAGTTTGAGGGTATCGATCGGCAACCCCGCCGATTGATCGGGAGGTCGCCACATGCAGAAGCATGGGGGGAGGCCGGTACCGGCCAGGTGGCCTTGCCGAGTCGCCCCAATCCGAACGATTCGGAGCAACTGCGCTCCGGACGGGAGTTAATGTGGCCACCTTTGAAATGACGAGTCAAGCTGCCAGGACCGGCCGCGCGGCGAAGGAACCGGATGTTTCCGCCGCTGCCGCCGGTCCTCTTGTTTCCGGTCCGGAAGGGCAGCCCGGCTTGGAACCGGCGGCGCCAACGGCCCAGTCCTTCGTGCTCGATACGTCGGTCCTGCTGTCCGACCCGCTCGCCCTGAAACGTTTCGCGGAGCACGAAGTGATCCTGCCCGTCGTCGTCATTACCGAGCTGGAGGCCAAGCGGCACGATCCGGAACTTGGCTACTTCGCCCGGAAGGCGCTGCGCCTGCTGGACGACCTGCGGGTCGAGCACGGCGGCCTGAACCACGCGATCCCTCTCGGGGAAGAGGGCGGATCGCTGCGGGTGGAGCTGAACCACATTTCGCCGGACGTGCTGCCCGCGGGCTTCCGCGGCGGCGACAACGACAGCCGGATCCTGGCTGTGGCGAAGAACCTCGCCGACGAGGGCAAGAACGTCACGGTGGTCTCCAAGGACCTGCCGATGCGCGTGAAGGCCTCTGCGATGGGGCTGCAGGCGGACGAGTACCGAAATGAGCTGGTGAAGGACTCGGGCTGGACCGGCGTCGCCGAGCTGGAGGTCTTCGAGGACGACGTCAACGCGCTGTACAACCACGAGCCCGTCTTCATCCCGGCGGCGGCCGAGATGCCGAGCAATACCGGCCTGGTCCTCCTGTCCAACAGCGGCTCCGCGCTGGGCCGCGTCGGGGCCGACAAGCAGGTCCGCCTGGTCAAGGGGGACCGCGACGTCTTCGGGCTGCACGGCCGCTCGGCCGAGCAGCGGCTGGCGATCGACCTGCTGATGGACCAGGAGGTCGGCATCGTTTCCCTGGGCGGCCGCGCCGGTACCGGCAAGTCGGCGCTGGCCCTCTGCGCCGGCCTGGAAGCCGTGCTGGAACGCCGCGAGCACCGCAAGGTGGTGGTCTTCCGGCCGCTGTACGCCGTGGGCGGCCAGGAGCTGGGCTACCTCCCGGGCTCCGAGTCGGAGAAGATGAACCCCTGGGCGCAGGCCGTCTTCGACACGCTGGGCGCGCTGGTTTCCACCGAGGTGGTCGAGGAAGTGATGGACCGGGGCATGCTCGAGGTCCTGCCCCTCACGCACATCCGCGGCCGCTCCCTGCACGACGCGTTCGTGATCGTCGACGAGGCGCAGTCCCTGGAGAAGAACGTCCTGCTGACGGTCATGAGCCGGATCGGCCAGAACTCGAAGATCGTGCTGACCCACGACGTCGCGCAGCGGGACAACCTGCGGGTCGGACGGCACGACGGTATCGCCGCCGTGGTGGAGACCCTCAAGGGCCACCCGCTCTTCGGCCACATCACCCTGACGCGGTCCGAGCGCTCGCCGATCGCGGCGCTGGTGACCGAGCTGCTCGAGGGCGCGGAAATCTAGGCAGCCTGCACGCCGAGGAAGCGGGCCGCCTCCGGGTGGCCCGCAACCTCGAGCGTCCATTCCGGCCGCCGGAAGTCCTCGGGCACCAGGCGCATCCGCTGCATATTGGTGACCTGGCTGCGGCCGCCGGAATGGCGCCAGACCCCGTTGGGTTTGTAGCCGAGCGACCGGGACACGGCTAGGGAAGCCTTGTTGAAGTCCATCGCCTCGCTCTCCGCGACTTCCGCGCCCAGGTAGTCGAAGGCATAACCGACGACGGCGGCGCGCATCCCGGTGCCGACACCTTGCCCCTGTGCCGATCGCCTAAGCCAGGAGCCGGTGCTGACGGTCCGGGTCTCGGCGAAGCTCGACGCGAGCAGTTCCTGGCAGCCCAGGAATTCCCCGCGGCGCCACACGCCGAACAGGAGCGACCAGCTGCCCGGGCTGGTTTTCGAGCGCAGCTGCCAGACATGCATGGCGGTGTTGCGCGGCAGGTCTTCGGGCGGGACATCGGTCCACGGGAATGCAAACGGCGACTCGCCGGGCTCGTGGATGCCGCTCAGGACGGCATCGACCAGCGGCGGAAGGTCGTCATCGGCGACCGGACGCAACGTCAGGTCGCCGGCCCCCAGGGTCAGGCCGAAGAGCGGCCACAGCTCGGTCAGTCGCGTCATCTCCCTTGTGTATCACGCGGGCAGCCTGACCAGGACCTCCGTCCCCTGTCCGGGTGCCGAATGCAGCGACAACGTTCCTCCGGCGGCCTGCACCGTGTCCTGCAGGATCTGCAGGCCGAAGTGCCCCGCCCGTTCGGCGGCGGCCGGCACGAACCCCTCGCCGTCGTCGTACACCGCAAGCTCGAGGTGCCCCGAGGCGGTGCGCGTGAGCGAAACGCTGACCAGGCTCGCACCACCAGCATGCTTGACGGCGTTCGTGACGGCCTCCCGGGCCGCCCGGTACAGCAGCGCGGATTGCTGCTCGTCGGTCTCCGGCGCCCCGTGGAGCCGCAGCGACCAGGCCATGTTGCGGGCGCGCACCGGGTCGCCGAGCCGTTCCAGGGCTCCGGCCAGGCCGAGGGCCGCCAGGTCCGGCGGGTAGAGCTCGGTGGTGATGCCGCGCAGGGTGCTGATGTTGTCCTGCACCAGCATGCGCGTGCGGCCCAGGAACTCCCGGCCGGGCGGGCGGTCCTGCAGCTCGTAGGATTCGAGCGAGTAGGCCAGTCCGGAGAGGTCCTGGATCACCTCGTCATGCAGGTCGCGGGCGAGCCGCTGGCGCTCCACTTCGGAGGCGTCGATGGCCTGCTGCAGCAGGGCCCGCTTGGTGGCGTTGTCCCGCTGCAGGCGCTGGGCCATGCGCAGGGCGGGCACCAGCTGGACCAGCTGCAGGACGGCCAGCGCGCCAAGGATCGGCGGGAGGATGCCGAGCATCATGCCCCGCTGGTCCGCTTCCACCTCGTGCGCCGTGTAGTAGATCTCGAAGATGATCGGTTCCCCGGCGGCGCTGTTCGTGCCGACGTATACCTCGACGAGCTTGCCGGAACCGGCCTCCAGCTGGTTCTCGGACTCGCTCTGTTCCTCGAAATGCGCGAAGCCCGGGCCCCCGGCCAGCAGCCGGTCGGAGCCTTCCGGCAGCCCGAAGTTCCGGCCGATCAGCGAATGCTGGTCTGAATAGAGGATGGTGCCGTCACTGGACCAGATCTTGATCCGCATGATCGCGTTGCGTTCGAACCGCGGAGCGAGCAGGCGGTCCATCCAGGCCAGGTCTTCCGGGTGGCGCTGCACCAGGTGTTCGGTGACGAAGGGGCCGACGGCGAAGTCCGCGGTTCCCTGCGTGCGCTGGATCGCGTGGTCCAGCGCCTGCTCCCGCGCGATCGCGCTGGCACCGAACACCACCGGTACGACGACGATCAGCAGCGTTGCGAAGGTGCTGATGGCGAAGCGCCGCATGGCCTTGTGCAGCTCCGAACGGTCAGCGCGGTCCGAGCCGAACCCGGCAGGATCGGACCGGCGGACGAAACCGGCGAGGCGGGCAGGCATCCCGCGCCGGGCACGCCGGCGCGTCCCGTTGCCGGGTCTGCTGCCCGGTTCCGGATCGCGCTGCTCGGGTGTTCGGACCTCGAGCGTGCTACTCATGGTGGCCGGAGGCCAGCAGCCCCAGCCGGCCGGCGACGGCGACAGCTTCCAATTGCGTGTGCGCGTCCAGCTTCGCAAGGATGGACTTCACGTAGCCGCGGCAGGTGTTCTCCGTGATGCCCAGGTGCTTGGCATTGGCCCGCACATCGTGCCCCTGGGCCATCAGCGTCAGGACCTGCCGTTCGCGCGTGGTCAACGCCGGCGCGTCAGGCTGCTCCGGCACCGTCTGCTTGCCGATCATGGCGAGCAGCGACGGATGGATCACCATTGATCCGCTCCGGGCGTGCCGCAGGGTGTCCAGCAAGGTGGTCAGCGATCCGTCCTTCGGCAGGAAACCGCAGATGCCCGACCCTGCCGCCTGCGCCAGGATGTCCGCGGCGGCATTGCCGGTGAGCATGATGATCCTGGTATCCGGACGGTCCGCCAGGATTTCACGCGCCGCGTCCAGCCCGTTGCCGTCCGGCAGGTGGTAGTCCATGACCACCACGTCCGGCTGTTCCGCCCGGCACAGGGCGATGCCTTCCCGGACGCCGCTGGCGGTGCCCGCATTCTCCAAATCCTCCTGCCGGTCCAATGCATCCGACAGCAGTTCCGCAAATGTCGTATGGTCGTCAACGACCACGACTCGGGACGTATCCCGTATTCCTTCGGCCATAGCAAGTCCCCAACCCAAGCCCCCCGACACGGTCATAATGCAGTATGCGCCATGGCTGAACCGATGTACATAGCCGCGGATGGCGGGTCGCGCCGCCACAAGGGTCGATGACGCCTTGTGGCGGCGCGTCCGGTCGCGTATGCAGCTAGCCAAGTACGACGGCGCCGGCGCACCTCTTGCGCCTAGGCGGTGGCCAGGGCGCGGTTCAGGAAGGTGCTGATGACCCTGCCGGCCCGTTCGTGCCCGGCGCCTGCCGGGAATGAACGGGACTTGGCCGGAACCGCCGCCCGGGCGGCCGGCTGCAGCGTATGGCTGTGCATCTGGTCATTGAGATACAGCAGCGCCTCGAGCACTTCCGACAGGTCGCCGTCGGAGGCCGCCGTGGCCTGCAGCAGCCGGGCGTGCGCGGCGCGGAGCCCGGGGCCCGGGGTGCAGCCGAGGTCGCGGTCGAGCAGCCGGCGGCACTTGTCGTAGGCCTGCAGGCCCTCGGAATAGCGGCCGGCCGCCTCGTATCCGCTGACCAGCGCGGACCAGGCCCGTTCGTTCAGCGGCTCGGCCGCCACGGCCTGCTGGCTCCAGTGCACGGCCTTGTCGGCCTGGCCTGCGGCGTGCGCGGCCTCCGCCGCCATGATCTGCACGGCCGTGACATCGGCGGCATGGTTTTCCCGCGCCTCTCCGGCCCACTCCGGTGCGAGTTCGTCGCTGAGCAGCGGCCCGGTCGCCAGGGCCAGCGCCTCGACCAGCAGCGGGTAGGCCTCGGCGGGCGTGCTGTGCTCGGCGCGGAGCATCAGCGCGTTGAACCGGTGCAGGTCCAGGTCCACGAGCGACTGCTCCAGCACGTAGCCGCCGTTCGCGGTCCGCAGCGGGCCGGTCTTCGCGCAGCCCGGCTGCAGGTTGCGCCGCAGCACGCTGACATAGCTTTCCAAGGTGGCCAACGCTTCGCCGGGTGCGCGGCCGCCCCAGAGAAGATCGATGAGCCGGTCCTTGGACACCGGCGTGCCCAGGTTCAGCAGCAGGATTTCGAAGATCTGCCTGGGCTTCGGGCCGCCCAGCGAGGCCGCGGTCAAGACCGTTTCACCCCGGTGGACCTGCAGGTTGCCAATGATTTTGACGGAAATGGGCATGGCATGCCCGACTGACATTTGCTCCACGACGTCCCCCTCGTAGTAAGCACCCCCAACGAATGCTGGTTCCATAGTGCTGGTTGGTGATACGAGTAACAACCCCCAATTTGCCCCATCCCGCCCCCTAATGTTGGGGGGTGGCGCGGATCACCCTTTATCGGTTCACCGGCCAAGGGTTTTCCCAATAGGGCCGGGCCATGGTTGGGGAACCTGCAGCTGCGGCTGCCGGGCAGGACGGATGTCCGGCAACCGCGCAGGTGGCACCGGAAGGTGCCGTCGATGAAAGAACCCGGGCCTCGGCATCGCCCCCAAACGCCGGGGCCCGGGCTTTTCTTCGGGCGGCTTACGGTGCCTGCGGCTTTCCCGCCGTCACGCTGTTTCCCGTGCTCGCCGGGAACCCTCGAGGGCTCAGGGCGGCCCGGGCTGCAGCGGCCAGGGGATGTGGGCGCGCACATCGGTGAGGTTCATGCTCACCTCGACGAACAGGTCGTCCAGCATGTATTCGTCGACGCCTCGGATGGCCAGGCTGTGGCCGGCGCCCGCGCCGGGCCCGTCCAGGGCGAGGCTGTAGACGCAGACGGCTGTCTCGCGGTCGAGCCGCACCAAAGTCCTGCCGGGCGCAAGTAGCGGATGGCCGGCGTCGTACGGGCGATAGCCCTGGTTCGGGGAGAGGATGGCCTCCAGCACCCCGCGGCCCTCGTGCTCAGCCTCCTCGACGCTCAGCAGTTCCGCTACGTTGGCATACGGCGTCTCGAAGGACACGGGCGCCGGGCCGGCCAGCTCCACCGGGTCCAGCATGGACGACCATCGGCCGTTGCCGAAGACGGGTTCGCCGTAGGCGGCCTCCGGGCGGCGGCGGACCAGGCCCTCGTTGGTGTAGACGGGATGGACCAGCTGCGGAGGCAGCAGCCAGGAGCGGCGGGTGGCACTGACATAGAAGTCGTCCTTGGAATCGTTGATGTCCTTGGTGCTGTAGAGCAGCAGGCCGTCGATCGATTCGACGCGCAGCGCGTTCGGCCGCCGGGCCCAGGCGCGAAGGCCGGCCGCTGCCGAAGCGTCCTGGCTTTCGGAACCGGAGGGCAGGGCGTGGTACTCGAAGCGCAGGCTCTGCCAGCGCCAGGGCGAGGAGCGGCACAGGCAGCGGAAGCGTTCGGCGTCCGTCGGGCTGACCATATCCACAGTGTAGGTCTTCGCCCCCGGCTGTGCGCCGGCGGTGAAGTACGTTGGGACCATGCTCCTGGAACTGGCGCGGCTGTGGCCGGCATACCCGCTCGCGTTCGGCGCGCTGCTGGCCGCCGGAGCCTACCTGCTGGTCATCGGGGCGCGGCTGAGCTGGATAGACCTGCGCACCCACCGGCTGCCCAACCGGATCGTCTTCCCGGCCTACCCGGTTGCCGGCGTCCTGCTGGGCACGGCGGCGCTCGCCGGCGGCGAGCCGGGCCGGTTGTGGGGGCTCGCGGCGGGCGGGGCGCTGCTGTGGCTCTTCTACTTTGCCGTCCGGTTCGTGTATCCGGCAGGGATGGGCTTCGGGGACGTCAAACTGGCCGGCGTGCTGGGGCTGTACCTGGGCTACGTGGACTGGATCCTGCTGCTGTGGGGGACGTTCGCGGCGTTCCTGCTCGGCGGACTGTACGGGGTCGCGATGATGGCGCTGCGGCGGGCAGGCCTGAAATCGGCCATCCCGTTCGGGCCGTTCATGATTGCGGGCGCGCTGCTGACGCTGGCGCTCCCGGCGTCGGGGTGAGCCCGGCTGCGCCGGCCGGCGGGCGCCGGACAGTAGGCTGGGGGAATGCCCACCCCTGACTTCATCCTTGAGCTGCGCAAGAAAATCGGCCACGACCTGCTCTGGCTGCCCGGGACCACCGCGGTGGTGCTCGACGGGGAGGGCCGCGTGCTGCTCGGCCGGCGCGCCGACAACGGGGTGTGGACGCTGATCACCGGCATCCTCGAGCCGGGGGAGCAGCCGGCGGTGGGCATGGTCCGCGAGATCTACGAGGAGACCTCGGTGGTAGCCGAGGTCGAACACCTGGCCGAGGTCTATGCAGGCGGGCCGATGGAGTTCGTCAACGGCGACCGGGCGCAGTTCCTGACGCTGACCTTCCGCTGCCGCTACGTGTCCGGCGAGGCAAGGGTGAACGACGACGAGTCCTCCGAGGTGGGCTGGTTTCCGCTCGATGACCTGCCGCCGCTGCCGGCATACCACCAGGACCGGCTGCAGGCGGCGCTGCGCTCCAGCGGCGTTCCGGAGTTCGTCCGCTAATTTCGGACAGTGGTTGCATCCCGCCCCCGCGGCGGATACATTACAGGCCATGTCTGAAGGACAGGAACCGGGGGATTCCGCTTCACGCCGTCTGGGGGAACAGCGGGCGCCGGAGCGCACCATGCCGCGCCGGCCGCAAATGTCGGACCTTACGCCGGCGCCGATCCACGCGCGCATCCCGCCGCCCGGAACCATCAAGGCCGCCCGGGCCGCATGGATCCTGAGTTTCCTCGCGGCGGCGCTGATGGGGACGATCGCCTATTTCGCCAGGGACAAGGAACTGGAGCGGCTGCGCCAGCTGATCAACGGGATGCAGCAGGCGGACGCGGACACGCTGCACGCCGTGGCCTCCGCGGTACTCTGGGGCAGCCTGGCCGTCGTGGGACTGGTGGTGCTGGTGGAGATGGTGCTCCTGGCCGCACTGATGCGCCGGCGCAGCGGCGTCCGGTGGGTCCAGCTGGGAGTCCTGCTGCTCCACGGCGGCGCTACGGTGCTCGCCGACGCCGTCCTGGTGGACGTCGCCGAGCAGGGACCCTATCTCCGCGTGCTGCTCCTGGCCCAGCTGGCGCTCGCCGCCGCCGGGCTGCTGACCAGCTTGCTGCCGGGGGCGGAGCGGTGGTTCCGGGCCACGCACGAGCCGACCCGCCGCAGGCTGCAATGACGCGCGTTACGGCGTCATTGGACCCCGGCCTTAACTGAACCCGCCGGCACCGGCAGCCCGGACTTTCCCGCTGCCTCCTGCTGCGGCCGGCCCGGAGCAGGAGGCAGCTGGGTGAGAAGCGCTTCGCAGCTGCGCTGGACCACCTGGCACACGCCGGCGGCGCACCGGCCGGTGAGCGGGTTGGCGGCCAGCGCCCGCCAGCGGTGGAGGCTTTCCAGCGCCCGTTCGCGCAGCTCGGCGCCGGTGGCGTCCTCGTCCAGTCCCAGCCGCCGGGCGGGCCCCACGCCTTGGCCGCCGATCAGCCGCTCGGCTTCCCGGGCGTCTGCCGGAGCGAGACCGAGGCCTGCGGTGCGGGCGTCCGCCAGCAGCCGCAGCTCGCGGAACTCGTGGGCGTTCGACTGGATCCTCTCCAGCGCTGCCTCCAGCGGCGCGGTCCCCGTGCGCGGCCGCTCGCGCAGCAGCTTCTCCACGCCGATGAGCGCGGTGCGGGCCTTGAGGTGCTCAGCGCGGGCCCTGAACTGGCCGGCCAGCAGCTGCAGCAGGTCGTCCAGTCCGCTGCGCCGCGCCAGCTCGTGGGCCAGCTCCGTGGGATCTGCGGTGCCGCCGCGGATCAGCACCGCGGCCAGGCGGATGCCGAACAGTCCGAACCGGTCCAGCAGCTCGGCGCGCTCCCGCTCGGTGCCTCCGAAGCCGGCGGCTTCTCCGCCGGTGCCTCCTGCGCCGCCGGCTCGCACGAAGCGGTCCGCGGAGAGCAGCAGCCGTTCGCGGGCGTTGCGGTCCAGCCGGGCAACGTCCCGCAGCATGGCGAACTCCCGCTGGCGCAGGGTGCGCGCGCTTTGGGCGAGCAGGCCGGCGATCGGCACCACGCCCAGGGCCAGCGTCCGCAGCCCGGGGTCCTGCCGGTAGCGTTCGGCGATGCCGGCAGCCGAGAGCAGTGAGTCGATCCGTCCGGCGCCGATCTCGTCCGCACGCGAGAGCACGGCCAGCGCATTGACCGTGCCTGACTGCCCGGTGGCGGTATCCCGGAAGGCCTCCAGGAAGTTCAGGTCCGAGGCGTGCAGGTGGCGCATCAGGTAGACGGCGGCATCCGCCTCGGAAGGCTTGTCCTCCGGCAGCAGGAAGCTGCTGGCCCGAGCGGACACGTCCGTGGACAGCGAGGCGATCCCGGGGGTGTCGATGAGGGTCAGCTCGCGCAGGCTGCGGGCCGGCCAGTCCACCACCAGCCGCGCCACGTCTTCGGCCCGGAACCCGCCGAGGTCGAACTGCAGCCGGCCGGCCGAGCGCCGCACCGGCAGCGAACGGGGCTCGGCCGCCGGATCGGCCGGGTACAGGGTGATCCCCGGGGTATCGCCGTATCGGTACCACGTGACGATCCTGGTGCACTCGCCGGTGTCCGTCGGCGCGATCTCTTCGCCGATGATCGCATTCAGCAGGGTTGACTTGCCGGCTTTGACCATGCCGGCGATGGCCACGCGCAGCGGCTCCCGAAGCCGCTGCGCGTAACCGGCGAGCAGAGCGGACGCGTGCGCGTCGCCGTCGTAAACAACGGCGGCGTCCCGCACCAGGGCGGCGACCTCCGCACCGATGCCGGAGGGGCCCGTGGCAGCCGGCCGGAGCGTCACGGCCGGCCCGCCAGCGCCGACTCCGGCGCGAGGGACTGGGCTTGCTTATGCAGTGCCTCGACCTTCCTGAGTTCGAGCTGGATCGCCCGGATGCGCTGCTCGCTCTCCTTCGCGTAGGTGGTCGCCGCCTTCTGCGCGGCGGCCACGGAATCGCCGAGGGAGCGGTGGTGCTCTTCGGCGATCTCCGTGAAGTGGTCGCGGGTGGCGCGCTGGATCAGGCGGAGGCGGTCCTTGAGTTGCTTACCGACCTGGAAGATGACGTCGTCGATGTAGCGGCGGACCAGGTTCTTGGCGTCGGCCTGGCGCCGCTTGAGCCGGTTTTCCTTGTCCTCGCGGTAGGCCTTGCCGCCGAGCAGCAGGCCCGCGCCGACGGAGAGCGGGTTGACCAGGGCCATGCCCATGAGCCCGGTGAGCAGGCCGAACATGAGCACGCCGCCGTAGGAGCCGCGCATGCCGATCAGCACCTTCTCGATGGGTCCGAGCCGGCCCGGGTCCAGCTCAGGCACCAGCTCCACCGGGTCCAGCACGTCCTCGGTGTCTTCGACCCGGAGCATGGGCAGGGGCGGCTCGTCCTCGGCGAAGTGCCCCGCGACCTCGGCGGCCAGCCACTGGCCGCGTTCGCTGGTCCAGACGAAGGTGTCGGAGACGGCGGCGGCGCTGCGCTGCTCGAGCCATTCGACGAACTGCGGCCACATCTTGCCCGGATCCGAGAGGTCGATGGCCTCCTCCGCTTCGCGCTGGATCCGCCGCAGCCGGTCGCGCAGGTCATGCTCCAAGTCGGAAATGAGGTCGCTGATCCCGTCATTGAGCGTCACCTGCCAGCGCGACGAGCGGCGGCGCAGGTCGTCGGCGCGCTGCCTCGCGGCCTCCAGCCCGGCGATCATCGCGGGCGTGCTCTCCGGGTCCTGCAGGGCGCTGAGCTCCGACTGCAGCGACAGGCGCAGATGGTCGGAGGCCGAGAGCAGGTCCTGCGCCACCGAGCGGCGCTGCAGCTGCTCGGCGCGCCCGAGCACGTCCTGGCGGAGGTAGGCGATCAGCTCCGGGAACCCCGACTCGGCGTTGAGCTCGGTGTCCTGTAGCCGGGCGGCATGCAGCCGCAGGTCGGCGGAGACGGGGAAGAGCCCGACGCCGGGGGCTGCCTCCGCCAGATGGGTCCGGTCGAGTGCGGCCACCTGCCGCCATTGCGGGTAGAGGTCCGTCTTGGTCAGCACGCAGGCGACGTTCGGGCAGATCCGCATGGCCTGGCGCAGGAAGCGGATCTCCGGCTCGGTGTACTCCTGCGAGGCGTCGGAGACCAGGAGCATGGCATCCGCCGTCGGCAGCGCGGTGAGCGTGGTGAAGGAGTGGGTCGAATTGAGCCCGCCGACTCCCGGGGAGTCCACCAGGGTGAGCCCGCCGGAGAGGAGCTTGCGCGGGAGGAAGACTTCCGCGGCGGCCAGCCGGTGCCGGTTGCCGGAATTGCCGTTCTCGGACACGTAGCGGGCCAGGTCCTCGATCGGCACCTCGCGGCGCTCGAGTTCGGGCTCGCCGCCGGTGTCCTCGCCGCCGTCCCGGGGGACCATGATCCTGGCGGAGGCCGGACTTCCGTGCCGGACCACGGTGGGCACGGAGGTAGCGATGTCGTCATCGACCGGACAGACGGGGGCGTTGACGAGCGCGTTGATCAGTTTGCTCTTGCCCTGCTTGAACTCGCCGACCACGATGACGCGGACGGCCGGATCGAGCACCCGCCGCCGGGTCTGCTCCAGCCTCCGGCGCAGATCCGTCCGATCGGCCTCCGCTGCCAGTGCGATGCTCTGCTCCACGAGTTTGGCCAACTCAGCCATACCTGCCTCCTCCTGCGTGCCAGCGTTAAGCACAGACCTGCCCGGCAGGAACTCCCTCCCTTCCTGCCGGGCCGGCTGTGCGCCGTGAAGTCCGAAAGGATCAGTCTTCGACGGTGACCTCGGTGTTCGCTTCGACGTCCACCTCGTTGTCCGCAACGATGGTCGAATCCTCGATCTCGGTGAACTCGGCGTCGATGTCGCCGATTTCCGTCTGGGTGACGTCGACGTCGCCGACGTCGGTCGAGTTGTCCTGGAAGGAATCCTCGACGACGAGGTCCAGGTTGTCGGAGTTGTCGACCTCCGAGTTGTCCTGGAAGGAATCCTCGATGTCGACGTTGATCTCCTCGTTGCCGACATTGTCGAGGTTGTGGGAGTTGTCGACCTCGGAGTTGTCCTGGAAGGAGTCCTCGATGGCGACTTCGGTTTCGTCGTTGTAAGAGTCGTTGACGGAGTTGTCGGAGTTGTCGTTGAAGGAGTCCTCAAGCGACACATCGACGTTGGTCTCATCGATGTCCACGGTGTTGCCGTTGCCGTCGATGCCGTCGTTGTCTTCGCTGTTGTCCTCGTTGTAGGAGTCGTCGATGTCGACGTCGGTGTTGAACGAATCGTTGACCAGGGTGTCGTCGCTGTCGATTTCGACGTCCGCGTTGCCCTCGACATCGATGTTGGTGGAGTTGTCTTCCGAGTTGTCCTGGTCGACGTCGCCGCCGGCAGCGATGGAGTCGTCGCCGTTGGCCACGTTCGCGTCGTCGCCTGCGGCCACGGCGTCATCGCCGGAGGCGACCACGGAATCGTTGTCGAAGATCTGGTGGACGTCGCCGTCGGCCCAGATGTTCTGGTTCACGGACTGGTCGACGATGGTGTCGCGGTCGTCAACCTCCGAGGTGTAGGAGTAGTGGTTCAGGATGTGGGTCAGCTGCGTGACGGCGTGATGATGGTCGTCATCCCAGCCATCGTCGTCATCGTCGTCGTCCCAGTCGTGGTCGTCATCGTCGTCATGCCGGCCGTTGTCGTCGTCGTCCCGGTCCCAGCCGCCGCCTCCGCCGTTGTCGTCGTTGCCGCCGCTGACCGGGTTGAACGGGTTGTTGTCCTCGATGGAGGACTCGTTGCGGCCGGTGTTGTACTCCCGGTCGAAGGACGAGTCGACGGAAACCGGAGCGAAGTCCAGGATGACGGGGCGGACTGCGTCGACATCCCGGCTGCAGACCCCCTCAAGGCCGGCCTCCTGGAGTACGCGCTCGGGATCGTCGCGGAATTCCGCGGCCTTGTCCGGGTCGCGGAACAGGTCCATGAGGAAATCAACCAGCATGGTCGTGATCGAAGTCGTCATTGCAAACTCCTCATTCGAATGTGCGTGTGAAGGTCGTTCGCCAGGCTCGGTGCTTGGCTGGTTCCAACGTAGGTCCGGGCGAGCGGGGCCGGCATCGGTGATAGTTCCCCTACCGAAACCCCGATGGTGGGGGGATCCGGCCGCCCCCGATTAGGGAGGGAGGGGCCCTAAGGCACGGGGGGTGGGGGACCCCCGGATGAGGGGGCCTCGTCAACGAGCTCAAGCCGCAGCTGGTCTAGCAGTTCGGAGCGTGAGGAGGCACCGAGCCGCCGGCGGATCCGCGCGATGTGGTGCTCGGCGGTCCGCGGCGAGATGAACATCGCCTCGCCAATCTCCCGGTAGGTCTTCCCGGCCAGGACATGCCGGGCCACGTCGCGCTCGCGCGTGCTGAGCCGCGAGCTCTGCCCGGAATCTGCCTGCTGCGACAGCGAAGGCGGCAGGCCAGCCCTGCCGAGGGCGGCCGGGCGCCGCTCCAGCGGCGGCTCGGCCGGTGCCGGCGCCTGGACCGGATCCATGGTGTCGGCCGATCCCGGATGGAGATCGCGCGCGCAGGCGAGGAGCCTCGTGGTATCGCGGCGCTCCTCCGCGCGTCCGGCTGCGTGGCCCGCGAGCCTCGAACCGTCCCAGGTCAAGCCGACTGTGGCCAGCCCCCTGGCGGCGGTCTCGACGGCGTCCGCCTCCACCTGCCCCGACAGCACCTGCACCCAGGCCCGGCCGGCGGCCGCGAGCACGGCGGCCAGATGGTTGCTGCGCGAGGCTCTGACCAGGGCAGCGGCGTGCGGTGCCAAATCCGCGGGGCGCTCGGAGAGGATGCCGGCCTGGACGGCCTGCCAGTGCAGCGGAACGGCCCACAGGGGCGGGTCGCCCAGCCGGTCCAGCAATGACCACGCCTCGGCGAGGTGCGGCTCCAGCCTGGCGGTCTCCCGGAGCCTTGCCGCTGCCACCATCAGTTCGCCGAGAGGCAGCAGGCTGAACAGGTCGATGGCCACGTGGAGAAGGCCTTCGCGAGCCCGCCGCCAGGCCCGCACCAGCGCCGGGACGTCGTCCGTCCGGCGGGCGAGTCCCACGTCGAGGGCGAGCAGCAGCAGTTCGTCGCGCGGCGCGACGGGATGATCGACGGCGGCGGCCTCGGCCATGGCGGCCCGGGCACCTTCGGGACGGTCCTGCAGCATGCGTGACCACGCCCGAAGCAGCAGCAGTCGCCGGCGGCCGACGGTTCCGCCTTGGCCGCCGTCGATAGCCGCGGTGAGGACGGAATCCGCAATCTCGAGTTCGCCGCCATGCAACGCGGCCAGCGCGGCGAGGGCCGCGGGCAGTTCGGGCACTGGGTCGAGCGACCCGGATGCGGTCATCATGTCGGAGGCCCGGATCAATGTCGGCAGGACCTGCGCGGGCGCATCGCCGATGGTCGCCAGGGTGCCTTGGGCCATCAGCCGGACGGCCACGGCCTTCAGCGTGGGCGAACCGGTCGCGGGCGGAGCGGCGGCCATCTCCTCCGCTCCATGGCGGTCCCCGGTGGCGACCATGGCGACAACCGCCAGCGGTGCCGAGGCGCCGGCTCGCTCCGGACCGAGCCAGCGGTAGACATCGGCTCCGCGCAGGAACATGCCGCGCTGTGCCCACATTGCCGCGGCGACGTCGGCAGCGCGGAGCACGTCCGGGGCATCGTCCTGCACCAGCAACCGGTCCAGGATCCGGCCGGCGCCGTCGAGGTCGCCCAGCACATAGGCCGCCTGGGCGCGCCGGGCCGCGGTCTCGAGCCCCTCCGCTCCCGCTGCCCGGGCTTCGTCGTAGAGCTCCGCAGCGAGGCCGGGCTGGGTGGGAAGGGCACGGTCTGCCGCACGCTCCAGCGCGGCCGCGACCCGGGGGTCCCTAAGCCCGTTGTGCGCGAGCGGCCGGGCCGCGCGGCCAAGAGGAAGTCCACCGGCAGTCAGGGAGTCGACCAGGGCCCTTTGCAGGCCGTGCAGCTGGTGGGCGGGCGTCGTCTCCAGCAGGGCACGGCGCAGCAGCGGGACCAGCCGGCCATCGGGGAGCATCAGGCCGGCATCCTTGGCCTCGAGCACGAGCAGGTCGGGATTGCCGAGTTCCTCCACCGGCCGGGCGGCGGCCGATAGGTCGAAGCCCACGGCAAGAAGCAGCAGCAGCTGCCGGAGCGTGGGCTCCAGCCTGTCGAGCTCGTAAGCCAGCTGGTCCAGCAGGCCGGGCGGGAGCTGACTGTCGTTGTCCTTCGAAAAGGCACCGCGCCAACCGGCGGTCGCGGCGGCGAGATATCGATGCACCAGCCAGGGCAGTCCGCCGGTAGCCTCGACAACCACGCGGGCCAAGGCCTCCGGTTCCGGCACGTCCTGGAGCCGGGAGGCGCGTTCGGCGACCTCGACGGCGGTGAGCGGCCCCAGCACCACGGGGGCATGGTGCTGTTCGAGTTCGCGCACCAGCAGCTCCAAGGCGTTCGATATCCGCCGAGGACGATAAGCGACCACCAGGCTCACCTCAGGAGCGGCGACGAGGGCGTGGATCCTAGACAGCGCGTCGTCGCCGAGCATCTGGGCCGAGTCGACGAGGACCGCCCCGCGCGTTGGCAAGGCGCAGCAGCCCTGGTCGTCACGGATGCGCCTGACCTCAACACCGCGCGCGGCAAACCGGCTTTCCAGCTCGTCGAGCAGGGCGCTCTTGCCGGTTCCTCCGGCGCCGGCGATGGCCGCCAACAGCCTGCCCGGGGGAACAGACTCGGCGTCGCCGAGAAGGCCGCCCCAGGCAGCAGCCGGCGGAAGGCAGGAAGAACTGCGCGATGACGTCGCGGGATTCAAACCGGCTCACCCTTCCGGTGCCGGCGGTGCCGGGTCGGAGGGAGGCACGGTCGCGGGCTCCGAGGTCGGCGCCACCGTTTCGGGCGCGACCGTAGGTGCGGGCACCGGCACCGGTTCGGCGGGGGCCGGGTCGGTGACGGGCGGCAGTTCGACCGGGGCCGGCTCGGTTGCGGGCGGCGGTTCGACGGGGGCCGGGTCGGTTGCGGGCGGCGGGTCGGCGGGCACGGGATCCGGTGCCGGCCCCGGATCGACGGGTGCAGGGTCCGCCGGCTGCGTAGGCTGCGGCGCCGGGGCGGGCGCCTCCGGCTGCGTCACCGGGGTCGACGGCGCGGGTGCCTGGGTGCCCGGCGGTGCCGAGGAGGGGACGGCGGCAGGTGTCCCGGAGGATGGTGCCGCAGGAGATGACACCCCGTCGGCGGCGGGCGCGCTCGGGCTCGCGGACGCCGGGGCCTGCTGCTGATCCGTGCCGCCCGTCGGAATCCGCGGGGCATCGCCTCCTCCGGCCAGGGTCGACGGGCTGGGGGAGGAGCCGGGGCCGGCGTTGCCGTCCAGACCCATACCGTCGGGTCCGAGCGGGAAGGCGGGAACGGCTCCGGCGCCGCCGCCTGCGGCGGTGCCGCCCCCGCCGCCGGTGCCCGAGGTTCCGGCGGTTCCTTCCGGCGTGGCGGCGTCGGCGGTGCCCGCGCCAGCGATCGACGCCAAGGAACCAAGGTCCAGCGGCGCCTGGGCGGCGGTGGCGCTGAGCACGGCCAGGCCGGCGACCGCTGCGGCCACGGCGCCGACCCGCACGGCGGTGTGCTGGCGGGGCTTGGCCTCCGCCGGCCGGTGCGTCGGGGCGGCACCGGGCAACAGCACATCCCGGCCCTCCTCCGCATCGGTAGGATCAGCGCCCGGGCCGTTGCCGCCGTCGTCCGTTGCCTCCGGATCCCCGGCCGCGGGAACGGGCAGGGCGGCGGCCGCAGCGAGCGCGGCACCCAAGCTGATCGAGGCCTTCGGGTCGGCGTCGATGGCAAGGGGCCGGTCCAGCTCGGCCGAGAGTTGCTGCGCCACCAGCGGGATGCGCGAAGAGCCGCCGATCAGCAGCACCGCACTGAGCTGCACGGGATCGACGCCGGCCGCCTCCAGCGTGTTGCGGAGCGTGCCGATGGTCTGCCCGATGGCGTCGTCGATCATGGCCTCGAATTCCTGCCGCACCAACCGGACCTGGGTCTGCGCCCCGGGCAGCAGCACCGGAATAGTCGCCTCCGAGTCGGACGACAGCGCTTCCTTGGCTTCGGTGCATTCCCGGCGCAGCCGCGCGAGCGCCAGCAGGACCGCGGGATCGGCAGTGTCGAGTCCGTCGAAGGCTTCGGCCGCGCTGGCGGTCACGTGGTTGAACACGGCTTCGTCGAAGTCCGCGCCGCCAAGCTGGTCGATGCCGTCCGGCCTGCCCAGCGGGCTGAAGCTGGTACTGCTGTCCTTGCGGAGGACCGCGGCGTCGAAGGTGCCCCCGCCGAGGTCGTAGACGGCGACAAGGCTGCCCTCCGGGACGCGCTCCTGCGAGGCGTAGTGCAGGGCCGCGGCCTCGGGTTCGCTGACCAGGGCGGCATCCGCGAGGCCGGCCTGGGCCAGGGCCTGGCGCAGCAGTTCGGACTTGTAGCCGCCCCAGGACGCGGGATGGGATACGGTGACGGCCAGCGGCGCGGAACCCTCGCGTTCCGTTGCGCGGTCCACCACCCAGCGGGCCATGGTGGCAAGGAGTTCTTCCGGGGCGGCGAACCGGTCGCCGACGACGATGGGTACGGAATCGCCGACGCGGCGTTTGAATTCGCGCACCACGCGTTCGGGCTGGTCGACGGCGCGCCGCTCGGCGGCGTCGCCGACCAGGACCTGGCCGTCCCCGCCGAGGAAGACCACCGACGGGATGGTCGCGGCGCGCTGGCCGAGGTGAAACGATTGCGGTCCTGCCGGTCCCTGCGAGCCGGTCCGGGCTACCGCCGCGGCCGTAAAACTCGTGCCGACATCAATGCCAAGTACGTACGCCATGGTCCCCCCAAGGGCGAGCGCGCACCAACTCCCCCGTGGACGAAACCTGCGAGCCTGGCCGTCCAGAGTTGCTGCTCGGAATGTCCCCTACAGTAGCACCGGGCTACCCCCGGTGAGGGAAAACAGCGGCCCCCACGTTTGGGGGTTGAACGGGCCATCGCACCTGCTAAGGGAGGGTGGCGGGAAGAGCCCGACGGCGGCGGTTCCCGGACGCCTTCATCCTTGGTTTTCGGCGGAATGGCGGGGGAGGGCGGGCCGGTGGGCGCCCGGGCTGCAGGCTGCGGGAAGGCCCGTAACCCCCACCGGAAAGAGTTGGGGGTTACGGGCATGACGGCATGCGTTACGAACGGCCCGACCGCCGCCTTCCGGGCTGCCTAGGGGCGGGAAGCCGGCTCCCGTTCGACCTCCGTACGGTCAACGCCGCCCCGGCGGTCCGATGCGAACCGCTCTGCTTCCAGCCGCTCTGCTTCCTCGCCGCCGATGGCCTCGCCCCGGGCCACCATGCCGGCCACGTCGGAGAGCGGAATCTGCTTCATCGTGAGGGCCAGGACGAGCGCGATGACAAGGAACGGCACCAGGTACCAGAAGACCGGTGCCAGCGACTCCGCGTAGGCGGTGACGATGCCCTCCCGGAGCTGCTCCGGCAGTTGGCTCATGGCGTGCGGCTCGAGGGTGGCCGTGGCGTTGGCGGCGTCCTGTGCCGAGGCGCCGAAGCCCGAGAAGACCTCGGTCAGCGACGTGGTGAGCCGGGAGGTGAACATCGCGCCGAAGATGGCGACGCCGAGGGCCGCGCCGACTTCGCGGAAGTAGTTGTTCGAGCTCGTGGCGGTGCCGATCTGGTCCGCGGGAACGGAGTTCTGCACCACGAGGACCACGACCTGCATGATCAGGCCAAGTCCGGCGCCGAAGAGGAACAATTGGGCGCAGATCACCCAGATCGGCGTGGCCGCGGCCAGCGTGGTCATCCAGAGCATGGCCGCAATGACGACGGCGGCACCGGCAATGGGGTAGGCCTTGTACTTACCCGACTTGGTGATGGCGATGCCGGACCAGATCGAGGTGCCCATCATGCCTACCATCATCGGCAGCATCAGCAGGCCGGAGACCGCGGCCGAGGTGCCCGAGGACATCTGCAGGAAGGTCGGCACGAACGCGATGGCCGCGAACATCGCGACGCCGAGCGTGAACCCGATGGCGGTGCTGTTGACGAAGATGCGGTTGCGGAACAGGCTCAGCGGGATGATCGGGTCCTCGGCCCGGCGCTCCGCGAGCACGAACAGGACTCCCGCGAGGACCATGCCGGCGCCGAACAGCCAGGTCAGCGGCGCATCCCAGCCGTAGTCATTGCGCCCGCCGAAGTCGGTGAAGAAGATCAGGCAGGCCGTGGCCGCGGACAGCAGTACGACGCCGGCCATGTCGATCCGCTTCTGTGCCTTCTTCGTGGGGAGGGTGAGGGCGAAATAGGCGATGAGGAACGCGGCGATCCCGATGGGGATGTTGATGTAGAACGCCCATTGCCAGGTCAGGTGGTCCACGAAGTAGCCGCCGAGCAGCGGACCGGCCACCGCCGAGAGGCCGAAGATGCCGCCGAGCGGGCCCATGTACTTGCCTCGTTCGTTGGCCGGCACGATGTCCGCGATGATGGCCTGCGAGAGGATCATCAGCCCGCCGCCGCCCAGGCCCTGCATGGCGCGGAAGACGACGAAGGTCCAGAAATCCGGCGCGAAGGCACAGCCGACCGAGGCCAGGGTGAAGATGGCGATCGCGAACAGGAAGAGATTGCGGCGGCCCAGGACGTCGCCGAACTTGCCGTAGATCGGCATCACGATGGTGGTCGCGAGCAGATAGGCCGTGGTGATCCAGGTCTGGTGCTCCACCCCGCCGAGCTGCCCGACGATGGTGGGCATGGCGGTGGAGACGATGGTCTGGTCGAGGCTGGAGAGCATCATGCCGGCAATCAGGGCGGAGAAGATGATCCAGATCCGCTTTTGGGTCAGCAGCAGCGGTTCAGTGGGTGCAGCGGTGACTGCGTTAGTTTTCACAGGGGTCCTTGTTCGGGGGCCAGGAGGGCCCGGGCGGTGTTGACGGTGTCGGTAAGGATGTCGCGGTAGCTGCGGGTGTTCCACTCGGCGAAGAATTCGGCTCCGGCGCGCTCGGCGACGGCGGACAGGAGGCTGACGGCCAGGCGGATGCGGCGGTCCTCGGGAAGCAGCCGCTCGCGGGCGGCCAGCAGTTGGGCAAAGGCGTCCTGCGCCTGCCGGGTACCGTGAGTGGCCTTGGCCATCAGCTTGGGTTCGCTGGAAATGGCCTGCTGCAGCCGCAGGAGTTCCTTCCGGCTCATCGCCAGGCGCTCGGTCATGGCGGCGGCCAGTTCGATGAAGTCGTCGAGCAGCGTTGGCGTCAGGGCGCCGGTCTGCGGCACGGGGGCAAACTTCCGGCCGCCCTCGACGAAGGCCCTGGCCAGGGCTTCCGGAATGCTGTCGGTCGGATCACCGAGTATGGCATCTTCTTTGCCGGGGAAGTAGTTGAAGAATGTGCGGCGCGAAACGCCAACCTCTTCGCACAGCTGTTCCACGGTGAAGCCGCTGATCCCGTGTGCCGCGGTCAAGGCACGGGCGGCATCGGTGATGGCCAGGCGGGTAGCCGCGCGCTTGCGCTCCCTCAGCCCGCCGCCGTCGTACTTTGCACTCCCACTCACGAGAGTAAAGTTTTGCACTCATGAAGTGAAAGTGCACAACAATATGGCGGGAAACACAGCGGCGCCCCCGGTCCGCAGGGGACCGGGGGCGCCGGGAGGCCGGAGGCTTGCTACTTGGCCTGCGGCGGGGTGGTCATCGAGAGCACGTCCAGGGCGCTGTCCAGCTGCTCCTCGGTGAGCTCGCCGCGCTCGAGGAAGCCGAGGGCCACGACGGACTCGCGGACGGTCAGGCCTTCCTTGACGGAGTGCTTGGCGATCTTGGCGGCGTTCTCGTAGCCGATGTACTTGTTCAGCGGGGTCACGATGGACGGCGAGGCCTCGGCCAGGAAGCGGGCGCGCTCCACGTTGGCGGTGAGCCCGTCGATCATCTTGTCCGCCATCACGCGGGAGGTGTTGGCGAGCAGGCGGATGGACTCGAGCAGGTTGGCCGCCATGACCGGGATGCCGACGTTGAGCTCGAAGGCGCCGTTGGTGGAGGACAGGGCGATGGTCGTGTCGTTGCCGACGACCTGCGCGGCGACCATGATCGCGGCTTCGCAGATGACGGGGTTGACCTTGCCGGGCATGATCGAGGAACCCGGCTGCAGGTCGGGGATGGCGATCTCGCCCAGGCCGGTGTTGGGGCCGGAGCCCATCCAGCGCAGGTCGTTGTTGATCTTCATGAAGGAATAGGCGATGTTGCGCAGCTGGCCGGAGGCTTCGATCAGGCCGTCGCGGTTGGCCTGGGCTTCGAAGTGGTTGCGGGCCTCGGTCAGCGGCAGGCCGGTATCCGCGGCGAGCAGCTCGATGACGCGGGCGGAGAAGCCGGCCGGGGTGTTGATGCCGGTGCCGACGGCGGTGCCGCCGAGGGGGACCTCGGCCACGCGCGGCAGGGAAGCGTTGATGCGCTCGATGCCGTAGCGGACCTGGGCTGCGTAGCCGCCGAACTCCTGGCCGAGGGTGACAGGGGTGGCGTCCATGAGGTGCGTGCGGCCGGACTTGACGACGTCCTTGAACTCTTCGGCCTTGCGCTCCAGCGAGGCAGCCAGGTAGTCCAGCGCCGGGATCAGGTCGTTGATCAGCGCGGAGGTGGCGGCGACGTGGACCGAAGTCGGGAAGACGTCGTTGGAGGACTGCGAGGCGTTCACATGGTCGTTCGGGTGGACGACCTTGTCGCTGCCGGCATCCTTCAGCGCACGCGTGGCGAGCTCGGCGACTACCTCGTTGGTGTTCATGTTCGAGGAGGTGCCGGAGCCGGTCTGGAACACGTCGATGGGGAAGTGCCCGTCGAATTCGCCGCCGGCGACCTTGTCCGCGGCTTCCTCGATGGCCTTCGCCAGCTCGCCGTCCAGCACGCCCAGCTCGGCGTTGGCGGTCGCGGCGGCCTTCTTGATGCGGGCGAGTGCCTCGATGTGCGCGCGCTCGAGCGTCTTGCCGGAGATCGGGAAGTTCTCGACGGCACGCTGGGTCTGGGCGCGGTAGAGGGCGTCTACCGGAACGCGGACCTCGCCCATGGTGTCGTGTTCAATGCGGTACTCAACGGAGTCGGCAGTCGTGGAAGTCATGGCTCCAAGCTTATGCCTGCGCCGCGCCGGGTCCGAATCGTGTTGCGCACCCGGCGGCGGCGCTCGGCATGGGACGCGGAACTAGAGGGCGCCGTGCCCGGCGACCAGGTCCGCGCGTCCGTCGGCAAGCCGGTAGGCGACGCCGACGACGGCCGTCCGGCCCGCGTCGACGGCCTCCGAGATGGCCCGCGAGCTGTCCAGCAGGCGCGCCGAGGACTGCCGCACGTTTTCGATCACCATGTCGTTGAGGGTGTCATTGCCGGCCCGGCGGGCGGAGAGCACGGACGGCGTGATGCGCTCGACCAGGTCACGGATACCGCCGCGGGGCATCTCGCCGGTGTCCACGGTTTCCTTGGCGGCCGTCACGGCGCCGCAGCTGTCGTGGCCAAGGATGACGATCAGCGGGACCTCGAGGACGTCCACGCCGTATTCCAGCGAGCCGACCACGGCCTCGTCCAGGACATGTCCGGCGGTACGGACCACGAAGGCGTCGCCCAGGCCTAGGTCGAAGATGATTTCCGCGGCCAGCCGGGAGTCGGAGCAGCCGAAGATGATGGCGAAGGGATTCTGCTCATTGACCAGCGAACTGCGCCGGGCGGCATCCTGGTTCGGATGGACGGACTCGCCCGACACAAAGCGGGCGTTCCCTTCGAGCAGTTTCTTCCAGGCTTCTGAGGGGGTGAGGTTGGTAGTCACCCTGCTTACCTTACTGCGAGGCCGGGGCGTCCAGTTCCTTGACGACGGCGGCGGCCACGGTGTCGAACTCGTCCAGTTCCCCGGCCCCGCTGAGGATGACCGTGTAGCCGTCCTTCTCGAGGACCAAATGCTTCTCGCCTTCGCCGCGGTCGCGGAGTTCCCAGGATTCGCCGCCGGCCTTTCGGTCGCCCGTGACGGGGGCGTTGTCCGTTGCCTGCGCCGTCCACGTGGGGTTGGCCTTGTCCGTCTCGACCAGGGCGATGTGCTGGCCCTTCGGCGTCAGGTAGCCGACCTCCCACGCCGGCACCCGGCTGCTGCTGCCGGAGTTCCAGCGGGCATAGTTGGCGCGCCACGGCTCCGGCAGTTCGACCGAGAGCGGCAGGTAGCCGGCGGCCCCCTCCGCCTGCGCGGCCACGCCGGGGACGTCAATGTTACGTTCGTAGACTTCCGACTTACTGCCCGGGTTGAGGAAGAAGACCGGGAGGAAGACGGCGATCGTCAACCCGATCGCGATCAGCATGCCGGTGACGGTCGCATTGGCGCGTTTGGCCTGCTTGGCCGTCAGGACGGGGGTCGGGGCCGGCTGGTCGGTCGCTTCGGGACGCACTTCACTCACCCCTCCATTGTCCCTTAACCCGCACGGGCCGGGCACCGCCGTCGTACGCGGTTGCCGGTTGCGTGTGCACAGTCACAAACGTCGCGGCGGGTGCGGCGGACTATGATCGAAAGTGAAGCACAACCGTGTCCAACCGCTCGAAGATGAGGTTCTCGTGTCCAAAGCTGTTCAGGCCGCCCAGTACTCCACGCTTTCGCCGTCCCTGGCGGTGCGCGATGATGAACCGGACCGCAACCTCGCGCTGGAACTGGTGCGGGTCACCGAAGCCGCGGCGATCGCCGGTGGCCACTGGGTGGGCTACGGCGACAAGAACGCCGCGGACGGCGCCGCCGTCGACGCCATGCGCTCCTTCCTTTCGACCGTCCACTTCAACGGCGTCGTGGTGATCGGCGAAGGCGAGAAGGACGAAGCACCGATGCTCTTCAATGGCGAGCGGGTCGGCGACGGCTCCGGCGCCGAGTGCGACGTGGCCGTGGATCCGATCGACGGCACCCGGCTGACCGCGCTGGGCATCAACAACGCGCTTTCCGTGCTTGCTGTCTCCGAACGCGGCACCATGTTCGACCCGTCCGCCGTGTTCTACATGGAGAAGCTGGTCACCGGCCCGGAGGCCGCCGACCTCGTGGACCTGCGCCTGCCGATCAAGCAGAACCTGCACCTGATCGCCAAGGCCAAGGGCAAGAAGATCAACCAGGTGGTCGTGATGATCCTCGACCGCGACCGGCACAAGCCGATGGTCCAGGAGATCCGGGACGCGGGCGCACGCACCAAGTTCATCATGGACGGCGACGTGGCCGGCGCGATTGCCGCGGCCCGCGAAGGCACGGGCGTGGATGTGCTCATGGGCATCGGCGGCACCCCGGAAGGCATCGTTGCCGCGTGCGCCATTAAGTCCCTGGGCGGCGTGATCCAAGGCCGCCTGTGGCCGACCAACGACGAGGAGAAGCAGAAGGCCATCGACGCCGGCCACGACCTGGACCGGGTGCTGACCACGGACGACCTGGTCACCAGCGACAACTGCTACTTCGTGGCTACCGGCATCACCGACGGCGACCTGCTGCGCGGCGTGCGCTACAAGCCGAACCGCGTGCTGACCCAGTCCATCGTCATGCGTTCGAAGTCCGGCACCATCCGCTTCGTCGAGGGCGAGCACCGTGCGGACAAGTGGGAGACCTACGCGCGCAAGCGCTGAGCCTTCCGGCTTCCAGGAACCCGCCTCGGCTTCGGCCGGGGCGGGTTCCTTGCGTTCGGGGAGGGGCGAGGCGGCGGGTGCCGGGAGCGGGCGGGGGGGGGCGGATGCCGGGGTGCGAGCGCCGGGTTGGGGCGGGGGCCAGGGCGCCGAGGCGGGGCGGGTGCCCGGCGCCGGGGCAGGGCAGCTGCCGGGCTGAACTGTCCACGTTTAGGCCTGACTGTCCATGTTTACGCTTCAAGCAAGGCCCTGACCTGCGGCGATGCCAGTGGCCCGTTTTAAACGTGGACAGTTGGGCGTGAGGGAGGCCTTGGGCAGGGCGGTGACCGCCTCTTGGGGGTGGAACCTCCGGGTCGCGGCGGGTTCCTTGCGTTCCGGGGAGGGGCGGGGGCGGCTGCCGGGGTGCGAGCGCCGGGTTGGGGCGGCTGCGGGGGTGCCGGGCTCCGGGTCAGGGCGCAGGGGCCTGGGTGCCGGGCTCCGGGTCAGGGTGCAGGGGCCTGGGTGCCGGGGCAGGGCAGCTGCCGGGCTGAACTGCCCACGTTTAGGACCCACTGCCCATGTTTACGCTTCAAGCGAGGCCCTGACCTGCGGCGATGCCAGTGGCCCGTCTTAAACGTGGACAGTTGGGCGTGCAAAGGAGGCCGAGCCGATGGGTGGAGGGCCGGGATGGCCGACGCGAGGGTGGCTGGAAGGCGAGCCCGGGGCGGTCCGCGGACGTGGAAGGCCGAGCCGGTGGGCGGGGAAGCCGGGGTGGCTGGCGGGCGGGGAGGCCGGGTGGGTGCTCGAGTCGCGGCGTCCCCGCCGGGCGGTCAGCGGCTGCTGCGGACCTTGCCGACTGCAGCGCGGGCCTTCTGCAGCGCGGGACCGGCGGCGGTGCGGGCTTTGTGCAGGACGGGGCCGGCGGCAGCGCGGGCCTTGTGCAGCGCGGGGCCGGCGGCGTCCCTCAGGCGGCGGGCGATGCCGTAGGCGGTGTGCATGGTCTTGTTGACGGGGAGGTCCCAGGAGCCGGGGTAGGCCACTTCGAAGCCGCCGAAGGAGCGCTTGAAGCGGGAGAAGCCGGCCCACTTGTGGTCGGGTTCGTCTTCGGGGGAGACGCCCCACATATCGAACCGGCTCATGCCGGCCTGCTTGGCGTCCATCATCATGGTGACGACGAGCGGGATGCCGGCGTTCAGCTTGCGGTGGCTGTCGTCGGCGGCGGCATGGGCATAGACGCGGGTGGTCTCCGTATCGTACGAGAGGGCTGCCGCGATGGGGGTGCCGTCCAGTTTGGCGATGAAGAGCTTGGCGGCGCCGGCCGGGATGAGGGTGCGGGCAGCGTGGGTGAGGTAGTCGTCCGACTGGGCTTTGAAGTCGGCGCGCTCGGAGACGTCGTGGAGGAATCCGAGCAGGATGGAGATGTCTTCCGGATCGGTGGAAACCTCGAAGGTCACGCCCTTCTTGTGGATGTTCCGGTAGAGGTTCCGGCTGGTGCTGCGCATCCCGGCGAGGATGGCGTCTTCGTCCTGGGTCAGGTCCACCATCCACGTCAGATGGGGCTGGATGTCGGCCGGGGCCTTCACGAGGCCGAGGCCGGACAGCACGGCGGCGGCGTCGGCACCTAGATCCGCGCCGACGGGCTCAACCCGGACGTAGTGTGCGCCCTCGGCCTTGGCCAATGCGGCCAGGGCTTCGAGTGCGCTGTCGAGGGCGGGGACGTCGGCCGCCGTGGGGCCGTAGGGGGTGTAGAGGAAGCTGCCCAGCGGGGTCTTCTCCTGGATGGCCAGGAAGGACCAGCCGTCTCCGCTTTGTTCGAATACCTTCTTCCCGAGGCTGCGCTGGAAGATGGCCCAGGCGGCGGACTGCAGGATGGAGGAAGTCATTCGTAGGTTTCCGTTCGTTGTTCGTCAAATTCAGCGGCGTTGCCTGCGCAGGTCACGGCGAAGAGCACGGCGGGGGAACCGCCGTCGATCACGGGATGGACCAGCACGGGCTGCTCGGAGGCCGGGATGAACGCGGAGTCGCCGCGCCGCAGGGTCAGGTCCGTCACCGGCGAGTCCAGCATAGCCCCGCCGCTGACGGCCAGCACCACGGCGGGACCGTGCTGCGCCAGCGCCACGGGGGTGGCGCCGTCGTTCAGTTCGATCCGCTGGAGCTGGAACTCGGCGAACGGCGGGCAGTAGATTTCCTGGCCGGCGTCGGTGAACTGGGGCCGGACGTAGGGCGGCTCGATCGGATGGAAGTCCGTGATCGTGAGCAGTTCCGGAATGTTGATGTGCTTGGGGGTGAGGCCGCCGCGGAGCACATTGTCGCTGGTGGCCATCACCTCGATGCCCAGGCCGTTCAGGTACGCGTGGACGTTTCCGGCCGGGAGGTAGAGCGCCTCGCCCGGTTCCAGGGTCACCAGGTTGAGCAGCATCGAGATCAAGGTCCCGGGGTCCTTCGGGTACAGCTCGATCAGCCAGCGGACCGTGGTGAGCTCGGGCCCGATGCCGCCCTCCGGCAGCTTGTCCAGGACGTTGGCGGTGCTGTCGACCAGGGCTGCGGCGTCGGCGCCGCCGTCGAGCAGCGCAACGAACGCGTCCCGGATGGCGGCAGAGGGCTCGGGTCCCTCGAGCAGCGCGATGACGCGCTCCAGCAGGTCGGTCTGGGCGTCGGCCGTCACCAGGTGCTCGAGGAGGTTGCGGAAGAGCGCGGCGGACTCCGCCGGATCGCGGAAGCCGCAGAGTGCCTGGAACGGCGTCAGCGCGAAGATCATTTCCGGCTTGTGGTTGTCATCGCGATAGCTGCGCTCCGGGGCGGTGAACGGGATGCCGGCCTCGTTCTCCCGGGCATACCCCGCGCGGGCCTGCTCCAGCGTGGGGTGCACCTGCAGGGACAGGGCCTCCTCGGCGGCGAGCACCTTCGTGAGGAAGGGCAGCTTCGGCCCGAACAGACCCATCGCGTCGTCGCCGAGGGCGAGGCCGGGGGCGTCGTCGATAAAGTCCGTCAGCGGCTGTTCCTCCCCGTCCGGCAAGGTAACGGTCGACGGCGAATCGGGGTGTGCGCCGATCCAGAGTTCGGCTTCGGGGCCGCCCGAGGGCTTGCGGCCGAACAGGTCCGCGATGGCGGTCAGCGAACCCCATGCGTAGGGTCGCATCACGTTGGTCAACCGATACATGCTTGATGCCTCTTCTGTCGGATCCTGCCGCCGCAGCGGACCTGCCTGCCGGTGGAGTCCTGCAGCCCGAGGGCCGGGGACCTCCCTAGGGGTAAGCCTAGGGCACCTTGCAGTTGCCGTTGTCCGCCAGCAGCGCCCCGAGCGTGGCGGTGTCGCCGATCTCGGCCAGCTGCTGCAGGTACTCCTCGGTGATCTCGGGCTCGGGGGTGGCCGGGGCCTGTTCCGCCGGCGTTTCCTGCGAGGACGATTCCCCGCCGGTGCCGCCGCCCGAGGTTCCCTGGTCTGCGGAGGTGCTGCCGCCGTCGTCGTTGCCCGATTCCTTGGGCTTGGACGCAGCCTTGCTCTTAGTCTCCTGCTTCTGGATGAACATCTCCTGAACGCGGGAGTGGACCTTATCGAAATCGGGGTAGGTGACGAAGTTGTCGGCGGCGGTGCCGAAGTCCGGCGGGCCGACGGTCAGCCTCTCGATCTTCTCGCCCTTGGCCTTCATCGCCAGCGAGACGAAACTGCCCAGCTGCTCGCCCGGAATGTCGGTCTCCACGACCTGCTCACCCGCGGCCGCTAGCTGCTGGAAGCGGGTCAGGACGGTGCCCGGATCGAGCTGCTTGACCATCGCCTGCATTACGCACTGCTGGCGCTGCACGCGGTCGTAGTCCGTGGCGAATTCGCGCGACCGCCCGTACCAGAGGGCATGGTAGCCATCGAGCTTCTGGACGCCGGGGGCAATCCAGCCCTTCGGGGGATAGTGCTGGTTGGTGCCCGGAATGGACCGGTTGGAGATCGGAACCCAGTTGCCGGCGTCGACGGTGATGCCGCCCATGGCGTCCACGAGCTGTTCGAAGCCGCCCATGTCCACCAGCGCGTACGCCTGGATTTCGATGCCGAGGACGCCGCTGACCGCGTCCTTCATGCCCTCGGCACCGGGGTCCTTGGCGCCGGGGTAGAGGTCGGCGTGGTTCTGGACGACATCCTCGTAGAGGGCGTTGATGATGCACTCGTCGCCGCAGTCGAAGCCGTTGGGGTAAACCTGCTTCAGCGGCGAATTGTCGGGGAAAGGCGCGTTCTGCAGGTTGCGGGGGATGCCGAACATGACCGTCTGTCCGGTCTCGGCGTCCACACTCACGACCTGGATGCTGTCCGGCCGAAGCCCGGTGCGGCCGGCGCCGGCGTCCCCGCCCATCAGCAGGAAGTTGTAGCGCCCGTCCACCGGATCGAACGCGGGCCGGGACTCGAAGATGCTGCCGATCGTGTTGCGGCTGACATTGAGCAGGTAGGCCGAGTAGCCCAGCGAACCGGCCGTGAGTCCCATCAGCACCACGAGGCTGACGGCGATGATCGGCCGCATCCCCGGCGCCAGCAGTTTCGGGCGGATGATGCGCAGCGTGTCCAGGAACAGCAGTGCCCAGAACACGGCCAGGACGGCCAGCACACCCACGAGGATCAGCGAGGTCCACCGGTGGGTGACGAGGGTGACGAGGAAGGGCCAGTTGATCAAGGCGATGATGCCGGCGGCGATGAGCACGGCCCAGACGCTCAGCGTGACGGCCAGCGCCTTGCGGCCGAGGCTGCGGCTGCCGGCGACAAGCTGGGCGCTGCCCGGGATGAAGACGGTCAGGAGGAGCAGGACGAAAGCCCGCTTGGTCCGGACCGGCGCCGCGGCGCTCTGCGGGTAGCGGACGGGGTCGGTGGACCCGTAGGCGCTGTGGCGGCTGCCGCCTTCGCTGTCCGTGCTCATGACAACTTGGACCGCAGCGCCGCGCCCTTGTCATAGGCGCTCTGCCGCAGCTGGGTGGCGAACTCCGCCAGCTGGGGACGCAGCCGCGCGGCCAGGTCGTCCGTGCCCGCTGCAAGCATGCGCACCGCGAGCAGCCCGGCATTGCGGGCGCCGCCGATCGAGACCGTCGCTACGGGCACGCCCGCCGGCATCTGCACGATCGACAACAGCGAATCCATGCCGTCGAGGGTTTTCAGCGGAACCGGCACCCCGATCACGGGCAGCGCCGTGACGGATGCCAGCATGCCCGGCAGGTGCGCGGCTCCTCCGGCTCCGGCGATGATGGCGCGAAGCCCCCGGTCCTGCGCCTGCTTGCCGTAATTGATCATGTCCTCGGGCATGCGGTGCGCGGAGACCACATCGGCTTCGTAGGGGACGCCGAATTCCGCCAGTGCGTCGGCAGCTGCCTGCATCACCGGCCAATCCGAATCGGAGCCCATAACGACGCCGACAAGTGGGGTTTCGCTCATTAGTTACCTTCCTGCGGGTCTATCCCGTCGCGGATGATGGCAGCCACGCGCGATGCCTTGCGGCGCAGCTCGTCAACGGCCGAAGCCTTTCGGCCCACCACGTTAACATGTCCGATCTTCCGTCCCGGACGCACGGACTTGCCGTAACCGTGTACCTTGACGTCCGGTTCCGCGGCCAGGGCCTGCGGATACATGCTGAACAGGTCCGTATTCGCGCCGCCCAAATAATTCTTCATGACGACGACGTCCCCGAGCGGTTCGGTGCCCCCGAGCGGGAGGTCGAGGACGGCGCGCAGGTGCTGCTCGAACTGGCTGGTCACGCAGCCGTCCATGGTCCAGTGGCCGGTGTTGTGCGGGCGCATCGCCAGCTCATTGATGACGAAGCCGGCCCCCTGGCCGGGGGTTTCGAAGAGCTCGGCGGCCATGACTCCGGTGACGCCGAGTTCTTCCGCGAGCCGCAGCGCTGCCTGGCTGGCTGCCTCGGCCACCTCGGCGGGAAGTTCCGGCGCGGGGGCGATGACCTCGTCGCAGACGCCGTCCACCTGGATGGTGTGGACCACGGGCCACGCCTTGGCTTCCCCTGAGGGGGTCCGGGCGACCAGCGCCGACAGCTCGCGGCTGAAGTCAACCTTGTCTTCGGCCAGCAGCGGCGTGCCGGTGAACCAGCCGGCGGCCTCGGCGGCGGCTTCGGGGCCGTCGATGATGCGGACGCCCTTGCCGTCGTACCCGCCGCGCGGCGTCTTCAGCACCACCGGCCAGCCGGCCTTATCGCCGAATTCCACCAGTTCTTCCACGGTGGACACGGCTGCCCAGGCCGGATTGGGTAGCCCCAGCTTCTCCACCACGGAGCGCATCACAAGCTTGTCCTGCGCGTGGATGAGGGCGTCCGGATGCGGCTGGACGTTCACGCCCTCGGCGATCAAGGTCTGCAAATGGGCGGTGGGGACATGTTCGTGGTCGAACGTCATCACGTCCAGGCCCTGTGCGAAGCGCCGCAGCGTGTCCAGGTCCTTATAGTCGCCCACCGGGGCATTGGCGACGGCGGCGACCGCCGAGACGTCTTCGGCCTCGGCCAGGACGCGGAGTTCGAAGTTCAGGGCAATTGCGCAGGGCGCCATCATGCGCGCGAGCTGGCCTCCGCCAACCACGCCGATTACGGGGAAAGTCACTCAGTAAGCGTACCGAACCCGCCTGAGCACCGGCTGGCAAGCGCGCGCGTCGCCCGTTCAGGGCGGGCCGCTCTTAGGAACCATCCAGCCGGCGGTCCTACAATGGGCCGTTGGCGTCCGCCCGTGCCGCCCGCATCCATGAGAGGAATCGAAGCGCAGCTTATGCACAGAACGATGGCAGAACGCATCCGGGGCCTCGTCTCGCTCTTCTGGCGCGAAGTCGCGAAATTCGGCACGGTAGGCGGCGTCGCCTTCGTTATCGACAACGGGCTGTACTGGTGGCTCATTAATGGCCCGATGTCCCAGAGCGAGGTCAAGGCCCGGCTGGTTTCGGCCTCCGTGGCCACCCTGTTCTCCTGGCTGGCCAACCGCTACTGGACGTTCCGGGACCGGCGGCAGCCCAATCCCGTGCGGGAACTCATCATGTTCGTGGTGATCAATGTCATCGGCATGCTGATCTCGGCGGGCTGCGTCTGGGTCGCCAAGTACCTGCTGGAGATCGACGGGCGGACCGAGCTGCTGGCGGCCGGCGTCTTCGGCACCGTGCTGGCCACCGTGGTCCGTTTTTTCGCCTACCGCTTCCTCGTCTTCAACGCGGAGCTGGACTCCGAGCCGGAATTCGCGCATGACCACGAAATCTTCGAGCACGACGAGGAGCCCGCCCAGGCCCCGCACGGCCGGCACGGCAGCCACGGGGCGCAGCCGGGAGAAAAGGCCCCGAAACGTCCCGGGGCCGGCAGCACGCCGGAACGCTGACGGGCCCGGCTGGCGGCGGGCTAAAGCTGCTCGCTGATCCGCTCGTTCTCCACGATGTGGGGGCTGTGTGCCGCCGGGTGCACCAGCACGGTCGTGCCGCCGCCGAGCCAGGTCGCCACCGCGGTCCGGAGCACGTCCGCCCAGTCCGCCGTAGCCGGCACCAGGATGTTTCGCGCCGCGGGTTCGAGCTGCAGCAACTGCGCAAAGGTGACCTCCCCGCCGTCGTGCTTTAGGGCGATGGCATGCTGATCCGCGGACCCGGCCCCCAAAAACACATCCGCATACGAGCGCACCTCGGCCGCGTAGTCCAGCACCCCGTCCGGCAGCTCGCCGGGCCAGCCCAGAGCCAGGGCGCCCTCGGCCACGGCCACCTGGTAGGCGGGACCCGCACCCAGCGCCGCGGGATCGGAACTGACGACGACGTCCGCGCCTTCCGCGCGGGCGTTGCCTCCGGGGGCCACATCCACCGTCGCGCCCACCTGCCAGCTCGCCAGCGCCCAGACGACCGACCGCCAGTGCGGTGCCATGGCCAGCCTGACCACCGCGCCCGGTTCGGCGTCCAGTTCCTCGGCCAGCAGGTTCGCCGTCTTCGCCACCCAGTTGTCCAGCACGCGGCCGGAGAGTTCCACGCGTTCGCCGTCCGGGCCGTACCAGACGAGCGCGGGGGAGGAGTCCGGGCGCAGCAGGGCAAGCAGTTGGTCGATGGTGCGGGCTTGGCTCACGGTTTCTCCTGTGGAAAATCGGCCTGTGCGGAAGGACACAGGCGGTGGCAGCTGTACTCGGTTAAAGCTATCGTCAAGGATCGGCGGGCTTCGGTCGGCCTGTTGCCACAAAGCATCCCACGCGCCCGGGCGTGGCGTACACGCAAATTGCGATGGCCAATGGCTAAGATTCCCGCCTTCGCTTGACTTAGCCGTATTACACCAATGTAATTATGGGTGGAACAGCAACGGCCGCGGCGTCTGCGAACGGGCAGAAGCGCATCTTGGCATCAGGCTGGTACATCAGAACCGGGAGGGCTCATGGGGCAGGCAGAGCGAATTCAATACCGTGAAGACTTGGAAGCGCAGGCTTCAGTCAGCTACGGTTCCCGCGGCGTACCTGCAGACTGGTATGTCGATCCGGCCGACCCGTCCGCCGCGGACCGCTACCGGGAGGCTAGCCGGCCCTCCCTGGACGACGCGGCGACCGCCTTCCTGGCCGCGCACGAGGCGCTGGACGCCGGCGCAGGCGACGCTCCGGAGGAAGCCGAGGGGCTGCAGGAGCCGGGCCGCCGGTTGCGCGAGGCACCGGAGCGCAAGGAGCAGGCTGTCTGGATCGGCCTGCCCGGCCTGGATCCGGCGGACGAAGGGGAACTGGCCTGGCAGGCGGACGCCCTGTGCGCCCAGACTGACCCGGAAGCGTTCTTCCCGGAAAAGGGCGGTTCCACCCGGGACGCCAAGAAGGTTTGCGGTTCCTGCACCGTGCGGGCGCAATGCCTGGAGTATGCGCTGGAACACGACGAACGGTTCGGCATTTGGGGCGGGCTCTCGGAGCGCGAGCGCCGCCGCTTACGGAAGAGAGCAGTCTGATTCACCAGCAAGTTCGCGTAACGGCCGTCGTCGTAGCCCATAACGGCGCCGGCTACCTGCCCCGCACCCTCAAAGCCCTCGACGCACAGACCCGCAAGGCCGACTTCCACATCGGCGTGGACGCCGGTTCGACCGACGCGTCCGGCCACGTGCTGCGCTCGGCCCTGCCGCAGGGTAGCCCGGTGGCGACGGCGCCGGACCGGAACGGTTTCGGCGCCGCGGTCCGCGTTGCGGTGGAGGAACTCGGCAGGCATCCCTTTGAGCAGGCGGACATGGCCGGCGGGGAGGCCGGCCCGGGCGGCAAGGTGCAGGAATGGCTGTGGCTGCTGCATGACGATTCCGCTCCGGAACCCCAGGCTCTGGAAGAACTCCTGCTCGCCGTCGAAACCGCGCCGTCGGTGACCATTGCCGGCTGCAAGCAGGTGGACTGGGACAACCCGCGCAAGCTGATCGATGCCGGCTTGACCATCAGCCGCGGCGCCGAGCGGCTCACCATGATCGACCTGGACGAACTCGACCAGGGCCAGTACGACGGCCGCAGCGACTTCTTTGCCGTGAATTCCGCCGGCATGCTCATCCGGCGCGACGTGTTCGACCAGCTGGACGGCTTCGACCCGGGGCTTCCCGGGATCGGCGACGACGTGGACCTCTGCTGGCGCAACAGGCTCGCCGGGCACCGGGTAGTGGTCGTTCCGACGGCGATCGTCCGGCACGCGACGGCGGCCCGGGCCAACCACCATTCGTCCGCCATGGCCGCCCGCCGGGCCCAGGTCCACCTCCGCCTGAAGCACGCTCCGCTGTGGAAGCTGCCGTTCCTGTGGGCCGGAAGCCTGCTGGGCGGGCTGTTCAGCTTCGTCGCCAGCACGGTGGCCAAGGATCCCGGACACGGCTTGCGTCAGCTGATTGCGACGTTACAGGCGCTGTTCCGGCCGATGGACTTCCTCCAGTCCCGCAAGCAGGCCGCGCGGACCCGTGCAACCTCGCGCAACATCGTGCGCCCGCTGATGGTCCGGCGGCAGGACGTCTTCGCCTACCGCCGGTCGCTGATGGAGTCGCTGAGCGCCGAGCACGTGGTGGGGGACGGCACCGGCACGGACTCCGCCGGGAGCCACGAGCCGACCGGCGGCTCGGACGATTTCGCCGCCCTCGCGGCGCCGCTGCGCTCCTGGGTAGGCACCGGCGCCGTGGTTGCCGCATTGGTCCTTGCCCTGGTGTCCATCATTGGAATGTTCGGTTTCCTCGGCGTGCCCGCGCTGGCCGGCGGTGCCCTGCGGCCCGTCTCCGCGGACCTGGGCGAAATCTGGAACAACGCCTCAACGTGGTGGATCAGCTTGGGCTCGGGCCTTCCCGGCCACGGCGACCCGTTCGGCTATGTGCTGTGGCTGCTTGCCCTGCTCGGGCTGGGCAACGGGTCGGCCGCAGTCCTGGCGCTGGTCCTGCTGGCGATGCCGCTGGCCGGTGTCGCGGCATGGATGGCCGCCGGTGCCTTCACCCAGCGGCGCGCCCTGCGCTTATGGGCTGCGTTCTTCTGGGCTGCGCTGCCCGCGCTCCAGGTGGCGCTCGGCTCCGGGCGTCTCGGAGCCCTCATTGCCCACCTGATGATCCCGTGGGCTGTACTCGGCCTGGCGCGCGCGACGGGGTCGGCCCTCCAGCGGCAGAATCCGGACCCGCTGAAGCCGCGCCCCGAGATCGTGCACAAGCCCGGCATCAACGGCATCCCGTCCTGGACTGCCGCGGCGGCGGGCGGCCTGGCCTTCGCTGTCATCACCGCTTCCGCCCCGGCGCTGCTGCCGGTCATCATTGTCTTCGTCGGCGTCATCAGCCTGTCGCTGGGCCGGCGCGCCCGCACCGTCTGGTGGGCGCTCGTGCCCCCTCTGGCCCTCGCGCTGCCGATGGTCATTTCCGCGCTGGACACGCCGCGCGCGCTGCTGGGGGACCCGGGCGTGCCGCTGGGCTTCGACGCCGCTCCGCTCTGGCAGCAGGTGATGGGCTTCCCCGTGGAGTTCGACGCCAGTGCCGGACTGGGTGCCTTCGGTCTCCTGGAGTCGTGGGCCGCGGCGCCCTGGGCGCTGGTTTTCGCGCTGCTGACTGCGGTGCCCATGCTCGTGCTGTCGGCGGCCGGGGCACTGCTGCCGGGTCCAGGGCGCGGCGTGGCACGTGTGGCCTGGCTGGGTGCCGCAGCCACCTTGGCCGCCAGCTGGGTTTCCGCCATGGTGGCCACCGGCATCGCTCCGGGCACCATGGTCACCCCTTTTACCGGGCCGTTCGTCTCGCTCGCGCTCTTCCTGCTGGCCGTCGCCGCGCTGGTCGGAGCGGACCGCTGGCTGGCGCGCGTGGAAGGCCTGGGCCGCACACGGCAAGGCGCCTACCGCGCGATCGCAACCATCGCCGTCGTTGTCCTGGCCGCGGGGCCGGTCCTCAACCTGGCACACTGGCTGCTTCCGCAGCTGATCCAGGAGGAGGCGGTAGCGGCCGAGGGCCGGACGCTCACGGACTTCGGCACGCGAATGCTCGTTGCCCCCGGCGGCGAACGGATCCTGCCGGCGACCGCGACGGACCGCGGCATGTCGGCGGAGCGAACCCGCACGCTGGTACTGGGAACCGAGGGCGGGGAAATTTCGGCGGCCGTGATGCACAGCGGCGGCACGACCATGGACCAACTGTCCAGCATTTACGCCGCCCGGCCCATCACCGGAGGCCTGCTGGATGCGGTCCGGCGCGAAGACGACGGTGCGGCGGCGGCGACGCGGGATACGGTCGCGATCCTGGCCGCTGCCAGCGGCGCCGATCCGCGTGAAGAGCTCGCACGCCTCGGAGTAGGTTTCGTCGTGCTGCAGCAGTCGGATACCGCTGCCGAATTGCTGGCCCACAAGATCGACTCCGTCCCCGGCCTGGCCGCCGTGGGGCGCACGGACGCGGGCTGGCTTTGGCGCGTGGTTCCGGAAGGCACGGAGGAGGATCCCGCGGCCGGGACATCGACCAGCCGGGTGCGGGTTGTCGACGCGAACGGCAAGCTGCTGCAGACGATCGACTCATCCTGGGTTTCGGCCGGGGCCACCGTTCCGGAAGGTCCATCGGGGCGCACCGTCATGCTTGCGGAAAGGATCAACCCAGGCTGGCGGGCCACGCTGGACGGCCAGCCGCTGGAGGTGGCGGACAACGGGTGGGCCCAGGGGTTCAGGATTCCCGAGAATGCCGGTGGCGAGCTGAGGATCTGGCTGAGCAACCCCTGGGGAGTCTGGATCGGGACCGTACAGGTGCTGCTGATCGGAGTCACCGTGCTGCTGGCAGTGCCGATCCCTGCACGCCGGCGGTTCGTCCCGCGGCGGATCGACCATGTGAAGACCACGGGCTCGGACAGCAGCCCGGGCGAACTGCAGGTGGCGGCGCACGAGATCGACCGCATCGAGGACTACCGGGGCGAAGGCCAGGCGGAAGGCCTGGCGGAAGGTCCGGACGATGGCCTGACAGAGGGCCTAGGAAAGGACCGGCAGGAGAGTCCGGCCGCCGGGGCTGGAGCCGGACCGGAGCCGGACAGCGCCCGCGCTGACGATGACCGCCGGGACGACTCCGTGCCTGCCACGGCCGGGAAGGACACATAGCCATGGCGGACAAGCCAGGAGAAGAGCAACTGCCGGAGCCGGACGTTGCCCCGGCGCAGGGGCGCCAGGCACGGAAGGCCACGCGGGAAGCCGAGAAGGCCCGGGCAGCGCGGGAAGCTACCCGGGACAAAGCCGCCAAGGCAGCGGATAAGGCGCAGGCCGCCAAGGAAGCCAAGGCAGCGAAGAAGGCGCGCAAGACCGGCAAGACCGACAAGGCCGCGGCTGCCGCGCAGGCCGACCAGTCGACGGTCGCCGGGCAGGCTGACCAGGCGACGGCCGCCGGGCAGGCTGGCGAGGCCACGGCTGCCGGGGCGGCTGCCACCGCGGCAGCCGCCGGGCCTCCGGACATGGATGCTTCCGCCTCAGCCGCGACTGTCCCGCCGGCGGGTTCCGCGGGATCCGATCCGGTCCCGGCATCGGCCCCCGATTCCTCCGGTTCTTCCGCAATCCCGGGGGCCGGAGGCGAACCCCGGAACGCCCGGCGGAAAGGTCCCCTGCTCGGGGCCGCGGCCGGCGTCGGAGTTCTCTTGCTGGGCGTCGGCGCGGTTGCAGCGGGCAGCTTTTTCGAGCCGCCGCGCGGCGCCGCGCAGCTTGATCCCATCTCCGCAGCAGTCCCTGCCGGCAACCTCACCGCCGTGTGCCCGGAGCCGCTGAAGCTGCTGGACAGCGCCGCCGACGAAGTGGACCCCGAATTCAGCCCGGTCTCGAAGACGGCCGTCACGAAGGCTCGCGCCACCGTCTTCAGCGACCTCGGCGGCACCATCCCGGGCAGCGCCCTCACCGAACTCGGTGCGGATTCGCCACTGATCGAGATCGCTGACTTCACGGGGAAGGCCGGCTCCAGCGGAAGCAATGAGGCCGGAGAGACGAAGGTTGTGGCCAAGGTGGTGGCCGGGCAGGACATTACGGCGCCGACGGTACTGTCGGTGGAACCGCTGGGCGAACAGCACGCGCGCGCCGGAGCCGCCATGAGCTACACCGCTTCTGACGGCGACCTGCGCGGCCTGGCGGCAGCCAACTGCCTTACCCCATCGAATGACTTTTGGCTGCTCGGCGCCTCCACAACCGTGGGTGCCAGTTCCGTGCTGAACCTCTACAACGCAAGCGAAACGCCGTCGACCGTTGACCTTGAACTGATCGGATCCAAGGGCCCTATCCAGGCCGCGGGAAGCCGCGGGCTGCTGCTGGCACCGGGGGAGAGCCGTTCCTGGGTGCTTGCCGGGCTCGCCGCGGGCCAGGAATCGCTGGCCGTGCACGTCAGTTCCTCGGGCGGGGCGGTCGCGGGAACCATCCAGCAGAGCGTGCTGCGCGGGCTGACCCCGGGCGGCGTCGAACTGCTGCAGCCGGGCAACGGCCCGGGCCTGCGCGAGGTGGTCACGGGCATCGAGGTCCAGGACGCGAAGGTGGCCCGGCAGATCCGCGGCCAGAGCGGCTACGAGAAGGCGGCGCCGGCCCTTGAAGTGGTGGTCCCGGGCAGCGGCGATGCCACGCTCGAGGTCCGCCTGTTCGGTCCCAAGGGCCAGGTTGAGCTGCCGGGCGGTGGCGTGCTGACGGCCGCGGGGGGCAGCGTGCTCTCCATCCCGCTGGACTCGCTGCCGGCCGGAACGTACTCGGCGGACATCTCGTCCAACGTCTCGATCAACGCTGCTGCCCGCGTCAGCCGCGGCACGGGCACCGATAAGCCGGTGGACTTCGGCTGGGCGCCCTCGTCTGGGAGGCTCGGAAGCGAGCACCTGGCCGTGCTGCCGCCGGCCGGAAGCTCCAAGCTGTCCTTCACCGCGCCGGACGGCGATGCCCAAATCAGCCTGCGCCCGGTGGACGTGAAGGGCAATATCGGGGCGGAGCGGAAGATTTCGGTGCCCGCCGGGACCACAGTGACGGCCGATGCCAAGGACGGAGGCGATCCTGCCGCGCTCCTGGTCAGTGCCACGGGCGATGCGGTCTACGGTTCGCAGGTCGTCACCAACGGATCGAAGCCGGACATTTCGGTGCTGCCGATCCCGCAGGGCACCCAGGGCCAGCAGAGCGTGCCGGTCGTCATCGGCTACTGACCGAAGTCCTGAAGGGTCAGGAGTGGCCGTAGCCGGGATCGACAGCTTCAGGAGACATCCCGAGCAGGTGAGCGGTCTGTTCGACGACGACGTCGTGCACCAGTTCCGGCAGTTCCTCCCGGCTGTGGGCGGCGATCTCCACCGGCCTGCGGTACACGGTGACCACGGCCGGCCGCCCCGGGCCGGCCGGCGTGAAGCTTCCGAGCGGGGCAGGATCGCCCCGCGCGACGAGGACTTCCAGATCCGGCGGGATGTCCGCCACCACGAACTGCGCGGCTTCGATCGGATCGCCCCAGAAATAGTGCAGCCGTTCCGCGGAATCGGAGACCCAGCCCTCGAACCGTTCGGCCCGGCTGAGGTTGCCCGGCAGATGGGCGGGCAGCAGGGGACCGCGCAGTCCGCGCCCATGGCGGTTCCGCCGTCGTTCCCCAAACGAACGCGGCGTGGCTGCTGGTTCCGCCGAATCGCCCACTCTGATGCTGAGTGAAGGTCCGTTTTCCATATACCGACTTTAGCCCCGCACCCCGCCGAACGCACGACGGCAGGGGAGGGACCGGCGTCGTCAACGTGGAGCCGCTGCCGTCCGCACGGCCCCCGCACGGAACAAGCCCGCGTGGAGCCCGGGGCGTATTCCAGCCTCGGCCGTGCCGCTTTCCCGACCCGGCTGGATTGGCAGGTAAGATGCTTAGTCGTGGGATCCATACGTCAATGTTCACGCTCGGCCTGCCAGCGTTCGGCCATCGCAACTCTGACGTACGTCTATGCCGATTCCACCGCAGTGCTGGGGCCGCTGGCCACTTATGCCGAGCCGCACAGCTACGACCTGTGCGCCGACCACGCGCAGCGGCTGACCGTCCCGCGGGGCTGGGAGGTGCTGCGGCTGGCGCTGCCGGACCAGGCCCCGGTGCCCAACACGGATGACCTGATGGCGCTGGCCAAGGCCGTCCGCGAGGCGGGCTCGGAGCCGGCGCCCGTGGAAGAGCCGCCCGCGCAGCGCGGCCACCGCGAACCGCTGGAACCGCCGGCAGAACCGGGCGGCGCACGGCGCGGGCACCTGCGCATCCTGCGCGAGCCGCAGTAGGCGCCAAGACCAACAAGAACGGACCCCCATGGCCAACCTTTCCCCGGAACTGATCGCCATCCTGCGCTGTCCCGTCACGGGCAGTTCGCTCGTGCAGGAGGGCAGCGAACTCGTGACCACCGGCGTCGGCGCAGACGGGCAGAAGCGGCGGTATCCGATCGACCAGGGCATCCCGCTGCTGCTTCCGCCGGATTTGCTGGCTGCTGCCCGCGAGGCGAATCCGCGCACCTCGCACAGCGCCTGAACACCGACTACGCCTGACTTTCCGCACCACTACCCAGGAGCCCACATGTCATTCGATTACAAGGTCAAGGACCTCTCCCTGGCCGAGGCCGGACGCCACCAGATCCGGCTCGCCGAGCACGAAATGCCGGGGCTGATGGCCCTGCGCGAGGAGTTCGGTGCCAGCCAGCCGCTCAAGGGCGCGCGGATCGCCGGCTCCCTCCACATGACCGTGCAGACGGCGGTGCTGATCGAGACCCTGACCGCGCTCGGCGCCGAGGTCCGCTGGGCATCCTGCAACATCTTCTCCACCCAGGACGAGGCGGCCGCGGCCGTCGTCGTCGGCAACGGCACTACGGAAGACCCGCAGGGCGTCCCGGTGTTCGCGTGGAAGGGCGAGACCCTCGAGGAATACTGGTGGACGGCCGAGCAGATCATGACCTGGCCGGGCGCCGCCGAGAACCCTGAGCTGGGCCCCAACATGATCCTTGACGACGGCGGGGATGCCACCCTCCTGCTGCACAAGGGCGTGGAGTTCGAAGCCGCCGGCGCCGTGCCGGAGGCCACCGCGGAGGACGCCCACGAGTACACGATCATCCTCGACGTGCTGCGCAAGTCCCTCGCCGCCGACCCGCAGAAGTGGACCCGGACCGCCGGCGGCATCCTCGGCGTGACCGAGGAAACCACCACCGGCGTGCACCGCCTCTACCAGCTGGCCGAGCAGGGCCAGCTGCTGTTCCCGGCGATCAACGTCAACGACTCGGTCACCAAGTCCAAGTTCGACAACAAGTACGGCATCCGCCACTCGCTGCCGGACGGCATCAACCGCGCCACCGACGTGCTGATGGGCGGCAAGATCGCCGTCGTCTGCGGCTACGGCGACGTGGGCAAGGGCGCCGCCGAAGCGCTGCGCGGCCAGGGCGCCCGCGTGATCGTCACCGAGATCGACCCGATCTGCGCGCTGCAGGCCGCGATGGACGGCTACCAGGTCACCACCCTGGACAAGGTGGTCGGCGAGGGCCACATCTTCATCACCACCACCGGCAACAAGGACGTCATCATGGCGGCCGACATGGCCAGGATGCGGGACAAAGCCATCGTGGGCAACATCGGCCACTTCGACAACGAGATCGACATGGCCGGCCTGGAGAAGATCGACGGCGTCCGCAAGGTCGAGATCAAGCCGCAGGTGCACGAGTGGACCTTCGACGCCGGCACCGACCGCGAACGATCCATCATCGTGCTCTCCGAGGGCCGCCTGCTGAACCTGGGCAACGCCACCGGCCACCCGTCCTTCGTGATGAGCAACTCCTTCGCCAACCAGACCATCGCGCAGATCGAGCTGTTCACCAAGGCCGGCAAGCCCGCCGCGGACTCGACCACCGGAGAGCCCGAGTACGCCAAGCAGGTCTACGTGCTGCCGAAGATCCTGGACGAGAAGGTCGCCCGGCTGCACCTGGACGCGCTGGGCGTCGAGCTGACCCAGCTGACCAAGGAACAGGCCGCCTACCTGGATGTTGATGCGGCCGGCCCGTTCAAGCCGGACCACTACCGCTACTGAGCCGAGGCGCTCCGCCTCCGGGTTTCCGCTTACGACGGCGGGCCGGCCACCTTCGCGTGGCCGGCCCGCCGTTCGCGTCCGGTCGGTGTGGCTCCCGTGGCCGCCGTGCGTCCGTCGCGACGCTGCGCATTTGCCCGCCGTTCGCGTCCCGTCCGGCTGGCCCCTGCCTGCGCCGCCGCCTTCCGGTCCACGTTTAGGCCTAACTGTCCAACTTTCAGCTTCAAGCAACGCGCTGACCTGCGGCGATGCCGAGGGGCCCTTTCAAACGTGGACAGCTCGGTGGCCTCGGCCTCGTCCAGGCGGAGACAGCACTGCAGCCGTAGGGTGCACCGCCCGGCTCGGCCCGCGGGCTAGTCCCGGAAGGGCAGCGAGTGGAGCCGCTGGCTGCGCTGCTGGGAGCTTTCGTACTGCCGGGTCAGCCGGGCGAAGTCGCGTTCGCGCCGCTCGGCCATCACCGCGATCAGGAACATCTCCGGCGCGGTGCCCGGCGGCGGGGCCGGCGACACATACTGGGCCGTCTCCGTGGCCAGGTCTACGGCCAGGTGCTGCCGCGAGGCCGGGATCATCTTCGGCGCCTGCGTGATGAACTGCGAGACCCGGCGCGCCAGCGATTCCGGCAGCCGGCCCATGTCCGCCAGCTTGACCCACGGCACCAGCTGCGGCGGGGTGTGCGGCAGCTGCTGGTGGATGACGCCGACCCGCTCCCGCATGCTGTACGTGCCGGCCAGCAGGTCCCCGACCCGCTTGGACCTGTCATTGAACAGGGCCGCCAGGAACGCGACGGACCCGAGCAGCAGGTAGAGCTCGAACACCCCTACGAGCCCCCGGATCAGGGCATGCCGGAAGCGGATGGCACCGCCGTCGTCGCGCACGATCCGCAGCCCCATGATCAGCCGTCCGAGCGACTTCCCCCGCGTCAGTGTCTCGACGCCCACCGGCACGATCACCAGGAAGAACACGAACAGCGTCAAACTCAGGGCCTGCGCCGCGGCCGCGTCGAAGTTCAGCTGCAGCGTCTCGGCGAAGAACGCGATGGCCAGTACCAGCAGCAGGAAGTTCGTGCCGCAGTCGATGATCGAGCTCACCGCGCGCACCCCGAAGGACGCCGGCCGCAGCTCCAGGACAACGGCCTCGCCCGTGACGATGTTGCTCATACCTTCACTCTAGCGGCGCTCCGCGTGCGTGCACTGCCTCAAAACAACGACGACGGCGCGCGGCGGCCGCGGGCGGCCGCGCACCTCGGGCGGCACTGCTGCCGATAGGCTGGGATCGTGGATATCGATGCCTTCACAGCGGTGCACCAGCATGACTGGAAGCGCCTGGATGAGCTCAGCGCCAAACGCCGGCTGACCGGCGCGGAGGCGGACGAGCTGCTGGTCCTCTACCAGCGTGCCTCGACGCACCTGTCGATGATCCGCTCCATCGCGCCCGAAAGCCAGCTCTCTGCTGCGCTCTCCACCCGGATTTCCCGCGCCCGTACCCGGTTCACGGGCGCGCGCTCAAACTTCACCGAGGACGTCGCCAACTTCTTCGTCTTCGCGCTGCCCGCGGCGTTCTACCGGCTGCGTTGGCTCACGGTCATCATCGGTGCCGCCTTCATCCTGGTCGCCTGGCTGTTCGGAGCCTGGGTGGCCGGCAACCCCGAGGTCATCAAGGCAATGGGCTCGGACGCCGAGCTGCGCCGCTACGTGGAGCAGGACTTCGTCAACTACTACTCGGAGAACCCGCAGGCGTCCTTCGCCGGGATGGTGTGGACCAACAACGCCTGGATCGCGGCCCAGTGCGTGGCCTTCGGCGTGACCGGCGTATGGGTGCCGCTCATCCTGTGGATGAACGCCCAGGGTGTCGGCATGTCAGGCGGCATGATGGCGGCCTACGGCGAGCTGGACACCTTCTTCCTGTACATCCTGCCGCACGGCCTGATGGAGATCACCGCGATCTTTATCGCCGGCGCAGCGGGGCTGCGGATTTTCTGGGCGTGGGTGTCGCCGGGACGGATGAAGCGGTCGGCGTCGCTTGCCCGGGAGGGCCGCTCGCTGATCACGGTGGCGCTCGGCCTGGTGCTGGTGCTCTTCGTGTCCGGGCTGGTCGAGGGTTTCGTGACGCCGAGCGGGCTGCCGCACTGGGCGCGGCTGGGGATCGGCGCGCTGGTGCTTGCCGGGTACTGGGTGTACACGCTGGTGCTTGGCCGGCGCGCGTATGCGGCGGGCGAACGCGGGGACTTGGGCCGTTTCGACGCCGGTGAGGTCGTCCGGACCAGCTGACGCAGTGCCCGGTGTTCCGGAGCCTGCGGCGGCGGATTTCCCTTGCAGCCGGAACGACGGCGGTGCTGCGCGTCCCGCAGAACGGCTCGGCGGTTCCGTGGCATTCCGCATCCGTGGCATTCCGCAGCCGCCGAGGGTGACGCGGGTACTGTCGATAGTGAGGGTCAGCAGAGCTATTCCAGGAAAGAGGACAACGTGGCGCGCGAGGACAGGAATGCCGACAGGTTCGAGGTGAACCGCGGGTCGGACCGGAACACGGGACGGCTGTCCGAAGGCAGCGCCGGGTCCACTCCAGTCCCGCCGGAGTCCACCGGGCGGACCGGCGGGGCGAACGAAGGGGTGAAGGCCGGGCTGGGCGAGGCACCGCGGAGCGGCAGGTCTTTTGAAGGCTTCCGCCCGGACGCCGTTCCCGGCTGGGGCGAGCCGACCCCTCCCGGAATGGCGGCAGGAGCAACAGCAGGCACTGCCGCTGCCGCGGGCGGTCCGGAAGCCGGGGGAGCCCCCGGTCGGAATGAAGAGCCCGCGGCCTCCACCGGATCGAACCGTGCCGACAAGATCCGCTTCCTCAGCGGAATGTTCGGGGCAGGCCGGGAACAGGCCAAAGCCGAACGCCACGGTCGCCAGAACGGCGGTGGCAATGCCGAACTGCCAAGCGACGCAGGGGCCCGGGAGCGGCCGGTCGACCAGGCCGGGCAGGAAGGACAGGCCGATCGGGGCGGCCAGGAGCGGCAGGCCGATCAGGAGCGGCAGGCCGACCAGGAGCGGCAGGCCGATCAAGCCGACCAGGGGCGGCCGGGCCAGCCAAGTGCCCCGTCCTCTGCCGCGCGGGAGGAATCGCGTGATGCCGACCTGAAGAAGGCTGCCCGTCTCGCGGCCGGGGGAGCGGCTTTCACCCGTGCTTCGACGCCTCCTGCTACCCCGGCCCGGGCCGGGGAAGCGAAACCGGCCAGCGAGGGCGGGCTCGAGACACCGGCCGACGGCGAGAAGCCGGCCAGCGAGGGCCGTCCCGAAATCCGGGCCGAGGAAGTGAAGCCGGGCAGCGAAGGCCGTCCCGAAACCCGGGCCGGGAAAGAGAAGGCCGGCATAGAAGTCCGCCCCGAAACCAAGGGCGACGGCACACCCGCGGGTGGAACGCCGTCGTCGTCCGCTACGAAGCCGTCTGGTGTGGCGGTGGGCGCCGCCGCAGTTGGCGTCGCCGGCGCTGCGGCCGTAGCCGCACAGGCCGCCAAGCGGGGAACCGCCGGAAAACCGGGCGAAGCCGGTGAGCCGCCCCGGGACGAAGAGCCGCGCACGGCCGACGAAACCGGTGGAGCCCGGAATGCGGCAGAGACCGGTGACCGGGCCCGGACCGGCCGTCCCGCCCGGCCCGCCGGGGGCGCCCCCTCCGACGAGACAAATCCGGACACCGGCTCGTTGCCCACCAGCCCGCCGCGCTCGGAGGTCATCAAACGGGCCAACCAGCGTGAGGAGGCGCTGCGGGCCAAGCCGGTGGCGGGGCGGATCCTGCAGGTTGTGCTCGCCGTCTGCTTCCCGTTCCTGCTGCTGATCGGTGCGATCCGGCTCGTATGCACTCCGCTGTTCCTGTGGGCCGAGTACAACCGCCCGGGTTTCCCCGCGGACGGCTTCGGCTTCAGCACCGATGACCGGATGACCTACGGCTCGTACGCCGTCGACTACCTGCTGAACTGGTCCGGGCCGCGGTACCTCGGCGACCTCGTCGGAACGGACGGGCGGCAGCTCTTCCTCGACACCGAAGTGGGACACATGGCGGACGTAAAGGCCGTCATCATGGGGGCCTGGATCGGCGGCGCCGTGCTGCTGGTGCTGGCCATCCTGTGCGCGATCTACCTGGCGCGGCACTACCCCGGAGGGATCCGGCGCGGGCTGTTCGCCGGGTCAGTGGCGACGGTGCTGCTAATCGTGGTCCTCGGCGTGCTGGGCGCGCTGAACTGGCAGCTGTTCTTCACTGAGTTTCACAGGATCTTCTTCGCCGAGGGAACCTGGACGTTCTTCACGAACGACACGCTGATCCGGCTGTTCCCGGGGCAGTTTTGGATGGACGCCGGGATCGTAATCGGGGTGCTGGTCTTCCTGATGTCGTCGCTGGTCATGGCCTTCACCTGGCCGACCAAGTCCCGGCGCGTGCGCAGCTCGGAGAAGCTCGAGGCCACCCGGGCCCGGTACATGGGGGAGCCGGAGCAGGCCCGGTAACCCGGCCCGGCGTACCGGCGTCCCCCAAGGCGGCTAAGGCTTCCCGTAGAGCCTCTCGACCTCGGTCGCGAAGTCCTCGATCACTTGGTTCCGCTTGAGCTTGAGGGACGGGGTCATGTGGCCCGAGGCTTCGGTCAGCTCCTGCCGCAGCACGCTGAACTTGCGGATCTGCTCGGCGCGGGAGACGAGGCGGTTGGCATGGTCCACGGCCCGCTGCAGCTCGGCGAGGACGTCGGGATCCGTGGCTGCGGCGCCGATGTCCAGCTGCAGCTTGCCGTGGGTGCGGCACCAGCGGGCCAGGCCCTCGGGGTCCAGGCCGAGCAGGGCGGCGACGAAGGGCCGGCCTTCGCCGATGACCACGCCCTGCGCCACCAGCAGATGCTCGCGCAGGGCATCTTCGAGCGGACCGGGCGCCACGTTCTTGCCGCCGGCGGTGACCAGCAGGTCCTTCTTGCGGCCGGTGATGGTGAGGAAGCCGTCGTCGTCCAGCCGGCCGAGATCGCCGGTGCGGAAGAACCCGTCGGCGAAACCGGCGGCGTTGGCCTCGTCATTGTGGTGGTAGCCGCGGGTGATGCCGATGCCTTTGATCAGGACCTCGCCGTCGTCGGCGATCCGGACGGTGGTGCCGGGCAGCGGGAGGCCGACGGTGCCGATCTTATTGCGGTTCGGCAGGTTGACCGTGGCCGGGGCGGTGGATTCGGTGAGTCCGTAGCCCTCCAGCACCGGGATGCCGATGCCGGTGAAGAAGTGCGCCAGCTCCGGGCTCAGCGCACTTGCGCCGGAGACGGTGAAGCCCACCTGTCCGCCGAAGGCCGCGCGGAGCCTGGCATAGACCAGCTTGTTGAACACGACCCGCTTGGCCTTGAGCAGCAGCGAGGGGCCCACACCCTCGCCGCGCGATTCGGCGTCCACCGCCTTGGACCAGGCGATCGCGGTGGCTGCGGCGGCGTCGAAGATCCTGACCTTGCCCCCGTCCTCGGCCTTCTGCCGCGCGGTGGCATAGACCTTTTCGAACACGCGCGGCACCACTAGCAGGAACGTCGGATTGTAGGTGCCCAGGTCCTCGATCAGCTCGCCCATGTTGCCCGTGTGCCCCATCTTGACGCCGGCGGCGAGGCAGATGACCTGCACGGCTCGCGCCAGCACGTGGGCCAGCGGCAGGAACATGAGCGACTTGGCGCCGGGTTCCTTGAGGATCTCGGCGAGGAACTCGGTGGTGTTGACGGCGAGTTCGGCGAAATTGCCGTGGGTGATGATGCAGCCCTTGGGCCGGCCCGTCGTACCGGAGGTGTACACCAACGACGCCGGGTCCTCCAAAGTGCGCGACGTCCGGGCCTGCTCCAGCTCGTCATCCGTGACGTCCGCGCCCTTGGCCTGCAGCTCCAGCAGCCCGGAACCGGGCCCGGTCATCGTCCACACCGGCAGCGGCTCGGGCAGCTCCTGCATCGACCTCTGCACCGTCCCGGCCCGGGCGGCGTCCTCTGCGAAGACCAGCTTGGCGCCGGAGTCGGCGAGGATCCACTGGACCTGGTGCGGCGAGGAGGTCTCGTAGATGGGAACGACGACGGCGCCGGCGTACCAGCTGGCCAGGTCCACCAGCGTCCACTCGTAGCGGGTCTTGGACATGACGGCGATCCGGTCGCCTGGCTCGACGCCGGCGTTGATCAGGCCCTTCGCCAGCGCGCTTACCTGGCCGTGCAGCTCGGCCGCCGAGACGTCGGTCCAGGCCCCGTTCCGCTTGACCGCGTAGAGGGCGCGTCCGGGCTCCCGCCGCTGCCGGGACACCAGCAGATCGGTGATATTGGTGCCCTCGGGCATCCGGGCCAGAAGTTCAGTCGCTGCTTCCCGCATCTGCGCGCCTTTCGTCGTTGAGGAGTTGGTCTCGTGCGCCCGTCATACCCAGCTTGGCATCCACATCCGCCACCGCCAGTCCTGGTACGGAATCTGTTCCGCGGTCCAGACGGGCAGGAAGAACGCAGCCACCAGCAGCGCGGTGACCAGGTACAGGCCCACGATGACCAGGCCCTGCCGTCGCCTCCATGGCGGGTCGGTGCTCCGCCCCAGCACCAGCCCCAGCACGTAGGTCAGCGCGAGGATGAGGAAGGGCTGGAAGGCGATGGCGTAGAAGAAGAACATGGTCCGCTCCGGGTAGAGGAACCAGACCAGGTATCCGGCGGCGATGCCCGAGAGGATGGCGCCGGCCCGCCAGTCGCGCCGTCCCAGCCAGGCGAAGACGACGGCGATCAGCGCCAGTGCGGCCGCCCACCAGATGATCGGGTTGCCCACCACGGTGACCGCGGTGGAGCAGTCCGCCACGGGGCAGCCGTTCACGCCCTGCTCTTCGCCCTGGTAGTAGAAGGATGTCGGCCGTCCCATGAACAACCAGGACCACGGGCTGGATTCGTACGGGTGGGAGGAATCCAGGCCGCTGTGGAAGGTGTAGGCGCTGCGGTGGTATTCGGCCAGCGAGCGGAGCGGGTCGGGGACCCAGCCCCAGATGCCGCCGCCGTGGTCGCGGGCCCACTGCCGGTCATAGCCGTCCTTCGAGAGGAACCAGCCGGTCCATGTGGCGAGGTAGGTGGCCGCGGCGAGCGGAATCATGGTGAAGAACGCGGGCAGCCCGTCCCGCACCACGCCGGCGGCGAACCAGTGCCGGATGCCGGCGACGCGGCGCGCGTTCATGTCCCACAGCACCGCCATCAGTCCGAAGGCCGCGAGGAAGGCCAGCGCCGACCATTTGGTGCCCACAGCCAGGCCCAGGCACACCGCGGCCGAAAGCCGCCAGGGGCGCCACAGCACCGGCGGCCCATACAGCAGGTCCGACTCCCGGGGAGTACCCTCGCCCCGGGCGAGGGCCGCCACCTTGGCGGCCAGCCGCCGTCGTCCGTGTTCCCGGTCCAGCAGCAAGGCGCCGAACGCGGCCACGATCCAGAAGCTGAGGAAAATGTCGAGCAGGGAGGTGCGCGAGTGCACCAGGTGGTGGCCGTCGATGGCGGTCAGCAGCCCCGCGACGCCGCCGAGCGCCGTCGATTTGAACAGCTTCTGCGCGATCAAGGCGATGAGCAGGATCGAGACGGTTCCGGTCAGGGCCGCGCCGAACCGCCAGCCGAAGGCGTTGTCGGTGCCGAAGAGCGCCATGCCGAAGGCGATCATCCACTTGCCGACGGGGGGATGCACCACGTATTCGGGCTCGTCCCGGGGCTGTCCGGGGCTGCCGGCGTTGAAAGCATCGTTGGCGTCGTCCGGCCACTCCCGCTCGTAGCCGAAATGGAGGTAGGAGTAGGCGTCCTTGACGTAGTAGGTTTCGTCGAAGACCAGGGAGCCCGGTTCGCCGAGCCGGTAGAAGCGGAGGACGCCGCCGATGGCCGCGACGAGCAGGGGGACAAGCCAGCCCCACTTCCCGAAGAACGCGGGGGAACCGAGCAGGCGCCGCGTCAGCACCGCTTCGGAGAACGCGCGGGCGGGGGATTCGATCCAGCGCCGTTCGGGGGCCCGCGCGGCGCCGGTGGCGTAATTCACGTCCGCCATCCTACCCGCCGGTAACCTCGGGAGTGCGCCGCGGGGAGCCGCCGTCTGGGCGGCGGATCGACCCGGGGACGCATGAAGCCACCCTCCGACTCTAGGGCATCTGCCGGCCCGCGCCGGCACGCCGCGTTTCGGGGGTGGCGTGGCTTCCAGAATCCTCTCAGCCGGTTGCCATAACGTTTACAGGGTGCCTAAGCCTCGTCTGTCCTTGCCGGATTCCCTCACCAAGCGCGGGAAGATCGCCCTGTTCCTGGCGGTCAGCATGCTGTGCGGCGTCCTCACTGCCGGACTGCTGGTTCCGGCCACGGCGGTGGCGGCGTCGGGAGGCAGCCAGATCGCGGAACTCTTCGAGCACCTTCCCGGCGAGCTGGAGCGCGCGCCGCTCGACGCGCCGTCGAAAATCTACAGCGCGGACGGGAAGCTGATCGCGTCCTTCTACGCCGAGAACCGCGAACCGGTGAAGCTGGAGGATGTCTCGCAGCACATGCAGGATGCGATCATTTCGATCGAGGACGCCCGGTTCTACGACCATGGCGGCGTGGACCTGCAGGGCATGGCACGGGCGCTGGTGAACAACGCAGCGGGCGGCGGGCTGCAGGGCGCGTCGACGATCACCATGCAGTACGTCAACAACGTCCTGATCGACGCGGGCGTACAGGCGGGCAAGCCGGTCGAGGAGCTGACGATCAGCGGCACCAAGTCAATAGCGGACAAGGTGCGCGAGGCGAAGCTGGCCGTCACAGTGGAACGCGAGTACTCCAAGGACGAGATCCTGCAGGGCTACCTGAACATCGTGCTGTTCAACCGCCAGACCTACGGGGTGGAAGCGGCCTCCCAGTCGTTCTTCGGGATTCCCGCCAAAGAACTCAACATCGCCCAGTCGGCCATGCTCGCCGGCATGGTGCAGTCGCCGAACTACTTCGACCCGGTGACCAACCCGGACGTGACCAAGGAACGCCGCAACATGGTCCTGGCGGCGATGCTGAAGAACGGCAAGATCACCGAGGCCGAATACAAGGAGGCCAAGGCGTCCGGGCTGGACCTGGACCCGCAGCCGATCCATTCCGGCTGCACGGCCGCGACGATGGGCGACTACTTCTGCAATTACGTGGAGAACCTCGTGCTGCAGTCGGACGTGTTCGGCAAGGACGCCACCGAGCGGGCGAGGCTGTTGGCCCGCGGTGGACTGACCATCAAGACCACGCTCGACTCGCGGCTGCAGAAGGAGGCCCAGGCACAGATCGAGAAGCAGGTCCCGATGGGCGACGAGTCCGGGGCCGGTTCCTCGATGGTCTCGGTGGAGCCCGGCACCGGCAAGATCCTGGCGATGGCGCAGAACACGAACTACAGCCCGGAACCCGCGGCCTCCAACACCGAGCTGAACTTCAACGTGGACGCCTCCAAGGGCGGAACCCCCTACGGCTTCCAGCCCGGTTCGACCATGAAGCCGTTCACGACGGTGGCCTGGCTGGAAGCGGGGCGGGCGCTGAACGAGGTGGTTGACGCCAGCCGGACCTTCTACCCGGAAGGCTATGACTGGAAGGCCAGTTGCGCCCCGAAGAACACCGTGTTCAGCCAGTGGAGCTTCAAGAACGCGCTGCCCGGTTATGCCCGGCCCATGACGGTCAGCGAGGGCCTGACGGATTCGGTCAACTCCGCCACCGCGGCGCAGGCGGCCCAGCTTGACCTCTGCGACATCCAGGACGCCGCCACCCGGATGGGTGTGCACCGGGCCGTCGACGGCAAGCCGCTGTCGGTCGCCAGCCCGTCCTTCATCATCGGCGGCCAGGAGGTTGCGCCGATGACCATGGCCGCAGCCTATGCCACGTTCGCCTCCGGCGGCCGCTACTGCGAGCCGATCGCGCTGCTGGAAGTCACGGACTCACAGGGCACCAACTACGACGTACCGGACCAGAAGTGCAGCCAGGCCATCTCCAAGGAGGTCGCGGCCGCCATCAGCAAGCCACTGCAGAAGCTCGTGGAAAACGCGCCCGGGAGCATCGAGCCGATCGGTGTGCCGGCGGCCGCGAAGACGGGCACCACCGACCTCTCCGAACAGACTTGGACCGTCGGCTACACGCAGGGCATTTCGACGGCGTCCTGGGTCGGCACCTGGCAGTCCTACTCCTCGCTGAACTACGTGCCCGTCAACGGCGTGGCCCGCGAGTTCGTGGACGGCTCCTCGATCGCCGGCGCGCAGTGGACGGGCTACATGGAGAAGGTGGCGAAGTACTACGACACCGGCGGCTTCGGCAGCGTCCCCGCGGACCTGCTCTACCCGTAGGAGCTCTACGCGTAGCCGCTCTGTCCGCCGGCTTAGGTCGCGGGCTGTCCCGCCGCGGGCTGTGTCGCCGCAGGCTCCGGGTCCGGTGCGCGGCCCGGTAGGGTTGATGCTGTGAATGAGCAGGCAGCCGGCGGCCCCGGCCAGATCGTCCTGGCGGGAACGCCGATCGGCAACATCGGCGACGCCTCGCCGCGGCTGGTTGAACTGCTGCAGACCGCGCACGTCGTGGCGGCCGAGGACACCCGTCGCCTGCACAAGCTCCTGCACGCCCTGGGCATCACGGCCAGCGGGCGCATCATCAGCTACCACGAGCACAATGAAGCCACGCGTACGGCCGAGCTGCTCGACCTGGTCCGCGGAGGCAGCACCCTGGTCATGGTGACGGACGCCGGCATGCCCGCCGTCTCCGACCCGGGTTTCCGCCTGGTGGAGGCCGCGGTCACCGACGGCCTGGTGGTGACGGCCGTCCCCGGGCCGTCCGCCGTGCTGACCGCCCTCGCGCTGTCCGGCCTGCCGACCGACCGCTTCACCTTCGAAGGGTTCCTGCCGCGCAAGCAGGGCGAGCGGCAGGCCCGGCTGTCCGAACTCGCCGCCGAGAAGCGCACGATGGTGTTCTTCGAAGCCCCGCACCGCCTCGAGCCGATGCTGCGGGCCCTGGACACGGCCTTCGGCCCGGAGCGGCGCGCCGCCGTGTGCCGGGAGCTGACCAAGCTGCACGAGGAGGTCCTGCGCGGCCCCGTCCGCGAGCTGCTGGAATGGGCCGAGGCCTCCGAGGTCCGCGGCGAGATCGCCGTCGTCGTAGCGGGAGCCCCGGAGGCCCCGCCCGAGCAGGCGAAGGACCACGTCGCGGAGGTCAACGAACTGATCGGCCAAGGCTCGCGGTTGAAGGACGCCGTCGCAGCGGTCGCCGCCGACGCCCGGATCAGCAAGCGGGAGCTCTACTCCGCGGTCCTTGCCGCGCGGCCGCCCAAGGCCTGAGCACCTCGGGTTTCCCCGGCGCGGGGCCCGGGCGGAGGGCCGTTTCGTCATACAGGATCGTACAAAGATCCTTTGTCTATCTGCACAGCACCTCGGATGTAATGTAGTGCAGTACCGCATTTACCGGCGTGAGGCTCAGCACCTACGGTGGATGCAGTAGGGCACCGAAGCCCGACCAATCACTTACCAACATTGGAGGCACCGCCATGGCTGAAACCGCCAACCGCGAAGCGGAACTGCTCGCAAAGGTTCCCACCGGTCTGTTGATCAACGGCGAGTGGCGCGACGCTGCCGGCGGCCAGACGCTGGACGTCGAAGACCCCGCCACCGGCAAGGTCCTGCTCACCATTGCCAACGCGCAGCCGGAAGATGGTGCCGCTGCGATGGACGCAGCCGCGGCCGCCCAGGCCGATTGGGCCAAGACCGCTCCGCGCGAGCGCGGCGAGATCCTGCGCCGTGCCTTCGAGCTCGTGACCGAGCGCGCCGAAGACTTCGCTCTGCTGATGACCCTGGAAATGGGCAAGCCGCTGGCCGAGGCCCGCGGCGAGGTGGCCTACGGCGCCGAGTTCCTGCGCTGGTTCTCCGAGGAAGCCGTCCGCGTCGGCGGCCGCTACGCCACCGCGCCCGACGGCAAGAACCGCCTGCTGGTCCAGAAGAAGCCGGTCGGCCCCTGCCTGCTCATCACCCCCTGGAACTTCCCGCTGGCCATGGCTACCCGCAAGATCGCGCCCGCCGTCGCCGCCGGCTGCACCGCGATCCTCAAGCCGGCCACTCTGACCCCGCTGACCAGCCTGCTCTTCGCCCAGGTCATGCAGGAAGCCGGCCTGCCCGCCGGCGTCCTGAACGTCATCCAGACCTCCACCGCCGGCAAGGTCACCGGCCCGCTGATCAAGGACGAGCGGCTCCGCAAGCTCTCCTTCACCGGTTCCACTCCCGTGGGCCAGGCCCTGATCCGCGACTCGGCCGACCGCGTCCTGCGTACCTCTATGGAGCTCGGCGGCAACGCCCCGTTCCTGGTCTTCGAGGACGCCGACCTGGACAAGGCCGTTGAAGGCGCGCTGGCCGCCAAGATGCGCAACATGGGTGAGGCCTGCACCGCGGCCAACCGCTTCATCGTGCAGGATTCCATCGCCGACGCCTTCGCCGAGAAGTTCGCCGCCAAGATTGCCGCACTGACCCCGGCCCGCGGCACCGAGCCCGAGTCGAACGTCGGACCGCTGATCGACGGCAAGGCCCGCGACGGCGTGCACGAACTGGTCGAGGATGCCATCTCCCACGGCGCCAAGGCCGTGACCGGCGGCGCTCCGGTGGACGGCCCCGGCTACTTCTACCAGCCGACCGTGCTCACCAACGTCTCGCCGAAGGCACGCATCCTCGCCGAGGAGATCTTCGGCCCGGTCGCCCCGATCGTCACCTTCAGCACAGAAGAGGACGCCGTCCGGCTGGCCAACGCGAGCGAGTACGGCCTGGTCGCCTACGTCTACACCAAGGACCTCAACCGCGGCCTGCGGGTGAGCGAGAAGCTGGAGACCGGCATGCTCGGCCTGAACGCCGGCGTCATCTCCAACGCCGCCGCACCGTTCGGCGGCGTCAAGCAGTCCGGCCTGGGCCGCGAGGGCGGCGAAGAGGGCATCGAGGAGTACCTCTACACCCAGTACGTCGGCATCGCCGATCCGTACGCGGACGAGCAGTAACCGACCTGCACTAGCGGGGCGGCGGGCCACGGCCTGCCGCCCCGCTTGCCGTTTAACTCCGGGCCCCGTCGCGGACGGTTGACGACGGCGGTGCCCACCCGGGCGGGGAGCGAACGACGGCGCTGCCCACCCGGGCGGGGAAGGCTGCGGGTGCGTAGACTGGCCCGTGAACCGGCAGGTGCAGGAGGACGCATGGACGTGGACGAGTATTTTGATGGCGACGACCGGTCGATGCGGGAGCGGATGCTCGCCGGCGACCTGTACATCGCCGACGACCCGGAACTGGCCGCGGACAGCGTGCGAGCCCTCGAGCTGGCGGACCGGTATGCGCGGGTCTGGCCGGGCAACCGGGAGGAAGCGGCGGGACTGCTGAGGGAACTGCTCGGCTCGATCGGCGAGGGCACGGAGATCAGGCCGCCGCTGTTCGTCGACTACGGGAAGTACATCACCGTGGGCGCCCGGACCTTCATCAACTACAACCTGACCGCCTTGGACGTCGCGCCCATTACCATCGGAGACGACGTGCAGATCGGCCCGAACGTGCAGCTGCTGACTCCCACCCACCCGGTGCAGGCAGAGCTGCGGCGGGAGAAGCTGGAAGCGGCCAAGCCCATCGTCATCGGGGACAACGTCTGGATCGGGGGCGGGGCCATTGTCCTGCCCGGAGTCACCGTGGGCGAGAACACCGTGATCGGGGCCGGGGCCGTTGTCACCAAGGACCTTCCGGCGAATGTCATTGCCGTCGGCAATCCCGCCAAGATCGTCCGCAGCATCTGACCAGGTGTGGACGCTGCCGTGGCGGATCTTCAGAGGCACATCATCGGCGGATGAACAGCGAGCGGGGGAACAGCAGGCCGAGCATTCGCTGCTGCCACGTGCTGTTCCTGCGCAGTCCGCCCGCGACCGACTCGACGTCGCTCCATTGCCGTTGGCTCCCGGTTCCGCCCCCGGCATCCGTAGCGGCGCCGCGGGCCCCAATGGAGCCTGGACGCGGAGCGGCAGGGTTGGCGTAGGCCGCGATCTCGTAGTCTTCGCGGAGCCGCGCCAGTGCCGCGGCGGCGCCACCGTCAAGCTCCTGCCCGAGCCGCCGCTCGAAGGCACGGGCTGACTCCTCAGGCGCGGCACTGATGCCGTAATCGGCGGCGGCGTCGCGCGCCTCGCGCCAGGCCACGAGGGCGGTGTCCCGGCTGGGCCTGTCGGCGGTGAGCAGCTGGTTACGGCTGCGGCGGGTGCGGGAGCGGCGGATGAGGGCCGGGGCGGCCAGCGCGAGCACCAGGATGCCGAGGCCGGTTGCGGTCCACGGTCCGGTAGCCGGGGCGTCCTGCGCGGCGGCCGAACCGTCCGGGGAACCCCCGGCCCGGGGCAGCGAGGGCTGGCTCGGAACGCGGTTGCCGCCGGGATTGAGGTTTTCGCGCTCCGCCTGGTCCGGGACCGGCGCCGTGGGCTGCTGCGCGTAGGCGGGGACGGCCCCGCGGCCAGGGGTGGGTTCGAAGGCGACCCACCCGATGTCCTCGAAGAAGAGCTCGGGCCAGGCGTGGGCGTCGCGGGAGTCGACCTCGTGCTCGGTCAGTTCCCGGCCGTCCACTTCCACGGTCTCGCCGGTTTCGCGGCCGGGAGCATAGCCGACTGCGATGCGGCTGGGGATGCCGGCCTCGCGCGCCATGATGGCCATGGTGGCGGCGTAGTGGACGCAGTAGCCGGCCTTCTCTTCCAGGAAGGCGGCGACCACCTCGAAGCCGCTCTGGTCATAGCCGCCGTCCACGGGCGCCTGCTCGGAGTACACGAAGCCGGGGCCGCGCAGATAGCTCTGGATGGCCATCGCCTGGTCGTACGGATCCTCCAGCCCGTCCAGGACCTCCTCGGTGGTGTCGACGATGATGTCCGGCATGTCCGAGGGCAGGCTGGTGAAGATCCCGTCCACGCGCGGAGAGTCCAGCGGATCCGCGTCCTGCAGGTTCTCCCGGGTCAGGTCCGGAGTGACACTGCGGACGATGTAGTCCTGGTTGGCGCTGCTGGTGCCCAGCGACGCCTGGACCGCCAGCGTTCCCGGGTCCCAGGACCAATCGCCGTCGACGCCGATGATCTCGGCGGGGGCGTAGGGGGCCGGCAGCCACGGGCTCGTGAAGGAACGGGTCTCGATGGCGGTGGTCGTCACCGTTCCCTCGTCCAGGAGTTCGCGGATCCGCGGGGTGCCCATCTCTTCCACCCCTTCGCGTTGCTCATCCCGGGTGTCCGTGGGACTCCAGCGGGCGCCCGTGAGGTTCTCCAGGGTGACGGTCCGAAGGTACAGCGGCGTCTTCGAGTCGGTGGCATAGGTTATCCGGCCGAAGGCGCCCGGCCGGCGCAGGTTGTCGCCGAGGCTCAGGATGGGGTTGAGGCCCGTCGGCGCGCCGAGCCAGTCCAGCCGGGAACCCTGCGGGAAGGCGCCGGTGGTGAAGCCGGGGATGCCCAGCGGCAGCAGCAGGGCGAGGGCGAGCGCACCGGCGCCGATGCCGGCGGCGCGGCCGAACTGTCCGGCGGCGGTCCGGCCGGGCGGCGCCTCGTCCAGTCCGTCCAGCCATTGTGCCGCCGCAAGGATCGCCAGGTAGCCTGCGGCCGCGGCGAGGAAGCCCGCCGGGCCGAGGCTGTGGGGCTTGATGATCGCCGGCACCACCAGGATGGCCAGCAGGCCGAAGCCCGATGCGGCCGGCAGTTGCAGCGGCACGGCCATGGTGTCCACCAGCAGGGCGACCAGGCCCACGCCGACGCAGGCGACCATGACGATCCCCGGCGAGGCGAGCACCGGCGCCACCTGGGAGATGACCGCGTCCTGCGCGTCGGCGATGAGGAACTCCAGCGCCCGCAGGCTTCCCGGTCCGGGGATCACGAGGAGGATGCTCGTCGAGGACAGGAAGAGTGCCGTCACGGAGCCGGCGAGCCCAACCAGGCCCAGCAGCGTTCCGGCGACCGGGGACCAGCGCATCGCCCTGGCCAGGCCCGGTCCTGCCTCTACGGCCAGCACGGTAATGATCACCGGCCACAGCCAGCTCCAGTGTTCGATCACGCCGTGGATGTTCGCCGCCGCCAGGATCGTGGCCAAGGCAACCGCCCCGGACATGAGCCAGGGTGCAAATCCCGGGGCGCGTCGCCGTTCGCCGCCCCGGGACGGCCGGTCCGGCGCCACGGGCCGGTCCAGCATGGCAGTCATCGCCCCGCCTCGGCGGGGTCGGGGGCTGCGCCGTGCCGGCGCCAGCCGCCGCGGGCGGTGGCCTCGCTGACCGGGGATCCGCCGTCGAAATGGCTCCACGCCGCGGCGTGCGATGCCTTGGCGCTCACCGCGACGGCCCGCCAACCGGCGTCGCGCAGTGACTGGAGCGCCGGCGAATCGTGCGGGTGGTCGCAGACAACCAGGGCAAAGGCGTGTGATCCGAACTCCGCCGCGGGCGCCAGCCGTGCAGCGTCCTCCGGCCCGATGTCGCCCAGCACCGCCAGCAGCGGCCCCTTGAGCTTGTGCGCAGCGAGCTTGTCCATCAGCCGGTCGCTGAACGCCTCGTTCCCGGCGTGCGGGCGCTCGGTCCGCCGGTGCGGTTCCGCGGCCAGCCCCAACGCCGCAAGCCCCTCGGCCAGGTTCTGGTAGCCCGGGAGCCCGGTGAAGCTTTCGTCCCCGGGCCAGGGGGCCGACGGGGACCGGAGGGTGCCCGGTTCGCCGTGGCAGTCCAGCAGGCGGACGGTGTAGTTGCGCTGGATGAAGTCGTGGGCGGCGGAGACGACGGCGGTGATCGCCCATTCGAATGACGGCGAGGTGTGCAGCAGATCGCCGTCGTCCTCATGCGCGCCGGCGTGCGAGGGAAGGAAACCGGATTCGAAGAGTGAGGCTCGCTGGTCCAGGATGATCGTGGCCTGCGGCGTGGTGACGGACTCCTCCTGGCGGACCATGAGTTCGCCCTGCCGCGCCGTGGCCGGCCAATGGACGCGCCGCATCGGGTCGCCGTGCCGGTACTCGCGCGTCATCACATCGTCGTCGCTCGGGTTGGCCTGCCGGCGCGTCGTCGCCGTGCCGTCGGTGCCGCGGGCGGCGGTGAGCGAGGTGGCCGGCAGTTCCAGCGGCGCCGGCGTGACCACCAGGCGCGAGGCCGCGCCGAGGCTGTGCCGATGCCGGGCCAGCCCGAACGGATCCTGGAAGTCGGCCGTGACCGGCCCGATCGCGAACACTCCGCGCCGGGCCGAGCGCAGCCGGTATTCGTACACGCTTTCGCCGGAGGCCGAGGGGAAGCGGGCGGGGAAACGGAAGGACGGCGAGCGGCCGAAGCGCACGGGCAGCTGCTCCTCCATGTAGGCCGTGCCGAAGCCTTTGTCCCGGCGCAGCGTGAGATGGACCTGCGTCACGAGGCCGGTTTCCACCGACGGTGGGCGGAACCTGCGCTCGACGGCGAAACGCGGCTTGAGCAGGACCATCGCCCCGGCGGCGGTGAGGGGTAGCGCGGCGAGGAAGACCGCCAGCGTCAGCAGGTCCCGCCGGCCCAGGACCTGCGCCAGCAACAGGACGGCGGCGGCGGTGGCGATCATGCCCCAGCCGCGCGGCGTGATGTAGCGGGTGGGCAGCCAGCCGAGCCGGTCCATGGCCTGACCTAGGAGGCCGTGCGGCGGGCTTCGGCGCCCACCGGAACCTTGGCCAGGATGCCGGCGACGATCCCGGAGGCGTTTTCGCCGGCCGTGATGGCCTTGCGGTCCAGCATGAGCCGGTGGGCCAGGACCGATTCGGCCACCGAGCCCACGTCATCCGGCAGCACGAAGTCCCGGCCGTCCAGCGCGGCGGCGGCCTTCGCGGCGCGCAGCAGCTGCAGCAGCGCGCGCGGGCTGGCACCCAGCCGCAGGTGCGGGTGCTCGCGCGTGGCGCGGCCGATGCCGACGACGTACTCCTTCACTGCGGGGGAGACGTACACGTCCTGCACTGTCGCCACCATCGCCCGAACCTCCCCGACGCCGACCACCGGGCGGATCTCCCGCAGCGGCGACATCGACTGGTGGGTCTCCAGCATCAGCATTTCGGCCCGCGGATCCGGGTAGCCCATGGAGATGCGCGCCATGAACCGGTCGCGCTGGGCCTCGGGCAGCGGGTAGGTGCCCTCCATCTCGATCGGGTTCTGGGTGGCGACCACCATGAACGGCGCATCCAGCGTGTAGGACCGGCCATCCACGGTGACCTGGTGTTCTTCCATGCATTCGAGCAGCGCGGACTGCGTCTTGGCGGAGGCCCGGTTGATCTCATCGCCGATCACGATGTTGGCGAACACCGGACCGGGGCGGAACTCGAAGCGGTGCTTGTCCTGGTTGTAGATGGAGACGCCGGTGACGTCCGAGGGCAGCAGGTCCGGGGTGAACTGGATCCGGTGGACACTGCAGTCGATGGTCCGGGCCAGCGTCTTGGCCAGCATGGTCTTGCCCACGCCCGGCACGTCTTCAACCAGCAAATGGCCCTGGGCGAGCAGGACGGTCAGCGCCAGCCGCGCGGCTTCCTGCTTGCCCTCGATGACCGTGTTGATCGAGGCGAGGATGCGCCCGCAGGCGTCATGGAAATCAGCCAGCGGCAGCCGGTCGGCCGGCCCCGGTCCGCCGGTGTCTTCCTCGGAAGATCCGGAATGGACGGAACCGGTGGCTGCAGTGTGCTGCTGGATATCCATGCCGAACCTTCCGCATCGCCTTCCCCGCAGGCGGGATGTAACCACAGTACTGGCAGAAGTTTCACCGCGGTAGAGCCTGAAACGACTCTTTCGCATATCGGAGGCGCGGCAGCCGTAATGTTGAATCATGCCTGAGAACGCCCTAGCCGTGCCCGGAGAGACACCCGCTGCCTACCGTCCGGAGGAAGCCGCGCCGGACGGAGGCCGCACCCGTAGTCCCGAAGAGGAAAAGAGCGGCCGGCGCCGCCGCCTGGACTATCCGCCGGCACCCGAGCCGCTGCCGGTGCCGGTCATGGATAACCACACCCATCTGGACTTCGGCGACGGCGACGTCTCCGTGACCGTCCGGGACGCGCTGGACGCCGCCGAGGCCCTGGGGGTCAAGGGTGCCGTCCAGGTCGGCTGCGACCTCGAGTCCTCCCGCTTTACGGTGCAGGCGGTGGAGGCGGACACGAGGCTCCTCGGCGCCGTCGCGCTCCACCCCAACGACGCCCCGCCGCTCGCCGCCGACGGGCAGCTCGAGGAGGCCCTCGCCGAGATCGAACGTCTGGCCGCGCACCCGCGGGTCCGGGCCATCGGCGAAACCGGCTTGGACTTCTTCCGCACCCAGGGGGAGGGTCTCAAGGCGCAGGAGTACTCGTTCCGCCGGCACATAGACATCGCCAAGCGGCTGGGGCTGGCGCTGCAGATCCATGACCGTGACGCGCACGACGACGTGGTGCGGGTCCTGCGCGAGGAGGGGGCCCCGGAGAAGGTGGTCTTCCACTGCTTCTCGGGCGACGCCGGGCTGGCCCGGACCTGCAATCGGAATGGCTGGATGATGTCCTTCGCCGGCACCGTCACGTTCAAGAACGCCCAGGACCTCCGGGATGCGCTGCTGGTGGCCGATCCGGCGCTGGTCCTGGTGGAGACCGACGCGCCGTTCCTGACCCCGCACCCGTACCGCGGCAGGCCCAACGCCAGCTACATGGTTCCGTACACCTTGCGCTCGATGGCGGAGGTCCTCGACAAGGACCTCGGCTTGTTGTGTGAGGAAGTGGCGGGCAACACGGAAAAAATTTACGGACGATGGAACGACTAAGCTACCGGCCGGTATTTTTCCTAGTCAGCCCGGCGTTTCACGCGTTTCACCGGCGCTGACTTGGGCCTTCGCCGCGTGTCCGATCCGTGACATGTGCCCGGATCCGGTTTTGCGCGAAGTCACGGTTCGGTTACGGTAGGGGACTATTGGCCGGGGTCGGGGAAGGCATCCGGACAGTACACTCCCGCATCCGAGGTTGGTTGGACGTTCCGTTCGTACGCCCAAACACTCTCCAGTTTGGTTTGCCTGCACAACGCATCGTGCCGTGGGATTCGGCGCGCTTCTGCTCGTGTCTTCATGTCCCCGTGCCCGGATGTTCGAGACAAAGTTGGGTACCGTGGCAAACGCACTGAAGAACCGCTGGGTGAAAATCACCGGGCAGGTGATCGTGATGACCGCACTCGTTTTTGGCCTCGTGGCCTTCGTAGGCAACAACAAGAGCGTCACCCTGACCGTCGACGGACAGGCCAGCAACGTCTCCACCTTCGGGACCACGGTCCAGGACGTGCTCGACGAAGCCGGCGTCCAGGTGGACGGATACGACGAGGTGACTCCCGCCGTCGCAAGCGAAATCAGCAACGGCGGCAGCATCCAGGTCATTACCGCAAAGCCCGTGAAGCTGACCCTCGACGGCGCCAGCAAGATAGTGCAATCCACCTCAGCCACGGTCAAGGACCTGATCAACGAACTCGGCGTCGAGGAAGACTCCGATCTCTCCGCGCCCCTGGACGCCGACCTGGCCTCCGTCAGCAACGTGGTGATCTCCACGCCCAAGACCGTCACCATTACCGTGGACGGCAAGACGAAGGACAAGATCACCACCGCCGCGACCGTCGGCGACCTGCTCACGGAGCAGAAGATCACGCTGGGCAAGGACGACGAGCTGTCCAAGCCGAAGTCCACGCCGGTCAAAGAGAAGCTGAAGCTCAAGATCACGCGCATCGACCGCGACCAGAAGATCGAGATCACCGAACCGATCGCGTTCGAGACCGAGACCAAGAAGGACTCCTCGATGTACGAGGACGAAAAGGTCGTCACCCGCACCGGCATTGCGGGTGAGCGCACCAAGACCTACGCGCTCGTGCTGGTCGACGGCAAGGAAACGGAGCGCGAGCTGGTCAAGGACCGCGTCACCACCGAGCCGGTCAGCGAGAAGGTCTCCGTCGGAACCAAGGAACGGCCGGAGCCGGAGCCCAAGACCGACAACACCAACGTCGGAGGCACCTGGCAGGCCCTCGCCCAGTGCGAATCCGGCGGCAACTGGTCCATCAACTCCGGCAACGGCTACTACGGCGGCCTGCAGTTCAACCAGAGCTCCTGGCTGGGCGCCGGCGGCGGGAAGTACGCCCCGTTGCCGCACATGGCCAGCGCTGCCGAGCAGATCGCCACGGCCGAGGTGCTCCGCAGCAACGGCGGCTGGGGCCACTGGCCGGCCTGCGCCGCCAAGCTCGGGCTGCTCTAGCCCGCCGCCGGGCGCGGGCGTCTGCTCCGCCCCGCCGGCCGCGTCGCGTCGGATCCCCGGGACACCGGGGGTCCGACGCGTTTAACCGGGCCGTGCGAGCCGGAGGAGCGGCAGGACGGGCTAGAAGGCGATGCTTCGTTGGCGCGCCGCGGCGCTCCGAACGGCGCCGAGGGTTTACAGGCCGGTTAACGGGCGGGCGGGGTTGTATGGCTACGATGGCACAGTGACAGATGCGAATGCCTCCGGCCTGCCTGGCCAGCCCCAGTCCGAGCCCGGGCACGACGACGGGGCCGGGGCGCAGCGTGGGACCATGCCTTTGCTGGGGGCTGCGGATATCCGCCGGCTGGCGGAGGAACTGGACGTCCGGCCGACGAAGACGCTGGGGCAGAACTTCGTGATCGACGGCAACACCATCCGCAGGATCGTCGCGGCCGCCCACGTGGAGCCGGATGAGACGGTGCTGGAGGTCGGACCCGGGCTGGGCTCGCTGACGCTGGGCCTGCTGGATGCGGCCGCGCACGTCGTGGCGGTCGAGATCGACCCCAAGCTGGCGGCGAAGCTCCCGGACACCGCGCAGAAGTTCCGGCCCGACGCGAACGGACGTCTCGACGTCGTCCTGGCCGATGCGATGCGGGTGACGGAACTGCCGCGGGAGCCATCCGCGCTGGTGGCCAACCTGCCCTACAACGTGGCGGTGCCCGTGGTGCTGCACCTGCTGGAACATTTCCCCTCGCTGCGGCACGGACTGGTGATGGTGCAGGACGAGGTGGCGGACCGGCTGGCGGCCGTGCCGGGCTCGAAGATCTACGGCGTGCCGAGCGTCAAAGCCGCCTGGTACAGCCAGATGCGCAAGGCCGGCGTGATCGGCATGAACGTGTTCTGGCCGGCGCCGAAGATCGCCTCCGGGCTGGTCGGGTTCACGCGGCGCGAGCCGCCGGCCACCCGGGCAACGCGGCAGGAGGTCTTCGCCGTGATCGACGCGGCCTTTGCCCAGCGGCGGAAGACGCTGCGGGCGGCGCTGGCGGGCTGGGCCGGGAGCGCCGCGGAGGCGGAGGCTGCCCTGCGCGCGGCTAATGTGGATCCCGGTGCACGCGGCGAGGTGCTGGATGTCGAAGCCTTCGCCCGGATCGCCGAATACAAGCGGCCCCCGGTGGCCTGAGCTGGAAATTCGCACTGTGGAGGCAGCCTGATGAGCAAGACCCGATCCGTCCGCGTGATGGCCCCGGGCAAGATCAACGTGTCCTTCCGGATGGGTCCGCCGCGGCCGGACGGCTACCACTCGGTCGCCAGCGTGTACCTGGCCGTCTCGCTCTACGAGGAGGTCACGGCGACCCGGCGCGACGACGACCAGGTGACAGTGAGCGTCCGCAATGGTTCGCCGCTGCCGCTGGACGTGGACGACATCCCGCTGGATTCATCCAACCTCGCCGTCAAGGCGGCGGAGCTGATGCGGTCCATGACCGCCCGATCCACGGGCGTCCATCTCGACATCGTCAAGCGCGTGCCGATCGCCGGGGGCATGGGCGGCGGTTCCGCGGACGCCGCCGCGGCGCTGGTCGCCTGCAGTGCGCTCTGGGACACCGGGTTCTCCCGCGACGAGCTGGTGCGCATCGCCGCGGACCTCGGCGCCGACGTGCCCTTCGCCCTGCTCGGCGGCGTGGCCGTGGGCCTCGGCGTGGGGGACCAGCTGACCCCGGCGCTGGCCCGCCGCGACCTGCACTGGGTGCTGGTGCCGGCCTCGTTCGGACTCTCCACTCCCAAGGTCTACGCCACCGCGGACCGGCTGCGCGAAGAGGCCGGCTTCACCGCGACGGACCCGGATAACGTGGACCCTCGCATCCTGAAGGCCATGCACGCCGGGGACGTGGACAGCCTTGCCAACGCCCTGGGCAATGACCTGCAGGCCGCCTCGATTGAGCTCGCTCCCGAACTGGCGGATATTCTTGACCTTGGTATCGCCGAGGGCGCGCTGGCCGGATTGGTCTCCGGTTCCGGCCCCACGCTGGCGTTCCTGGCCGCGGACCGGCTGGACGCGGAGGAGTTGTCCCAGCGGCTGTCGGACGTGGCCGGCGTCGCGGCCCTGGCGGTCCATGGGCCCGTGCACGGCGCCCGCATTATGGCCTGACCCGGCCCTGCCACCAACAGAAAGACAGACATTGGCCCACCTGCTCGGCGCTGAGAACATCAGCGTCTCCTACGGCATCCGCACCGTCCTGGACTCGGTCTCCCTTGGCCTGAACGAGGGCGACCGGATCGGCATGGTCGGGCGCAACGGCGACGGCAAATCCACCCTCATGCGCCTGCTGGCCATGAGGACGACGCCGGACGAGGGCCGCGTGACCAAGCGCGGCGATGTGAACATCGGCTATCTGGACCAGCAGGACGTCCTCGACGGGGACCTGCCCGTCGGCGTCGCGATCGTCGGCGAGGCCGCGGACCACGAATGGGCCGCCAACCCCAGGATCCGCGAAATCATGGCCGGCCTGGTCGAGGACGTGGAGTGGCACGCCAAGATCTCCTCGCTCTCCGGCGGGCAGCGCCGCCGCGTAGCCCTGGCCAAGCTGCTGATCGAGCCGCATGACGTGATCATGCTGGACGAGCCGACGAACCACCTGGACGTCGAAGGCGTGGCCTGGCTGGCCCGGCACCTGAAGGAACGCTGGCGCTCCAACGAGGGCGCCTTCCTGGTCGTCACCCACGACCGCTGGTTCCTCGACGAGGTCTGCACCCGCACCTGGGAGGTCCACGACGGGACCGTGGATCCGTTCGAGGGCGGATATGCCGCGTACGTTCTGGCCCGCGCCGAACGCGACAAGATGGCCGCCGTCGTCGAAAGCAAGCGCCAGCAGCTGGTGAAGAAGGAGCTGGCCTGGCTCCGCCGCGGCGCGCCCGCGCGTACCTCAAAGCCGAAGTTCCGGATCGAGGCGGCCAACGACCTCATCTCCGACGTGCCCGAGCCCCGGGACACGGTGGCGCTGAGCAAGATGGCCACGGCCCGGCTCGGCAAGGACGTCCTCGATTTGGAGAAGGTCAGCTACACGCCGCCGCCGCGCGAGGGAGACGCCGGGAACGACGGCGGTGCGCCCCTGTTCGACAACATCACCTTGCGCCTGGCGCCGGGGGAGCGGCTGGGCCTGGTCGGCGTGAACGGCGCCGGCAAGACAACGCTGCTGCGGCTGCTCAACGGCGAGATCCAGCCGGATTCCGGCAAGCTCAAGCGCGGCAAGACCGTCCAGACCGCCATCCTGACGCAGGACGTCCGGGAGCTCGACGACGTGCTGGACCTGCGCGTCATCGAAGTCATCCAGCGCGAGCGCCAGGTCTTCAGCGTCGGCGGCCGCGAGGTGTCCGCCGGGCAGCTGGTCGAACAGCTGGGCTTCTCCAAGGAGAAGCAGTGGACGCCGGTGCGGGACCTTTCCGGCGGCGAGCGGCGGCGGCTCCAGCTGCTGCGTCTGCTGGTCGGCGAGCCCAACGTGCTGATGCTCGACGAACCGACCAACGACCTGGACACCGACACCCTCGCCGCCGTCGAGGATGTGCTCGACGGCTGGCCCGGCACGCTCGTCGTCGTCTCGCACGACCGCTACCTGCTCGAGCGCGTCACCGACCACCAGATGGCGCTGCTCGGCGATGGCAAGCTCCGCGGGCTGCCGGGCGGCGTGGACCAGTACCTGCAGCTGCGCGAAGAGGCGCTCGCCTCGGGGGAGGTCGCAGGAACGGCGACGGCGACCGGCGCAGGTTCGGGCCAGGGGCAGTCCGGTGCTGCCGCCGGCGGCTCCCCGGCCCAGTCCGCAAAGTCCTCGCACAGCGAGGCCGAGAAGCGGCAGGCCAAGAAGGACCTGAACCGGATCGAGCGGCAGCTGACCAAGCTCGCCCAGCAGGCGGACAAGCTCAAGGAACAGATGAACGACGCCGGCTCCAAGGCGGACGTGGACTTCGCCTTGCTGGCCGACCTGAACGCCAAGCTGCAGGATGTCTCATCCGAACAGGAAGAGCTCGAGATGGAGTGGCTCGAGGCCTCAGAGGTCCTCGAGTAGCAAGCAGCACCTGTCCGGTTTCCGGTGTCTTGTGGTGCCGGCCTCCCGGGGGAGCGCAGCGGTACCCCGGGCGCCAGGGACGCGGCAGGTCAGCCCTTCTGGCCGCCCGGGTTCTGCCAGAGGCCCGCATCCCGGATCGAGGCCTGGATCTTGGTGGCCGCGGAGAGGAGAGCCTCGCGTTCTTCGTCGGTCAGCGGATCGAAGACGTTCTCGCGGACGAAGCTCACGTGGCCGGGGGCAGCCTGCACGATCGCGTCGCGGCCGGCCTTGGTCATCATGATGTTGTAGCCGCGGAGGTCGGAGGGGCACTCGGCCCGCGTGACCAGGCCCTTGGTTTCCATGCGCTTGAGCAGGTGGGAGAGGCGGCTGCGCTCCCAGTCCAGTTGCCGGGCGAGGTCGCGGGCCCGCAGGACGCCGTCGTCGGCCTCCGAAAGCGCAGCGAGGACGGAATACTCCACGGCGGAGAGTTCGGAGTCCCGAATCAGCTGGCGGTCCATGGCGGATTCGAAGCCCCACAGCAGCTCGCGCAGGGCGCGCCAGACCTCCTGCTCGTGCTCGCTGAGCCAGCGGGTGTCGGAGCTCACAGTGGGCTTCCCTTTCTCCATGGTTGACATTTCAAGTTTCCTTCGTGCATGATTGACATGTCAACAAACGATGACGTGTCAACAACCTGAAGGGGTTTACCACATGACCAAGATCGCTATCGTCACCGGCAGCACCCGTCCGGGCCGCAACAACAAGGGCGTAGCCGACTGGGTTCTGTCCCAGACCGCCGGCCGTACCGACGCCGAATTCGAACTTGTCGACATCGCAGACTTCAACCTCCCGCTGCTGGACGAGGCCTACCCGGCCGCTTACCAGAACTACCAGAATGACCACACTAAGGCATGGTCCGCCAAGATCAGCGAGTTCGACGGCTTCATCTTCGTGACCGCCGAGTACAACCACACGCTGACCCCGGCCCTGGCGAACGCCCTGTCCTACCTGAACGTCGAGTTCAATAACAAGGCCGCCGGCATCGTTTCCTACGGCTCCATGGGTGGCGCCCGCGCCGCCGAGCACCTGCGCAACGTGCTCTCCGAGCTGCAGATCGCCCATGTCCGCAACCAGGTCATGTTCTCCCTCTTCACCGACTTCGAGAACTTCTCCGAGTTCAAGCCGACCGAGCAGAACGCCGGCACCCTGGCTCCGATGCTGGACCAGCTCATCCCGTGGACCCGCGCCATGGAGGCCGTCCGCGCCGAGGCCGCCGTCGCCTCCAACTAGGTTCCAAGGAACTTCGGCGCCGCAGATCCGGCGCACCCGCAGGCCCCGGCCATCGGACCACGAGTCCGATGGCCGGGGCTTTTTGCCGTTCCCCGGGCAGCCGGCGGTTCCTACGATGGTGCTGTGCGTACACGAGGACGGACGAGGGACGGGGATCGGGCGGGCAGCGCGGCCCGGCTGTGGTGGGAGGCCGTCCGGATCCGCCGCCGGGGCCCGGAAGCCATCCGGCAGCGGCAGCGGGAGCGGCTCGCGGACCAGGTGTCCTTCGCGCGGGAACACTCCGGCTACTACCGGCGCCTCTACCAGGGCCTGCCGGACCGTATCGAGGACGTCGCCGAACTGCCCGTGACGAACAAGCGGGAGCTGATGTTCCACTTCGACGAGGTCGCCACCGATCCGGCGGTGACCCTGGACTCGGTCCGGGAATTCGTGGCCGACCGGGGCCGCGTCGGTGGCCGGTTCGCGGGGAAATACCTGGTGGCAACGACTGCCGGCACCACCGGGCTGCGCGGCATTTTTGTGCTCGACGACCGGTACTGGGCGGTGACCTCGGGGATGATGGGCATCCTCGCCCGGAAGTGGTTGTCCTGGCGCGACCTGGTGCGCCTGCTGCGCGGCGGAGGACGCTCGGCGGCGGTCATAGCCACCGGCGGGCACTTCCTGTCCGTCGCCGCAAGTACCCGGGAGCGGCGCGAGAAGCCGCGGCGTCACCGGGGACTGGGAGTGTTCTCCATCCACACACCCCTTCCTCAACTGGTGGATCAGCTGAACGCCTTCAAACCGGCCCTGCTCGGAGGCTATGCCAGCATCCTGCGCCTGCTCGCCACAGAGCAGCAGGCCGGGAGGCTGCACGTGCGCCCGGCTTTGGTGGTCAGCACGGCCGAGGGGCTGCCGCCGGCAGAGCGGACGCGAGTGGAGCAGGCCTTCGGCGCAGTCGTCGGCGAAGTCTACGGGTGCACCGAGTCCGGCTACGCCGCCTGCAGCTGCACCGAAGGCTGGCTGCACCTGCTCGAGGACTGGGTGATCGTGGAGCCCGTCGATGCCAGCTACCGCCCGGTGCCGGCTGGCACGGTTTCGCACACCTTATTGATCTCGAACCTGGCCAACCGCGTCCAGCCGATCATCCGCTACGACGTCGGCGACCGCGTCCTGGTCCGGCCGGATGCTTGCCCGTGCGGGGATCCTGCCCCCGCCCTTCGCGTGCAGGGCAGGACATCGGATGTCCTCTTGTTCCCGACGGCGGACGGGCAGGGCAAGGTGCCGGTCCCGCCCCTCGCCCTGGCCACGGTTATCGACCGCATTCCCGGGGTGGGGCTGTTCCAGATCGTCCAGGACGCGCCGACGCAGCTGCGGGTTCGGGTGATCCCGGCGCCGGGCTCGGAGGCGGGAACCGTCCGGGCAGCGGCAGGGGAAGCGGTCAGGGCCCTGCTGGCCGAATTGGGCCTGGGCCACGTCGACGTGGAACCGGTGGCCGAAGCCCCGCAACAGAGCGTCGGCGGGAAGTACCGCACCATCATCCCGCTGCCTGCTGCGGGCTGACACGCCGCTCAGTGCCGGCCGTCGTCCGGCCGATGGTGCCCTTGGGCGTGGATAGCCAGGTAGGTCTTGTGGGTGTACACCTCGAAGCCGAGCATCGCTTCGACATATTCGCGTGCAGCGGCGACGGACTCGTCGGCCCGGCCCGCGAGGGCCCTGACGGATTCGAGCCGCCGTTCGAGCTCGGCATGCAGTTCCTGCGCGAGGAAGGCGCTGACTTCTGCAACGGAGCCGCCCGCAACAGCCGCTTCGGCAAGGGGAATTGCCGGCCCTTCGGACTGGCCCGCGGGCTTCAGTCCGGTGTACGGAGCGCCCTCGCCCATCCGGTGTGTCCGCACCACGGTCTCGAAGAGGTAGAGGTCGCTGACCTCGCGGGCTTCCGGACCGAGGACCCGCGCCTTGATAGTGCGCTCGAAGGCCCCGCGGATTTCCTCTTCCGCTGCGTCCGGGACGAACGGAAGCACCAGGTCGACGTTCCTCTTCTCCAGGGCTGTTTTGGCGGCGCTGACGACGGGACCGTCCATGGTGTCGCAATGCGGTGGCATCTGCTCTCCTGTCCACTTGATCCGCGTGCCTAGGGGCCGCCGGGCTCCTGCAGGGCGGCGAGCACGTGCATATGCTCCCGGTTGGAGGGGTAGAGCTGTCCGTACGTGGCGTACAGCTTCTCGTACAGCGCCGCGGTGGACGGGTCCGGCTCGACCACCGCCGCGGTCCGAGCCCAGTCGGTTTCCGCCGGCACCGCCCCGGTCCCGATCGCGGCGAGCAGGGCATCTCCGTAGCTGGCCCCGATGGTCTGTTCCGGGACGAGCTGTGCGCGCCCGGTGATGCTGCTGACGATTTCCGTCCACAGCCGTGCCTTGGTGCCGCCCCCGACAGCCACGACGCGACGGATGGGTTCGCCGGCGTTCTCGAGGTACTCCAGGATCTGGCGGATGCCGAAACCGATACCCTCATAGGCGGCGCGGAACAGATGGCCCCGGCCGTGCCGTAGCGACAAGCCGGTGACGAGTCCGCGGGCGTCGGGGTCGAACACAGGCGTCCGCTCGCCGGCGAAATACGGCAGCAGGAGCAGGCCGTCAGAACCCGGCGGCACCGCGGCCGCCTCCGCGACGAGCTGCTCGAACGGAACCTCGCCGAAGAGCCGCTGCAGCCACGTGGTCAGGCTGCCCGAGGTGGACATGCCGGCGGCCAGCGTCAGGGAACCCGGGTCCACCCCGGCCGTGGTCCAGAGCTTGGGTTCGGCGCGGAACTCGCCGAGGACCTGGACGAAGAACATGGTGGAGCCATACATCAGCATGAGGTCGCCGGGACGCCGCACACCGGCGCTGAAGGCCTCGGCCCACGCGTCCACGGTGCCGGCGCAGACCGGGACGCCCTCCGGCAGCCCGGTCGCTTCGGCGGCCCGGCGGTGGACGCGGCCGCCGACGTCGGCCGGCCACGCGAGCCGGGGCGGGGGCAGGTGGCCCGCGACGGCGCCGTAGCGCTGCTCGTGCCAGCGGTTGCCGCGCAGGTCGTACAGGGGATCGCACTGGCTGGCGGTGTGGTGGTCCAGGACCAGTTCGCCGGTCAGTTTGGCGAGGATGAAGGAGTTGAGGCTGTGCCAGTTCCGGGCGCGGGCGAATACCTCCGGTTCCCGGTTGCGCAGCCAGCGGAGCTTCGGCCCCACCGCCTGCGAGGACAGGACCTTTCCCGCGTCCCGGAAGATCGCCTCCGCGCCGAACTCCTCGGTGAGTTCGCGGATTTCGACGACGGCGCGCGCGTCGATCCCGTACAGGATCGCCGGGCGCAGCGGCATCAGGTCCTCGTCCGTGACGACCAGGCAGGGGCCCATCGCGCTGACGCACACGCCGGCGACAGCCCCGGCGTCGTTCCTGGCGAAAAGCTCCCGGCACAGCCGGACCACCTCCGCCCATGCTCCGCCCTCGGCGTCGAACTCAGCCCAGCCGGGGCGCGGGTAGGAGACGTCATGCGTGGCGGTCGCGCTGTCCAGGACGCGCCCCTCGGCATCGGCCAGCACCGCCTTGCTGCTGCCCGTGCCGATGTCGATGCCCAGGAACATGGCGCTGCGACGGCCCGCCACTAGGCGCGGCCGTGCGACGTGCGGGACTTGCGCGAAACGGCGTCGAGGATCACGGCCAGCAGCAGGACCAGGCCGGTGATCATGTAGCGGAAGGACGACTCGAGGTTCAGCAGGGTCAGGCCGCTGGAGATGGACTGGATGACCAGGATGCCGAGCAGCGCCGAGAAGGCGGAGCCGCGGCCGCCGAACAGGCTGGTTCCGCCGATCACGGCGGCGGCGATGGCGTTCAGGTTGACGTCGCCCGTGCCGCTGCTTTGCGCCGAGGCCGCCAGCCGGCCCGCGGCGAGGATGCCGCCGACGGCCGCGAACGTCGAGCAGAGCATGAAGATGGAGACGTAGATGCGGTTCACGCTGATGCCGGCCCGGCGCGCCGCTTCGCGGTTGCCGCCGACGGCGTAGACGGAGCGGCCCCACTTGGTGCGGGTGAAGGCGTAGTGCATCACCAGCACCAGGGCGGCGAAGAAGACGAACATCCAGCCGACGCCGCGGGCCTGGTTCAGGTACCAGACGGCGAAGAGCAGGATCACGGCCAGCACGATCGTCTGGACCACGACCAGCCGCATCGGCCGCCCGGAGAGGCCCGCCTTGACCCGCTGGCGGGAGAGCGAGAGCTGGCTCAGGAAGAAGCCGGCCACGCCGAGGACGGCCAGCACGTAGGACAGCCAGACCGGCACGAACGCCTGCTGGCCGAACCAGACCAGGAAGGAATCGAACGGCAGGTTGATGGTGCCCTCGACGCCGAGGACGAACAGCTGCAGGCCGAGGAAGCCCAGCAGGCCGGCCAGCGTGATCACGAAGGACGGAACCCCGAACTTGGTGTAGACAAACGAATAGAGCAGTCCGATGGCGGCGCCCACGGCGATCGCGGCCAGGATCGCCAGCCCGACCGGCCAGTCCTGTTTCACGAAGGTGACGCCGACGATCGCCGCCGAGAGGCCGCTGACCGAGCCGACGGAGAGGTCGATCTCGCCGACCAGCAGGACGCAGACGATGCCAAGCGCAATGACGCCGACGGCCGCGCTTTCCAGCAGCAGGTTCACCAGGTTGGCGCTGGAAAGGAAGAAGGGGTTGAGCAGCTGGAAGATGGTCCAGATAACCAGCAGGCCGACGATGATGGGCAGCACGCCCAGGTCGCCGCCGCGGACCCGGTTGATGCCGACCTTGACCGCGCCCTTGAAGCCCTCGGTGCGGATCAGCCGTTCGTCCTGCAGGTCGGTAGCCACCGGGATGGCCGGGCTGGCTGGATTCGTTGTCATGGTACGGTCCCTTCTTCCGGTGCTGCCCCCGGCCCCGATTGCCCTGCGCTGCCCGCCTGTCCGGGCGGAAGGCCGCCCCCGCCGGGTCCGCGCCCGCCCGGCCCCTGCCCGCCCGGTCCTTCGTTGGGTTCGCCGGGCCAGTCGGCCGGGCGCGAGTCCTGCGCGCCCTCGTCGGCCAGGGCATCAGAGCCGGCCGCGGCCCCCGCGCCCGCCGCCCCGGTCTCTCCCGCCCCGGCCTGTGCCGCTCCGGCCTGTGCCGCCCGCTGCGTCACGACGTTGTCGGTGGCGCCGGTGATGGCGGCGATCAGGTCGTCGGTGGAGACGTCCTTCATCCGGAAGGTGCCGTTGTTCTTGCCCAGCCGCAGCACCGCCACGCGGTCGGAGACGGCTTTGACGTCCTGCATGTTGTGGCTGATCATGATCACCGCGAGGCCGTTTTCACGCAGCCGTTCCACGAGGTTCAGCACCTCGGCCGTCTGCGCCACGCCGAGCGCCGCGGTGGGCTCGTCGAGGATGATGAGCTTGGGGCTGCCGAGCAGCGACCGGGCGATCGCGACGGTCTGCCGCTGGCCGCCGGAGAGGGAGGCGACCGCGATCCGGACCGACGGAATCTTGGCCGAGAGCTGGCGCAGCAGCTTCCACGACTGCACCTCCATCTCCACCTCGTTCAGCCGCCACGGCCCCAGCTCCCGCCCCAGGAAGAGGTTGTCCACGACGGTCAGGTTGTCGCAGAGCGCCAGGTCCTGGAAGACCGTGGCGATGCCCAGCTGGATGGAATCAACCGGCGAGTGGATCGTCACGTCCTTGCCGTCGAAGTTCACCGTCCCGGCGTCCTGCGGGTGCACGCCCGCCAGGATCTTGACCAGGGTCGACTTCCCGGCGCCATTGTCCCCGACCAGCGCGACGACTTCGCCGGCGTGGACGTCCAGGTCGATGTCGGTCAGGGCGGCAACGGCACCGAAGTGCTTGCTCACGCCCCGCATGGACAGCACCGGTGCGGCTGCCTCCGGCCGTTCCGCTGACAGAGTGGACACTGCCTTCCCCTTCCCGTAACGACGGCGGTGCCGCGGTGGGCGCGGCACCGCCGGCCGCTGAGCTACTTGATGCCGAGCTCGTCGCAGCCCTTCTTGTATTCGCCGGTGCAGACTTCCGACGCCTTGTAGATGCCGCCGTCGAAAATCACTTCCTTGACGTTGTCCTTGGTGACCACGGTCGGCACGAACAGCGCCGACGGGGTGTCGAAGAGCGTCGCGTCGGGCTCCGGCGTCTCGCCGTTCAGCAGCTGCACCGAGACCTCGGCGGCCTTCTCCGCCACGATCTTGATCGGCTTGGAGATGGTGTTGTACTGGTCGCCGCTGATGATGCGCTGGATGGCGGCGACTTCGGCGTCGTTGCCGGTGACCGGCGGGAACGGGGAGACGCCGGCGGCCTTCAGTGCCGCGATGGAGCCGCCCGCGGTGCCGTCGTTGGCGGCTACGATGCCGGTGATCTTGTCGCCGAACTGGGTGATCTGGCCGGCGACCCAGTCCTGGGCCTTCGACGGCTGCCACTCCGGGGTGTCATAGGAGGCCAGCACCGGGTGCTGGCTCGCATCGATGGCCTCCTGGGCGCCTTCCTTGATCAGCTGCGCCGCGCGGTCGGTGGGGGAGCCGTTGACCATCAGCACGCCGCCGGTCTTGTCTCCGTCCGCGTCCAGCTTCTTGACCAGGTCCGTGGCGATGAGGTTGCCGATCTTCTTGTTGTCGAACGAGACGTAGAAGTCGGCCGGGGTGTCCGGGACCGGACGGTCGTAGGTGACGACCTTGATGCCCTGGCCCTTGGCGGTGCTGACCAGCGAGGCTGCGGCGGTGCTGTCTACCGCGTCCAGCACCAGGACCTTCACGCCCTGGGTGATCATGGCGTTGGCCTGCTGCTGCTGCTTGTTCGCGTCGCCGTCGGCGTTCTGGTACAGCACCTCGCATTCGCTGCAGAGCTCCTCGACCTTGGCCTTGAACAGCGGGCTGTCCTGCTGCTCGTAGCGGGTGGAGGCCCGGTCCGGCATCAGGAACGCGATCTTGCCCGAGGCTTCGCCGCCCCCTCCTCCTGTCTCGCCGCTGCCGCCTCCGCCGCCGTTCCCGCAGGCGGTCATTCCTGCGGCCAGAAACAGGGCGGTGGTGAGGCCCAGGATTCCCCGTAGGTGCTTCTTCATCGGAACTCCTCTTTGCTGGTGGTTGCCCCGTTGCCGATAGCTGCGTGGCGCACTGCGGTCAAAGCCGCTGGGGGTAGATCATCGCCTTGAGCGATTCGGGTTCGGTGGAGGTGTTTTCCAGGGCGGCCGCGGTCCGGGACAGCGGGAAGCTGTGCGTGACCAGGCCGTCCAGGTTGATCCGGCCGGAGGAAACCAGGGCGATGCCCAGCGGCCAGGTGTTGTTGTAGCGGTTCACCATCGAAATGGTGATCTCTTTCCAATTGAGCATCGACAGCGGCAGCTGGACCTCGTCTGTCTTGGCCAGCCCGATGACCGCTGCCCGTCCCCCCTCGTGCAACCGGCCGAGGCCGGCGGCGAGGACGCCGTTGGCGCCCGAGCATTCCAGCAGCACGTCGAAGGTCCGCGAGGCCGGAGGATCGCTCTTCTCCACGCCGAACCCGTGGTCGCGGGCGACGCCGAGCCGGTAGTCGGAGATGTCCGTGAGCGTGACGCTCCCGGCCCCAAGGGCCCGGGCCGCCTCCGCGGCGAGCAGGCCCACCGGCCCGGCGCCGGTGACCAGCACGTCATCGCCCGGCCTCAGGTTCGCCCGCTGGCAGCCCCACAGGCCCACCGACAGCGGCTCGATCAGCGCGCCGTCCTCGTAGCTCATCGAGTCCGGGATCGGGAAGTAGCAGCGGGCGTCCATGGCCAGGTACTGCAGCAGCGCGCCGTCATACGGCGGCGTCGCCAGGAACTCCAGATCGGGACAGAGATGGTAGCGTCCGGCCCGGCACTGGTCGCAGGTGCGGTCCGGTGTGCCCGGTTCGACGGCCACCCGGTCGCCGACGCGGACATTTTCGACTCCATCACCGACCGCCACCACCTGTCCGGAGACCTCGTGGCCCAGGACGAAGGGGCCGTCGACGGCGAACGGGCCGATCTTGCCGTAGCGGTAATATGCAACGTCCGAGCCGCAGACTCCCACGGCTTCCACCCTGATCACGGCCTGGCCCGGAGCGGGTTCAGGTACGGGGCGCTCTTGGATCTCGATGCTGTTCAGGCCGGTCATGACTGCGGCGGCGTTGCCCATCCAGGACTCCTCTTCGAGCCGTCACGGAACCTGGCGGTCCCGCCTGCACGTGTGATTCAGCGCACATGCACACGCATATGCTAACCCCGCAACAGGGCCGCGGCTACATAACGCCGCAGGTCAAAGTTCTGCGGGGCGAAGGAACAGCTGGCAGGCGGCCGGGCGGGGCAAGGTTTTCCAAGGGGCGGCCCGGGAGTATGGCGGCCAAGGGCCGGCGGCGGATACCGCGGGCGGCCACGCCGGGCGGCACTGTGGAAAGCGTCCCGCGGTTTCGCGCGAACGCCGGTACGCTCGGGGCAGGGGAAGGGCGGCGCGGCGCCGCGTTTCCCGGGGGAATACTATGGGGAGGACGGGGTTATGCAGATTGACTCGCGTGAAAGGGTCGAGTTCCAGGTGAATGAGCGTCAGGAAGCCCGACGGCGGCTGGTGCTGGCCGTGGGTGTCGTGCTGATCGTGTTCGGGGCGGCTGCCCTGACGTGGGGTATTATTCTCGCCCTGACCTGATGTGCCAAGGGCGGTTCCGCCGCCGGACGCCGTAACAGGTCGGGCCTGTTACGGCTGTGCGGGTGATTACTCGCCGACGCCGAGCAGGTAGGAGGCGATGGCTTCCCGGAAGATGGCCACCCTGCGTGTCCGGGCGTCCGGCTCCTGGTGGTCCGATTCCAGCAGGCTGCGGAAGGCCAGGCCTTCGACCAGTGCCGTGAAGCCCTTGGCGAGCATGTCCGGCTCGGCCGATCCGAGGGAGTCGAAGAGTTCGCGCATTTGGCGCTGGGAGACCAGGACGTCGGAAATGATGCCGGCGAATTCATCGCGCTCGGACAGTTCCAGCGTGAGGGCGATGCGTGCCTTGATGTGGTGCGGCCGAGTGCTGAGCTGGATGTTCAGGTAGTGCGCGATGTGCGAGGCGATGTCTTCGATGTCGCGTCCGCCGTGGATCGCGTTCGGCACCTCCAGCGTGGCCCTCTCATAGTCCGCGGCCGAACGCGTGCGCAGGTAGTTGACGATGGCTTCCAGCAGTTCGTCCCGGGTCCGGTAGTAGTAGCTGGTGGAGCCGGTCGGCAGGTCGAGATGCGTGTCGATGGCGCGGTGGGTCAGGGAGCGCAGGCCTTCATGGGCGATGATCTCGGTTCCGGCCTCGGCGATCAGGGTGCGCCGTTCCGTGCGCGGCTCCGGTTCCGGGGAGGCGGGGATGGGGACCGAGGCGGCGGCACGCGCCTGGGCAGCGGACAATAAAGGTTCCACGGACAAGTGTTCTCCTGATGGTGCGGGCATCTTCGATCAACTCTACCGTTGTAGAGTATCGTGTTTGCGCAGGCAGCCAAGCCCGTAGGCGGCAAAACCCCCGGTCAGAGGGCCAACTATGGTGAACCTCACGGCCGTTCTCCCGGCACGGCTAGCTCCTCCACGATGCTGGTCCCGTGTTCCGGCCTGGACTCCCACTGCCACGTTTCGCGGAACTGGACCCGTCCGTCGTCGAGCACGGCGATGCGGGTCTCGCAGACGCCGCTGGCCGTCTGCAGGTCGATGTTCAGGTGCGAATAGCGGAAGCTCATCCGGTCGCCGCTGCGGGTGCCGACCAGATAGCCGCGCACGACCGCCCCTCCGGAGTATTCGGCCCAGATGACTTTGCCGTCCTGGTGGTAGTGGAAGACCGTGGTGGCGCCGACCTCGCCGGTGGCGGTGTTGGATACGGGTGCGAAGTGACGGCCGTCGATGACGGCGGCAGCCGCGGCCGGCTCCGCGGGCGGATCCTCGGACTCCGGGCCAGGGCTCCCGATCGCCTCGCCAGGCTCCGCCGGGGCATGGGCCGCAGGGTCGGCAATTTCGCGTTCGTTCACGGTGGTCGGTGAGGCTGGATCAGACATGTGCCCAGCCTATGGGCCACAACCGGCGGTTGTGAACCGGAGGCGGCACGCGGGGGCTCCCCAAAGGCGGATTGCCGTGTCACTATTGCGTTACAGCTTTAAGCAGACTACTGGCCACTTCGACGTGCGGTCAGTATGCTAGCGCGCAGATGCAAAGCGCCGACGTTGGGGAATGTGTGGCAGGTGTGAGCAGTGAACCAGTGCAAAGATCCGTGGAGAGCCGTGCCTTGGGGGCCGCGGCCGATCCCGCCGCGGACGCAGATGCCGTCCGACGGGGCCACGGAGCCGCGCGGCCGCGCGGCGTTTTCATAGGCCGCGGAGAAGAGCTCGACGGCGTTTCTGCTGCCCTGCGCGACCCGGCACGGCTAGGCGCCCTGGTGCTCGGCGGTGCTGGCATCGGCAAGACGGTGCTGGCACTCGAGGCGTTGCAGGCCGTACAGGAGACCCACCATATAGTGCACGTCCGCGGCAGCGCCGTGTCGTCGAAACTGCCCTATGGCGCGCTCGGCTACCTGCTCAGCGAACTGCCGGAACCCGCGCTGGCGCATCCGGTACTGGCCTACCAGGGGCTGGCACGGCTGCTGCGCCGAAAGGCCGCGGGCCGGCCGGTGCTGCTGCTGGTGGACAACGCCCATGAACTGGACGCATTGTCGGTGACGGCGGTGATCCAACTGGCGCTGTCGGGCCAGGCCCGGCTGCTGGTGCTGGCCCGCGGGCTCACCGGCGCGGCCGAGGAGTTCGTGCAGCTGTGGTCGGACGGGCGGCTGAAGCGGTTCGACCTTGCCCCGTTCACTCCGGCGGAGGCGGAAACACTGGCCTCCCGCCTGCTTGGCGGGCTGGTCTCGCGCAGCGCCGCCGAGGAGTTGTGGGCCCATACCGCGGGGAGCCCGCTGTACATGCGCCTGCTGGTCCGCGAACAGCGCGAGGCGGGGTCGCTGGTCCTGCAGGACGGCGTGTGGGACCTGGTCGCGCCGATGGTGCGGTCGGGCGAGATCGCCGACGTGGTCCGCGCGCAGGTGGCACGGCTGGAGCCGGGCCAGCGCCGGATCATCGAACTGCTGGCCTTCGCCGGTGAGCTGCCCCTGGAAGTACTGCTGCGGCTGTCCGACCCGTTCGAACTGGACCGGCTGGAGGAGGACGGGCACCTGCGCGTCCTGCCCAGCATCCCGCCGGCGGTCCAGCTGAACCAGCGGCTGATGGCCGAAGTGGTCCGCGAATCCGTGCCGCCGGCCCGCAGCCGGGAACTGTGGGAGGCGCTCGCCGCCGTCGTTAGCGCCGTGGAGATTCCCGCCGGAACACTGCTGGGTTTTGCGGCGTGGAGCATCGCGTGCGGGGTGCCGCTGGCGGCCCCCACCGCGATTCGGGCGGCCCGCCGCGCCCGGCATTTGCAGGATCCGGCCAGCGCCCTGCGGTTCGTGCGCAACGTGCCCGGCTACGCGCTGGAGCCGGAACTGGTCCTGGAGGAAGCGTCCGCGCTGCACGCGCTGGGAAGGCTCGAGGAAGCCGCGGCCGTGCTCGAGGCGGTGCAGCCGCGTGCGGAGGCGGACCTGCGGCTCTGGGTGCGCCTGGGCGTGGAACGGCACCGCGTGCTGCGCCGGCTGCCGGGCCGGGCACCGGAGGCCGCGGACGCCGTCGCGGCCATTCGCCGGGCCGCTGCCGCCGCCCCGGGGAATAACGACGGCGGTGCCTCGCTGGCCTGGGAGGCCGTGCTGCTCGAGGCGGAGTTCGCCGCGTTCGAGGGCCGGCACGCGCAGTTTCCGCCTGAACTGGAGGACCTCTACGGCAACGAGTCGCTGCCGCTGGGCATGCGGCTCTATGCAGGCTGCCTGCTGGCCGAGGCGTGGGTGCTGACCGGCCGGTGCGGGGACGCCCTGGCCATCGTCGCCTGGCTGGAGGCAGGCGCAGCCAACCCCTCGCTTTCGCCGTCGATGCGCGACACGGTGCTGGTCCGGATTTTCGAGGTGCTGCTGGCCAGCGGGCAGTGGCGGCGCTGCCGGGAGCTGCTGGCCCCGCAGCCGGGCGCCGGCCGGGTCGGCGCGGCCCGCGGCACCGCCGGGGAGCTGGCGGCCGGGCTGCTGCATGCCGCCTGCGGGCATCCGGACGAGGCGCTGGAATTGCTGCTGCCGGCGTTGGCCAAGCTGAAGCGGCGGGATCCGGCGGGCACGGCCCCGCTCGCGCTGGCCGCTGCGGCCTACGCCAGCGCGCTCCAGGGGGACGCCGGGCGGGCCGAGCGCTGCCTGTACGAGCTGGAACGTTCGGAGCAGGAACTCGCGTGGAGCATCCGCTCGTGGACCCGGTATTTCGAGGTGCTGGCGCGGGCGGCGCTCGCCGGCTTCGGCGTGGTGGGGGAAGGCCCCCGCCAGGCCAAGGCAACCGAGGCCGCCGGCCCCGGCCGGTTCACGGCCAAACTGCTGGCCGAGGCTCAACACGCCGCCCGGCTCGGCCTCCCCGCCAGCGGCGGCGCGTTCCTGACCGCGGCCGCCCGGCTCGGGGACACCGAGGCCGCAGCACGGTTGCTCGCAGAGGCGCCGCAGGACTGCGGGCCGGCGGGCGAACTGGGCGAGCTCTTCGCGGCGGGACTGCTGCGCAACGACGGCGCCGCGCTGCTGCAGGCGGCGCGGCTCGCCTCCGCGGAGGGCAACGACCTGTTCGCATGCCAGGCGGCGGCCGCGGCCCAGCCGTATGCGGCCGACCAGCTGGCCGCGCGGCAGGCGCGGGAGCTGGCCAACGCCAGCTTCCGGCGGCTCCGCCCGGAGCATGGACTGCGCCGCAGGTTCGGCATGCTGGGCCGGTTCGAGCAGGAGCTGGCCGTGGCGGCCGCGGGCGGCAAAAGCAGTTCCGAGCTGGCCAAGGAGCTCAACCTCTCGCCGCGCACCGTGGACTGGCACCTGGGCAAGATCTACGTGAAGCTGCACGTTTCCAGCCGCGCCGAACTCGCCGAGTTGCTGACGTAGCCGCCATGGAGGGATTCGGGGGATTCTCTCTGGTCGGCCGGGACGCTGACGTCCGGGCCGTCGTCGACGCGGTGACCGGGGGCGGGGGCGCGCTGCTGGTGGCGGACCAGGGCCTGGGCAAGACCGCCGTGTCCAAGGCCGTGCTGGCCGAATTGGGCGACGGCGTCGTTCCGCTGTGGATCCACGCGAGCCCGACCCTGTCGCGGATACCGTTCGGGGCGCTGGCGCCGTACCTGGCCTCGCTGCCGGAAGACCAGACCAGCTCGGTGCTGGCCGCGATGCGTTCGGTGCTGGCGCACATCAACGCACTGGCGCCGGGGCAGAGACCGGTACTGCTGGTGATCGAGGACGCGCACGACCTGGACGAGTCCAGCGCCATGCTGGCCGCCCAACTGGTGGCATCCGGGGCGGTGAAGCTGCTGGCGATGAGCCGGACGGTTCCGGCGGTGCCGCCGGAACTGGAGTCGCTGGCCTCGGACGGCCTGATCGTTCGTCGGCCGCTCCAGCCGCTGGACTCGGGCGCGGCCCTCGACCTCTGCCGGCAGGCCTTGGGCGGGCAGATCCTGCCCTGCCTCAGCGAGTCGCTGGTTGCGGCCTCCGGCGGAAACCCGATGTTCATGCTAGCGCTGCTGGCCCAGGAACGCCGCGACGGAACGCTGGTCGAACGCAACGGTGTATGGCTGCTCACCGGTGAACCGCCGCGGCCGGACCGGCGGCTGACCGACCTGATCAAGGGGCACTTCAGCGGGTGCACGCCCCAGCAGCGGCAGGTGCTGGAGACGGTGGCGCTGGCCGATCCGATCCCGCTTCGGCTGCTGCTGGAATCGGCCGACGGCGGGCTGGTGGATGCGCTCGTGGAGTCGCGGCTGGTGACCGTCGGCGACGACGCGGAGCGGCTGGTCCGGGTGGCGCACCCGCTGTACGGGCAGGTGCTGCGGGCGATGGTGCCGGCCGCCCGGAGCCTGCGGCTGCGGCAGCAGCTGGCTCCACGCCTGTTTTCCGGCCCCCCTACGCTCCAGTCGCTGCTGCGGCAGGTCGACTGGTCGCTCGAGTGCGGCCTCCCGGTCCCGGCGAGCCGGCTGGTGGAGGCGGCGCGGCTGGCCAACGCTCTGTTCAACTCGCGCTTCGCCCTTCGCGCCGCCGGCGCCGTCCCGCCCGGGCGCTACCGGCCCGCGGCGCAGGTGGAAATGGCCTGGGCGCACTACCACGACGGCGAATTCGCCTTGGCGGAAGAACTGCTCGGCGGAGTGCTTCAGCATGCCCGGGACCTGGCGGCCGCGAAGTCGGCGGCCGTCCTCAGCGCGCAGCTGCTGCTCTTCCGGCGCGGAGGGGCCGCCGAGCTCGGGGCCCTCGCCGACGAGTGGTCCGCCACCCTGGACCGGCTGGAAGCCGAACACCCGCGCCTGGCCGGGACACCCGCCGTCGTACACTCCCGCACCGGCTGCCGGCTGCTGCGGATCCGCGGCAGGATCGACGACGGGCAGCTGGCCGGCGCCGAGACGGAGCTGCTGCAGGTGCTGGAGGGTGCGGATCCCGGCCCCGAAATCGAGCTCGTGGCGCGGACGCTGCTGGCGGAGGTCTACGGTGCCACCGGGCGGCTGCTTTCCGCGGCCGCCCTGACGCGGCGCGGGCTGGAGCTGCTGCACGCGAACGAGGGCACGCTGCTCGGGTACTACGAATTCGTGCTGGTCCCGCACGTGACCGCGCTGCTGCGGCTGGGGGAGTACGACGACGCCACCCGCGAACTGGAACGCTACGCCGGCACCGGGCTGCGCGGCCTCTTCTACTACAGCGGCACGGTCGCCTTGGCCTCTGCCGCGGTGGAAATAATGCAGTCCAGGACGGTGCCGGGGCTGGCACTGCTGGCCGCGGCGGTCGAGGGACTGCGCCAGCTCGATCTTGAGCACCTGCTGCCGCTGGCCCTCGCCGCCGGCGCCCACGCCGCCGCTGCCGCCGGCCGGAGCGAGCTGGCGGAGGGATACCTGGCGGGCTATGCGGAGGTCGCAGACGAGGCGCGGCAGCGCGTGCGCCTGATGGGCGACGGGCTTGCGGCGGCCGCCGGGTTCCGGCTGCGGAAAGAGCCCGCGGAGCTGGACCGGCTATTCGACCTCGTCGAAGACGCCAGGCGGCGCGGCTGCTTCAGCGAGGAACTGGACCTGCGGGTGCTGGCGCTGCGGCTGGGCAGCCTGCGCGGACTCGATCAGCTGGTCAAACTGGCCGAGTTCACCGAGGGAGCCGCCGCGGCACAGCTGACCGCGCTGGTTCGTGCCCTGCGCGATGAGGACATGCCCGCCCTGCTGCGGATGGTCGACGGCGCAGGATCCCGCCCGTTGCTCCGCGCGACGATGCTAAGCCTGCGCTCGCCGGTGCTGGCGGCCGAGGAAGCCCGCGGGACTCCGAGCCAGCGGGACTTCCTGGCCCAGGCCAGGCGGCAGCTGCAGAAGTCCCTGCCGGCGGAGCCTGACGCGGGCCCGGCCGGTGTTCATGGCGGCGGGCGCAAGGGCGGCGCGGCGAAAGCTGTCGGCGGCGCGGCGAAAGCTGGCGGCGGCGCGGCGAAGGCTGGCGGCGGCGCTGCTGCGGCAGCCGGCCCGGCGGGAAGCGGGGCGGCGGGAGCAACCGCCGCCGGGGCCGGTCGGTCCGGCCCCGGTCGCCGGCCGGCCGGTGGGGGGCGCACTGGCGTTGCCGGAGCCGGCGGCGCAGGGCATCCGGGGGCCGGTCGGAGGACTTCGGCTGCAGCCGGAGCCGCGGGAACCGCGGCCGCCGGGACCGCCGTCGACGTGCCGCAGACTCCGCCCGTGAAGCTGACCCGGCGGGAGCACGAAATCGGCACGCTGGTGCTGGAAGGAATGCAGAACGCCGACATCGCCGAGCGGCTGGGCCTGTCCGTGCGGACCGTGGAGGGCCACATCTACCGGATGTTCGCCAAGCTGCACATCGGCAGCCGGGACGAACTCGATGTGGCCCATTTGGGTTGAGGGGCCCGCCGGCCCGCGCAGCGGCCAGACCGCAGGTAACCGGTCGAGTACCGGGCCCGCGCCGGCATCCGGCTTTTTGCAAGAACCGCCGAGTACTGTCCTTCCATCGGTTCCAAGGACCGGTAGGTCATACGCAAGACGTGGTGTCCCGCCGGTCCTAGGCTCGAAACACAGAGCTTTAGCCAATGGGGTCGTACGATGCTGAGCAACCACTCGCACCCACAACAGCCACCATCCATGCCGCCCGGCCTGCCCCCGGTCCTCCTACCGGTGGGCGGGCGGGTTCAGGCCTCTCCCGAGAAACCGGCGCAGCGGCCCGGATCCTCACGCCTCCCGCGCGGGATCCGGTTCCTCGCCGCGATGGCCCCGTCCACCCCCGGAGCCCGGGACGGGGCCATCGGCCGGTTCCAGGAGGACCGGCTTTTCCACTCCGCGCGCCGGCTTGGGCGTGCGGTTAGCAGGATGTCGGGCCGGCCGCGGGAATGTGCCCCGCGGGCCGGCAGTACACGGAACACGCCGGGCGGACGGGAACGGCAAACCGCCGCCGCTGCGGCGTGTTCCGGCATCGCGGAGATCGCGGCACGGTGGCAGCCGTCCACCCGCACGGCGGGGCAGCTGCCGCGGAACTATCGGAAACAGCAGGCTGGACCACCGGTTTCTTCGGCCGGCTCGTCGGCCTGGATCCGGGGGAGGCAAACCGTCCGCCGCGTCTTCTTGACGACGACGGCGGGCGGCGAGCATCTTTGAAGGGGAACGTTGGGGAGTCATCATGGGGGAGCACATCCTGCGTGCTCGCGCGGTCCTGGAACTGGCCGCGAGCCTGCACAATGACGCCGTCCGGGGCGCGCTGATCGTCGGGGCACCCGGGGCGGGCAAGACAACCATGCTGCGGCACGTGGCCGGGCAGCTGGCCGGCGAGTTCCGGTTCATCCGCCTGACGTGCGCACCTGTGCCGGCGCTGGTGCCTGTGCCGGCAGGTCCGGCTGGTCTGGCCGGTCCGACAGGTCTGGCAAAGGATGCAGCTGGACCCGCGCCTGTCCCGCCGTCGTTCAATGCGCTGGCCCCGCTGCTCGGCGACCGGACGTCCGCGTACGCGATGCCCTCGCTGGCGGCGCTTCGGCAGATGATCGCCCGCCTGTCCGGGCTGCCGCAGGCGCCGGTGCTGGTGGTCGACGACGCGGCGGAGCTCGACCAGGGAAGCGCCGAGCTGCTGGCCAGGCTGGCCGGCAGCGGCGCGGTCCGGATCCTGCTGTCTGCCCGGCCGGGTGCCCAACTGCACTACGGGCTGGCGGAACTGGCCAACGAGGGGCTGCTCAGCCGCCACACGCTCGGTCCGCTCGACCAGCGGGAGGCGCTGGCGCTGTGCCGGCAGGTCCTGGGCGGACCGGTCCTGCCGGCCGTCGCGCTGCTGCTGTCCCGGTCCGCCGGCGGGTCGCCGCGGAACCTCGTGGCGCTGCTCGATGAAAGCCGGCGGCAGCACCGCGTGGTCGAGCGCGACGGCTGCTGGCTGCCGGCAGGAGTGCTGCCGGAGTCCGGCGCCGTGCTGCAGGACGTGCTGCGCCGTGAGCTGGAGCGGCTGACCGCTGCCCAGCGCCGCGCCGTCTACACCGTAGCGCTGGCCGGCCCGTTGCGGCTGCCGCTGCTGGCCAGGATTGCCGGGCCCCGGTTGTTCGAGACGCTGCAGGCCCAAGGCGTACTGGATTTCGAGCCGGCGGACGACGATGCACAGCTGGCACGGGGACCGGCGGTGCGGTTGGCGCCGGCATTCCCGGCACCGCCGCTGCGCCGGATCGTCCCCGCCGACCTGAGCCGGGAACTTTTCGAGCGGTACTGCGCCGCGGCCTCCGCTTCCCCGGACCTGGTTGCGCAGGGTGTCGGGCCGGCCCGTTGGGCCTTGGACCTTCACCTGACGCTGCCTGACCCTGTGCTGGTCGAGACGGCACGCCTGGCCAACCGGAGCCGCGACACCGCCCTGGCCTTGCGGAGCGCCGCGCTCGTGTCGGCACCGGAGCTGAGGCCGGCCGCCGAGGTCGAGATCGTCCGGCTCTACCTCCGCCAAGGCTACGCGGGCCGTGCAGCCTTGCGGCTGATGGACGTGCTGGCGCGGGCAACGGAGCCGGAGCTGCTCCGCCGGGCGGCGCTCCTGGGCCAGGAAGCCGTGGTGCGCAGCGGCGGGAGCACCGTCGATCTGGAGCGGCTGGACCATGCATGGACCCGCGCGGCGGCCCGCACGCCGGAGCTGCGCGGCGAGCGCCGCATCGGGCGGCTACTGCGCCACCATGCCATGCAGCTGGAGGGGCGCTACGCGGAAAGCCTCCCCGGGCTGCGGCAGCTGACTGCGGAAGCCAACGACGACGGCGATCCGGTGCTGGTCGCCCGCAGCCTGCTTGCCGAAGCCGAACTCGCCATCGGAGGCCACTCCGCCGCGGCCGAGCTGGCCGCGGAGACCCTCCGGCGGCTCCAGGCGCCGGCCGGGACGGAGGCGATCCTGCACAACTCGCTGGCGCTGCGGAACATCCGCTGCCTGGTGCGGGCCGGGCACCTGGCGGCCGCCGCCGCACAGCTGGACCTGTTCGAGCACCAGCGCCTGGAGGCGCTGGGGGTTTTCGGCGGCACGGTGGAATTCCTGCGCGCCTGGATTGCGTTCAGGCAGGGCCGGCTGCAGGAGGCACTCCCGATGCTGACCGCCGTCGTCCAGGCCTTTCGGCTGCAGGATCCCCACCAGCTGCTGCAGTATGCGTTGGGGCTGACCGCCGATGCGGCCGGGCAGCTGGACGAACCGGACATCCTGGCGGCCAGCTCAGAGGCGTTCCGCGATCTGCTCCTGCACGGCCGCCGGAACGTCCACGCGGCGATGCCGGTGACGGCGCGGGCCCGGATTATTGCCGCCGGTGCCGCGGCAGGTGTTCCTTCCGCCCTCGAAGCCGTGCCGGCCTCTCCACCTCCCGAGAGGGCCCGGGCCGATGCGGAGCACGCCTCCCGGCGGGAGCTGGCCGTGCTGGCCGCGGCACTGGCCGGGGCCGGACGCATTACCGAAGAGGCCGAGGTCCAGCTGCTGCGCCTGCGGCTGGGGGACGGGCACGCCCTGCCGCGGCTGCGCGATACCACCGCCGGCGGAGGAGGGATGGAGCAGGAACTCCTGCACGTCCTTGCAGAGGCCCTGCTGGCGGAGGACGGCGAGGCGCTGCTGGTGATGGCGCGGACGGCAGCGGACTCGGGCTACCTGCTGCTGGCGGCAGAGGCGGCACGGCACGCAGCCCGGCTGCTGGCCGGGCAGGGGATGGGCGGCCGCTACCGGGATGCGGTGCGGCTGCTGCAGAGACTCCGCCGGCAGCTGCCCGGAGTGGTTTCGTTGCTTCAGCTGGATGAGGTCCATGTTCCCGGCCGGCTCACCGTCCGGGAACGCTCCGTGGCCACGCTCGCGGCCTGCGGGTTCCGCTGCCCGGACATCGCCCAACAGCTCGGCAGCCCGGTGCGGACGGTGGAAGGCCACCTTTACCGCGTTTACGACAAGCTGCAGGTCAGAAGCCGGCGGGCGCTCGCCGCCGCGCTCAGCAGTCCGGCGCCGGCGCTCGCGGCTGCCGTTGGCCGGGCCGAGTCCGCCCTCGCAGGACCCGCACCGGCGCTGGCGGACGACCTCGTTCCGGACTGCGCCGGCAGGGGGTAGCCGCAGCGCGCAGTTCGTAAGATGGCAGGGCCGGCGGTGTACGAAGTCTCCTTTAGACCGGGACTTTTGCCCCAGCACCGCCGGTCCTGCCGCCCACGCATGAGCGCCGTTGGCCTGACCAACCGGCTTAGGCGTCTTCGCGCTCGGGATTCTCGAGCTGGAAGAAGTTGGACTCCGAGCCGTCGCTTCGCTGCTCCTGGTAGATGAAGTTCAGCCGGCGTTCGTCGAAGGTTGCGAACCACTCGTCCCAGCTGACATGCCGCAGGTCCTTATTGTCTCCGCCGAAGTCGAAGCGCAGCACGCCCAAATGGCCTTCGTGTTCCGTGCCTTCAACGGTGGCCGGCACCGCATCGCGCGCCTCCGCCCATTGTTTGATTACCTCGTGGTGCGTGGTGACAAGACTGCGCCCTTCGCGTTCCGGCTCGTCCTCCGGAGAGGTCACCTCCTGCGAGTACTTGAGCGAATCCGAGGTCCCGGGTCCCGTCCGCAGCTTGCCGCCGTCGGGGCCGGCGCCCGCGTCGTCCTCCCTCTGCCCCGAATCCCTGCCGGACCTCGCCTGGGCGACCGCGTCCACCAGTTCTTCCTTGCGCATGTCATGGACGCCGCTGATACCTGCCTTTTTTGCTTCCTCCCGCAGCTCATCTGCTTTCATCCCGCGCAGTTCGGACTCGCTTACATTCGGTGTGTTCGGAGTCTCGTTACCTGATGTATTTGCCATGACAACACCCCTTTCCATCTGCAACCGACCGTACTCCCGGGGCACAGTCCCAGCTAGGCCTATTGCGGCATTGGGATCTGGGCCAAGAGCTAAGGTGGCTCCAAGCAAGAGGGAGTACCTTGACCGCATGAAGCACTTTTTGCTCGCCATCCAGCAGCCCGACGGCGGTCCGCCTGCGCCCGAGGTGCTGGAGCCGATCATGCGGCATGTCGAGACGTTCAACGCCGAACTGAAGGCAGCGGACGCCTGGGTCTTCGCCGGGGGCCTGCAGCCGCCCGCTGCGGCGGCCGTCGCCCGCCTTCGGGAAGGCGAGGTCGTGATCGCCGAGGGGCCCTACGATCCAGGGCGCGAACACGTCGGCGGATTGACCATCCTGAAGGCGCGGGACTTCAAGGAAGCCCTCGGCTGGGCCCGCAAGCTTGCCCGGGCCACGACGCTGCCGGTGGAAGTCCGCGAATTCCAGGGCGAGATGCCCGATCACCTGCCCTAGAGGCCGACCTGCTGCCACGATGGGGAGGAGGCTGCATCACCCCGGGAGGCAGGAGAAGCACATGTTCCACCGCAGTGTCGCCGACGGAATCCATCTGATCGAGCATGCAGACGTCAATTGCTACATCGTGGAGGACGGAGGCCGCCTGCTGCTCGTCGACGCCGGCCTGCCCGCTATGTGGCGGATGACCGGACAGGCGATCCGCGATCTTGGGCGCTCGCCGCGGGACGTAGAAGCTCTCATCCTGACCCACGGGCACTTCGACCACGTCGGGTTCGCCGCCAGGTTGCAGCGTGAGCTCGGGATACCCATCTATGTGCATTCCGGCGACGCCTACATAGCCGCCCATCCTTACCGCTACAGGCACGAAAAGAGCCGGCTGCTGTATCCGGTGAGGTATCCGCGCTGTATTCCCATCCTGGCGCGCATGGCGGCCGGCGGGGCGCTGAACGTCAAGGGCGTCGGCAAGGTGCGCTCCCTGCAGGATGGGGCCGTCAGCGCCCTGCCCGGAAGGCCGCAGGTCATTTACACGCCGGGCCATACCGCGGGCCATTGCGCCCTGCATTTTCCGGATCGGGACGCTGTCCTGACCGGCGACGCCCTGGTGACCCTGGACCCTTACACCGGAACGAAGGGACCGCACATTGTCTCCGCGGCGGCGACGGCCGACACCCGCCGGGCGCTGGAATCCCTCCAGGCGCTGGCTGCGACCGGTGCCCGGGCTGCCTTGCCCGGCCATGGCGAACCATGGAGCGGAGGGGTGGCTGCCGCCGTGGAGCAGACCCGGCAGCGCGGCGCCAGCTAGGGCTTCCCCTGGCGGAGCTACCGGCTGGTAGTGCTAGGCTTCCCCTACTCACCGGCGAGTACGCGAAGAAAGGTCCGACATGGGCGCATTCGAGCTGTATCAGGACTCCGATGCAAAGTTCCGCTTCAGGATCCTCGACGACGACGGCCGCCTGGTCGCCGAGTCCGTTCCCCACGGGTCAAAATCGGACGCCGTCGATGCCATCAACACCACCCGCAATTGCGCCGCCAGTTCCCTGATCCAGGACCGCACGGCGGACGAGCAGGCAGCAGGGTGATCAAAGGCAGGCCGCTGGCGCCGCAGGTCCGGTCAGTCCCGATCCCGCCGAAGGAAATAGAGGATTCCGGCCACGATCAGCACGCCGGTGCCGAGATAGACCAGCAGCCGGACCGTCTGCACCGCGAGGCCCAGGACCAGCAGGACGATTGCGGCAATGGCCAGGAAGACGAGCAGCTGCTTCATGGTTTCAGTATGCCTTGCCGGCGTTGGCGTCAGTGCCGCATGTTTGGATGGAAGCATGGATATCACCAGCGAACTCAACGGCCTGCAGCGTTCCGTCCACCAGGTCCGGGCGGACGGCATCGAGGGGATCGGCCTGCTGCTGCGCCGTGAGTACCAGGCCGCCGCCGAGGACGTGTGGAAGGCCCTGACGGATCCCGCGATGCTGCGGCGCTGGTTCCTGCCGGTCTCCGGCGAGCTCGAGCCGGGCGGAACCTTTCAGCTGGAGGGGAACGCCGCCGGCAGCATCCTCAAGTGCGAGGCGCCGGCCCTGTTGCGGCTGACCTTCGGCAGCCCGACCAGCGTGGTGGAGATCAGGCTCGCCGAGCACGGGAGCCACACGGCCCTGGAATTCGAACACACCGTGGATCTGGAAACCGCCGGCAGCGGTGCCGGCGCGCTCTTCGTCGGTCCGGGCTGGGACCTGGCGCTCGTGGCCCTCGGCCTGTTCCTCGCCGGACGGTTCACGGGAGATCCCAGCGAGTGGGAGAACTCACGGGAGGTCCGGGAGGCCTCGCGGCAGTCGATCGATGCCTGGGCTGCTGCCGCCGAAGCCTCGGGCACCGCGACGGCCGAGGAGATCGAGCAGGGCGTCGCCGTTGCCACGGCGCAGTTCGCCGAGGACGCCGGCGCCGGAAACTGACCCGGATACGGCCGGCGCGGCTTGTGCGCCGCGCAGGTCGCAAGTCGCGTCGGGCTCGGCAAACGTGGCAAAATGATTTCTTGTGCCAAGCAGCACGGGGTGTTCCGCCCCTGCGCAGCGCGGCACGGTCCGCCCTGGTGTAATGGCAGCACCCCGGCCTTTGGAGCCGTGGAGTCTAGGTTCGAGTCCTAGGGGCGGAACGCGGACGGCCCGCCGCGGGCGGTGCCGCTTCCGGCAAGTAGCATGGCTTTTAGTCCCTGCTGAGCTTCAAGACGGATTCCCATCCGGGTAGGAGTGCCACTTAGTGAGCCCCACAGACAACAGTCCAGCCAACCCAGCGCCGGCGCAGAATCCGGCGGCGGTCATCGTTCTCGCCGCAGGCGCCGGCACCCGGATGAAGTCGCGAAAGCCGAAGATCCTCCATGAAATCGGCGGCATCTCCATGGTCGGCCACGCCCTCGCCGCGGCCCGCGGGCTGGCACCCCAGATGCTGGCCGCCGTCGTCCGCCACGAACGGGACCGCGTCGCCGAGCACATCCAGGACCTGGACGCGGACGCGCTGATCGTGGACCAGGACGAGGTTCCGGGCACGGGACGCGCCGTGGAGGTGGGCCTCGAGGCGCTGCCCGCGGAGCTGGACGGCACCGTCGTCGTTACCTACGGCGATGTGCCGCTGCTCACTACCGACCTGCTGCGCGAGCTCGTCGCCACCCATGACCGGGACGGCAACGCCGTGACCGTGCTGACCGCCGTGCTGGACGATGCCGCCGGCTACGGGCGGATCATCCGCAGCGCGGACGGCACCGTGCAGGGGATCGTCGAGCACAAGGACGCCACCGAGGAACAGCGCGCCATCCGCGAAATCAACTCGGGCATCTACGCCTTCGACGCGAAGATGCTGCGCGACGCGCTGAAGCAGATCACCACGGACAACGCGCAGGGGGAGAAGTACCTCACGGACGTGCTGGCCATCGCCAACGACGCCGGTGGCCGGGTGGCCGCGGTGGTCACCACGGACCGGTGGCAGGTCGAGGGCGCCAACGACCGCGTCCAGCTGGCCCAGCTCGGCGCGGAGCACAACCGCCGCGTGTGCGAGGCGGCAATGCGTGCCGGCGTGAGCATCGTGGATCCGGCCACCACCTGGATCGATTCCACCGTGACCTTCGGTACGGACGTGACGCTGCTGCCCGGCACCCAGCTGCACGGGGCGACGCACGTGGCGGCCAACGCCGTCGTTGGTCCGGACTGCACGCTGACCAACGTGGTCATCGACGAAGGCGCCACCGTCACCCGCACCCACGGCTCGGACAGCCGGATCGGCCCGAACGCCAAGGTCGGCCCGTTCACCTACCTGCGGCCGGGCACGCAGCTGGGGGAGAAGGGCAAGATCGGCGCCTTCTACGAGACCAAGAACGTGATCATCGGCAAGGGCTCCAAGCTCAGTCATCTCGGTTACGCCGGGGATGCCGAAATCGGGGAGAACTCGAACATCGGCTGCGGCAACATCACCGCGAACTACGACGGCGTGAACAAGCACCGCACGGTCATCGGCTCGGAGGTGCGCACCGGCTCCAACACCGTCTTCGTGGCGCCCGTGCAGATCGGCGACGGCGCTTACTCCGGTGCCGGCGCCGTGATCCGCAAGGACGTGCCGCCCGGCGCGCTGGCCCTGAACGTGGCCGCCCAGCGCAACCTCGAGGGCTGGGTCCAGCAGAACCGCGCCGGAACCGCCGCCGCGACGGCCGCCGAGGCAGCGCAGTCCGCCCAGCAGACTTCCCCCACCCCCACCCCATCAGAAAGTGATCATTCATGACCGGAATCAAGTCCCAAGGCGAAAAGAGGCTCGTCCTTGCCTCGGGCAGGGCCCACCCGGAGCTTGCCAGGGAGATCGCGAAGGAGCTGGAGATCGACCTGCTCCCCACCAGCGCCTACGACTTTGCCAACGGCGAGATCTACGTCCGCTTCGAAGAGAGCGTGCGCGGCACGGACGCCTTCGTGATCCAGGCGCACCCGGCCCCGATCAACGAATGGCTGATGGAACACCTGATCATGGTGGACACGCTCAAGCGCGCCTCAGCCAAGCGCATCACCGTGGTCGCTCCGTTCTACCCCTACGCCCGGCAGGACAAGAAGCACCGCGGCCGCGAGCCGATCTCCGCCCGCCTGGTGGCTGACCTCTACAAGACGGCCGGCGCCGACCGGCTGATCTCGGTGGACCTGCACACCGCGCAGATCCAGGGCTTCTTCGACGGCCCGGTTGACCACCTCATGGCCATCCCGCTGCTGGCCGACTACATGCGGACCCGCGTGGACCTGGACAACGTCACCGTCGTCTCCCCGGACACCGGCCGCGTCCGTGTCGCCGAGCAGTGGGCCGAGCGGCTCGGCGGCGCACCGCTGGCCTTCGTGCACAAGTCCCGCGACGTGAACGTGCCGAACCAGGCCGTGTCCAAGCAGGTCGTCGGCCAGATCGAGGGCCGCGAATGCGTGCTCATCGACGACATGATCGACACCGGCGGCACGATCTCCGGTGCCGTGCAGGTGCTGAAGAACGCCGGCGCCAAGGACGTCATCATCGCCTGCACGCACGCCGTGTTCTCCGACCCGGCCGCACGCCGCCTCGCCGAGTCGGGTGCGCGCGAGGTCGTCGTGACCGACACGCTGCCGATCCCGGCGGAGAAGCAGTTCCCGCAGCTGACCGTGCTGTCGATCGCCCCGCTGATTGCCCGCGCCATCCGCGAAGTGTTCGACGACGGGTCCGTCACCAGCCTGTTCGACGGCAAGGCCTGACGCCGGCCCTGGCCCCGACTGACGGACCACTCGGATTGACTGAGCCGCTGGTGCCCTTTCCCTTCCTGGAAAGGGTGCCAGCGGTTCAGTCATTGGCGGGTCGGGGCTTTGCCCCCGCGCCGTCGATGGGCCCAGCCGTCGAGCTGGAAGGGCGGCTTCCGCCGCTACGCGCTCAGCAGGGTCTCGAGTCGGCGGCTGCTCTCCGCCCGCTGCTTGAGCCCCAGCATCATGCGGCGCTCCATGACGAAGTGCAGCGGATCGCCGACCAGGTAGTCGATGAGGCCCAGTCCCAGCCGCGCCAGCGCAAACCGCCGCGGCACCAGCAGCTTGAGCCAGCCGGTGTCCCTGTCCCGGACCAGCAGGCGTGTCCGGCCGCCGCGCATCGGCTGCAGGATGAAGGCCCACGTTCCCACCACGAGCGCCCGGCCGGGCTCCAGGACGGTCACGTCGGCACCGACCGATAGCTTCCCGATGGAGCCGGTATTGATCCGGTCGCCCAGCCGCAGGTCCTGCAGTTCCGAGTGGATCCGCCGCGCCGAGTGCGTCTTTTCCGCGTAGTGCATCAGTCCGGGGAAGAGGAGCCGCTCGAGCCAGTCGTAGCTGTAGAACCCGGCCCGCCGGTCGCCGATCTGCACCAGCCACGGCCAGACGTCCTCCGGGTCGGCCTCGATGGTCACGGCCTTCGTATAGTGCTCCCGCACGTCCGCGGGAACGTCGTCGCCCGCCAGCCGCATCGTCCGCTCGGCGGCGGTGCTTCCCCAGTTGCGCATCCAGGGCCGGAGCACGGCGTCGTACCCCACGGCCGCAAGCAAGCCGTCGGCCAGCAGGGCAAGGTTCCGGTCCGACATGCCCCGCTGGTCCTTGCCGCTCGCCTGCATGGCCCCCAGTATTCCAATCACTGCACCGGGTGTCATGGGCCCTTTGCCCCGGCCGGCTGGCGAAAAACCTTGAAGAATCCTTGGGAAACCGGCCCCGCGGCCAACTAACTAATGGATTCACCTAGCCCCGCCGCAGGTGCGCCACTACGCTTTCGAATACCGCCCGATCCGCTCCGTCAGGACGGCCGGCGGTCGGTGGCTTCTGTGCGCACTGCAGTGCGGACGGAGGCGGCCGTTGGGGACGCAGCCTCTGGGGGAGGCTGCGTGGTGCGGCCGGCGGGGACGGCGGCCGCAGCGTGCTTCGGCGCGCTCATGTGTCAGGCGGACGGGGGAACGGGTCCGCGCATTCGCACCTGGGACGGCCCGCTGACGGGCCGGCGAGAGGGAACTTCGATATGGGTGATTCCATGCATTGGTACGGTCGGCCGGACGGGGACGGTGGAAGCCGGTCCGGCGGCAACACGGCGCGCAGGCGGCTGCGAGGGGCGCTGGGCGCTGCGGCGGTGTGCGCGTTGACCGTCGGCGGCGTCATGCCGGCAGCTCTAGCGGACGACGGCGGGGGCTCACCTCCCGCCGACAGCGCGGCGGAGCTGGTCAAAAAGGCGGCGGCCGCACCGGCCGGAGCCGCGGTCACCGAAGCCGCGGCAGCAGAGCCGGCAGAGCCGGCCGCGCCGACGGCTGCGAGCGAGCCCGCGGCGGAGGCCCCGGCGGCACAGGCGCCTGCGGAAGCGGCCGCCGTGGAGCCGGCTCCCGCTCCGGCGCCGGCCGACCCGGCTGCGGCCGAGGCGCCCGCTGCGGAAGCCGGCCCGGTTCCGGGGCCCGCCGCGGCCGCGCCCGAGGCGGCCCCCGTCGACGAAACCGCGGCAGGAACCGGCCCCGAGGGCGGGGACTTCGGGCAGCAAGCCGAGGGGGAGTCTGAGGCCGAAGGCGAGCAGGAAGCCGAGGACGAGGCCGAGCACGAGGAAGAATCCGAGGACGACGAGTCCGGCGGCCACGGCAAAGAGGCTTCCGTCCGCGTGGACAAGAAGTGGTACATCGACGGCGAGTACTACGCCGAGGGGGAGCAGCCCGACGGCTTCGACGCCGACCTGAAGCTCTCGCAGCCGAAGGACGAGGACCAGTTCAGCGACGCCGAGTGGGGCTACGACTACGCCGACTACCGGCGCGGCAAGGACGTGACGATCAAGGAGGAGACCGACCTCCCCGACAGCTGCTGGCTCGAGAGCAAAGAGGGCGTCGGAACCTTCGAGCTGGACCATGGCGCCAACGAGTTCGTCGTCGTTAATGAGGTCAGCTGCAAAACGACCCTGAAGCTCGTCAAGAAGATCGAGCCGTACGGCTACTCGGAAGAAGAGGGCTGGTTCTGGCTCACGGCCACCGCGGAGGGCGAGGACGCCGCCGTCGAAGGCCATAGCGG